>JBKBJC010000018.1:0-56404 GCA_046294075.1 Tabrizicola sp. | reverse complement strand
CCCAGCCGGCCAAGTCGCCGGTCAACGCCAACAACGCCGTTCCGGCCGAATAAGGGAAAGGGTCACATCATGGGTATCCTTGACAAACACAAGGCAATCGAAACGCATGCCACGCTCCTCTTGATCCTGTCCTTCCTGGTCGTGACCATCGGGGGCATCGTGCAGATCGTGCCGCTGTTCTACCTGGAAAACACCATCGAGAAGGTGGAAGGCGTGCGCCCCTATACGCCCCTGGAACTGGCTGGGCGCGACGTCTACATCCGCGAAGGCTGCTACGTCTGCCACAGCCAGATGGTCCGCCCGATGCGGGACGAGGTGGAACGCTATGGCCACTACAGCCTGGCGGCCGAGTCGATGTATGACCATCCGTTCCAGTGGGGGTCCAAGCGCACCGGGCCGGACCTGGCACGGGTGGGCGGGCGCTATTCCGACGAATGGCACCAGGACCACTTCCACAATGCCAAGTCCGTGGTGCCGGAGTCGGTGATGCCGCCCTACGGCTTCCTGTTCAGCCGCCAGATCGACGGGCGCTACATCCGCGACTCGCTGGAAACCCATGCTATGGTGGGCGTGCCCTACACCGAGGAGATGATCGCCAACGCCCAGGCCGACTTTGTCGCCCAGGCCGATCCGAACGGTGACAGCGCGGGCCTTGAAGAGCGTTACGGCGAGTCCGCCTTCGGTAATCCGGTCAACGTCCGCAACTTCGACGGCCAGCCAGAGCTGACCGAGGCGGACGCCCTGATCGCCTATATCCAGGTGCTGGGCACGATGGTCGATTTCTCGACCTACACCCCCGTGGCAAGCCGATAGGGAGGGCGCGATGGAAACCTATTCCTTCCTCCGCCATCTCGCGGACAGCTGGTTCCTCCTGGCGATGACGCTGACCTTCCTCGGCGTCTGCCTCTGGGCCTTCCGTCCCGGATCGCGCGCCGCGCATCGGGACGTCGCCAACTCGATCTTCCGCAACGACGACCGTCCTGCGGAGGACCATCCTGCCCAATCGCGTAAGGAGGCGTAAGGCCATGTGCGCCAAGCCATTGAAGAAAGAGCCCCGGCAGGTGGAGACGACCGGCCATGCCTGGGACGGTATCGAGGAATACAACAACCCTCTGCCGCGCTGGTGGGTCTGGGTGTTCTACGCCACGATCGTCTGGGGCATCGGCTATTCCATCGCCTATCCGGCCTGGCCGCTGATCAAGGGGGCGACACCGGGGCTTCTCGGGGCCTCGACCAGGGCCGATGTCGCGGCCGAGATCGCTGCGGTCGATGCGGCCAACGCCGACATCAAGGCGCGACTGGTGGCGGCCGATCTGAACGCCATCGGCTCCGATCCCGAGCTTGCCGCCTTTGCCGAACGTGCGGGTGCGGCGGTGTTCCGCACCAACTGCGCCCAGTGCCACGGCTCGGGCGCGGCCGGGTTCGAAGGCAAGGGTTATCCGAACCTCCTGGATGACGACTGGCTCTGGGGCGGCACGATGGAGGACATCCATCTGACCATCACCCACGGCATCCGCAACACCACGGACCCGGACGCCCGCTATTCGGAGATGCCGAAGTTCGGCGCCGATGGCATCCTGGACGCGACCCAGATCTCGCAGGTCGTCGAACATGTGCTTGCCATCTCGGGGCAGGAGCATGACGCGGCGCTGGCGGCCGAGGGCGCGACGGTCTTTGCCGAGAACTGTGCGGCCTGTCACATGGAGGACGGCTCGGGCGACCGGGCGCAGGGCGCGCCGCGGCTGAACGACGCAATCTGGCTCTATGGTGGCACGCGCGAGGCGATCACCCAGACGGTTACCTATGCGCGCTTCGGCGTGATGCCGAACTGGAACACCCGCCTCAGCGAGGACGAGATCCGCGCGGCAGCCTTCTATGTCCATGGTCGCGGCGGCGGGGAATGACCTGCCCGGATCGCTTGTGAACCTTGGGGGGCCTTCGGGTCCCCCTTTTCCAGCAGCATGCACCGCACGGTGCGCAGCGTCGCATCACGCCAAGTTGTGCTGGCTTGCCGCATTCAATTCGCCCCGGCACCGGCACTATTGATGCAGGTCAAGGCCCGCCTGTCCGGAATGGCCGATTGCAGGCGGCATGATAGACTGGCACCGGCCAGCGAAGGAGCACCCGTGACGACCCCCGAGACCGAACCCAGCCTCTATGCCGCGCGCGAGCCGGTTTTCCCGCGCCGCGTGAAGGGCACCTTCCGCACGCTGAAGTGGTGGATCATGGGGATCAGCCTCGGAATCTACTACATCACTCCCTGGCTGCGCTGGGACCGCGGGCCGTCGCTGCCGGACCAGGCGGTTCTGATAGACCTGGCGAACCGCCGGTTCTTCTTCTTCATGATCGAGATATGGCCGCACGAATTCTACTTCGTCGCGGGCCTTCTCATCATGGCGGGTCTGGGGCTCTTCCTATTCACCTCCGCGGCAGGGCGGGTCTGGTGCGGCTATGCCTGCCCGCAGACAGTCTGGACCGACCTATACATCCTGGTGGAACGCTGGATCGAAGGCGACCGCAACGCGCGCATCCGACTGCACCGGCAGAAATGGGACGCCGAGAAGGTCCGCAAGCGCGCGATCAAGTGGGCGGTGTGGTTCCTGATCGGGCTGGCGACGGGCGGCGCTTGGATCTTCTACTTCACCGACGCGCCAACGCTCTTGCGCGATCTGGTGACGTTCCAGGCCCATCCTGTCGCATACATCACCATGCTGATCCTGACGATGACCACCTTCTTCTTCGGCGGCTTCGCGCGGGAACAGATCTGCATCTACGCCTGCCCCTGGCCGCGCATCCAGGCCGCGATGATGGACGAGGACACGCTGACCATCGGCTACCGCGAATGGCGGGGAGAGCCGCGCGGCAAGCTTGGCACCGAGGGCGCGGGCGACTGCATCGACTGCATGGCCTGCGTCAATGTCTGCCCCATGGGCATCGACATCAGGAATGGCCAGCAGCTCGCCTGCATCACCTGCGGCCTCTGTATCGACGCCTGCAATGACACGATGGACAAGATCGGCAAGCCGCGCGACCTGATCGGCTACATGGCGCTGACCGACGAGGCGCGCGAGCGCGCCGGCAAGCCCCCGAAATCGGTCTGGAGCCATGTCTTCCGGGTCCGCACCGTGCTTTACACCCTCCTCTGGGCCGGCGTCGGCATCGGGCTCATCGTCGCGCTCTTCATGCGCTCGCCCATCGACATCAACGTGACCCCGGTCCGCAACCCGACCTATGTCACGCTGTCCGACGGCTCGATCCGCAACGCCTATGACATCCGCCTGCGCAACAAGGGCGGCGCTGATGCCCAGTTCACCATCGCCGTCACGTCTGACGCCTTCGTCACGCTTGCGCTGGAAGGCCGCGAGGGTCTTACCGTCACCGTGCCCGCGAACGAAACCATGTCGCAGCGCGTGTACCTGACGGCTGCCCCCGGCACCCGTGCCGCCGTCGAGGACCGCACGAACGTCCGGCTCTGGGTGGAAGAGCTTGGCACGACGAACCGCGTGTCGCATGATACGGTCTTCAACGGGAAGGACCAATGATGGCGGAGATCACCGGAAAGCATGTCCTGGCCTTCACCGTCGGCGCTTTCGCCGTCATCATCGGGGTCAATGTCCTGCTGGCCTACAAGGCGGTTTCGACCTTCCCCGGCCTCGAAGTCCAGAACTCCTACGTCGCCTCCCAGGGCTTCGACAAGCGCAAGGCCGCACAAGAGGCGCTGGGCTGGACCATGACCCCTGGCTACGAGGCCGGCCGAATGACGCTGGCCTTCCACGGCCCGGACGGCCTGCCGGTCCGGGTCAACGACCTCCAGGTCCTCGTCGGCCGCACCACCGAGGCCAGCGAGGACCGCTTCCCCGACTTCACGCTGGACGGCGACCGCTATGCCGCCGATGTGCCGCTCGGGATCGGCAAATGGATGGTCAAGGTCACGGCACGGTCCGACGACGGAACGCTTTTCGAACAGCGGTCCGAACTGTTCGTGAAGGGCTAGGCCATGGCGCTGGCCGAAGACTTCGCCGCGACCCGCGCCCCGGTCTCCGCCTGCCCGGCCTGCGCCGTCGTTCCGGCCGCCGAACGCATCGCGGCCCTGCGCGCCGACCGCGCCGGCCGCGTCGTCCTCTCCCTGCCCAATGCCGCCGGCGCGCAGTCGATCTCGGCCGTCGAGGCCGCGCTTCAGGCCCTGCCCGGCGTCCATTCGGCCCGCGTCAACCTGACCCTCAAGCGCGTCTCGGTCGAGGCCGAGGGCAGCGTCACCGCCGCCCAGCTGATCTGCCTCCTCGACACGCTTGGCCAGGAAGCGCATGAGCTTGACCCCGGCCTCCTCTCGGCCACCGAGACCGATCGCCAGGGCCGTGACCTGCTGATGCGGCTCGGCGTCGCGTTCTTCTCGATGATGAACGTGATGCTTCTCTCGGTCGCCGTCTGGTCGGGGGCCGAGGCGGCGACGCGCGACCTCTTCCACTGGATTTCCGCCGCCATCGCGCTGCCGACCGTGGTCTTTGCCGGGCAACCCTTCTTCCGCTCGGCCTGGGCCTCGCTGCGCCAGGGCAAGCTCGGCATGGACGTGCCGATCTCGCTGGCGCTGATCCTCGCCTCCTCGATCTCGGTGTTCGAGACCTGGATGTCCGGCCATCACGCCTATTTCGACGCCGCCGTGATGCTCGCGTTCTTCCTGCTCCTTGGCCGCTACCTCGACCACCGCACCCGCGCCATCGCCCGCTCGGCGGCCGAGGAACTGGCGGCGCTGGAAGTGCCCCGCGCGATCCTGCTGGTGGACGGGCAGGAAGTCGAAACCCCCATCGCCGCCGTCGCGCCGGGCGACACCGTGCTGGTCCGTCCCGGCGCGCGGATGCCGGTGGACGGTGTGGTCCTGTCGGGCGCATCGGAACTGGACCGCAGCCTCCTTACCGGGGAAAGCCTGCCAGTTCCTGCAGGGCAGGGCACCCGGGTCAGCGCGGGCGAGGTGAACCTGACCGGCCCCCTGACCGTGCAGGTCACGGCGGCGGGGAACGACTCCAGCCTGCACCGCATGGCCGATCTCGTCGCCGTCGCCGAAGGGGTCAAGACGCGCTACACCAGCTTGGCCGACCGCGCTTCGCGGCTCTACTCGCCGCTTGTCCACATCCTGTCCTTCGCCGCCTTCGGCCACTGGATGTGGGCCACCGGGGGCGACCTGCGCCATGCCATCAACATTTCGGCTGCCGTTCTCATCATCACCTGCCCCTGCGCGCTGGGCCTTGCGGTTCCCGCCGTCATCACCTCTGCTTCGGGCAGGCTGTTCCGCAAGGGTCTCCTCATCAAGCACGGCACCGCGCTGGAACGCCTTGCCGAGGTCGATACCGTGGTTTTCGACAAGACCGGCACGTTGACGCTCGGGACACCCGAACCCGTCGCCCTGGCCGACCACCCGGCCGAGGTCGTGGCCCTCGCCGCCGCGCTGGCCGCCGGCTCGGCGCATCCGCTTGCCCGGGCTCTGGCCGAAGGCGCCAGGGCCGAAGGCATCGCCCCCGCCGAAGTGACCGGCATCCGCGAGGTGCCGGGCCAGGGCATCGAGGGCAGCTACCGCGGTGCGCGCGTCCGTCTGGGCCGGGCCGACTGGTGCGGAGCCGAACCGCTGCCGGTGACTGCGACATACCTTTCCATTGCAGGCGCCCCCGCAGCCCCGGGCGCCTCCCCTCCCCCCCGTGGGGAGGGGATGAGGGTGGGGGGCACCCGGCCGGAAACCCACGCCTTCGCCTTCACCGACCGCCTGCGCCCCGGCGCGGAACAGGCCGTCTCGGCCCTGAAGGCCGCAGGTCTCAAGGTCGAGCTTCTCTCCGGCGATGCCGAAGCTCCGGTTCGCGACCTTGCCCAACGCCTCGGCATCCCCGACTGGCAGGCCGGGGTTCTCCCCGCCGAAAAGGCCGCGCGCGTCGCCGCGCTGGCGGCCGGGGGCCGCAAGGTGCTGATGGTCGGCGACGGGTTGAACGACACCGCCGCCCTGGCGGCGGCGCATGTCTCGATCTCGCCCGCCTCGGCGCTGGATGCGGCACGGGTGGCCTCGGACATCGTGCTCCTTGGCCAGGACATCGCCCCCATTGCCGATGCCCTGCGGATCAGCCGGCAGGCCACGCGGCGGATGATCGAGAACTTCCTGATCTCGGGCGGTTACAACATCGTCGCCGTGCCGATCGCGCTGGTGGGCCTTGCCACGCCGCTTGCCGCGGCTCTGGCCATGTCGCTGTCCTCGATCACCGTTTCGCTGAATGCGATGAGGCTGAAGTAATGGAAGTCCTGACCATCCTGATCCCGGCCTCGCTGTTTCTCGGCGGGATTGGGCTTGTGGCTTTCTTCTGGGCCATGCGCAACCGGCAGTTCGACGACCCCGAGGGCGATGCGAACCGCATCCTGATGAAGGACTGGGATGACCGGCCAAAGCCCTGAGACCAGAGGTTAACACCACCCTAACGCGAAACGCCAAGGGTCTGATTGCACGGAATTTTCAGCGTTTGTCCACCGTGGACAGGATCAGGCGATCGTCACCGTTGCGGGCGCCAGCCCCTCGACCTCGACCTTGCAGGTGTCGCCCCGATTGAGCGGTCCCACCCCGGCCGGGGTTCCGGTGAAGATCAGGTCGCCTGGCGACAGGCTGACCAGCTGCGACAGGGCCGCGATGATCGAGGCCGGGGTCCAGATCATCTCGTCGGTCGAGGCTTCCTGCCGCACCGACCCGTTCACCGAACAACGCAGCCGCGCGCCCGGCAGGGGGCCCGGCTTGATCGCGCCCACCACCGCCGACTTGTCGAAGCCCTTGGCCATGTCCCAGGGCCGGCGGCGCTCTTTCGCCTCTGCCTGAAGGTCGCGGCGGGTCAGGTCGTTCCCGGCGGCGTGCCCCCAGATCATCGCCTTGGCCGCTTCCTCCGACACCATCGCGCCAGACTTGCCGATGGCGACCACCAGCTCACCCTCGTGGTGCAGGTTCTGTGTGGCGGGCGGATAGGGGATGCGGCTGCCGGACTCCACCACGGCATCGGCGGGCTTCGTGAAGAAGAACGGCGTCTCCCGTTCCGGCGCGCCCCCCATCTCCCGGGTGTGCTCGGCATAGTTTCTGCCGACGCAGAAGATGCGGCGGACCGGGAAGCGTTCGGCACGGCCGGTGACGGGCAGGGTGACGGTCGGCAGGGCGGGAAAGACGAGTGCGACCATGGCTCAGCCTCCTACGGTTTCGCAGGGGATCGCGCGGGCGGTCAGGCGCCGGCAGGCCAGCCGGGCCTGTTCCTCGGTCAGCCCCATGAAGCTTGCCCGCCATTTGCCGCCCGACTGGATCGCCCGCCGGTTCCCCTCGTTCAGGGTCGCGCTTTCGGCCAGCGCGGTCTTGAGCAGCGCCTTGTCCGCCTCGTATCGCGAGGAATATTCGCCGACATTCACCCCGAAGTGCCGCCCGCCCGAGGTGGACATCACCACGACGATCTCTTCGCTTGCCCCCGTGTCCGCCTGCATTGCGGCGGTCTCGACCTTGTCGAAGATCGGAGCCTGCCGCTTGGGCATTGCCGAGGCTGCCGCATCCGCCGCAAGGCCTGCCGACATCGACATCGACGGCGAGGCCAGCGCCGCGGCTCCCGCGACAGTCTCGACAGCGGTCACTTCGGCCAGCAGCTCCGCGGGGGCCTCGGTCACGGCTTCATCCATGCCTCGATCGCTCACCACAAGCTCGGGCGTGACCTCGGCGAGAACGATCTCTTGCGCGACCGTCTCCACCACCGGGGCGGCTGGCACGCTCGCCTCCGGCTCCACCGCCGCAACCATCGGAGCAGCCATGGCATCGGGGCGTGCCTTCGGTTTGAACCGGGCGAGGGCGGGATCGACAGACGGCTCGGCCGCAGCTCCCGGAAGCAGCTCCGGCGCAACCGTTTCGGCCAGAACCGTCTCGCCTGCCGGTGCTGCCAAAGCCGCAGCCTGAGCCTCAAGCGTGCCCGGTTCGGGCAGGGCGGCAGGAAGGGCCGCCGGTTCGGTCGCTTCGGCCAGCATGATATTATCCGGCGCAGCTTCGATCACTGCCGCCGGCTCGTTTTCGGCCTCCGCCAGCGCCACAGGCTCTGCGGTCGCCTGTCCGGCCGCGGCCATCGCCTGCGCCTGGAAATCCAGCGTCCCTTCCGGAGCCGGCGCAGCGGTTGCCTCCGCCAGCGCACCTTCGATCCCCTGGGCCATGGCGACCGCCACGGCATCCGGGACCGTCGGCGCCACCGCTCGCGCCTTCGGTCGCGGCGATTTCTTCACTTCGCCCGAAACACGCACCGTCTTGCCGGCCCCGCCCACGGCATCGATCTCGTCGATCCCGGTCTCCAGCGAGGCGACCAGAGCGTCCTCGATCGGCGCTGCCTTCGGCGGCTGTTCCTTCACGCCGTTGCGGGCCTTGCCGAACCCGATGTCCATCAGTTCGGCCATCTTCGCGTTGCGGTTCGCCGAGGAACTGCCGCCGAAGATGGTCGCGATGATGTGCTTGTTGCCCCGCCGCGCCGAGGCGGTCAGGTTGAAACCCGCCGGGCTGGTGTAGCCGGTCTTGATGCCGTCGGCGCCTTCATAGCTGTCCAGGAACCGCGAGTTCGTGTTGGTGACGGTCGCGATCCCGGCGTCCGCCGTCCGGCGCGAGAAGATGTGGTAGTACTGGGGGAAGTCGTAGAACAGATGCCGGCCCAGCACGTTCATGTCGTAGGCCGTGGACAGATGCCCCTCTGCCGTCAGTCCGTTGGCGTTCCTGAAGGTGGTGTTGTTCATTCCGAGCTGCCGCGCGGTGCGGGTCATCCGCTTGGCAAAACTCGCGGCGTCGCCGCTGATGTGGTCGCCGATCGCCGAGGCCGCGTCATTGGCCGACTTGATCGCCGCAGCCCGGATCAGATGGCGCATCGAGATCCGTTGCCCCGGCTTCAGCCCCAGCCGCGACGGCGGCTGTGATGCGGCGTATTGCGAAACCGTTACCATCGTGTCAAGGGACAGACGCCCCGCCTCGATCTCCTGGAAGGCGATGTAGAGCGTCATCATCTTGGTCAGTGATGCCGGATGCAGCCGCGCGTTGGCGTTCTTCTCGTAGAGGACTTCGCCGGTCCGGCCGTCCATCACGATGGCCGCAAAGGGCGCGGCCTGAAGCGGAGACGTCACCACGAATGCGGCGACGACAATAATCATGGAAATAGCGCGAAAAATACGCTCGAGAAGCGATGTCACCTCGCCCACCCCTTGCCTGCTGGCCCGGATTTTCCGGTGCCCAATTCTGCCTCGAAACGAAGGCTAGCACAGGAATGACAACGCGAAAACCCAAAAAATCCAAAGGCTTTCGCGGTGCAATTGAAGTAGTTGCAGGGAAGCAGCAATGCGAGGTCGGTCAGCCATATCTAGGGCAAGAAAGGGGCCTTGCCGTCTATTGGTGGGGGGTGGGAGTGCTTGTGCCGGCCTTGAGATGCAGGTGATGCACCAGGTCCGGCAGGTCGCCCAGATCCCTGAGAACGTGAAACCTGCTGTGCGCGGTCGGGGCTGGCGCGGCTTCGAACGACCACTCTTGCGCTTGCGGCACATGCACGCCCCACGACCCCGCCTGAAGCGCCGGAATGACGTCTGATTTCAGCGAGTTGCCGACCATCATCGCCTGGTCCGCCCCCGTCCCGTGCCGCGCGAAGGCCTGCCGGTAGATCGCCTCGGTCTTTTCCGAGACGATCTCGACGCCGTGAAACAGGTCGCCCAGGCCGGACTGCGCCAGCTTACGCTCCTGGTGCAAGAGATCGCCCTTGGTGATAAGCACCAGGCGGAACTGTTCCGACAGCGCGGTGACGGTGGTGCGGACATGCGGCAGAAGCTCCAGCGGATGTTCCAGCAGTTCGCGCCCCATGGCGATCAGGTCGCCGATGACACGGGCCGGGACTCGGCCTTCGGTCACCTCGACCGCCGTCTCGATCATCGACAGGGTGAACCCCTTCACGCCGAAGCCGTAGTAGGACAGGTTCCGCTGTTCGGCCGCGGTCAGGCGTTCCAGCAGGCGATCGGGCTCGGCATGGTCGGCGAGTCGCTCCAGGAACCGGTCCTGGGTCATCCGGAAATAGCTTTCGTTCTGCCAGAGCGTGTCGTCCGCGTCGAAGCCGATCGTCGTCAGCATGGCCACCTCTTTTCCCTGCGGCAAAAGAGGCTATATTTTCCATGCCAGTTGCAACCCCGAATCCTGAAGCCGGAGCCCGATCCCCGTGTCCTTCCGTCCTTTGATAATGTCCGACAAGACGGATGGCCCCGGGCACGACACTGCGATTCTGACCAAGCCGAAGTCGAAGACGCAGCGCCCGCCGCTGTACAAGGTGCTGCTTCTGAACGACGACTACACTCCCATGGAATTCGTCGTCCATGTGCTGGAACGCTTCTTCGGCCTGAACCATGCGCAGGCCTTCGAGATCATGCTCACGGTGCACAAGAAGGGGCTCGCGGTTGTCGGCGTGTTCAGCTTCGAGGTGGCGGAGACCAAGGTTGCACAGGTGATGGATTTTGCCCGCCGCCACCAGCATCCGCTGCAATGCACGATGGAAAAGGAATGATCGTGCACCCGGACAGAAGGGCCCGGGGGGCCTGAGCCCCCGCCCATGAGATCCGCACGATTGTCCCTGGCGCTGGAGACCGGCGCGCTGACCCTTCCTGCCAGCGGGCGCATCGCCGTCTACGGGCCGCGCCGCGACGATGACCTGTCCATGTTGCCGCGCGACCGGCTTGTGGCCCTGACGGGGTTCAAACCGGACTATGACCATTTCGCGGCGATGTGTTCGGTCACGCCCGCGCCGCCCTACGCGGCAACGATCGTCTGCCTGCCCCGCTCGCGCGAGGCGGCGCGGGCGCTGATTGCACGGGCGGCGGCCGAGGTGGCCCCGGGAGGGTGGATCGCGGTCGATGGCCAGAAGACCGACGGCATCGACAGCGCGCTCAAGGACCTTGGCAGACGGGTTGACCTGTCCGAAAGCCTGTCCAAGGCGCATGGCAAGCTGGCCACCTTCCCCGCGGGTTCCGACCTGTCGGACTGGGCTGCGCGACCGGCCGTGGTGGCGGGCTTCCGGACCCTGCCGGGGATATTCTCGGCAGATGGTCCCGACCCGGCATCGGCCCTCCTGGCCGCGACCTTGCCGGCAAAGCTGGGTGGCAAGGTTGCCGACCTGGGGGCGGGCTGGGGGTTCCTTGCGGCCGAGATCCTGAAACGCCCCGGCGTCAAGCGGCTGGACCTGGTCGAGGCCGAAGCCGTTGCGCTGGACTGTGCCCGGGCGAACATAACGGACCCGCGCGCCAGATTTCACTGGGCCGATGCAACAGTCTGGCGGCCCGAGACCCTTCTGGATGCCGTGGTCATGAACCCGCCGTTCCACACTGGCCGAGCGGCCAACCCCGCGCTGGGCGCGGCCTTCATTCGCGCCGCCCGGCGGATGCTTGCCCCTGACGGGAGCCTCTGGTTGGTCGCCAACCGGCATCTGCCCTATGATCCCGTGCTGGCCGACTGCTTCCTCGAGGTCCGGGAGGCGGCCGGCGACAGCCGCTTTCGCGTGATCCATGCCACCAAGCCCCGGCGCGATCCTTCCCGGGCGAAACCCTAGAGGTCCCATGTCCTTCTCCGTCTCCGGCAAGACCGCCATCGTCACCGGCTCGGCCGCCGGCATCGGGCTCGCCATTGCCCGGCATCTGGTGGACAAGGGCGCGAACGTGATGTTCGCCGACATCGACGAGGCCCGGCTCGAGGCCGAGATCGGCGAAGAGGCGCGGGCCGAGGGGCCGATCCGGATGTTCGCGGGCGACCTGACCGAAAAGCTGACCATCGCGAACCTCTTGTCGGCGACCATCGACGCCTTCGACCGGGTGGACATCCTGGTCAACGCCAACCGCCGGATGATGGTCTCGGACATCCTGAACCCCGATGCCGACGGGGTGGAGGATCTGTGGCGCTACAATGTGCTGTCGGCCCTGCGGATCTCGCAGATCACCGCCAAGCGGATGATTCAGCATGCCCAGCGGGCCGAGGTCGAGGAGGGCACGATGCTGGGGTCGATCATCAACCTGTCCTCCATTACGGCACAGGCAACCCGGCCGGAGCTCTTGGCCTATTCGATGGCCGCGGCGGCGATGGACCAGATGACGCGCTCGCTGGCGGTGGCACTGGCGCCCAGGGGGATCCGTGTCAACGCGGTCGCCTTCGGCAGCGTGATGAGCGCCAGCCTTCAGGCCTCGCTGCGCGAGAACCCCGACTACCGCGATGCGATTGCCGCGGCCACCCCCCTGGGGCGGATCGCGGCGCCGGCCGAACTGGCCGAGGCGGTGCAGTTCCTCGCGTCGGACGCGGCGGGCTTCATCACCGGGCAGGTGTTGACCGTGGACGGCGGGCGGGGGCTTCTGGACGCGGTCTGCGCCCCCGCACACTGACCGGCTTCGCACTGATCATTCGGGATATTGCGCCTTGCAGGCGGCGATCACCTTCTCGGCCTGCCGGGCAAGCTCCTTGCGCTTTGCCTTCAGGCTTTCCAGCTTGCGCGTCTCTTCCTTCAGGTCGATGGCCTTCGGTCGTTGCTGGGTGACTGGGCGTTCATCGAGGCAAAGCTGCGGCGGCGGGGCGGGCTGGCCTGCCGGCACGGGGCGTGCGCAGGTTGTCCAGTAGCTTTCATAGACGGTCACCGTCTCGAAGGCGTAGCCGCGCGCGAGGTTGCCTTCGGCCTCCTTGATCAGCCGGTCGACCGTGCGGAGGTCGCGCGTGTTTCGGCTGATGCACTGCTCTTGCGGGGTGCCGCAAGCCGCAAGCGTGGCAAGTGCCAGCAATGACAACCGTTTCATCGAAAGCTCCTTGAACAGTGGAAAGCAGCGCGCGGGGATGCTAGGCATGCTCGCGTCAGCACCCGAGGACAGCAGAATGACCGATCCGATTGACAGCCGCAACGCAGTCGCCGCCGCCTGGTTCCGGACCCTGCGCGACCGGATCGTGTCGGCCTTCGAGGGTCTGGAGGACAAGTTCGCCAAGGGAGCACCCGGCCGGTTCGAGGTGACGCCGACCAGCCGGGCCGATGGCGGCGGCGGTCTCATGAGCGTGATGCGCGGCGGAGCGGTGTTCGAGAAGGTGGGCGTCAACTGGTCCGAGGTTCACGGCATCCTCGGCGAGAAGGCGCAGCGCGCCATGGCGGCGCGCGGCGTGCCGGGGATGGACAGTGACCCGCGGTTCTGGGCCAGCGGCATTTCGCTGGTCGCCCACATGCAGAACCCGCATGCGCCTGCCGTCCACATGAACACCCGGATGTTCTGGACACCCGGCGCGTGGTGGTTCGGCGGCGGGTCGGATCTGAACCCATGCATCGAGTATCCCGAGGACACCGCGCATTTCCATGCCGAGATGCAGCGTGCCTGCGATGCCCATTCGCCCGACTATTACGCCAGGTTCAAGGCCTGGGCGGACGAGTATTTCTTCATCCCCCACCGCGGAAGGGCGCGCGGCGTCGGCGGCATCTTCTTCGACGACCTGAACACCGGCGACTGGCACCGGGATTTCGCCTTCACCCGCGCGGTAGGTGAAGCCTTCCTGCCCGCGTTCCTTCCCGTCACCGAACGCCGGGTCGAGACGCCATGGTCCGACGCCGACCGCGAGGTTCAGCTTCAGCACCGGGGGCTCTACGCCGAATACAACCTCGTCTATGATCGGGGCACGAAGTTCGGGCTGGAGACCGGGCATGACGCCAACGCCGTCCTGATGAGCCTGCCGCCCGTGGCCAAGTGGTACTGACCGGATGGCCGACATCACGGTGAAGGCGGCCTATGGCTCGGTCGTCGAGGAAGAGGGTATGCTCTTCGTGGGCTTTGCCGAGGGCGAGGACGAGTCGGAAGGCTATGTCCTGTTCCGCCAGCCGATCGGCGGCGGGCCGGTCTGGTTCGAGGCAAGCGACGAGACCTTCGGAGCCGAGGATGCCATCGAAAGTGCCGTTGCCGGGCCGAAGGGGTTCGAGGTGACGATCCGGGCCGACAAGCGCGCGGCCTACGGGTTCGCGGCGACCGTCGCGGTCCGGGTCGGCCCGGGCTGCGAGGACGGGCCCGAGGCGCTGGTTGCGCTGAAGGCAATGCTTGGGGCCCTCTGGCGGGGCTAGGGGCAGAAGTCTTTCAAGACTCTTGCAAGTTCCTTCGAGGGAGTTTGCCGCCCTAACAGGGTGCTGAAGAAGTCGGCGTGCCGGAACGGTTTCCCTTGCTGAGGCTGTAGGCGTTTCGCATCGGGTCGTTCGACGCAGATGGCATGCGAGCCTGACGCCGCCTTTGATCGTCATGCAGCCAGCAGCCGTGGCAGTCGGGCGAGGTTGTTGGCGGCCATGGTCAGGATGAAGCGGGAGCGGACCCGCTCGACGCCGCGATAGACTGTCTGTGCCATGCCACCGACAGTCTTGGCCCAGCCGAAGGCCTCCTCGATCCGTTTGCGGTGCCTGATCGACAGGGCATAGCCCTCGTGCCGGGTGGTGCGGCCGTCGATCGCTGAATATCGCGACTTCTGGGCAACATGGGGGGTGACACAAGCTTGGCGGAGGTCGGCGATGAACTCGGCTGCGTCGAAGCCCTTGTCGGCGCCCAGCGTCAGTTGCCGGGTCGATCCGGGGGAATGGCGATGGATCATGTCCAATGCCGCGCGCCTTTCCGCATGACCGTCAGCCTGCGTCAGGTCGCCCTGCACGATCAACCCGCTCCGGTTCTCCATGAGAGCATGGCCGATGAAGCACAGCATCGCCCCGGTGCCGGGGGATTTCTTGTAGAGCCGCGCATCCGGGTCGGTGGTCGAGGCGTGGGTGGCGTTGGAAAGCTTCTCACCCCGGAAATCGATCTCGGCATTTCGGTTCCGGCGGCTGGGGCGGGGCATAGCGGCAGTCCCGGTCGTCAGGGGTTGATCCTCGGTGGTGGCGTTGGGTCCGGGCGGGCTGCCCGGATCGCTGTCGGGCGGCGTGTTCTCCGCCTTGGGCTGGAAACTCTTCATGGAAGCCCAAGCCTTCACCAGCGTGCCGTCGACCGAGAAGTGGTCGTCCGACAACAGCGGCGCGACTTCGTGGTGGGCCAGGATCGCGGCCATCACCTTGCGCGACATGTCGGTCGTCAGCAGACGGTCGCGGTTCTTGGTGAAGACGGTCGGCACCCAGACCGGATCGTCGATCCCCAGCCCCACGAACCAGCGGAACAGGAGGTTATACTGCATCTGCTCCATCAACTGCCGCTCGGAGCGGACCGAGAACAGGATCTGCAGCAGGCTGGCCCGGATGAGCCGCTCCGGCGCAATCGAAGGGCGGCCAAAATCCGTGTAGAGCGCCTTGAACTCGGCATCGAGGCTGACCAGTGCACCGTTGACCACCCGACGGATCGTGCGCAGCGGATGCCGCGCCGGGATGCGCGCCTCGAGATCGACATAGCTGAACAACGACCCGCTCGCCTCGTCCGTCCCACGCATCTCAACCCCCGACCTTGCCGTGCCGAGGGTGAATCATGTTCCGAAAACCGCGTCGAGAGCCGACTTCTTCAGCAGCCTGCTAAGTCTTCGGTCGCGCGTGACTCCAGACCGCGTGCCGGATTCGCGCGGTCTTGTAGGCGTCCAGAACCGCCATCGCCCAGACGAACAGCCCGCCCGAGACCTTGCCGACGAAGGACACGTCCGGTGTCGCGGTCTTCAGCGTGAAGCCACCCAGCAGCACGGCAAAGCAGACGAAGACCAGCCCGCGCACCGGCTGGCGGTTCAGGACCTGGCCCATGCCTGGCAGGATGATCGCAACGGCGAGGACGAGGTAGGGGTTGAGGGGCGGCTTCATGCGGTGTCCTTCAGCGCCAGCACATCCTCGCGGATTGCGGCCAACCTGTCGAGCAGTGGGGCCAGCCGGGTCGGGGGCAGGGGGGCGCGGCCCATCTCGGCCTCGCGGAAGATGAGATAACGGCCCCGGTCGGCCTCTTCGGCGAGGATCACGATGCGCAGGCCCTTGGGGGAGAGGACAAGTTCCTTGACGCGCGGATCGGTGAACAGGACGGCATGGCGCGCGATCAGGTCGGGCGGCGGGACGCGAGTCGCGTCATCACAGCGGATGGCCACCTCGCGCGGCAGATCGGGTGGGGTGGGCAGCGACTGGGACAGGGTGGCAAAGCGGGTGAAGGGTTCGTTGCCCGAAGGGCGCGCCAGGAGGTCAAGCATGCATTCCAGCGGCAGGGGCTGGGGCAAGGTGACCAGTACCCAGAGCGCGGGCAGCTTGCGGAAGGTCAGCGTGTCGGGGATGGCCTGAAGGTCGAAGGCCAGCCCGCCGCGGCGACCGGTCATGCGGGGAAAGCCCGTCGGTTGCAGCCGCGTCTCGCAGCCGTCGAACAGTGTCTTTACGGCGTCGAAGTAGCCTGCGCGCGAGACAGCACGAAGCTTGGCCTCCCGGATCAGGCGCAGGGCAAGCCAGAGGCCGAGGGCGGCCAGAGCAAGGCCAGGGGGAATCAGGCGGGACATGCAGAACGGCCCGCCCCGTGAGGGCGGGCCAGTGCCTCAGTAGCCCTGGGGTTTCGGCCAGGGCATGGTGAACTGTGCCCCCCGGTTCACGAAGCGATAGCGCCAGAAATGGAACCAGAGCGACACCACGATGTAGAAGCCGATCATCGCGACCAACTGGGTTCCGTAGCCCAGGAACACCGCGAAGAAGGTCACGCCGCACAGGGTGAGAAGCGTTATCGCGGGAACCGGGTGGAACGGGTGTTCATAGCCGCGCTTGATCGTCTCCAATGGCCATTTGCGCCGGAAGAGGATGATGTTCAGCGGCATGAACGTATAGCCCAGCAGGCCCGAAAGGATCGAGAAGGTGATGACCTGGTCCAAGGGCGCGCCCAGGGCGAAGATCAGCGCGATCGGAACCAGGAACACGATGGCCCGATAGGGGGTTCGGTACCGCGGGTGCACCGCGCCGAACCAGCCCGGCAGGTATTTGTCGCGGCCCATGGCGAACCAGGCGCGGCTGGCATCATTGATGCAGCCGTTGGCCGATGCGAGTGTGGCGAAGAGCGTGCCGAAGCCCAGAAGCCAGACCAGAGCCGTGGAGCCCGAGAGCCGTGCAGTGTCGAACAGCGGGGCCACCGACCCGTTGACGCCATCGCCCAGGAACTCCCAGGGCAGGACGCCCGAGCAGACATACCAGGTCAGCGTCGCGGCAATCAGCAGCGTCATGATCCCGGCGAGCGTCCCGAAGGGCAGCGCGCGGGCGGGCGAGCGGACTTCCTCGGCCGCCTGCGTGGTGCCCTCGATGCCAAGGTAGTACCAGAGGCCGAAGTGCATCGCCGCCAGCACGCCGATCCAGCCGTAGGGCAGCTCGTGGCCCTCGAAGAGCGCCGCGTGATCCATGATCCCGCCGCCAAGGATGCCGGAGGTGGACAGGAACAGGACGATGATGGCGATGAAGGCGACTGCCGTGATGACCAGGTTGAAGGTCAGCGTCGCCAGCACGCCGCGATAGTTCAGCCAGGCCAGGAACGTGATGACCAGGATGATGAACGGCCGCTGGTCCAGTTCCGCCTCGTGCCCGGTCATCGAAGCCACGACCGAGAACAGGTAGCCCGCCGTGATCGCGTTGGCAGCTTCCAGCATGGTGTAGGCAAAGACCAGGTAGAGGCCCACATTGAAGGCCATCAGCGGCCCGATGATGTGCTTGGCCTGGGTATACTGCCCACCCGCCGAGGCGACCGTGGAAGTGACTTCCGAGTCGATCATGGCGACGCAGGAATAGAGGATGCCGGCGAACCAGCAGGCGATCAGCGCGGCATAGGCCCCGCCTTTGCCGACGGCAAAATTCCAGCCCATGTATTCGCCGACCAGAACGATGCCGACCCCCAGCGCCCAGACATGGGCCGGGCCGAGGACGCGGAGGAGGCCGACCTTGGTGCCGTGCGGCCCCATGCCGTCCATGGTCTGCGAGGTGATGTCCACGTCAGCCATGTCCGTGCCCCTTCCGCTCTTCGGCCATCGCCTCAAGCTCGCCTTCGCGGGAAGAGGTGAGGACGTCTTCCGAGTAGCTGCTGTCGGTCTTCAGCCAGTCC
This sequence comes from Tabrizicola sp., assembly GCA_046294075.1. GTDB lineage: Bacteria > Pseudomonadota > Alphaproteobacteria > Rhodobacterales > Rhodobacteraceae > Tabrizicola. The sequence continues at coordinate 38,359 of JBKBJC010000018.1, read as the reverse complement.
GTCAGCATGTGCAGCCCAAGCAGGGCGGAAAGCCCCCAGGCGCCATATTCCAGCCAGTTCCACAGATCCATGGTGGCTTACTCCCCGAATTTTTCCGAGATGACCTCGCGGTATTCCACTTCGGAAAACCGCAGGATCAGGAAGTAGTACAAGAGGATGACCGCGATCATCACCACCAGCGCACCGACCGAGAAGCTATAGTCGAACCTTGCGAGGATAAGGTCATGGGCGGTCTCCGGCGTATAGCCAAGCGCCTCGTATTTCGCGGCTTGCGCGGCGTTCTGGCCAAGCGCCTCCCAGGTGGCCTCGGTCGCGGGGTTCGTCACCGACTTTGCGGCCCCGGCCATGTTCAGCCACAGGGGCACGAACAGCGCGCCGATGGTCAGGACGACCAGCACGACCACGTCGATCAGCTGGCTGGCCTTGCCCTGTTTAGGGGGTTGGTAATGCGCCATCATTTCCTCCCCTTGGCTTCGTCAAGGAACCTGATGTCGAGGCCGTACATGAAGTCGCGGTCCTCGCGGTAGTGTCGCAGCATCGCCAGGATGGCGGCGGTGTTGAAGATCAGGACGATGGCGCCGCCGATCAGCAAAAGGGTCCGCGCCCCTCCCGTCGGCGCGAGGTCCCAGGTCGCCAGTGCGACGAAGATCACCGCGAACCAGAGACCGATCACGAACGCCCACGCCACCAGCATGTCACGTCGGTGCATCGCCTCGATCCGCTGACTAAGGTCTCCCACAGTTCTCTCCCTTGGGCGCTTCCGTGATCCGTGCAACGCGGCCCCGGACGTATTTCCCTGCACGGCAAATTTGTTTTCCTCAGGGAAAACTACCTGCGACAATCTGTCAAGAAAAACCGCAAGCGCCTAAGGATTGGGCGGCAATTTTCCCGAGAGGTGAAATTTGTTTCTTATCAGTTGATGCCTTGAGAAAGCAGTGCTAGCGTCGGCGCAACCATGTGAAGGAGACGAATCCATGTGTGGCATCGTTGGACTTTTCCTGAAGGACCCGAAGCTGGAGCCGCAGCTTGGCGCCATGCTGACCGACATGCTGATCACGATGACCGACCGTGGCCCAGACAGTGCCGGAATCGCGATCTATTCCGGGGCGAAGGACGGTCTGGGCAAGCTGACGATCCAGTCGGCCAATCCGGACAAGGATTTCAAGGACCTGGATGGTGATCTGCATGACGCCCTCGGCCAACCCGTGACCATGAAGATCAAGTCCACCCATGCCGTGCTGGAGGTTCCCCTCGACCAGATGGACGCAGCCCGTTCGGCACTGTCGCGCCTGCGACCGGGCGTCAAGGTGATGAGCGCGGGCGACTCGATCGAGATCTTCAAGGAGGTCGGTCTGCCCAAGGACGTCGCCACCCGCTTCGAGCTGTCGAAGATGAAGGGCACCCACGGTATCGGCCACACCCGCATGGCAACCGAATCCGCCGTGACCACGATGGGCGCGCACCCGTTCTCGACCGGGGCAGACCAGTGCCTCGTCCACAACGGCAGCCTTTCGAACCACAACGGCGTCCGGCGCGAGCTGATCCGTCAGGGGATGACCTTCGAGACCCAGAACGATACCGAGGTCGGCGCGGCCTTCATCAGCCACAAGCTGAAATCGGGCGAGACGCTGGGCAATGCCCTTGAGGCGACGCTGACCGACCTCGACGGCTTCTTCACCTTCGTTGTCGGCACCCGGAACGGTTTCGGTGTCGTCCGCGACCCGATCGCCTGCAAACCCGCCGTCATGGCAGAGACCGACCAGTATGTCGCCTTCGGGTCGGAATACCGCGCGCTGGTGAACCTGCCGGGCATCGAGGACGCCCGCGTCTGGGAACCCGAACCCGCCACCGTCTATTTCTGGGAGCGTTGAGAGCATGCAGACCTTCGATCTGGGGAAAGAGGGCCTCCGGGCGCTCAATTCGGCACTGCACGCGCTGAAGGGCCAGACCAACATGACCGACTGGGAGGTCATCAATCCCAGGGGCGCCCATGCCATCGCGGCCGGGGTGGACGCGCCGGTGGACATCACCGTCCGCGGCTCGACCGGCTATTATTGCGCCGGAATGAACAAGCAGGCGACGATCCGCATCAAGGGCTCGGCAGGCCCGGGCGTGGCCGAAAACATGATGTCGGGCACCGTCATCATCGACGGCGATGCCAGCCAGTATGCCGGGGCCACCGGGCGCGGCGGGCTTCTGGTCATCAAGGGCAATGCCTCGTCGCGCTGCGGCATCTCGATGAAGGGCATCGACATCGTCGTCCACGGCTCCATCGGCCACATGTCGGCCTTCATGGCACAGTCCGGTAACCTGGTGGTGCTGGGCGATGCGGGCGATGCGCTGGGCGACTCGCTCTACGAGGCCAGGATCTTCGTGCGCGGCACCGTGAAATCGCTGGGTGCCGACTGCATCGAGAAGGAGATGCGGGACGAACACTATGCCATCCTCGAGGAACTCCTGCGCCGCGGCGAGGCGGACCACAAGGCGAGGCCCGAGGAGTTCCGCCGCTTTGGCTCGGCCCGGAAACTCTACAACTTCAACGTCGATAATGCGTCGAGTTACTGATGTGCGACACTGACCCCAAGAGGAAGCAAATCTTTTCGAAAAGATTTGCAAGAGTTTTCGAAAACTCTTGCCCCAACCCAACCGCCGCGACAGGTGCCGAATGACAGACCTTCCCCGTACCCCGCCCCGTTTCTCGGCGACCTTCACGCCCGCCGTGAACGCCGAAATCCGCCGCGCGGCTGCTTCCGGCATCTACGACATCCGCGGCGGCGGGACCAAGCGTCACCTGCCGCATTTCGACGACCTACTGTTCCTCGGCGCCTCGATCAGCCGCTACCCGCTGGAAGGTTACCGCGAGAAATGCGCGACCGATGTCTGGCTGGGCACCCGCCACGCGAAGAAGCCTATCCACCTGGACATTCCGATCACCATCGCCGGGATGAGCTTCGGCGCGCTTTCCGGCCCGGCCAAGGAGGCGCTGGGCCGCGGAGCGACGGCAGCGGGCACTTCGACCACCACCGGCGACGGCGGGATGACCGAGGAAGAGCGCGGCCATTCGAGGACGCTGGTCTATCAGTATCTCCCCAGCCGCTATGGCATGAACCCCGACGACCTGCGCCGGGCCGATGCGATCGAGGTCGTGGTGGGCCAGGGCGCCAAACCCGGCGGCGGCGGCATGCTCCTGGGCCAGAAGATCAGCGACCGCGTGGCGCAGATGCGCAACCTTCCCAAGGGGATCGACCAGCGCTCGGCCTGCCGGCATCCGGACTGGACCGGGCCGGACGATCTTGAAATCAAGATCATGGAACTGCGCGAGATCACCGACTGGGAAAAGCCGATCTACGTCAAGGTCGGCGGCGCGCGGCCCTATTACGACACGGCGCTGGCGGTGAAGGCGGGCGCCGATGTGGTGGTGCTGGACGGCATGCAGGGCGGCACGGCGGCGACGCAGGACGTGTTCATCGAACATGTCGGCATGCCGATCCTGGCCTGCATCCCGCAGGCGGTGAAGGCGCTTCAGGACCTTGGCATGCACCGCAAGGTGCAACTGATCGTCTCGGGCGGCATCCGGTCCGGGGCGGATGTGGCAAAGGCCATGGCGCTTGGGGCGGACGCGGTGGCCATCGGGACTGCTGCGCTGATCGCGCTGGGCGACAACGACCCGAAATGGGAAGAGGAATACCAGAAGCTCGGTACCACGGCGGATGCCTACGACGATTGGCACGAGGGGCGCGACCCGGCCGGGATCACCACCCAGGACCCGGAGCTGTACAAACGCTTCGACCCGGTGCTGGGCGGGCGGCGGCTGAAGAACTACCTGAAGGTGATGACGCTGGAGGCGCAGACCATCGCGCGGGCCTGCGGCAAGAGCCACCTGCACAATCTGGAGCCGGAGGACCTGTGTTCGCTGACCATCGAGGCGGCGGCGATGGCGGGGGTTCCGCTGGCGGGGACCAACTGGATACCGGGACGGAACGGCGGCTGGTAAGGCCGCCGTTTCCTTAAACAACCAAAAAAGACGACAGGGAGTTACAGTGATGGCGAAAGACCTGGCGAAATGGGCCAAGGACAAGGGCGTCAAGTATTTCATGATCTCCTACACCGACCTGTTCGGTGGGCAGCGTGCGAAACTGGTGCCGACGCAGGCGATCAACGACATGGCGGTGGATGGGGCCGGCTTTGCCGGATTTGCGACCTGGCTTGACCTGACTCCGGCGCACCCTGACCTGATGGCGGTGCCTGACCCCGAGAGCGTGATCCAGCTGCCGTGGAAAAAGGAGGTGGCCTGGGTCGCCGCGCGTGCGACGATGGAGGAGAAGCTGGTCGAACAGGCCCCCCGGAACGTGCTGGAAAGGCTGATCGGCGAGGCCGCGAAGGAGGGCCTTCGGGTCAAGACCGGTGTCGAACCTGAGTTCTTCATCCTGAACGCCGACGGCACCGGGATCTCGGACGTCTACGACACGGCCGAGAAGCCCTGCTACGACCAGCAGGCGGTGATGCGGCGCTATGACGTGATCTCGGAAATCTGCGACTACATGCTGGAAATGGGTTGGGAGCCCTATCAGAACGACCACGAGGACGCGATCGGCCAGTTCGAGATGAACTGGAAATACGACGACGTGCTGGCCACGGCTGACAAGCACAGCTTCTTCAAGTTCATGGTCAAGTCGATCGCCGAGAAGCACGGCTTCCGCGCGACCTTCATGCCGAAGCCGTTCAAGGGCCTCACCGGCTCGGGTTGCCATGCGCATATCTCGGTCTGGTCGCTGGACGGCAAGAAGAACGCCTTCGCCGACCCGAAGAAGGAACTGGGGCTGTCCGACGAGGGCCGGAACTTCCTGGGCGGGATCATGAAGCACGCCTCGGCGCTGGCGGCGATCACCAACCCGACGGTGAACAGCTACAAGCGGATCAACGCCCCCCGCACCGCCTCGGGCGCGACCTGGGCACCGAATACCGTGACCTGGACCGGCAACAACCGGACCCACATGGTGCGGGTGCCGGGGCCCGGGCGTTTCGAACTCCGCCTGCCGGATGGCGCTGCGAACCCCTACCTGATGCAGGCGGTGATCCTAGCCGCAGGGATCGACGGGGTGCGGACCAAGGCCGATCCCGGCAAGCGCCACGAGATCGACATGTATCAGGACGGCCACAAGGTCAAAGGGGCGCCGAAGCTGCCGCTGAACCTCTTGGACGCGCTGCGCGAATATGACCGCGACAAGACCCTGAAGGCGATGATGGGGGACGAATTCAGTTCCGCCTACCTGAAGCTGAAACACAAGGAATGGAACGACTACTGTTCACATTTCTCGGCCTGGGAGACGCAGACGACGCTGGACATCTGAGGGCTGTCCACAGTGGACAAGGTGGAAAAATAAAGCGATATCAATGCTTTGCTTCTGAGCGTTGGTGAAATATTAACATTTCCGATCTGCCTCGTCCCCCCTGCGAGCGATGGGAACGGATGGCAAGCGCCTTTGCAGGCCGACCGACCCGCTGGCAATCCCCGGATGGATGCCAGCGGGTCCGCTTTGGTGCAGGCCTGTCGGGCCTAGGGGCGCCGTTTTCGGAAGGACGGGTCGGGCGTCCCGGTAAAGCACCCCAGCACATGTGGATAGCTGTCGGTCACGACATATCCATAAATGCCATCCTGCATCATACCGTTGCAGGCATCCAGATCGCCCGACCCCGCGACATAGACCCAGTCGTCGATGAAGGTGCCATCATAGACCCCGCCCGGGCCACCCGGCCGGGTGCCGGATTTGAGCTGATAGCTTGACCTTGCCTTGCGGACCTGCCCGCCGTCGGCAATGTAGCTGCCAAAGATCGGAAACCCGTCCGCCGCAAAACCGATGACCGGCGAGGGGTCATGGGCATGGTCCTGCACGAACAGGGCCAGCGGGTTGCCGTGGTAGTGATAGGTCCCGTCCGGCTGGGTATGGGCGTTGTGCTCATCGGTTCCGAACTTGCCCGCCTTGCCAAGAGGATCATAGCGGTAGGGTGCGTTCATGTCCCAGCACCCGATAATGCCGTCCCCGACCCCGAAGCACCCGGCAGCAAGCTGGTCCAGCTTCACACCGTTCAGAAAGACCGCGTTGTCGTAGGTCAGCGAAAGGGCTGTGGGCCTTGCCGCCGCCTTTGGAGCAGTGGTGATGGTATAGGCCTGTGCCTGCTCGGCTACTTCGGTCGCAAAGCGCCCGGTTGCGTTGAAATCATGGTTGGGAATGGCGTTCGACGAGATGACGCATTTGTCGCCCCTGACCGCAATATCCAGCGTTCCCTGGAATTCGATCCCGCGCTGGACATCGGTTGCGCGGGCAGTACTGGACTGCGCAAAATCAGCGCAATTGGCTGCGCGTTTGGTCAGCGTGACATTGGTGATGTCGTCCGACATCGCGCCGGCCGTGGCAGCCAAGCTGACTGAGGCGGCAAAGACGGCCCGCTGAAGACTCGACTTGATGCAGAATGACGGACTTGAATGCATGGTTCAGGATATCCTTGGGTGATGCAGCCGTTTATACGTTCTCTCCGAATAATTCCGTCGCGCTGTTTTGAAGTTTCTTGCCCCGCGCCTCCCAGAAGACAACCTGCCGTTCCGGGCGCGGTTGACTGTCCCGTCTCCGATCCGAACCGGCACCGCTGGCGGATGTCACTCGACCGGCGTTTCCGGCGCGGCGATGTGGACGGCCAGCAGGCAGCCGTTCGGGGTGTAGCTGTTGTGCTCGCTCCCGTCGCGATAGAACACCATGTCCCCCGCCCGCAGCACCGTGCCGTCGCTTTCGATCAACTCGCCTTCCAGGATCAGGAACTGCTCGTGCCCATTGTGGCGGTGGCCACGCGTCGTCATGCCCGGGGGCATCCGGTAGACGTGGAAACCGACACCCAACGGCTGCCCGTCGTCCAGCTGCAACACGCTGTCCCCCAGGGCCACGCCGTCCGGATAGACGAAGGGCGTGAAGCGGGCCTGATGGATATTGGCGATTCGGCGGTCCTTCGGGTCGATCTGTTGCATGGAGGTCTCCAGTTTTTGCCTGAGGGTGAAATTTCTTGACGCAGGTCAAGGCAGAGCCTGGCGTTTCGTGGTCGGTTTTGTCCAGTAACCGAGAAGGGAATGGATATCATGACAAGCAAGATTCTCTGCCCCACCGACGGATCCGACCACGCAACTGTCGGTGTCATGCTGGCCGCCGAGGTCGCCAAGGCCACCGGCGGCCACCTGACCATCTGCGCGGTCAATATCGCCCACGGCGGCTTTCGCGGGCCGACCATCAGCCACTGGAAGGCCGAAGAGGTAAAGAAGCTGCTGGACGATGCCGAGGCGCTGGCCCGCCGCGAGGGCGCGACCGATGTCGCCACGCTGGAAGTCGTGGCCCGCGAGGCTGCCCCGGCGATCATCGCCTACGCCGAGCAGAACGGCTATACTCATATCGTCATGGGGACCGGCGACAAGCGCGGCTTGCAACGGCTGGTCCTCGGTTCGGTCGCAAGCGAAGTCGCCTCGCGGGCGCATTGCACGGTGACCATTGCCCGCTGAGGCATCCTTCGCCTAGGCTTCAGCCAAGGGTTGCACGAGCGGACCCCGGAGCAAGCGGCTTCCGGGGTTTCGCATGTTTACCAGCAGGAAGAAGATTTGACACAGACGCAACGTTGTCACTAGGCTGAGGCACAATCCGGCGCCCGAAGGCCGCCAAGAATCCAGCATCGGAGGTTGACCATGAAGAAGAGAGTAGCCGTCATCGGGGCGGGTCCGTCGGGCCTTGCGCAGCTGCGCGCGTTCCAGTCGGCAAAGGCCAAGGGCGAGGATATTCCCGAGGTCGTCTGCTTCGAGAAGCAGTCCAACTGGGGCGGGCTGTGGAACTACACCTGGCGCACGGGTCTTGATGAACATGGCGAGCCGGTACACTGCAGCATGTATCGCTATCTGTGGTCGAACGGCCCGAAGGAGGGTCTGGAATTCGCCGACTATTCCTTCGAGGAACATTTCGGCAAACAGATCGCCAGCTACCCGCCGCGTGCTGTCCTGTTCGACTATATCGAGGGCCGGGTGAAGAAAGCGGGCGTGCGTGACTGGATCCGGTTTTCCACCACGGTGCGGATGGTGCGTTACAACCCGGAGAAGGCCAATTTCACCGTCACCGCGCATGATCTGAAGGCCGACCGGATGTATGACGAGGAGTTCGACAACGTGGTCGTGGCCTCGGGCCATTTCAGCGTGCCGAACGTGCCGGAATACCCCGGCTTCGACAAGTTCAACGGCCGCGTCCTGCACGCCCACGACTTCCGCGATGCGCGCGAGTTTGCGGGCAAGGACATCCTGCTCCTGGGCTCGTCCTATTCGGCCGAGGACATCGGCAGCCAGTGCTGGAAATACGGCGCGAAGTCGGTGACGGTCGCCTATCGCCATGCGCCGATGGGCTTCAACTGGCCGGAAAACTTCAAGGAAGTGCCCAAGCTGGAGCGGGTGGACGAGAACACCGCCTATTTCGCGGACGGGAGCAGCAAGAAGATCGACGCGATCATCCTCTGCACCGGCTACAAGCACCACTTCCCGTTCCTGCCCGATGACCTGCGGCTCAAGACGGCGAACCGGCTGGCGACGGCGGACCTCTACAAGGGCGTGGTCTGGGTCCACAACCCCAAGCTGTTCTACATCGGCATGCAGGACCAGTGGTTCACCTTCAACATGTTCGACGCCCAGGCCTGGTGGGTGCGCGATGCGATCATGGGCAAGATCAAGATCCCCGAGGACAAGGCCGTGCTCCTGAAGGATGTCGAGGACCGCGTGAAGCACGAGGACGAGGGCAAGGACGCCCACGACGCGATCCACTATCAGGGCGACTATGTGAAGGAGCTGATCGCCGAGACGGACTATCCGTCCTTCGACGTGGACGGCGCCTGCGAGGCCTTCTTCGAGTGGAAGGAGCACAAGAAGCAGGACATCATGGGCTTCCGCAACAACGCCTACAAATCGGTCATCACCGGCACGATGGCGCCGGTCCACCACACGCCCTGGAAGGACGCGCTGGAGGATTCGATGGAAAGCTATCTGCGCAACTGAGCCGCCGGTTCCTGCACCCCGAAGGCCCCGGAGGACTTCGGGGCCTTTCCGCGCCGGCGATCCTGTCTGGAACTTCGAGGTGCGGGGGAAACAATTTTTCGCCCAGATGAAATTTTTCTCGCCAAGATCGTTCTTCCATGCTTTCTTTCGCGGCATCCGGTTGCAGGACCTAGTCCCTTCGACCGCGATGTAACGGCGACGGATGAGGGAGAAACCTTCGGGTCATTGCTGCAAGGGCACACATCACGTCAGACAAGCCATCCATCCAGGTACGGACCGGCAGATTGTCCTGCGCCGAGGCAGGAGTGGTCTCTCGATCCGTCCTGACCAACAGGAGTGAGGGAATGACGACTGAAACTGGATCGGGCCAGATGATCCGGGCGCTGAGCTGGAGGGGGGCCTTCTGGGTTGCCGCCGGCGTGCCGCCGCTGGTGCTGTTCTCGATCGGCGGGATCGCCGGGACGACGGGGAAGCTGGCCTTCGTGGTCTGGATGATCTCGATGGTGATGGGCTTTCTGCAAAGCTTCACCTATGCCGAGATGGCCGGGATGTTCGGCAACAAGTCGGGCGGCACCTCGGTCTATGGTGCGACGGCCTGGCTGCGCTATGGCAAGCTGATCGCGCCCCTGTCGGTCTGGTGCAACTGGTTTGCCTGGACGCCGGTGCTGTCGCTGGGTTGCGCGATTGCCGCGGGTTATATCCTGAACGCCCTGTTCCCGATCCCACTGGCCGACAGCCAGCCGGTACTGGACTGGGTGACGGCGAACCTGGCCAGCTATACCGCCGAGACCCCGGCGGTTGCCGAGTACGTCGCCAACAATGCAGGGGCGACGGTCGAGCAGGCGATCCAGGCTGTTGCCTCGGCGGATGGTGTTACGGCGCTTACGCCCTGGTTCCGCACCTACGAGGCGTTCCAGATCACCATTCCGGCGCTGGGGACGCTGCATTTCAACACCACCTTCCTGATCGGCGTGATCCTGATGCTGATCATCCTGGCGATCCAGGAAAAGGGAATCGCCAACACCGCCTCGGCGCAGAAGTGGCTGGCGATCATCGTGCTGACCCCGCTTCTGCTGGTTGGTCTGGTGCCGATCTTGACCGGCGCGATCGACTGGATGAACGTCACCACCCTGGTGCCGCCCACGGCCGCCTATTCCGGGGTGGACGGCGCATGGAACATCGGCGGCTGGACCCTGTTCCTGGGTGGTCTCTATGTCGCGGCCTGGTCCACCTATGGCTTCGAGACTGCGGTCTGCTACACCCGCGAACTGAAGGACCCCAGGCGCGACACCTTCCGCGCGATCTTCTATTCCGGCCTTCTGTGCATGGTGTTCTTCTTCCTGATCCCGTTCTCGTTCCAGGGCGTGCTGGGGCAGGAAGGCATGCTGGCGGCGGGCATCGTGGACGGCACCGGGGTCGGCGAGGCGCTGGGCAACATGATCGGCGGCGGGCCGGTCATCACGCAGATCTTCGTCATCCTGATGATCATGGCGCTGTTCCTGGCAATCATGACCGCGATGGCGGGGTCGTCGCGCACGCTGTATCAGGGGTCGCGCGACGGCTGGCTGCCGGTCTACTTGTCGAAGCTGAACGAACACGGCGTGCCGCGCCGGGCGATGTGGACGGACGTGACGTTCAACATCTTTCTCCTCGCTCTGGCCTCGGACGCGGCGGGCTATTTCTATGTCCTCGCCATCTCGAACGTGGGCTACATCCTGTTCAACTTCCTAAACCTCAACGCCGGCTGGATCCACCGGATCGACAACGCGCACATGGAGCGCCCCTGGAAGGCCCCCGTGGCGCTGATCGGGCTGAACACGATCCTTGCTTTCGTCAACGCCCTGTTCCTGGGCGCCGGCGCCAAGGTCTGGGGCTACGAGAACGCGCTGTGGGCGGGGCTGATCTTCGCCTCGTTCATCTTCCCGGTGTTCTGGTATCGCCACTATGTCGTGGACAAGGGCAAGTTCCCGAAGGAAGCCTACGAGGACCTGGGCCTTGCCTATGGCGAGATGGGCGAAAGGAAGGCGGGTTTCCTGCCCTACCTGGCCCTGATCGCAGGGGCGGCAGTGGTACTGTGGGCGAACTGGTTCTTCGTTCTGCCGGCCTGAAGCCCTTGAAAAAACTTGGAAAAGGCCGCCGCACAGGGCGGCCTTTTTCTTGCGGAGATGTTTTCTGGCAAGAAATATTGTTGCACTTCATTATTGCTTTCTTGCGGGAATCGCCTGACACTCGGCGAAAATCAAAGCCCGATGGGAGGGATTGCGCATGACGAATTCCTGGCGTTTCTCGGCACTGATGGACCGGCATCGGGCCCTAGGGTCGAAGCTGGAAGACTGGAGCGGAATGGGGACCGCCTGGTCCTATGAAAAGGGCGACCCCAACGCGGAATACATGGCGATCCGCACCAAGGCGGGGCTGATGGACGTGTCAGGCCTGAAGAAGGTCCACATCACCGGCCATGCCGCGAGCCACGTCATCGACCGCGCCACGACCCGCGACCCGGAAAAGATCGCGCCCGGCAAGTCGCTTTACGCCTGCATGCTGAACGACGCGGGCAAGTTCATCGACGACTGCATCATCTACCGCTTCGGGCCGAACACCTATACGGTGGTGCATGGGTCGGGCCAGGGGCATGAGCAGCTGACGATGGCTGCGACGGGCCGCGATGTCTCGATCCGCTTCGACGACAACCTGCATGACCTGTCGCTGCAGGGGCCGCTGGCGGTGGACTACCTGGAAAAGCACATCCCCGGCGTGCGGGCGCTGCCCTACATGGGCCACATGCCCGCGATGCTGTTCGGAAAGCCCATCACGCTGTCACGCACCGGCTATACGGGCGAGCGCGGGTATGAAATCTTCTGCCGCGGGCAGGACGCGGTGGAAATCTGGGACCGCATCCTGGAGGAAGGCGCGAGCATGGGTATCATCCCCTGCCGCTTCACCACGCTCGACATGCTGCGGGCCGAGAGCTACCTCCTGTTCTACCCCTTCGACAATTCCGAGATGTATCCGTTCGAGAACGAAGGCCCCGGCGACACGCTGTGGGAGCTGGGCCTCGACTGGACCGTGACCAAGGGCAAGACCGGCTTCCGCGGCGCCGAGGAACATTACCGGCTGCAAGGCAAGGAACGCTTCAAGATCTCGGGCCTGAAGTTCGAGGGCAAGAAGGTGCCGGGCAACGCGCCGATCTACAGGGACGGCAAGAAGGTCGGCGTGGTGACGCAGCCGATGTATTCGCCGCTGAACGACTGGGTCGTGGCGATTGCCCGCCTGGACGTGGACTGCGCCAACAACGGCACCGAGGTCGAGGTGCGCTGCGGCACGCATGGCCCGCTGAAGGCGGTGTCGGCTCCGCTGCCGTTCTATGACGTGGAAAAGAAGCGCCGTACCGCCAAGGACTGATCTGTCGGGGGCCGGCGCATCGCCGTGGGCCCCTTCTTCCCAAGGGACTTGCCCCCGTGAAAGTAGATCTGACCCCCGTGAACGCCCCCTCGATCAAGTCCCGCCCGGTCTACGCGCCGCTCGAGGCCCGCCCGGGCAAGCTGCATGTGATCGTTGCCGACTGCGCAGGGGCCGACGCCGTGGCCGAGATGCTGGCCAAGGCGAATAACCGTTCGGTAATTCTGGCTGACGCCCATGTGATGTATTGCCCCGGCCCGACCGGGACCGACCTTTCCGCAGGGCTCGAGGCGCTTGGTGCCGCGCAGTTCTTTCGTGCCCCGACCATTCCGGCGCTTCTGCCGCGCCTGGTGCGAGTTCTGGCGGATGCGCATATGGGCACACAGTTCTATCTGGCCGGGACCGAAAGCCTGATCGGCCAGGCCGAACGCGAGATCATGGCGACGGGCTTCCCCTTCGCCTCGATCCAGAAGGAACACAGGGGCTCTACCCTGCGGCGGGTGCAGTGCGTGCATTGCAAGGGGGTAACGGAAAACGTGGCCACCGACCCGTTCAAGTGCAGCCATTGCGGGCTGAACCTCTTTGTCCGCGATCATTATTCCCGGCGCATGGCCGCCTTCCAGGGCGTCAACATCGACGCCGAGGACCCCGGCCAGGTGCCGGAAAGCGTGGTGAGGTTCAAATGAGCGGGGGCGCGAAACTCCAGGTCCGCGTGGCCGAGGTGGTCGAGGTCAACGAACTCATCAAGCGCTTTCGGTTCGTATCACGCGACGGATCCGAACTGCCGGCCTTTTCCGGCGGGGCGCATACCGTGGTCGAGATGGACGACCACGGCACACGGAGGCTGAACCCCTATTCGCTGATGTCCGATCCCGAGGACCGCTCGGGCTATGAGATCAGCGTGCGGCGTGACGATCAGGGGCGGGGCGGATCGCTCTACATGCACCGCCATGTCGTGCCGGGGATGGAAATGGTGCTGTCGCACCCCGTCAATCTGTTCCAGCTGGACAACCGCGCGCGCAAGCACCTGATGATCGCGGGCGGCATCGGGATCACGCCGTTCCTGGCGCAGATCGCGCAGCTGACCCATTTCGGCGGCAAGTTCGAACTGCACTATTCGGCGCGCTCGCAGGCTCTGGGTGCCTACATGGACCGGCTGACGGATGCGTATCCCGACCGGGTGCATTGCTACTTCGACGACCGGAAGCAGATGATCGACCTTGGGAAGCTGCTGGAAAATCAGCCGATCGGGACGCATCTCTACGTCTGCGGGCCGAAGGGGATGATAAACTGGGTGCTTTCGACGGCCGAGGGCATGGGCTGGCCGAAGCAGGCGCTGCATCACGAGGAATTCCTCGCCCCCGGCACCGGCCTGCCGTTCGAGGTGCAGCTTGCAGCCAGCGGCAAGACCATCACCGTCGGCACGACGCAGAGCCTTCTGGAGGCGATGGAGGCCGCCGGTGTGGATGCCCCCTACCTGTGCCGGGGCGGGGCCTGCGGGCAATGCGAAACGACCGTTCTGAAATGCGACGGCACGATCCTGCACCGCGACCACTGGCTGACGCCCGAAGATCAGGCCTCGAACACGAGGATCATGCCCTGCGTCAGCCGCTTCGAGGGCAGGACCCTTGTCATCGACCGATAGGAGACGACGATGAGCCTTGATTTCAAGTTCGCTCCCGACGATTTCGGTGGCTTCTTCCGGGACGAGACCTTCCGCGACACCTTCACCTACCGCAACAGCGACCCGCGGCGGTTTCCGTTCCCCTTCGACCGCGACGACTACATGTATTCCGTGAACATGGAGCCGCATGTTCCGGGCCGGAAGGGCACGGCCTTCGAACACATGCTGGACGTGGACGAACACTACATCGCCGAGATGATCGACCGCGCAAAGGTGCTGGCCGAGGATCCGCTGCGCTGCCAGTCGCTGCCGCACATGACGCTGGCCGGCTGGGACACGCTGGAACTGATCATGGAGGCCAAGGCGCGGGATTATCCGCAATGGTTCAGCCTGACGAAGGACGGCAACCGCTGGCACTGGGTGAACCGGCCGCTGGGCATCGAACAATCGTTCACATTCCTTGACGAGTCCACGCTGCCCTATCCGCCCTTCGAATACATCATGCGCCAGACCCAGGGCGACTGGACCTTGCAGGACGAACGCGACGGGACGCTGTGGATGGATGCGGGCATCGCCACGTCGCAGGCCGACTGGTCGGTGGATTTCGACGTGGGCATGAACTTCCACGAATGGCATGCCCCCGTGCCCCTGGCGCATGAGAAGGGGGTCTTCGACCGGGCGCTGAGGTTCCTCCTGAAGCTTCAGCATGGCGCGCCGGTGCGGCGGTTCAACTGGACGATGACGGTCAACCCGCTCTTGGATACCGCGCCCGAGACCTATCCGAAATGGGGGCCGATGAAGACCACGATCACGCAGGAAAACATGGGGAAGAAACAGCACCTGCGGGTGGAGCTGCAATCGCTTTACCGCCTGCCCCGGTCGAATGCGATCGCCTTCGACATCCGCTGCTACCTGTGCAGCTTCGAGCAGATCGTGGAGGTGCCGAAATGGGCCCGCCGCCTGCACCGGGTGATCCGCGACCTGCCGGTGGAACTGGCGACCTACAAGGGCTTCATCCGCAACCGCGACGCGATGGTGGAGTGGCTGTCCAAGTACGACGACGGCGCGCCCACCAGCCCCGGCTGGTTCCCCGATGACTGAGCGGGGGCCACTCAGGCTGGGGTTCCTGATGTTCCCCGGCTTTCCGATGGCCTGCCTCACCTCGGCCATCGAACCGCTGCGCGCCGCGAACGAGATCACCGGCCGGACGGAGTTTGTCTGGAAGCTGGTGGCCGAAGCGCCCCTGCCGGTGCGGTCCTCGGCCGAGATCGGCTTCGACCCGGACCTGACGTTGCAGGACATCGAGGGGATCGACCAGCTTTACCTGATTTCACCTCCCACCGCCGCATTCGCTGACCCGCGCCGCAGCCCGGCAAAGCTGCGCTGGCTGGACCGGACCGGTGTCATGCTGGGCGCCTTTTCGGGCGGGATATTCCCGTTGGCTCGGGCCGGGCTGATGGATGGGCGGCCCTGTTCCGTCCACTGGTGCTATGAGGCCGCCTTCAAGGCTGATTTCCCGACCGTCGAGGCACGCGAGGTCACCATCCTGCGCGAGGGACGCCGCATCACCGCCTCGGGTGCCGGCGCGGTCTTCGACCTGATGCTGCGGCTGATCGAAGAGCGCCTTGGCCGCGACTGCATGACCGAGGTCGCCTGCTGGTTCCAGCATCCCTTCGTCCGCGACGCTGACGCCAGCCAGAAGGTGCCCGTCACCCGGTCCGGTGGCACAACCGACAGCCTGCCCGCCACCATCCGCGAAGCGATCCGGCTGTTCGAGACCCATGTCGAGGATCCCCTGCGCATCCCGGACGTGGCCGCAGCCGTAGGCCTGTCCGGGCGCCACTTCGAGCGGATGTTCAAGCGCGAGACCGGGCAGAGCCCGTTGCGCTATTACCACCACTTGCGCCTGATGAAGGCGCGGCAGCGTGTGCTCTACTCCAACGACAGTTTCCGCGAGATCGCTGCATCGGTCGGCTACATGACCTCGAGTCCGATGATCCGGCACTATACCGAGTTCTTCGGCGTCTCCCCCCGTGACGAACGCCGCCTGACGCAATCTCTGCGCCGGGCACCTGCCAGAGCGGAAGCGGCAGAGTAGGGGCCCGTCTAGCCGCCGTGCAGCCCGAGCATGGCTATCCCTCCGAAAACGCAGGCGATGCCCAGCCATTGCACCGGGCGGGCGTGTTCCTTCAGGAACCAGGCCGCAAGCAGGACCGTCAGCACCCCGAACAGCGAAGAGGCGACCGAGGCATATTCCGCCTGCGGCAGGCTTCCCGAAGCGGTCACCAGCCCCAGCGCCATGGCGTCCACGAGGCCCATCAGCCCCAGCATGCCGAACTGTCCCCGTTGCGGTGCGAGCGCGCCGCGCCGCCAGAACAGAAGCCCGAGGATCGCTCCCAGCGCCGCGATCCGCCCGGTCAGCATCACCGGCAGCTCCGCCCCCATCCGCGTCGCCTCCTGGGCAAGCGCGAAGGTTGCGGCGAAGGCTGCGGCCGACAGCCCCGCCCAGGAAACTGCCACACCTGGCGAGGCCGCATATCCCTCTGGCGCGTCGTCGCGGGCGGCCAGCGCGACGATGGCGATCCCGAAGACGATCGCAAGGACGGCGAGCCAGTCGCTACCCGTCACCTGTCGTCCCTGCGCCAGCGCGATCAGCAGGATCAGCATGGGATAGGCCCCCACCACCGGCGAGACGACGCGCACCGGGGCCAGGCTGAACGCCTTGTATAGCCCGCCTATCGCCACGGCGAAGGCCAGACCCGAGGCGGTGGCCACGGCGTAGGCCGGGGCTGTCATCTCGCCCCAGCCGCCCATTGCCAACGCGACCGGGACAAGCCCCAGCGTTCCCGCGGCCAGAACCACGGTCAGGATCGCAAGAAGGGGCGCCCCCTGGCTGAGCTTGCGGGCCAACAGGTCATGGACGGCCCACAGAACGGCCGCCGCCAGACCAAAGCTCAACGCCAACATCCCCTGCCTTCCCCTTCCCCTTCGCTTGTGTCAGGCTTACCCTGTAGCTATTCTTGGAGATGAACAAGTTTTATCCTCATTAAAATGGTGCGGTCGAAGGCTGGCCGAATCGCTGCGGAGGACGTCATGCTTGACACGAACTATCCTTCGATTGTTCCGGGGCCACCGCGGCCGTCGAGAATCCTTGGTCCGCAGGGATTTTCGCGTCACCACGGGCAGGAACGGCATGTGGTGCCGGGCGGCGGTGCGGTTCTGTTTCAGCTCATGGCCGGTGATCGGCTGGTGCTGGTGAACGACGAGGGCGGGCAGCCGGTGGAGCTGGTGGCAGCCGGCAAGGACGGGCGGATCGACGCCGCGATCCTTGGGCAGGCAGCGAACGCGACGGCCGAGGGGTTGAAGGCGATGCTGGCCGCGGGCGAGGAGAGCCTTGCCCGGTTGCGCAAGGGGCTGGAGGCGCGGAACATCGACCTTGCGACTGTGGGGGCCGTGCGGCTGTTCGGGGGCGAGACGCCTGCGGGGACCAGGGCAGAGGTGACGGCGCTGGATGATGGCTGGCTGGTGGTCTGTGCGCCGGGGCTTCCCATGGCGCCCGAGGCACAGGATACCGCGACGCCGGTCACGGTTCTGGTCCAGCGCGCGAAGCCCCGGATGGTCGGACATTTTGACCTGCCCGACCCGCTGGCCGACCCGATCCTGGACCTGCGGGTCAAGTCGGCCACCGCGGAAAGCTATTTCGTCAAGGCGGGGGACTACATCCAGATCCTCGACGTGGACGGTCGGCAATGCACCGATTTCCAGTGCTTCGACGCGCGGAAGCTGGACCGCGGCATCCAGCACGCGCTGGACGTGACGACCTCGCGCACGCTGATGGGCCATGCCTATTCCATGCCGGGGCTGCATTCGAAATACTACGATCAGGACTGGGTGCCGCTGGTCGAGGTGGTGCAGGACACGGTGGGGCGACACGATGCCTTCGCCATGGCCTGCGCGTCGAAATACTATGACGACATCGGCTATCCGGGGCATGTCAACTGCTCGGACAATTTCAACAAGGCGCTGGCCGGGCACGGGGTCGACCCGCGTCCCGGCTGGATGGCAGTGAACCTGTTCTTCAATACGAACATCGATTCACA
This sequence comes from Tabrizicola sp., assembly GCA_046294075.1. Lineage (GTDB taxonomy): Bacteria > Pseudomonadota > Alphaproteobacteria > Rhodobacterales > Rhodobacteraceae > Tabrizicola. Next base: position 20,172 of record JBKBJC010000018.1, on the reverse strand, counting down.
TGGCGTTCTGATCTCCGACGAGCCCTGGTCGCGGCCAGGCGACTATGTGCTGTTCCGGGCTCTGACCGACATCGTCTGCGTGAACTCGGCCTGCCCGGACGATACCTCGCCCGCGAACGGCTGGTATCTGAGCGACATTCATGTCCGCACCTATTCCGGGGCGGAGAAGTTCAGCCGCGCCATCGCCTGGCGCCCAACGCCCGCTTCGGAGCCGAAGATGACCAAGGAAACCGCCTTCCACGCGCGCATTGCGGAAAAGACCCGGCACCATGTCGAATACAAGGGCTACTGGCTGCCGCAGGTCTATTCCTCGAACGGCGCGCTGGAGGAATACTGGGCCTGCCGGCAGGCGGCGGTGGTGCTGGACCTGTCGCCGCTGCGCAAGTGGGAGGTGACGGGGCCGGACGCGGAAGCCCTGATGCAATGGGTGCTGACGCGCGACGTGAAGAAGCTGTCCCAGGGGCAGGTGGTCTATTCCGCCATGTGCTATGAACATGGCGGGATGATCGACGATGGCACGCTGTTCCGCCTTGGCCGCGACCAGTTCCGCTGGATCGGCGGCGACGACTACGGCGGGATCTGGATCCGGGAGCAGGCCGAGAAGCTGGGGCTGAAGGTGATGGTGCGGTCCTCGACCGACCAGTTGCACAACCTGGCCGTCCAGGGGCCGAACAGCCGCGAGATCATGAAGCGCATGATCTGGACCGCGCCGCACCAGCCGACGATCGAGGAACTGGGCTGGTTCCGCTTTACCGTGGGCCGGATCGGCGGGCCGTCAGGCGCCCCGGTGGTGGTGTCGCGGACGGGCTACACGGGGGAGCTGGGATTCGAGGTGTTCTGCCATCCGAAGGACGGGACAGCGGTCTATGACGCGGTCTGGGCCAATGGCGGCGATCTGGGGCTGAAACCGATGGGGCTGGCCGCGTTGGACATGGTGCGGATCGAGGCCGGGCTGATCTTTGCTGGCTATGATTTCAGCGATCAGACCGACCCGTTCGAGGCAGGGATCGGCTTTACCGTGCCGCTCAAGACCAAGACAGACGATTTCGTGGGCCGCGATGCGCTGATCCGGCGGAAGGAGCATCCGAGCCGCAAGTTCGTGGGCCTGGAGATCGACGCCAATGTCGATGTGGGCCATGGCGACTGCCTGCATGTCGGGCGGGCTCAGGTGGGCGAGGTGACATCCTCGGTCCGCTCGCCGATACTCGGCAAGAACATCGCGCTGGCGCGGGTCGATGTGGCCCATGCCGAGGTCGGGACGGCGCTGGAGGTCGGCAAGCTGGACGGCCAGCAGAAGCGGCTGCCGGCGGTGATCGTGCCCCTGTCGCACTACGACCCGAAGAAGACCCGGCCACAGGGCTGATGGCATGGAGCCGATGATCGACCGGATCGGGGGCGAGCCGCAGGTCCAGCTTCTGGTGAACCACTTCTACGACCTGATCGAGACCCTGCCGCAGGGCGCGGCAATCATGGCAATGCACCAGCGCGGTCATGGTCTGAGCCATGTGCGCCCGGCGCAGTTCGAGTTCCTCTGCGGCTTCTTCGGCGGCCGGCGCTATTTTGCCGAACGCCACGGCCACATGAACCTGCGCGAGATTCACGCCCATGTGGACATCCGGCGTCAGGATGCCGAGGACTGGCTGGCGGTGATGGACCGGGCGATGGGCGACACCGGGGTGCCGCAGCCTGAGCGCGCCGAGATCATGGCGAGCTTCCGCCGTGCGGCGCTGATGCTGGTCAATACCGTTTGAGGGTGGGGCCGGGTGCGGACCCCCCAACCCCCCACCCCTCCCCACGGCGGGGGAGGGGAGACGCTTCAGATCCGGCCCTCGCAGAGGGCCTCGACCTTGGCGCGCAGGCCGAGGTCGGCGATGAGGACCCGCCCCACCGCCACCAGTTCCTCGCGCAGATCCAGCGGCAGGGTCTGGGTGCGGCGGTAGAAACGGTCGATCTCCTCGGGTGGGGCCTCGGCGAGAAAGGCCTGAAGTTCGGGCCGGAACTGGTAGGCCCCCCTGGTCATGCGGAAGGGCAGCGCGGCAAGCCAGGCGGCCTTGTCCTGGGCGTGGAAGTGGAGAAGCTTCACCTCGGGCTGCCAGTCGGGGGTGCGCACGAATTCGCCGTCCACCATAACCGCATGCAGCCGCGGCAGGAGGCCCGGAACACGGGTGCGGTAGATCAACTTGCCGACCGAATGGGACAGCAACCCGTCGCGGATTATCTTGCGGTACGGCCCGAGCGCGGCGCGGCGGCGCGGCCAGTGTTCGTGTCGTAGCGCGCCCCGGAACTCGCGTGCGGTGAAGATGTCGTCGGGCAGAAGCGGGTCGTGCATCGCCTCGAAGGGTTCCAGCTTCAGAGCGATGGTCTCGGCCGGGATGTCGTCAAGGATCGACGCAATCGGACGCGGGGCCAGCAGGAATTCGTCCACGTCGATATGGACGATCCAATCCGATGTGACCCGCGAACGATAGGTCAGGCGGGCGTTGCGGGCCTGCCGGTTCTGGTGCTGCGGCGGACGCTGCTTGCCGACCTCGTCCCAGTGCGCCTGATCGCATAGCGTGACGGTAACCCGGGGATGGCGGGCCAGCGGGGCAGGGACCGGCTGGTCGGGGTCGTCGAAGTAGAGCCAGAGATGGTCGGCGCCCAGCGAAAGATGATGTGCCGCGAAGGCCAGCACCTTCTCTTCCGTGGCCTTGATGGTGGAGACGACGGCCCAGCTGGCCATCACAGCGCGTCCAGAAGCGCGCGCGTGGGCCAGCCGTCGGCCGGAAGGCCGAGGCGGGCCTGTTCCTTCTGCACCGCCGTCCGGGTGCCGGCGCCGAGGATCCCGTCGATCTGGCCAACAGCATGGCCAAGGGCCGCAAGCCGTTCCTGCAGCGCCTTCATGTCGTCGAGGTCCAGTGCCGGGTCCGGGTTGCCGGCCGCGTAGGGACCGGCGCCCTCGATCCGCGTGGCGAAATAGGCGGCGGTTGTGACATAGACGAAGCTCTTGTTCCATTCGAAGAGCACGCGGTAGTTGGGATAGGCCAGGAAGGCCGGACCCTTGCGGCCCTGCGGCAAGAGGATCGAGGCGGTCAGGCCCAAAGCCAGCGGGCCGTTGCGGGGAACGACACCAAGCGCCTGCCAGTCCTCGGTCGTCCGTTCGGTGTCGAGGCCGGTCAGCGACCAGTCGAACTCCGGCGGCAGGCTGACTTCGGCCAGCCAGGGCTCGCCCGCGCGCCAGCCGTGGTGTTGCAGCATGCGCGCGCCCGAGAGGATCGCGTCGGCCTCCGAGGTCTTGAGCAGGATCAGCCCGTCGCCATCGCCATCGACGCCGCGTTCCAGGATGTCCTTCGGCAGCATCTGGACCATGCCGATCTCGCCCGCCCAGGCGCCGGTGGTGTCCAGGGGCAAATCGCCCATCGCATGCAGCTGCGCGGCGGCGATGACCTGGGGCTGGAACAGCTCGGGCCGGCGGCAATCATGCGCGAGGGTGAGAAGCGCGTTTCGCGTATTGAAGTCGCCCTGCACCTGGCCGAAGTCGGTCTCGAATGCCCAGAAGGCCAGGAGGATCCCGCGCGAGACGCCAAATTCGGCTTCGGCCCGGGCAAGGATCGCGTCCAGCGTTTCGGATTTCGACCGCGCGGTGGCGAGGCGGCTTTTCGAGATCAGCGACTGCGAGAAGTCGAGGAAGGTCTTGCGGAACACGCCCTGCGCCCGGTCGGCCTTGAGCACCTTCGGATCCTGCCGCGCGCCGGCGAAGAAGGCGGCGGCCTTGTCGGCGGGGACGCCGGCGGCGACGGCCTCGGCCTCCATAGCGGCGAGGAACGCGGCGAAGTCGCCGCCGCAGGGGGCGGCTGTCGCCGGGCTGGCGAGGATCAGGGCAAGAAAGGCGGCGCGCATGGGGTCTCCCGGAATCTCCGAGAGGTTAGGTGAGCGCCAGCAGGACGGCAACCGCAAGGAGCGCGGCCCAGACCCGCCAGAGCGCATCGGCGGCCGCGTCGATGTCGTCCGGGCCGGGGTCGCGGCGGCCCTCGGGCCACACCCACGGATAGTCCTTGCGCACACCGTCATAGCTGCGCGGGCCGGAGAGGGCGACGTTCAGCACCGGGGCCAGCGCGGCCTCGGGCCAGCCGGCGTTGGGGCTGCGGTGCTTGGGCGCGTCGCGCAGGATCGGGGTCGGATCGACCCAGCCATGGGTCAGCGCGATGAGAAGCGCCGTCAGCCGCGCCGGAATCAGGTTCAGCACATCGTCAAGCCGCGCCGAGGCCCAGCCGAAGTCGCGGTAGCGCGGCGTGAGGTGGCCGATCATGCTGTCGGCGGTGTTGACCAGCTTGTAGAAGACGATTCCGGGGAGGCCCAGGAGCAGATACCAGAACACCGGCGCGACGACGCCGTCCGACAGGTTCTCGGCCGCGCTTTCGATTGCGGCGCGCGCGATGTCTGGCCCGGTCATCCGGTCCGTGTCTCGCCCGACGATCATCGCGACGGCCCGGCGGCCTTCGGGGACAGAGCGGCGCAGGGCCTGCGCCACGGCGCGGACGTGTTCGACAAGCGATTTCTGCGCGATCAGGATGGCGACGGCCAGGGCCTCCAGAAGGCCATGGTCGGGGATCATGTGGATCAGCCAGCCGGTTGCAAGTCCGGTGAAGGCAAGGACTGCGGCAACGAAGGTTCCCTTCAGTTTCAACGCGCCGTCGCGGTTGAAGCGGGCGTCGCACCAGCCGACGACGCGACCCATCAGCACCGCAGGATGCGGCAGGCGGTTCCAGAGCCAGCGCGGCTCGCCCAAGGCGGCGTCTAGAAGGAGGGCGGCGATCAGGATCATGCGCAGGGCTATTCAGCCGCTTGCGCTGATTCGCAAGCACGTCGGCAGCAATGCCGCGCTTTCGCCGCTCAGCAGGGCTGGCCCGATCATGCTCAACCGGGGGTTGCCAAAGCCGATGCCGCGGAGGCAAATTGGGCTTCACATTCCGGTAATACCCTTGTGGCAGCTTGATTTTCTGCGGTTCGGTCCCAAAATCTGGAACTGGGAGAGGGTGAGGCTGCCATGCTTGAGTTTCTGCCGATCGAGGTGCGCGAGGGGCTTGATGCCGCGCGCAGGCGCGACCAGAAGCGCAAGTCGCGGCTGCGGGTTCAGGTCGGCGACGCGGTCTTTCCGGTGCTGCGGTTCTGGGACAACGGGTTCGCGCTGGACGCCGATTTCTCGCCCGGCAAGCTGCGTGGGCTGGTCGATGTCTATGACGGCTCGCGCCATGCCTTCCAGTGCCTGATCGTTGCCTCCGGCATCGAGAATGGCGAACTGGTCTGTGACTTCAAGCGCGCGACGGCGGTGACCGAACGGGCGCCGCTGGACTTCTGGCGCGACGAGAACGCGCCGGTGGGTTATCTGTCCAGGGCATGACTGCGCAGCGGCCTGGCCCTTTGAGTGGGGCGGGTCAGGGCCGGATCTCGACCTTGGTCCCGATCGGTGTAACCGCCCAGACCTCGCGCATTTCGGCATTGGTCAGGGCAATGCAGCCTGCCGTCCAGTCTCCGTTCAGCTTGAACCCTTCCGGCAGCGCATTCGGCTGGCCGTGAATGAAGATGTCGCCACCCGGGGAATAGCCGCCCTTGGCCGCGCGGGCGCGGTCGGCGGGGCGCGGGTAGTCAAGACCGAGCGAAAGGTGAAAGGCGCTTTCAGAGTTCCGGCGATCAATGGTGAATTCGCCCTCCGGCGTCCTGCCGTCGCCCTGGCGCTGCTTGTCGCCGTCCGGTGTAAAGCCAAGCGCGATCTCGTAGGTGCGCACGGCCTTCCCGTCCTGGATCAGCTGCATCCGCCGGGCCGCCTTCTCGATCACGATCCGGTCCACCGTGCCGGTCAGCGGCGGCGGCGGTGAGGGCATCGGCACCGGCGGGCTGTAGAGCGAGGCGGCGATGAACCCGAGCCCCACCAGCAGCAAGATATAGAACAGCAGGCGCAGATAGCGGATCATTGCAGGTCGGCGAACACCCTTTGCAGCCGGCTGATCGCCTCGGCCACCTGGGCGCGCGGACAGGCGAGGTTGAAGCGCAGGAAGCTTTCGCCGCCGGTTCCGAAGGCCGAGCCGTGGTTGGTCGCGATCTTCGCCTGTTTCTCGACCCGCTCGATGAATTCGGCCGGGGCCATGCCGGTGCCCGAGAAATCGACCCAGGCAAGGTAGGTGGCCTCCAGCGGCGTGGACCGCAGGCCGGGGATCTTCGCGATGCCCTCGTCGAAAAGCCGTCGGTTGCCGTCGAGGTGGCGCATCAGCGCGTCGAGCCAGACCGCGCCCTCGGGCGAATAGGCGGCGGTCGCCATGTGCATCCCGAAGGAGTTGGGCGAGATGCCCATGGCGTTCATCGTCCCCGCGAAGGTCCTGCGCAGGGTGGGGTCGGCGATGATGACATTGCCGATATGGGCGCCGGCGATGTTGAAGGTCTTGGTGGTGGCGGTCATCATGACCAGCCGGTCGGCGATCTGCGGCGCGGCGAGGGCCATGACGGTATGCTTGTGGCCGGGATAGACCAGGTCGTGGTGGATTTCGTCCGAAACCAGGATCAGGTTGTGCTTCACGCAGAAATCGGCGATCCGCCCCAGTTCGTCGCGCGTCCAGACCCGGCCGCCGGGATTGTGCGGCGAGCAGAGGATCAGCATCTTCTCGCGCCCTGTCAGGTGCCTCTCCCAGTCGGTGGTATCGACCTGCGCGAGGCCATCCTTCAGCGTCAGCGGGCATTCGGTCACCTCGCGCCCGGCGGCTGTGATGACGCGGGCGAAGGCGTGATACACCGGAGTCATCAGCACGACCGCGTCCCCCGGCTGCGTGTAGCTGTGGACGCAAAGCGCTGTGCCGTTGACGAGGCCGTGGGTGGTGAAGATCCAGTCCGGCTGCACCTCCCAGCCGTGGCGGTTGGCCATCCACCAGCGGATCGCCTGAAGATAGGCGCGGTCGTCGCCGAAATAGCCGTAGATCCCGTGATCGAGCATTTTCTGCAGCGCGTCCTGGACGACCTGCGGCGGCGGGAACTCCATGTCCGCGACCCACATTGCCAGCCCCTCGTCGGGTTTGAAGCCGTAAAGCGGTTCCAGCATGTCCCATTTCACGCAATGGGATCCCGCGCGGGAGATAGGGGTGTCGAAGCTCATGTCGGTTGGCCTGTTGTTTGGGATGATCATCCGATTATTCCATCATTATGGGGAAGTCATCCCAAATCTGGATGAAATAATGGCACAGTCGTCCAAGATGATCCGATCTTGCAGGACAATCAGCCTTCCGCCTCTGCCAAGGTCATCGGCCTGCGTTCCTCTTGCCATCGCGGGCCCGCTTTCGTAGATCGCTTGCATGATCCGACCCATCCTGATCCATCCCGACCCGCGCCTCAAGAAGGTCTGCGATCCCGTGACGGAAATCACGCCCGAGATCAGGGCGCTGGCCGCCGACATGCTGGAGACGATGTACGACGCGCCCGGCATCGGCCTGGCCGCGCCGCAGGTCGGTGTGACCAGGCGCCTGATCGTGATGGATTGCATCAAGGAGGGCGACCCGGAGCCGATGGCCCTGGTCAACCCGGAGGTGGTCTGGTCGTCAGAGGATCTGTCGAGCTACGAGGAAGGCTGCCTGTCGATCCCCGACCAGTATGCCGAGGTCAAGCGGCCCGCCGAGGTCAGGGTGCGCTGGCTGGCTCTAGACGGGACCGAGCAGGAACGGCAGTTCTCCGGTCTCTGGGCGACCTGCGTGCAGCACGAGATCGACCATCTGGATGGCAAGCTGTTCATCGACTACCTTGGCCCGCTGAAGCGCCAGATGATTACCCGCAAGATGGAAAAGCTGAAACGGGAACGGGCGCGGGCGTGACGGTCCGGCGCTGCCTGCCCTGGCCCTCGGCGGTGCTGCGGACACCGGCGGCGGACGTGCCCGCGATCACCGACGAGGTTCGCGCGGTCTGGGGCGACATGATCGACACGATGGAGGCCATGCCAGGCTATGGCCTGGCTGCGGTGCAGATCGGTGTGCCGCTTCGGCTGGCCGTGGTGGATTGTTCCGAGACGCGCGGACAGGCGGTGCGCATGGCCAATCCCGAGGTGTTGCACGCCAGCGTCCAGTTGCGCGAGCATGAGGAAGCCAGCCCGAACCTGCCCGGCGTCTCGGCGGTGATCGCGCGGCCGCGCGCGGTGACGGTGCGCTTCCTGAACGAGCAGGGCGCGGTCGAAGAGCGGGATTTCGTCGGGCTCTGGGCGACCTCGGTGCAGCACCAGATCGACCATCTGGCCGGGAAGATGTATTTCGACCATCTCTCCCCACTGAAGCGCAAGATGCTGATCGCCAAGGCGGAAAAATTGAGGCGCCAGAAATGAAAGTCATTTTCATGGGCACGCCTGAGTTCAGCGTTCCGGTACTGGAGGCGCTGCACGCCCGGCAGGAGATCCTGGCCGTCTATTGCCAGCCGCCGCGTCCGGCCGGGAGGGGCAAGGCAGATCGGCCAAGCCCGGTGCAGGCACGGGCCGAGGCTCTGGGCCTGCCGGTGCGCCATCCGATCAGCCTGCGCAGCGAGGAGGCGCAGCGCGACTTCGCGGCGCTGGGGGCCGATGTGGCGGTGGTGGTGGCCTATGGGCTGATCCTGCCGCAGGGGGTTCTGGATGCGCCTCGGCTTGGTTGCCTGAACATCCATGCAAGCCTTCTGCCGCGATGGCGCGGTGCGGCGCCGATCCAGCGGGCGATCATGGCGGGGGATCGGGAAACCGGCGTCTGCATCATGCAGATGGAGGCGGGGCTCGACACCGGCCCGGTGTTGTTGCGGGAGGTCATCCCGATCTGGGCCGAGGAGACGACCGCCGAACTGCACGACCGGCTGAGCGCGCTGGGTGCCCGACTGATCGTGCAGGCGCTGGACCGCCTGCCCGAACTTGTGCCGGAGCCGCAGCCCGAGGCGGGCGTGACCTATGCCGCCAAGATCGACAAGGCCGAAGCGCGGGTGGACTGGACCCGACCTGCCGTCGAGGTTGACCGGCTGATCCGGGGTCTGTCGCCCTTTCCCGGCGCCTGGGTGGAGGTCAACGGCGAGCGCGTGAAGCTCTTGCGTTCGCGGCTTGCACCCGGCAGCGGCGTGCCGGGCCAGGTGCTGGGCGGATTCACGGTCGCGTGCGGTGACGGCGCGGTCGAGATCACCGAGGCGCAGCGCGAGGGCAAGCGGCCGATGCCGGCGGCCGAAGTGCTGCGCGGGCTGATTTTGCCGTCAAGGCTGTAGCGCAGGGGCCCGGCGCCCCCCATATTAACGGAATTGGGAGGAGGGAAGCCATGCCGCTTGTTGCTCTCTTGGTCGTCGGGGTCGCCGTGGGCTTTCTGGCCTCGCGTATCCTGAAGGTGAACATGGACACGCCGTCCACGATCGCGCTGGGCGTGCTGGGTGCGCTGATCGGCACCGTGGTCCTGCGCGGCCTGGTGATGCTCGCCGGGATCGGAGCCGGATTTGTCGGCGCTCTCCTCGGTGCTCTGGCGCTGATCTGGGCCTGGAAGACCTGGGTCAGGTAAGCCGCTTGACCGCATCCTTGAGGCGAAGGTCCGAAGGGCCGGTCGCCGACCAGAACGCCAGCCCCTGCCAGGCGGCGAACAGGAGCCCGGCACTTTCCCGGGCCTTTCCGCCAGAGCCGAGCCGTTCGGCAAGCGCGGCCTCGACAGTTGCGCGCCAGCTGGCCGCGCGCTGCGCGAGATCGGGGTCGCGCAGATCGGCAGCGATGGAGGTGGCACCGACCGGGCCGATCGCCTTCAACAGACCCTGTGGTCCCTTGCCGGCTGTCGCGGCGATGGCCTCGCCTGTTCGGCTGTCGAGGTCGTCCCAGAACGCCAGACGCGCCGCCCGCACCATGGCGTCGCGGCTGCCGTAGCGCTGCACCAGGGTTGGCGGCGCAAGGCCGGTTGCCGTGGCGACGGTGCCGAAGGACACTGCCTTGTCGCCCCCGTCATCGAGCAGCCGCTGGATGATGGAATAGACCTGGGTATCCGGAATGATGCGCTTGCGAGGCATGCGTCAAATCTAAACGAATGTTCGCTCACGGATCAAGCGTGCTAGCGTTTTGGCGCTCCGGGCCGCGGGGGCTGCGACTTGTAGACCGGCAGGCGCCAGCCGAGCGCGATGCTGCCCGCACGCAGCACAAGGACGATGGCACCGCAGATCATCAGCGCAAGGCCCTCTCCTAGACCGGCGAGGCCCGCAAGCACCGCGCCGAGCGAGCCCGCCAGCGCGCAGGTCGCGTAAAGCTCGCCCTGTGTCAGGACCAGGGGCACCTCGTTGCAGACCACGTCGCGCAGAAGCCCGCCCATGCAGCCGGTAATCATCCCCATGACCAGGATGATTGGCCAGTTCTGGCCTTCCGTCAGAGCCACGGCAACGCCGGCGGGAACGGCGATGGCCAGCGCGGCGGCGTCGAACCACAGGAGCGCGCGGTAGCGGCTTTCCAGAAGATGCGCGGTAAAGAAGACCAGGACGGCGGCAGCGGTGGCAACGGCCAGCACCGTCGGATCGGCGACCCAGAAGACCTCGCGGTTCAGGATCGCGTCCCGCAAGGTGCCGCCGCCGACGGCGGTCAGGCAGGCGATGAAGATGAAGCCGACGATGTCGAGTTGCGACCGGCTGGCGGCCAGCGCTCCGGTCAGGGCGAAGACCAGCACCGAGGCATAGTCGAGACCGTTCTGGAGCGTGAAATCCAGCATCATGTCCGGGACTCTTGCGGGGCCTTGAAGGGGGCCATCCCGGCGCGGGCCAGCGCATCGGCGCGTTCGTTCTCGGCATGGCCGGCATGGCCCTTGATCCAGCGCCAGGTGACCCGGTGCTTGGCGGCTGCGGCCTCAAGCCGTTGCCATAGCTCCACATTCTTGACCGCAGACCCTCCGGCGGTGCGCCAGTTCTTGCGTTTCCAGGCGTGGATCCATTCGGTCACGCCGTTCTTCACATAGGCCGAGTCGGTGACGATGGTCACCTCTGAAGGACGGGTCAGCGCCTCGAGCGCCGAGATCGCTGCCAGAAGCTCCATCCGGTTGTTCGTGGTCAAGGCTTCCCCGCCCTGAAGCTCGCGTTCCTTGACGACTGCGCCGTTCTCGCGCGCGATCATCAGCACGCCCCAGCCACCGGGGCCGGGGTTGCCGGAACAGGCGCCGTCGGTATAGGCGAAGAGGTCCGCCATCATCAGGCCTGTAGCGGGATGGCGAGGCAGCCAAGGACGACCACGGTCAGCATGACGCGCAGCCGCAGCCACCAGCGCGGGGCAAGGCCCCAGGCCTGGAACGTGGCGTCCAGCAGGAGGAGGCCGACAAAGCCGGCTGCAAGGAAGATGGCCGAGGTGTCCGAAGCGTCGGGCACCATGAAGAAGGCCCAGAGCGCGGGGATGACCGACAGGGTGTAGGCGATGGCGGCGTCTCGGCCCTCGGCCCGGGTGGCAAACCCCCAGAGGGCGCCGGACATGAAGGACAGGATGACGGTGCCGTAGGTCAGGCCGACATAGGCGCCGAGGAACATCGGCGAAAGCCATTTCCCGGCCGCGGCGGCAAGGGCGGGCGACAGGTGCGTGGCCGCAGACCACAGGAAAGGGATGAGCCCGGCAAGGCCGAGCAGAAGGGCGGGGCGGGGGATGCGGGTGTCGTCGGTCATGGTGATGATCTAGACTGCCGCGCCGCGCAAGGCCAGTCAGTCCGGATCGGTGAAGCGGTCGAACCGCGGCGGGATGGCGGCTGCGACGGCGGCGAGAACCTTGCCGACCCGCTGAATATCGGCTTCGGCGGGTTGCGAAGGCAGCTCGACCGTTCCGCCCGGCAGGTAGACCCGACCCCAGGTCAGCCCGCCCCCGACGACCGGCGTGTCGGTCTTGCGGGCGGGTTTTTCAAGCAGGCCGCTGTCCGCCGCCGCGATGCGGATCGCCTCCAGCGCGGTTTCGGGGACCTTCGCCTTGCGCAGTTTGCAGGCCGGGCCCTCGGTCTCGTAGCCTCGGCAGTGCTTCAGCTCCAGCTGGCCGTCTGTTCCGATCAGGACACTGGTTTCCCACGCGTATTCCGGGGGCAGGCTGCCCGAATTGGTCCAGTAGTTCGCCAGGACCGGCGCGGGTTCGTCGGCCAGAGCCGGCAAGGCAAGGGCAAGCAGGAGGACAAGCGGTTTCAGCATTCAGGCAGGCTCGCGCAGGATACGGGGGACCTTGAATTCGATATCCTCGACGGCAGTCTCGACAAGATCGACCGTGACCCGATAGCGGGCGCGGAAGGCGTCGATGACTTCGTTGACGAGGATTTCGGGCGCGCTGGCCCCGGCAGTGAGGCCGATGGACCGGACACCCTCCAGAGCGCGCCAGTCGATGTCGGCGGCACGCTGGATCAGCATGGAATAGGGGCAGCCTGCGGCGGTGCCCACCTCGACCAGGCGTCTGGAGTTCGAGGAGTTGGGGGCGCCGATCACGAGAAGGGCGTCGATCTTCGGGGCAACCGCCTTGACCGCGGCCTGGCGGTTGGTGGTGGCGTAGCAGATGTCGTCGTGGGCGGGGGCCTGGATCAGGGGGAAGCGGGCCTTGAGGGCGGCGGCGATCTCGGCCGTGTCGTCCACGGAAAGGGTGGTCTGGGTGATGAAGGCAAGTTTCGCCGGGTCGCGGACCTGAAGCGTCGCCACATCCTCGACGGTTTCCACCAGCAGCACCTCGCCGGGAGGAAGCTGGCCCATGGTGCCGACCGTCTCGGCATGGCCCTTGTGGCCGATGTAGATCATCTGGGTGCCGGCCTCGTGGTGGCGGGCGGCCTCGTTGTGGACCTTCGTCACGAGGGGACAGGTGGCGTCCACCGCGATCATGTTGCGGCGGGCAGCCTCGGCCGGGACGGACCTGGGGACGCCGTGGGCCGAGAAGACCACGGGGCGATCGGAGGGAGCCTCGTCGAGTTCCTCGACGAAGATCGCGCCCTGGGCCTTCAGGGCGTCGACGACGAACCTGTTGTGGACGATCTCGTGCCGGACATAGATGGGGGCACCCCACTTCTGGATCGCCATCTCGACGATCTTGATCGCCCTGTCCACCCCGGCGCAGAAGCCGCGGGGGGCGGCGAGGTGGAGGGTGAGGGGCGGCAGGTCGGGCATCGGGTGGCCTTCGGCAAGGGTCTGATCAGATGTAAGGCCTGCGGCGCGACACGTCCAGCGCAGGATGTGTCCACGGTGGACAGACCGAGATACGACAGTGATTTCAGCAATTTGCTCGTGGGCGTTAGGGAAATCTTAACCCGGTGGCAAGGCCTGTCTACCCTGTGGAGACGGCCGTCCCCAGCCATCCAAGCACGATATAGCGGCCGGTCTTGGCAAGCGCGACGAGCAGCAGGAAGATCGGCAGCGGCACCCGCAATATGCCCGACAACGCAACGATCGCGTCGCCGAAGGGCGCCCAGGAGAGCAGGAGGAGCCACCGTCCCCAGCGGCTCCACCAGCCTTCGGCACGCGCCATCTGCGCCGCCGACAGAGGAAACCAGCGATGCTCGCGCTGGTCGGACAGCCAGCGGCCCAGAGCATAGGTCACGCAGGATCCCAGCGTGTTGCCGACCGAGGCCACGACGACCAGCGGCAGCGCGCTCCAGCCTGCGGCCTGCAACGCCAGGAACAGGATTTCGGACTGAAACGGAACGGGCGTTGCGGCCAGGAAGGCCGCAACGAACAGACCGATCAGCGCGATCATGCTGCGATCACCGGGCGCTCCCCAGCCACACCGGCGATGACAGGTCTCACTTCGCCTCGACCGAGACCTCTTCCCCGACAACGGGTCGCGGTTCGCGCGGCGGGCGGCCGATGACCTCGCGCAGCTCGTCCAGCTCGATGAAGTTGTCGGCCTGCCGGCGCAACTCGTCCGCGATCATCGGTGGCTGGCTGCGGATCGTCGAGACGACCGACACCCGAACCCCTTGACGTTGCAGGCTTTCCACCAGCGGCCGGAAGTCGCCGTCGCCGGAGAACAGCACGATGTGATCCACCCGCGCGGCCAGTTCCATGGCATCGACGCAGAGCTCGATGTCCATGTTGCCCTTCACCTTCCGCCGTCCCTGGCTGTCGGTGTATTCCTTCGCGGGCTTGGTCCGCATGGTGAAGCCGTTGTAGTGGAGCCAGTCCACCAACGGCCGGATCGGCGAGTAGTCGTCGTTTTCAAGCAGAGCGGTGTAGTAGAATGCGCGCAGAAGCTTTCCCCTGCGCAAGAACTCCATCCGCAACAGCTTGTAGTCGATGTCGAAACCCAGCGCCTTTGCGGCTGCATAAAGGTTCGAGCCATCAATGAACAGCGCAAGCCGTTCGTCCTTGTAAAACATTCAAGTGTCCCCTCAATGTCGCCGCGCGGAAGATGATATCCGTGTCTTGCACGGCGAAATGTAATGTCGCGCGACCAACAGCTAGTCGATAACAGCCGGAGCCGGCCTGCGGCAAGCAGAGTATAGGAAATAATTCCGGGCCATGGGGGAAACCATGCACGCTTTGGTTGCGCTCGGCGCAAACTTGCCACTCGAGGGCGACGCCCCTGCCGCAACCCTTGGGCGCGCGGTCAAAGCGCTTGCGGAAGAAGGCCTTTCGGTTCTTGCGGTTAGCCGGTTCTACGCCACGCCCTGCTTTCCGGCCGGGGCCGGTCCGGACTATGTGAACGCAGCGGTAAAACTGGAAATTGCGGCCCATATTGACGCTGCGTCAACAATGGCGATTCTGCATCGGATCGAAGCGACATTCGGACGCAGTCGGGAAAAGCGCTGGGGAATGCGGACGCTGGATCTTGACCTTCTGGCCATCGCCGATTCGGTTCTGCCGGATGCCGAAACACAGGATCGCTGGCGCAATCTGCCGCCGGAAGATCAACGCAGGGTTGTGCCGGACCAGCTGATCCTGCCGCATCCGCGATTGCAGGACAGGGCCTTCGTCCTTGTGCCGCTTGCCGATGTCGCGCCCGACTGGCGCCATCCGCGCGACGGACGCACGGTGGCCGAAATGCTGGCAGACCTGCCCGAAGCCGATCGCGCGGAAGTGCGCCCGTTGTGACGGATCCCCGTGAATTTGCCTGCTTTGCCGCTTGTCAAGCCCGTGCAGGCGGCATAAACAGGCGACTTCCAGCGAATGATGCCGATTGGAGTATGCCATGGCCCGCGTGACGGTCGAAGATTGCGTTGACAAGGTTCCCAACCGGTTCGAACTGGTGATGCTGGCCGCACACCGGGCGCGCGAGATCGCGGCGGGATCGCCGGTCACCGTAGACCGCGACAACGACAAGAACCCGGTCGTCGCCCTGCGCGAGATCGCCGAGGAGGCGCAGTCCGCCGATGCGCTGCGCGAGCGGATGATCGAAAGCTATCAGACCCAGATCGAGGTCGACGAACCGGAAGAAGACCAGATGGCGCTTCTGATGGGCGGAGAGATGGATCGCCCGATGGTCGACGACATGTCGGAAGAGAAACTGCTCCGCGCCCTGATGGAAGCCCAGGGCGAGTTCTGACGGGCGAGAGACCCGCAAAGGGGCGGTGATGATCGACGTCGAAGACCTCATCGCCCTGGTCCGCAACTACAACCCGCGTTGCAATGCCGATCTGATCCGTCGTGCCTATGCCTATGGCCTGAAGATGCACGAGGGCCAGATGCGGAAGTCGGGCGAGCCCTACTTCACCCATCCCGTTGCCGTAGCCGCGATCCTGACCGAGCAGCGGCTTGACGATGCGACGATCGTGACCGCGCTTCTGCACGACACGATCGAGGACACGCGGTCCACCTATGCCGACCTCTCGGCGCAGTTCGGCGAGGAAGTGGCAGAGCTGGTGGACGGGGTGACGAAGCTGACGAACCTTCAGCTGTCTTCGACCAAAAGCCAGCAGGCCGAGAACTTCCGCAAGCTGTTCATGGCGATGAGCCGCGATCTGCGGGTGATCCTGGTCAAGCTGGCCGACCGGCTGCACAACATGCGCACGATCCGGTCGATGAGCCTGGAAAAGCAGGCCCAGAAGGCGCGCGAGACGATGGAGATCTTCGCGCCGCTGGCGGGCCGGATGGGCATGCAGTGGATGCGCGAGGAGCTGGAGGACCTGTCCTTCAAGGTCCTGAACCCCGAGGCGCGCAATTCGATCATGCGCCGCTTCCTGACCCTGCAGCGCGAGACGGGGGACGTCGTCCACCAGATCAGCGGCGACATCCGGCACGAGCTGGAAAAGGCGCGCATCGAGGCGGACGTGTTCGGGCGTGCGAAGAAGCCTTACAGCATCTGGCGCAAGATGCAGGAGAAGGACCTGGCCTTCAGCCGGTTGTCCGACATCTACGGCTTCCGGGTGATATGCAGCAGCGTCGCGGACTGCTACCGCATCCTCGGAGTGATCCACCAGCGCTGGCGCGCGGTGCCGGGCCGGTTCAAGGATTACATCAGCCAGCCGAAGAACAACGGCTATCGGTCGATCCACACCACGGTCTCGGGCCGCGACGGCAAGCGGGTGGAGGTGCAGATCCGCACTCGCGAGATGCACGAGGTGGCCGAGGCCGGGGTGGCTGCGCACTGGTCCTACCGCGAGGGCGTGCGGGCGGTGAACCCCTTTGCGGTGGATCCGGCGAAGTGGATCGCGAGCCTGACCGAACGGCTGGACGAGGGCGATACGGACGAGTTCCTGGAACACGTCAAGCTGGAGATGTATTCCGACCAGGTGTTCTGCTTCACGCCCAAGGGCGACGTGGTGCAGCTGCCGCGCGGGGCGACTCCGCTCGACTTTGCCTATGCGATCCACACCCGGATCGGCAATTCCTGCGTCTCGGCCAAGATCGACGGGATCCGGGTGCCGCTCTGGACCCGGCTGAAGAACGGCCAGTCGGTGGAGATCATCACCGCCGAGGGTCAGCGCCCGCAGGCGTCCTGGATCGACATCGTGACCACGGGCCGCGCCAAGGCAGCGATCCGGCGCAGCTTGCGCGAGGAGGACCGGGGGCGGTTCGTGAAGCTGGGGCAGGAGCTGGCGCGGGCGGCCTTCGAGCATGTGGGCAAGAAGGCCACCGACAAGGCGCTGCGCACGGCGGCCAAGATGCTGGGGCTGGCGGACGAGAACGACCTTCTCGCCCGGCTCGGCAGTGCGGAACTGCCGGCGCGGCGGGTGGTGGAGACGCTCTATCCCGAACTGGCGCAGGCGGTGGCCGAAGAGGTCGACTCGGGTCGCCCCGTGGCCGGCCTGACCGCGGATCAGGAGTTCCGCCGCGCCCAGTGCTGCCAGCCGGTGCCGGGGGAACGCATCGTCGGCATCACCTATCGCGGGCAGGGCGTGGTGGTCCATGCCATCGACTGCCCCGCGCTGGAGGAGTTCGAGGACCAGACCTCGCGCTGGGTCGATCTGCACTGGCACTCGGGCCGGCACAAGCCGGTGTTCACGGTGAGCCTGGACCTGACGATCTCGAACGATGCGGGCGTGCTGGGCCGGATCTGCACGCTGATCGGCGAGCAGAAGGCCAACATCTCCGACCTGCGCTTCACCGACAGAAAACCGGACTTCTATCGCCTCATTGTTGACGTGGACCTGCGTGATGTAGAGCACCTGCACATGGTGATGACGGCGCTGGAAGCCGAAACCGACGTGGCCCAGATCTCTCGTCATCGGGATTTGACACGGCGGCCCTAGGCCAGCAGAACGGGCGCAGTCGGGGGTAAGAGGCAAGAAGTTGGTTTTCAAGCGCAGGGATCCGTTGACCTGGGGCGAATGGCTGCGCGAGCAGGTCTATCCGCGCTCGGGCTTCAAGCGGGCGACCCGCTATGTCATCTACCGCATGCGGCGCCTGCCGGACCAGCCGCACCGGGTGGCGCGCGGGGTCTTTGCCGGCTTCTTCATCGGCTTCCTGCCGCTGCCGGGGATGCAGTTCCTTGCGGCCTGGGGCATGGCCCGGCTGATGCGCGGCAACGTGCTGGCCGCGCTTCTGGGCACCTTCAACACCAATCCGGTGACAACCCCGCCGTTCACCGTCTTTTCGGTCTGGCTGGGTCACTGGATCCTCGGGATCGAGGCGCCGCTGAACTTCAGGTACATCTGGAATGCCCTGGACAATGCCGGCCACGATCTGTGGTTCAATTTCATGTCGCTGTTCGGCCCGGAAAAGGCGCGCTGGGACGGGCTTGTCCAGTTCTGGAACGAGATCTACCTGCCTTGGTTCATCGGTGCGCTTGGCCCGGCAATCATCATCAGCGCCATCGCCTATTACGTCACCATCCCGCTTGTCGAAGCCTATCAGAAGGCCCGTGCCGCCACCGCGCATGAGCGCGCTGAACGGCGCAACAAGATGCGGGCCAAGCTGGCTGAGGCAGCGGCGAAACTGAAGTTGCGCGGCGAGAAGGGCGACGCCGAAGGCGATGACGACGCGCCCGGAAGCCCCTAGACTGGCAACGGACTCTGCGAAAGGCGAAAAGACGATGGCACTACGGGACGGCGGAAAGCTGCGGCTTGGGGTCAACATCGACCATGTGGCCACGGTGCGCAACGCGCGCGGCTCGGCCTGGCCCGACCCGCTGCGCGCCGCGCTTCTGGCAGAAACGGCCGGGGCTGACGGCATCACCGCCCATCTGCGTGAGGATCGCCGCCACATCCGCGACGCCGACATCGAGGCCTTGATGGCGGCGCTGAGCGTGCCCTTGAACTTCGAATGCGCCGCCACAGCCGAGATGCAGGCCATCCTTCTGCGCCACCGGCCGCATGCCGTCTGCCTGGTCCCCGAAAGGCGCGAGGAGCGCACGACCGAGGGCGGGCTGGACGTGGCGGGCGACCAGAACCGGCTGGCCGATTTCATCGCCCCCCTGCGCGACGCGGGCTGCCGGGTGTCGATGTTCGTCAGTCACGACCCGCGCCAGATCGAGGCCTCGGCCCGGATCGGCGCGGCGGTGGTGGAGCTGCACACCGGGCTTTATTCCGATCTGCACGCCGAAGGCGAATTCGCCCTGGCCGACCGCGAGCTTGCCTCGTTGCGCGCTGGCGCGGAACTGGCGGCAAGCCTCGGGCTCGAGGTCCATGCCGGCCACGGGCTGACCTACGAGAATGTCGAACCCATCGCCGCGATCCCGGAACTGATGGAGCTGAACATCGGGCATTTCCTGATCGGCGAGGCGATCTTCCGCGGTCTCGGCCCCACGATCGAGGAGATGCGCCGCAGGATGGATCTGGCGCGTGGGCTGGTCTGAGCCATGTTGCGGATTTTCCGTGCCGCTTTGTCGCTGACGCTGCCGGCGCTGCCTGCCATGGCTGTTACCGTGTCGGTCTGCGAACGCTTTGACTCGGTGCAGTCGATAGCCGAGCCCTGGGAGGCAAACACCCGCACCTTTGCCAATGGCGACATCCGGCTGGTCCTGATGGACACCGTCGAACCGGCGGCAGCGGCGCTTTATCTGCTGATCCTGCACCCGCCGCGCGACGAACTGGGCAGCCCGATGTGTTCGGTGATCACGACGGCAGAGGGCCTGGGCTTTGCCGACATGGGGCTTGGCCCGGCACAGGCCAGCTATGACCCGGCGCGCGGACTGACGGTGAGCCTGCCGGTGTCGCAGGCCGATCCGCTGGGGGCAGGCTTCGACGAGGGATGGCTGTCGGTGACGATCAACCAGGCCACGGGCGTGGTGACGGCGGTGGTGCAATGATCCTGGGCATCGGCACCGACCTGGCCAACATCGAGCGGATCGAAGGCGTTCTGGCCCGCCATGGCGACCGATTCCGGGACCGGGTCTTCACCAGGGCGGAGCAACGCAAGGCCGAAGGGCGGCCTCGCGCGGTGGCGGCGACCTATGCCAAGCGCTGGGCCGCGAAGGAGGCCTGTTCCAAGGCGCTGGGCACCGGTCTGCGCATGGGGATCGCCTGGAAGGACATGGCGGTGACCAATCTGCGGTCGGGTCAGCCGGTGATGCATGTCACGGGCTGGGCGGCCGACCGGCTGCGGGCGATGACGCCCGATGGCCACGAGGCGGTGATCCATGTCACCTTGACCGACGACCACCCCTGGGCGCAGGCTTTCGTGGTGATCGAGGCAAGGCCGTTGCGCGTTCAAGCGGACTGACGCGGCCAGGCGGTCGTGTCTCGTCCTCTGGCGCAAGGAGCGTTCGGGAAAGGGGGGCGCGATGATCGGATCAGCCGCAGGCAAGGCGACGCGGGCGGGACTGATTGCCCTGGGCTGCCTTGCCGGGGCAGGGGGACTCTGGGTCTGGGGGCGGCCATGGGTGCT
>JBKBJC010000017.1:0-58462 GCA_046294075.1 Tabrizicola sp. | reverse complement strand
GGCCGCGGCGACGATCGCCGCGGCCTCGGCCCCCGGTTGCAGGCGGGCGATGTTCTCGGCGATGGTGCCGTCGAAAAGCGTGACCCGCTGCGGCAGGTAGCCGATGTAGCTGCCCAGACGGTCGGGATCATACTGGTCCAGCGTTGCGCCGTCCAGCCGGATGCGCCCGGCGGCCGGCGGCCAGACTCCGGTCAGCGCGCGGGCCAGCGAGGACTTTCCCGACCCCGACGGCCCGATCACGCCGAGGGCTTTGCCCGGCGGCAGGGTGAACGAAAGGTTGCGCAGCACCGGCGCGCTGCCGCCCGGAGGGACCACGGTCAGGGCCTGCACCTCGACCAGCGCCCTGGGGCGCGGCAGTTCGGTCCGGGCGGCGACCGGCGGCGCCTTGACCAGAAGGTCGGCCAGCCGGACCCTCGCCTGCCGGGCCCGTGTCACCACCGCCCACTGGCCGACGGCCTGCTCAAGCGGTTGCAGTGCCCGGCCCATCAGGACCGAAGCGGCGATCATCGCGCCGGCCGACAGTTCCTCCTGCAGGACAAGCCAGGCGGCAAGGCCCAGCATCGCCGATTGCAGGAACAGCCGGAAGGTCTTGATCAGCACCGAATAGCGCCCCGAAGCGTCCGAGGCGCGCAAGCCTTCGTCCAGCGCCAGGTCACGGCGCGACTTCAGCCGGGCAAAGCCCGCCCCGGTCATGCCCAGCGATTGCACCAGTTCGGATTCCTGCTTCAGGTTTTCTGCCTGGCGTTCGGCCGCCATGCTGGCGTGATTGGCCGCGTGCAGCGGCCCGACGGTCGCCCGCTGATTCAACCAGCTGAGGCCGACGATCACCAGTCCGCCGGCCACGGCCAGCCAGCCGAGCCAGGGGTGAAAGACGAAGATCACCGCGACGAAGATCGGCGCCCAGGGGGCGTCGAAGATCGCCAGCACCACGGGCGAGGCCCAGAACCGCGCCAGCGCATCAAGGTCGCGCTGCGCCGCCTGGGCGGCCAGGTCCTGCGGCGCGACCGTCAGGCGGCGGAAGGCGGCCGACAGCACACGCGCATCCAGCCGCTCCTGCAGCCGCGCGCCCACCCGGGCCATGATCCGCCCGCGCGCGTAATCGAGAATGCCCATGACCAGGAACAGGAAGGCCATCAGGATCGACAGCGCCGTGAGCGTCTCTTCCGACCGCGACACCAGCACGCGGTCATAGACCTGCAGCATGTAGAGCGGCGCGGTCAGCATCAGGACGTTTACCAGGGCAGAGAACAGGAACGCGGTCGCGAAGGCCTGCCGCGAGGCCGCCCGCGCGGCGGAAAGTTCGGCCAGTCCGGGCCGTGTTTCGGTGATCTGGGACGCGGTTTCCGTCATCAGTCCTTCCTTGGCGTCTTCCTGCCACAGGCGGCGCCTCTGCCACGTTTGACCGTTGTCTTGGTCCGGGCGGGGACTTATGCCTTGGCCTGCGGCCAGGGAAGACTGGTCTTAGCGGCGTCGAGGCCGGACAGTAGGGACATGGGTCTGAACATTCCATTGATTTCAGGAAAGGTCGCGCCGATTTCGGCCTTGGTGATGTCGGCGTGCCTGTTTCTGGCCGCCTGTGCCGCTCCCTCCGGTCCCGATGCGATCAATGACCCGTTCGAGCCCGCAAACCGCAAGGTGCACGGCTTCAACAAGGCGGTTGACCGCACGCTGGTCGGCCCGGCCTCGAGGGGCGTCGGCATCGTGCCCGAACCGGTCAAGCGCGGCATCGGCAACCTGGCCGACACGCTGAGCCTGCCCGGGGACATCGCCAACAACCTGTTGCAGATGCGCCTGGCCGATGCGGGGCAGAACACCCTGCGCCTCGGGGTGAACCTGACCTTCGGCCTGGGCGGACTGTTCGACTTTTCCACCGCCATCGGGCTGGACGGCAAACCCACCGATTTCGGCGAGACGCTGCATGTCTGGGGTGCGGGAGAAGGTGCCTACCTGGAACTGCCGCTTGCCGGCCCGTCCACCGTGCGCGACACCGTGGGCATGGTGGTCGATACCGTCTTCGACCCCGTAGGCAGCGCCCTGCCGGTACGCGAGGCCAACGCAGCGCGCATCATCCGGCTCATCTCACGGCTTGGTGATCGCGACCGCTTCTCGGCCACGGTGGATTCGATCCTATATGAAAGCGCGGACAGCTATGCCCAGGCGCGGCTTCTCTACCTTCAGAACCGGCGGTTCCAGCTGGCCCGGGGCAAGGCGGCTGGCGGCGGGGAAACTGCCGGCAACGACGCATTCATCGACCCCTACGAGGACCCCTATGCAGAATGACATCAGCCTCTCGCGCCGCGGCTTTGCCGCAACTCTCGCCGCCGCCGCAGCAGCAGCGCTCGCGCTGCCCCGCCCGGCTCTGGCGCTGACGGCCGAGGCGGCCAAGGGACTGGTCGACAAGACGGTCGGTGACGTGAACGCGATCATCAACTCCGGCAAGTCCGAAAGCGCGATGCTGAAGGACTTCGAGAAGCTCTTCGCCCGCTATGCCGATGTGCCGACGATCGCGCGCTCGGTCCTGGGCACCGCGGCGCGCTCGGCGTCGAAGGCGCAGCTTGCGGCCTACACCAGTGCCTTTCAGGGCTACATCAGCCGGAAATACGGCCGCCGCTTCCGCGAATTCCAGGGCGGCAGGATCGAGGTGGCCGAGGCCAGGGCAGTGAAAAGCTATTACGAGGTCGTCTCGACCGCGAAGCTCAAGGGCCAGGCCCCTTTCGAGGTCCGCTGGCACGTCAGCGACAAGTCGGGCAAGAGCCTGTTCTTCAACATCATCATCGAGGGCGTGAACATGCTGTCGTCCGAGCGCACCGAGATGGGCGCGCTTCTGGACCAGCGCAGGGGCGATCTCGACCGGCTGATCGCCGACCTCAAGACCCTTTGACAGCCCCGCTGCCGGTCGGGCGAGCGGCCTGGCGTCGCTAGAGGCGACCGGCCGGAGGTGGCGCCTTTTGCGACCTGCGACCCGGAGAGCGGGCCTCAGTTCCCGCTCAGAAGATCGTTGATCCGGCTGGCGAGATCGTCGTTGACCGGGCCTTCCATGACAGCGCCAACCGGCGGGGCGCCGTCGTAGATCGGCACGCTCTCGCCGGTCACCGGATCCTCGTAGAACTCGCCGTTGAAGACCGGGGCATTGGGGTCGTCGAAATAGGGCACGTCCTCGGCGCTGATCGCGCCTTCGCCCGCGCCTTCTCCGATCGGCGCATAGGTGGACTCGGGGATCTCCTTGACCAGCGGTTTCGGCGGGACGCCCTCGTTCACCCGCACCATCACCTCGTGCCAGATCTCGGCCGGCAGGCCGCCGCCGGTGACGCCGGTCAGCGGGCGGTTGTCGTCGTAGCCCATCCAGACCCCCACCACATAGTCGGCGGTGAAGCCCACGAACCAGGCGTCGCGCGCGCTTTGCGTGGTGCCGGTCTTGCCTGCGGCCTCGCGGTCCTTCAGGCGCGCACGGGTGCCGGTGCCCGCGTTCAGCACCTCGGCCATCATGTAGGTCAGCGCATGGGCGGCCTTCTCGGAGATCACCCGCTCGCCGATGCCGCCGCCGGCACCGAACAAGGGTTCGTCCATGCCCTTCAGCTTCAGCGCCTGAAGCCCGAAGGGCGTCACCGCCGAGCCTCCGTTCAGGATGCCCGCGAAGGCGCCGGTCATGTCGATCAGCGTCGATTCAGACACCCCCAGCGCAAGCGCCGGGCCGTCGGCAAAGTTCTGCGCCAGGCCGAAATCCGTTGCGACCTGCTTGACCAGATCGCGGCCCACCGCCTCGGACACCCGCACCGCCGGGATGTTGCGGCTTTCGGCCAGGGCCTGGGTCAGGGTGATCGTGCCCTTGAACTTGCGGTCATAGTTCTGCGGGCACCAGTCGCCCGAGCCCGGCGTGTAGATGCACATCGGGCTGTCCTCGACATAATCCATCGGGCTGCGGCCCAGATCCATCGCCACCGCATAGACGAATGGCTTGAAGGTGGATCCGGTCTGCCGCAGCGCCTGGGTCGCACGGTTGAAATCGCCTGCGTTCGGCACGTTGCGCCCGCCGACCATGGCGCGCACCGCGCCGTCCGCGCTCATCACCACGATCGCCGCCTGCGCCTCGGACCCGGCCTTGACCTTGTTCTCGAACACCCATTTCAGCGCCTCTTCCGCCTTGCGCTGGATGTCGGGGTCAAGCGTGGTCTCGATGATGACATCCTCGGTCGTGTCGCGCGCCAGGTAGTCGGGCGTCGTCTCCATCACCCAGTCGGCAAAATAGCCGCCGGCGCGCTGCTTGGCGGCTTTCGACAGGACCGCGGGCTTCGCGCGCGCCTCGTCGGCCTGGGCCTTGGTCAGATAGCCCTGCTCCTCCATCAGCCCGATGACCACGTTCGCCCGGTTCTGCGCCCGTTCCAGGCTGGCGGTCGGGGCATAGGTCGAGGGCGCCTTCAGAAGCCCGGCCAGCATCGCCGCCTCGGCCGCGCTGACCTCCTTCGAGGACTTGCCGAAATAGCGTTGCGCCGCAGCCTCGAACCCCCGCGCCCCCGCGCCCAGATAGGCGCGGTTGAGGTAGATCGTCAGAATCTCTTCCTTGGAATATTTCGCCTCCATCGCCATGGCGAAGGGCACTTCCTTGATCTTGCGCCACATCCCGCCGCGGCGGCAGTCCTTCTCGTAGTCGGCCTCGGACTTCCAGACCTTGGGGTCCCACTGCACACCCAGGCACAGAAGCTTGGCCGTCTGCTGGGTGATGGTCGAGCCGCCGTTGCCCTCGAAGGCGCCCCGGCCCTCGGACAGGTTGATCCGGATGGCGCTTGCAATGCCGCGCGGGGAAATCCCGAGATGCCAGTAGAACCGCTTGTCCTCGGTCGCCACCACCGCGTCATGCAGGAACTTCGACACGCTGTCCGCGGTGACCATCCCCCCGAAGGTTTCGCCCCGCCAGGCGAAGACCTCGCCGTTGCGGTCCAGCATGGTGACCGACCCGCGCGCGCGCCCGTCGACCAGGGCCTCCATCTCCGGCAATTGGGCGTAGAAATAGGCGACGATGCCGGCATAGATCACGACGCCGATCGCGGTGATCCGCCAGGCCAGCCCCCAGATCGCCCGCCAGACCGCGAGGAACAGGCCCAGCACCAGACCATGCCGCCGGGCCGGCCGCGGGCTGCGGCTCCGTCCGCGCGAAGCCTTCGGGCCTTTCGGCGGCGCAGGCTTCTTGGGTCCGCCGGTCGAGGCACCGGCAGAGGCGCCCGTCCGCGCCGAAGGATATCTCTTGTCCGCGACAAGGGGGCCGCGCCCCCGGTTTCCTGTTGCCATGCCTGCCCGTGCCAATCGTTACCCTGGGCCGTTCCGGCCCGTTTGAGCGGCACAATATCCCGGATTTCCCGGAAAGCGAAGTCAGGCCAGCCACGATTCGCGTTCCGCAGCCGCCCAATAATTGGGCGGCAATCCGATAAAGTGCAAAAATTGTGCACTGTGGCCCGGAACGCCCCGTCTCAGTCTCGGCTGTTTCTTGTGCGCACGCAGCATTCCCCTGCCTGATGACGGTCGAAGGTCCCACCCCTGGGTGCCTGCAACAGACAGAGGGGAAGAACGTGAAGCTCATCATTGCAGCAATCAAGCCGTTCAAGCTCGAGGAGGTCCGCGAGGCACTGACCGCCATCGGCGTGCGCGGGATGATGGTGACCGAGATCAAGGGCTTCGGCAGCCAGTCCGGCCACACCGAGATCTATCGCGGGGCGGAATATGCCGTGAACTTCGTGCCGAAGGTCCGGCTGGAAATCGTGGTCTCGGATGCGCTGGCCGACCAGGTGGTGGCCACCATCCGGACCACCGCCAGGACCGACAAGATCGGCGACGGAAAGATTTTTGTCCTGGACGTAGAACACGCCGTGCGGGTGCGCACCGGCGAAACCGATGACGACGCGCTGTGAACGGCGGGGAAGAGGGGAACACCTGAAATGACAATCCAAAACAAAATCGCAGGCCTTGGCGCGCTGTCTGCCGCGCTCATTGCCAGCCTGCCCGCCTGGGCGCAGGAGGCTACGGCCGAGGCGACCGAAGCCGCCGCCGAGGTCGCCGCGGAAGTCGCCCCGGTCATGGACAAGGGCGACGTCAGCTGGATGATGATCTCGACCGTCCTCGTCCTGTTCATGACCATCCCGGGCCTCGCGCTGTTCTACGGCGGCCTCGTGCGGCAGAAGAACATGCTGTCGATCCTGATGCAGACCACGGTCATCGCCTGCGTGATGATGCTGGTCTGGGTGATCTACGGCTATTCCTTCGCCTTCGGCGGCTCGACCTCGCCCTGGTGGGGCGGCACGGCCAAGCTGTTCCTGGCGGGCGTGAACGCCGACAGCATGGCCGCGACCTTCAGCGCAGGCTACGTCATCCCGGAATACCTGTTCATCGCCTTCCAGATGACCTTTGCGGCGATCACGCCGGCGCTGGTCATCGGCGCCTTCGCCGAACGGGTGAAGTTCAAGTCCGTCCTGGTGTTCTCGGTCCTCTGGGGCACCTTCTCCTACTTTCCGATCGCCCACATGGTCTGGGATGCCAGCGGCTACCTCTACGGCAAGGGTGCCATCGACTTCGCCGGTGGCACCGTGGTCCACATCAACGCAGGCATCGCGGCGCTGGTCGGGGCCATCGTGATCGGCCCGCGCCTCGGCTACGGCAAGGACAACATGGCACCGCACTCGATGGTCATGACCATGATCGGCGCCTCGATGCTGTGGGTCGGCTGGTTCGGCTTCAACGTCGGCTCGAACCTCGAGGCGAACGGCGGCGCGACGCTGGCCATGATCAACACCTTCATCTGCACCGCTGCCGCGACGCTGGCCTGGTGCGCGATCGAAGGCATGGCCCGCGGCAAGGCATCGATGCTGGGCGCGGCCTCGGGCATGATCACCGGCCTTGTCGCCATCACCCCGGCCTGCGGCACCATCGGTCCGATGGGCGCTATCCTCCTTGGCTTGCTTGCAACGCTTGCCAGCTACTTCTTCGTCACCGTGGTGAAGCTGAAGCTGAAATATGACGACAGTCTTGACGTGTTCGGCATCCACGGCGTCGCCGGGATCGTCGGCGCGGTGCTGACCGGGGTGTTCTCGGCTGCGGCTTTCGGCGGCGTCAAGGGCGACGACTATGCGATGATGGCCCAGCTCTGGATCCAGATCGAGGGCGTGCTGATCACCATCGTCTGGTCCGGCGTCGTGTCCTTCATCGCCTACAAGCTGGTGGACATGACCATGGGTCTGCGGGTCGACAACGACACCGAACGTCAGGGCCTCGACCTCACCAGCCACGGCGAACAGGCCTACCATTCGTAAGACAGGATCCTGCGGCAGACCCCTCATCCCGGTCTGCCGCAGGTATCCAGGGCGGCCCGCGGGACGTTTCCCCGCGGGCCTTCTGACGCGCTGGGCTTCAGCTGCATGGCACGGATCGCTGCGGCAGGGCTGACTGCGGCCCGGCAGGCAAACCGGCACCCGGATCCCGCGCCGAGGCCAGTGTCATCCCGATGACGCCTGCATCCCCGTTTGGTCTTTCCTTTCCGGAAATATCTCCGAAGGAGGCAAACCCCGAGCCGTGTTGCGTCCTTCACGCAAAACGGCGAGACAAAAGGCCTTCGCGCCGCAAGGCGCTCGATCTGTAAGCCGCCCCGATCTGCAAGGCGTTAAGAAATCCTGAACGAAAATCGTCAAGCCATTGATTGAAAACGGTTCTGACGATCTGTCCACCGTGGACACAACTCAGAAGAACCCCCGCGGGATCAGCCGGTGTTCATAGGCATCCCGCTCCAGCCCCTCGCGGAAATCCGGGTGGGCAATGGAAATCAACGCCCGCGCCCGCTCGGCGATCGAGCGGCCTTTCAGGTTCACCATCCCGTATTCCGTCACCACATACATCATGTCGGTCCGGGGCGTCGTCACCACGTTCCCCCGGGTCAGCGCCGTCACGATCCGGCTCTTCC
Source organism: Tabrizicola sp. (assembly GCA_046294075.1). Classification (GTDB taxonomy): domain Bacteria; phylum Pseudomonadota; class Alphaproteobacteria; order Rhodobacterales; family Rhodobacteraceae; genus Tabrizicola. Next base: position 50,523 of record JBKBJC010000017.1, on the reverse strand, counting down.
TCTCGCCCCGCTTTTCGTAGGTCGAGGCGAGGCACATGAAGCTTTTCCCGCCCCTCGACCCATAGGCCCCCCGCACGAACTGCAACTGTCCGCCGGTGCCCGAGATATGCCGGAACCCGTCGGTCTCGGACGCCGCCTGACCCTGCAGGTCGATCTGGGTGGTGTTGTTGATCGACACCACCTTGTCGTTCCGCATGATGTTGTGCGGCAGGTTGGTATAGTCCACCGGGTGGAACTCCACCTCAGGATTCCGGTCGATGAAGTCGTACAGATACTGCGCCCCCAGCGCGAAGGTGCAGACCATCTTGCCCGGGTTCAGCTGCTTTCTCGCGCCGGTGATCCGCCCGGCGCGGTAGAGATCCACGATCCCGTCGGTCATCATCTCGGTGTGGATGCCCAGATCTGAAACCGGGCTTTCCGCCAGCAGCGAACAGACAGCATTCGGCATCCCCCCGATCCCGATCTGCAGGCAGGACCCATCCTCCACCTCGGCCGCAATCAGCCGGGCGACGGCCTTGTCGACCTCGGTCGCCGGGGCCTTCGGCAGCTCCGCCATCGGGCGGTCGTGGCCGGGGATGATGTAATCGACCTCGGACACATGCACCCCGGTTCCATCACCCATCACATAGGGCAGGGTCGGCGTCTCCTCGACGATCACCACCTTGCCGCGTTCCACCAGCGCCCGCATCCACAGCGTATTCGGGCCGAAGTTGAAGTAGCCCCTCTCGTCCATCGGGGCGGTCTTGAAGACCACGACGTCCGGCGGGTCGATGAAGCGGCGGTAATAGTCGGGGACCTCGCCCAGGTTCACCGGCAGGTAATGCGCCATCCCGGCGTCGTGCTTCCGGCGGTCGTAGCCCGAGAAATGGGTTGAGAACCAATGGATGTGTTTCCCGTCCGGGTCCGCCTCCAGCACCGCGCGGGGACGGGCAGTCAGGACCGAACGGAAACGCAGGTCCGTCACCTGCCCCAACCGGGCAGCCAGAGCCTCGTCGAATGCGTCCGACTGACCCAGCACCGCGCCGTAGTCGAGCCACATGCCCGATGTCACCAGCGCGGCCGCCGCCTCGGCCGTGATCCGCTGTCCCGCCTTCGCCATCTCTGCCCCCCTGACGCTTGCACCCAGAGCCATGCCGCCGTGCGGTAGCCCCCGGTCCGTTATCGGGCCAAACGGCGCGTCTCGCTAGACAAAGCTCATGTGGTGTTTGGCGTGACGCTCGATCAGCCGTTCGACCCGCGCGTCGCGCACCACCTTGCGGGCGGGGGTCGTGACTTCGTCGATCAGGCCGGGGAACAGCGTCTCGATCTCTTCCACACCCTCGGGCCCGATCGCCTGTCTCGCACCGGGGCCGGTCAGCAGCGTCTCGCTGGGGGCGCCTTCGGCAAAGATGATCTCGTGCCGGTCGGTCAGCAGGTGGAAATAGTCCACCTCGCCGCCCGAGGCGATCTGTTCGATCCCGTGCAGGCCCAAGAGCTTGACGGCCGGCACCAGAACCTCCGGTGAGCCGAACATGCGTTCCACGACCGGGCTGCGCAACAGCATCCGGTGCTGGCGCGAGACCATGAGGGCGCGATGCGGCAGGCCGCGTCCCAGCGCGCCGCGCGCGATCCGGATCGGCGCGAGCTTTCCGTCCGCCGGCGCCGTGCTGCACCCGATCCAGCGGATCGGCCGGGGACCGTTGTCGCGTGTGACGACCAGATCGCCGGGGCGCAGATCCTCGACCCGGACCTCGCCCGCAGGGGTCAGGATATGCGTGCCGCGGACATAGCAGATCAGGTAGTTCCAGGGTTGACGGTCTGACGCCAAGCCCGAGAAGGTATCCCCGCTCAGACTGTCGAGCGTCAGCGACCGGATCGGCTTGGCCTCCATGACCGTCTGGTCGGCATTGGCAAGGATCTCCGGCGCCCAGTAGGTGTTCCCCGCCGTGTCCTGGAAGATGACGGCCGTGATCGTGGCTGTCGTGCCGTCAAGGTAGGTGATGGTTGCGTTGTAGATCGACGTGCCGTCAAAGGTCTGCAGCGGGCCGCCGTTGATGCTGAAAGTATCGTTCGACAGGCTGTTGTTCATATCGTAGGCGGTAGCCGTGCCGCCCGCGAATGAGCCCGGCGAGAAGACCGCGGCCGTGTTCAGCAGCGGCGTGCCCGGCGCGCCGAAGGTCAGGCCGACCAGCGCGCCGGCGTTCTCGGCCGTCTGGTTGCCCTCGGTGGGGTCGATGGAGGGCAGGACCCCCAGCTGGAACACATTGAATGTCGTCGGCATTCTTGTAACGTTCCTGACACGGCTCTTTATCGAGAACCACTATAACAACTGAATTTGCTGCAAATAGGGAGAAAATCGACGAAATCTGTCCCGCTGCACCGCAGTAGCCGATTTTCAGCCTGGCTGGCCGATCAGCGCCGTTCCTTCGACCGCCAGCCCTGCGCCCACCCAGGCCAGCACTCCCGGCACCCGGCGCTGGATGACCCAGACCATCGGCAGGATCAGGATCGACGTGGTCTAGGACAGCGTGGTCACGATCCCCACATCCCCCCGTGCTAGCGCCGCCATCAGCAAGGACATGCCGATCACCATTCCGGCCAGCGCCGACAGGCCGATCTGCCGGACCTCGGGCTGCGAGGGCGGGGCGGCGGGCCGCAGGGCGGGCCATCATGGCGGGGCGTGCAAACAGGCTTTTCAACGCCAGCACGAAGGATGTCAGAAGACCGAGGAAAAACCCGATCCACACGCGTTTCGGGGCCGCGCGTCTTTGTCCTGCCTTGGTCCGATCACAGCCAGCGCGACAGCTGCAAGGGGCCGACCAGGCCCGAGACAGAATCGATGAACATGGCCGAGGCCGCCAAGGCCGCCGCCGCTGCCAGGGACAGGACGACGGCCAGCAGGGGTGTCAGATGACCTGCGCGATGGCGGCGGCCAGGACCGGCACAGTCTGCGCGTTCAGCCCGGCGATGTTGATCCGGCTGTCACCGACCATATAGATGCCGTGTTCCTCGCGCAGGCGGGTCACCTGCGCCTCGGTCAGGCCTAGGCGGCTGAACATGCCGCGGTGCCGGGCGATAAAGTCGAAGCGGCCCGAATTGGTCGCCCGGCGCAGCTCGTCGGCCAGAGCCTTGCGCAGGCCCAGCATGTTCTGGCGGACGTCTTCCAGTTCCGCCTTCCAGTCTGCGGTCAGCGCGGCGTCCTCAAGGATCATCGTCACCAGCCGCGCGCCGTGGTCGGGCGGGAAGCTGTAGTTCTGCCGGTTCAGGAAGTTGAGGTTGCCCTGCACTACCGCCTTGCGGTCGGGCGAGGTCAGCGCGATCAGGATGCCGGTGCGTTCGCGGTAGATGCCGAAGTTCTTGCTGCAAGAGGCGGCGATCAGCACTTCGGGAAAGCTGGCTGCGATCTTGCGGGTGGCCTCGGCGTCCTCCTCCAGCCCGTCGCCGAAGCCCTGGTAGGCGAGATCGACGAAGGGAACCGCGCCTTTCCGTTGCAGAAGCGCGATCACCCTGTCCCACTGGTCGGGCGAAAGGTTGGCACCCGTCGGGTTGTGGCAGCAGCCGTGCAGAAGGACCGCGTCGCCCGCGGCCACGCCTTCCAGGTCAGTCATCAGGCCGGCAAAGTCGATGCCAGAGGTGGCGACATCGAAATAGCGATACTCGACACCCGTCATCCCCAGATACTTCACGATGGACGGATGGTTCGGCCAGGTGGGGGCAGACATCCAGACCCGCGCCCGCGGGTTCGCCATGCGGATCAGTTCCAGCGCCTGACGGATCGCGCCGGTCCCGCCAGGGGTGGCGACGGACGCGGCCCGGTCGGCAAAGCCCGGCCCGAGGATCATCGTCACAAGCGCCGCGTTGTAGGCGGGTTCCCCGGCAAGACCGGTGTAGGTCTTGGTGGTCTCCACCTCCCACAGCTTCTTCTCGGCCGCCTTGACCGCGCGCATCACCGGGGTCAGGCCGGTCGCGTCCTTGTAGACGCCGACGCCAAGGTCGATCTTCGTGGACCGGGGATCGTCCCGGAACATGGCGATGAGGGCAAGGATCTTGTCCTGCGGCTGGGGCTGAAGCGTTTCGAGCATGGGAGTTCCCGGGGTTCTGGACGGCAGCCCAGTGCCACAAGCCGCAGGCTTCGGCAAGAAGGGAAGGGGGGCGCTCGCCTGCCGGTCGCGAAAACCGGTTCCCGCCTGTCGCTGTCAGGTTTCAGGGCCCTGTTGCCACCCGCAGGTCGTCATACATGCCCCATTCCGCCCAGGAGCCATCGTAGAGCGCATGGTTCCGGTGCCCGATCCGCTCCAGAGCAAGCGACAGGACCGCCGCCGTGACGCCCGAGCCGCAAGTGGTGATCACCGGCTTCTTCAGATCGATGCCCGCAGCCTCGAAAACCGCGCGCAGGTCGGGCGGAGACTTCATCGTGCCGTCGGCGTTCAGCACGTCCGAGAAGGGCAGGTTCTTGGACCCCGGGATATGCCCTGCCCGCAGGCCGGGCCGCGGTTCCGGCGCCTCGCCTCGAAAGCGGGCGGCAGAGCGGGCGTCAAGGATTTCGGCCTCGCCCAGCTTTGCCGCATGGGCGACCTGGGTCACGTCCTTCACGAGATGGTTCTGCCGGCTGACCGTCATGTGCCGGTCGCGGATCACCGGGGGCATGTCCTCGGTCTCGCGCCCTTCGGCCAGCCATTTGGGAAAGCCGCCGTCCAGCACCGCGACATCGGTCTTGCCCATCAGCCGGAAGGTCCACCAGACTCGGGCGGCACTGAAGATGCCGGCGCCGTCATAGATCACGACCTGATGGCCGTCGCCCACGCCCATCGCCCGCATCCGGCTGATGAACTTCTCCGGCGGGGGGGCCATGTGCGGCAGCGACGATCGCTGGTCGGAGATCTCGTCGATGTCGAAGAACCGCGCGCCGGGGATGTGGGCTGCGGCATATTCGGCCCTGGCGTCCCGGTTCTGGTCGGGCAGATACCAGCTGGCGTCCAGCACCCGCAGGTCGGGGTCGCGCAGGTGCCTTGCCAGCCAGTCGGTGGAGACAAGTGTCCGTGGGTCGTCCTGCGGCGATGGGGTCATGTGCGGCCTCCCGAGCGTCCCTCGGGATATACCCATGGCGCAGGGGGCGGTGCAAGCGGCGCGGGGACGAAAGCGCCCCCGCGCCAGGGTGATTACTTCACCAGCGCCTTCTTCAGGATGCCGACGATCGCCGTCAGCACGGCACCGCCGATGCCGCCGCCGGCGACGGACTGGACGATGGCGCCGATGTCGAGGCCCTGCATCGCAGCCCCGGCAGCCGCGCCAGCGTCACCGCCGAGCATGCCCATCAGCACGCCGCCGAGCCCGCCACCGACCGCGCCGGCGACCGAGTTGCCGGCGGTGCCGAGGCTGAGATTCTTCAGCCCTGCGCCAGCGGCGTTACCGCCGACCAGCCCCGCAATGATCTGGATGATCAGGTCCATACCCATACCGTTACCTTCCCTCTGTTACCGGTTCCCATACCGGGTGTGCCCGGTTTTCATCCCGGACGTTCTGTCCGGTGATGGGAACCCTGCCAGAAAGCGGCGAATCCGGCAAGAAATGTGTGGTTTGTGAAAGGTCAGTCGCGGCTGTTCTGTTTCAGCAGCCGCGCCTTCTGGCGATCCCAGTCGCGCTTGGCGCTGGTCTCGCGCTTGTCGGCCAGCTTCTTGCCCTTCGCGATGCCCAGCTTCAGCTTCACGATGCCACGGTCGTTGAAATACATCTTCATCGGCACGATGGTCATGCCCTCTCTCCCCACCGCCGACCACAACCGGCCGAGTTCCTTCCTCGACACCAGAAGCTTGCGCCGCCGCCGTTCCTCGTGCCCGAAGGTCTTGGCCTGAAGATAGGGCGCGATGTAGCCATTGATGAGCCAGAGCTCTCCGCCTTCCACCGAGGCATAGCTCTCGGCGATGTTCGCCCCGCCCTGGCGGAGGCTTTTCACCTCGGAGCCGAGCAGAATGATCCCGGCCTCCAGATCGCTTTCGATATGGTAATCGAACCGCGCGCGCCGGTTCTCGGCGATCAGCCTGGAGTTGGGATCGGACTTTGCCACCATGATCGCGGTGAGATAAGCGTTGCTTGCAGCTTAGTCCAGAAGGGGCATCATGTTCATTCAGATCGTGCTTGGAACCGGGCTGCTCATCTCCAACCTCGTGGTCATGGCGATCGCGGCCCTGCTGTTGGAGGTCGGCTTTCGCCGCGCCCATCCCTGGCTGATCGCCGAGCCGCAGCGGCCGAAGCTTTTGGTCCTGCTGATCGGCGTCGGCATCTGGGTGCTGGCCATCGTCACGGTCGGCGTCTGGAGCTGGGCCGCCACACTGCACCGGCTGGGTGCCTTCGCGACGCTGGAAGAGGCTGTCTACTACGCGATGGAGTCCTTCACCACCCTGGGCCTTGGAGATGTGGTCCCCTCGACGGAATGGCGCATCCTTGCCGTGATGTCGGCGGTGAACGGCTTTCTCAGCTTTGGCCTACTGACCGCGCTTCTGGTCGAGGCGCTGCGGCAGGTGCGGCTGGCGCAACTGGAAAACCGCCGTCACCAGTAGCTACCCGCGCAAGGTTTCTCTGCCGACGACGTTTGGCGCTGAAGGTCAGCCCTTCAGCTCCTGCGTGATCCGGACCGGTCCGGCCGCGCCCTTCAGCTTGGCGCGGTAGATCACCACACCTTCCGCCACCCGCATCACATAGGTCCGCGTCTCGGCGAAGGGGATGGTTTCCACCCAGTCCACCACATCGACATCAGGGCGCCGGGGGTCGCCGAATTCGCCGATCCAGCGCCGGGGACGGCCGGGGCCCGCGTTGTAGCCCGAGGCGATCAGCGCGATCGAGGGGCCGAACTCGGCGGCCATCTCGGCCAGGTAGGCTGCGCCCATGGTGACGTTGTACGCCGGGTCCGAGATCAGCTTGCCGGCATCGAAATCCTTGCCCAGCTTTCCCGCCATCAGCTTTGCCGTTCCCGGCAGCACCTGCATCAGCCCGCGCGCGTCGGCCGAGGACCGGGCGGCCGGGTCGAACTCTGACTCCCGTCGCGCGATCGACAGCGCCAGCGCGCGGCTGACCTTGAGCCCGTCCGGCACGAAGTCGGGGATCGGATAGTAGGCATGCGGCAGGATCAATCCTCGTTCGGCCCCCGCCTTGGCGATCAGCAGCGCCAGGTGCGGATCGCCCCAGGACAGCGCCATGTCGGCCATCTGGGCAAGGCCGGTCGCGTCCTGGCTTTCGCCAAGGTGCAGAAGGAAGCGCTTGGCCAGCGTCCTGTCCCCCGCCTTGCGCAGGATCTCGGCCGCGGCAAGCACCGAGGACTGCGTGAACCCTGCCCCGCGCCAGTCCGGGGTGGCAGGCTTGCGCAGCAGACCTTCGTCCAGCTTGAGCCCCAGCCGTTCGGCGGCCAGAAGGCCGTAGAAGGCAGTCTGATGTGCAGCGGCCGCCCGATAGCTGCCCAAGCCGTCCTTGCCAGCCGCCTCTTCGGCCCGTCCGATCCAGTAATGCGCCCGCGCAAGGCTGATCGGCGTCGAGACCCCCGCCAGGAGATGCCGGAAGTGCTTTTCGGCCGTGGCCGGATCGTTCAGCCGCCGCAGCGCGATGAAGCCCGCCAGAAACTCCAGATCGGCATAGGCCGAGGCGCCGGTGTCGGTGGGCAGGTGATGGTTCGCGGCCACCCGGTAGGCTTCCCTGGCGCGCCCCTGCCGCATCAGCCACCGTGCCAGCAGAGCCCGCCGCTCGGCCCAGGCCTGCGGCCGCCCCAGGCTTTCCGCGGATTTGGACCGTTCAAGGATCAGTTCGGTCGCCTCGTCATAGAGGTCCTTCTTCATCCGCCAGATGAACCGGTCATGGGCCAGGCCCGCATCTCCGGCCCTGGTCTTGGGCACCGCCTCGATCAGCCCGGTCACGCCCTTGCTTCCCGCCTGCAGGGCCAGCCGGGCGCGGGCGAGGACCTGCAGATCCTGCGAGACCCGGGGCAGCATGCGCTCGGCTTCCTTCGCGCGGCCCTCCCACAAGAGCGTGTCCAGGCGCAGTTCATGGACAAAGCCCACCCCGTCCGGGGCAAGGCCGATCATCTCCTTCTCCTCCTCGGCCGAGAAGGGAAGGCTGGACCAGGCCCGCATCGCCTCGGTCTCGGCATCCGCCGCGCGGCCGGTGGCGAGCAACGCGCGGACGTAGGCGATGGCACCCTTGCCGGTTCTCGGGGGGCCGGCCTCGAACCAGGCGATCACGCGGGCCGGGTCGGTGGAGCGGGCCACCGCCTCTTCGCCCTTCTCGCGCAGAAGGGGCAGGCCGGGCCAGTCCGGGCGGCGTTGCAGGAAGGATTCGTAATCGCCCAGCCGCCCCTCGCCGGCGCGCAGGCGCTGCCAGTCGATCACGTCCCGCCCGACGCCAGAGGGTGCCACGGCCAACGCGCCGTCGAAATCCTTGGCCGCAGCCAGCTCCAGCGCCGTCCGCATCGCCTGGGTTGTATCTGCCGTTGCCGTTTGCACAAGCATGGCCAAGGCCAGCGCCAGCGCCCGGATCGTCTTTTTCCTGCTCATGAGCCTGAATCTGCCTGACACGGCGCCGGCCGACAACCCACGACTGCGTTAGCGGCAAGACTTGGCTTCGGTCCGGCCACCGGCTAAGACAGGTGCCGTCTGTCAGGGCAATCCCGCCCATCATAGGAGAAGCGTCATGATCAGAGGGTCCCTTCCTGCCCTGGTGACGCCGTTCAAGAACGGCGAGCTGGATCTGGTGACGCTGAAGAAACTTGTGGATTGGCACATCGCCGAAGGCTCGCACGGGCTGGTGCCGGTGGGGACGACGGGCGAAAGCCCGACGCTGAGCCATGCCGAGCACCAGCGGGTGATCGAAGAGGTCGTCACCATCGCCGCCGGCCGCGTGCCGGTGATCGCCGGGGCGGGGTCGAACAACACGGTCGAGGGCATCAGCCTGATCCGCCACGCCGAGAAGGTGGGGGCCACCGCGGCGCTGGTCGTGACGCCCTATTACAACAAGCCGACCCAGGCCGGACTGATCGCGCATTACACCGCGCTGCACGACTGCTGCACCCTGCCGATCATCATCTACAACATCCCCGGCCGGTCGGTGATCGACATGACGCCCGACACGATGGGCCAACTGGCGAAACTGCCGCGGATCATCGGGGTCAAGGACGCGACCGGCAAGATCGAGCGCGTCAGCCAGCAGCGCGCCGCCTGTGGCAAGGATTTCATCCAGCTGTCGGGCGAGGACGCGACCGCGCTGGGCTTCAACGCGCATGGCGGGGTGGGCTGCATCAGCGTCACCGCGAACGTGGCGCCGAAGCTTTGCGCCGAGTTCCAGGAAGCCACCCTGCGCGGCGACTACGCAAAGGCGCTGGAGTATCAGGACCGCCTGATGCCGCTGCACGAGGCGATCTTCATCGAGCCGGGGCTTGTGGGCGCGAAATATGCGCTGTCGGTGCTGGGACTCTGCTCGGAAGAGGTGCGCCTGCCGCTGGTCGGGCTGACCGATGGCACCAAGGCGAAGATCAAGGCGGCGATGAAGCACGCCGGGCTGATCTGAGGCCAAATTCCTTCGAAGGAATTTGCAAATCTTTTCGAAAAGATTTGCGCCCCGGCCGACTTGGCGGGCGCTTGTCATTTCTGCATCGCCAGCGCACCTTGCCCGCTCAGGAGACCCCGATGCGCACATCCAGGACAATCCACGTCATTTCCGCCCACGCCGAAGGCGAGGTCGGCGACGTGATCGTGGGCGGTGTCGCCCCGCCCCCCGGTGCGACCCTGTGGGAGATGCGCGAGACCTTGTGGCGCGACCAGACCCTGCGCAACTTCGTCCTGAACGAACCCCGCGGCGGGGTGTTCCGGCATGTGAACCTCCTCGTCCCGCCCAAGGACCCGCGCGCGCAGATGGGCTTCATCATCATGGAGCCCGAGGACAACCCGCCAATGTCCGGCTCGAACGCGATCTGCGTGGCGACGGTCCTCTTGGACAGCGGGATCATCCCGATGACCGAACCGGTGACCGAGTTGGTCCTTGAGGCACCAGGCGGGCTGGTGAGGGTGCGCGCGGATTGCCGGGACGGCAAGGCCGAGCGGATCCATGTGCGGAACCTGCCCAGCTTCGCCGACCGCCTGGGCGTGCCGCTGGAGGTTCCGGGACCGGGCCGACTGACGGTGGACGTGGCCTATGGCGGCGACAGTTTCGTCGTGGTGGACGCGGCTGCCCTGGGCTTTTCTCTCGCGCCCGAGGAGGCCCATGCCATGGCGAGACTGGGGGTCCAGATCACTGCGGCCGCCGATGAACAGCTGGGTTTCCATCACCCCGAGAACCCGGACTGGCGGCACTTTTCGTTCTGCCTCTTCGCCGGGCCGCTGACCCGCGTCGCCGACGGCTGGGAGACGCGGCATGCCGTCTCGGTCCGGCCAGGCAAGATCGACCGCTCGCCCACCGGAACGGCCGTTTCGGCGCGGCTGGCGATCCTGGCGGCACGCGGGCAGATCGGGGCGGGAGAGATCCTGCACGCGCACTCGCTGATCGGCGGGCAGTTCGAGGGACGGATCGTCGGGGCGGCGAAGGCGGGCGATCTTGACGCGATCCTGCCCGAGATTTCGGGCCGTGCCTGGATCACGGGCACGCATCAGCACATGCTGGATCCCTCCGATCCCTGGCCCGAGGGCTACCGGCTGTCCGACACCTGGGGCGCGCGGTGAGGCTTTCGTGTCGCTGACCGACAACCAGCGTGGCGCGCTTTACATGACCGCCTCCATGGCCGGCTTCGCCGTCGAGGACGTGTTCGTCAAGGCTGCCGCCCAGAGCCTGCCGCTGGGCCAGGTCCTGCTGACCATCGGGCTGGCGGGCATGATGGTCTTTGCCGCCATGGCCGCGCGGCAGGCCGAGCCGGTCTTGCCCGCCGCCTTCCTGTCGCGCCCCATGCTGATCCGCAGCGGGTTCGAGATCACCGGGCGGCTGTTCTACGGCCTTGCCATCACCCTGACCGCTCTGTCCACGACCTCGGCGATCCTGCAGGCCACGCCGCTGGTCGTTGTCGCCGGGGCGGCGCTGGTCTTTGGCGAAAGGGTTGGCCTCTTCCGCTGGCTGGCGGTTCTGGTGGGCTTTGCGGGCGTGCTGGTCATCCTGCGACCGGGAGCGGATTTCTCGGCGCTGTCGCTGCTGGCCGTGGTCGGGCTTCTGGGCTTTGCCGGCCGGGATCTCGCGACCCGCGCGGCACCGAAGGGCCTTTCGAACCGCCAGCTTGGCGCGCTGGGCTTTGCCATGCTTGCCATCGCCGGCGCAATCCTGTTGGTGGTCGGTGGCGGGGCGCGGTTGCCCGGCCCCGCCGACCTCGCCCGGCTGGCCGCCGGCACCGTCTTCGGCATGGCAGGCTACCATGCCCTGACCTACGCCATGCGGACCGGAGAGGTCTCGGCCGTCACCCCGTTCCGCTATACGCGGCTCCTCTTCGCCATGGTGCTTGCCATGGCCCTGTTTGGCGAACGACCCGACCTGGCCACCTGGATCGGCGCTGCACTGGTAGTGGGGTCGGGCGTCTTTGCGCTGACCCGGAAATAGCGCGGCCGTCGCGTTCAGCCGAAGGCCAGCGTCGGGACATCGACGACGGTCGAGCCGCCGTCCACTGTCAGCACCGCGCCGGTAATCATCGCGGCGTCGGAGGAGCAGAGGAAGGCGATCGCCGCCGCCACCTCGTCGGGATGTGCCGGGCGCCCCATGGGCACGTCGCGCGTGACCAGCGCATAGGCTGCCTCGCGGCTGGCCAGACCCTGCCGGGCGCAAAGCTCGTCCATCTCGGCATCTGCCATCTCGGTCGTGACCCAGCCGGGACAGACCGCGTTGCAGCGCACCCCCTGCCGCCCGAAATCCCGTGCGATGGACCGGACCAGACCGATCTGGGCATGCTTGGCGACGGTATAGCCGAAGGCGCCCGCCGGGGCGGCAAGGCTGGCGATCGAGGCGGTGACGGCAATCGCGCCCCGGCGGTGGATCAGTTCCGGCAGTGCCGCGCGCAACAGGATCACCGCCGTGTCCAGGTTGGCCCGGCGCGCGGCGTCCCAGTCGGCGTCCGAGGTCTCGGCCAGCGTGGCAAAGCCGTGGCCGCCGGCATTGGCGACGACGACATCCAGCCCGCCGAACCGCTCGCACGCGAGTGCCACCGCTGCCTCTGCCCCGGCCTGATCTGCGGCGTCGCCCATGCAGACCGCCGCGCCGATCGGGCCGGCGACGGCCTCCAGTTGCGCCTGCCTGCGCCCCATCACCACGACCCGCGCGCCCTCGCCGGCCAGCCGCCGGGCGGTCGCCGCCCCGATCCCGGTGCCGCCGCCCGAGACCAGCGCCACCTTGCCCGCAAAACGTCCGGTCATGCCGCGGCCTTTCCGGGGGGCACGATGCCCGCCGCCACCCAGGCATCCAGCTGGGCCAGCACCGCATCGCAGAAGGCGGCATCGTTGATGTGGCAGTCGAGCACGGTCAGATCCACCCGCCCGCGCAGGGCGGCCTCGGCGGCCTCGGTGAAGGCGGCCAGGCCCTCGGGGTCATGCGCGGCCTCGCCGGTGCGGTCCCATTCCTCGATACCGCCTGCGGGCAGGAAGACATGGGTCGGCCCCTTCGCCCCGGCCAGACGGTCGGCCATGGCGCGGGCCAGGTCGCGGCGTTCCTCGGGGGTGAAGGCCACGCTCTTGATCAGGCGGTTGTGGACGTGGAACGGACGGTCGCGGAACCGTTCGGGGAAGTCCTGCCAGCCGGCGAAGTCCAGGATGTCGGCCGCACCCGGCGCAACCATCTGCGGCGTGCCGCTGCGGCCCGCGCCGGTCAGCCGGTCGGCACCGGCGCTGACCAGCGAGCCGCCCTGTGCGTTAACGAACTCCTGCACCGAGAAATCCATCACGCAGGCGAAATGGCCCTCGGCGGCCAGCCGCTCGAAGGCCATGCCGCCCATGCCGGTGGTGTGGAACACCGCGATGTCATAACCGCGCCGGGTCAGTTCGGGGTGCAGGCGCTTCATGTATTTCAGGCAGGAAGACCCCAGCGAGGTCATCCCGATCAGGGGCCGGTCGAAGGCGGGCGGCTCCACTGCCTCTGCCGCCCCCAGCACCGCCCCCGCCGCCTGGCTGAGCGAGGACTTGCAGAGTGGGTTCAGCCCGTACAGCCCCCCGGCCCAGAGGATGAACTGCACATCCGCCGCCATCCGGTCCGGCGCAATGAGGGGAGAGCCCGCCACCGTCGAGACGATGTATTTCGGCACCCCCAGCGGCAACGCCTGCGCGCAGTCGAGCGCGAGGTCGGTGCCCATCGTGCCCCCCAGCGCGATCATGCCGTGAAAGCGCCCCGCGTCGTATAGCCGCCGGGTCAGGGCCGCGGCCCCCGCGCTCATCCGGGCGAAGGCCTCGCCTTCCTCGCCCAGCGCGATCAGGCCCTCGATCGTCTCGCCCGCCGCAGCCGCGACCTCGTGCTTGCCGACCTCGACCGGGATCCTCGCCTCGCCGAGGATGCTGACATCCATCGCCAGGACCGCGCCGCCCTGGGCGCGGATCCGGCCGATCAGATAGTCGAGCTCGTCCGCCTTGGTGTCGAATGTGCCGATGACCAGGATGCATTTCGTCATGCCTCACCTCCCCCCGTGAGAACCCTGTGATCCTGTAGCCAGTCCGCGCACAGCGCCCGCGCCTCGGCCACGAAGCGCGCGTTGCGCACGGCCCCGCCGGGTTCGGCCATGCGCGGCACGATCCAGCCGACGTAGGTCAGCGCGCGCAGGGCGATGAACAGGTCCAGATGCGACAGGTCGAGCGGCCGCCGCCCCTGATAGCCCGCGATCAGGGCCGCGCGCAGGGCGGGGTAGTCGGGCTCGTCCATGGATTTGAGCAGCACCGTGGCCAGGTCGAACAGCCGATAGCCGTAACCGCCGTCGTCGAAGTCGATCAGGCGAATCGTGGCGCCGTCCAGCAGCAGGTTCTCCCGCACCAGATCGGCATGGATCAGGCCGAAATCCGGCGCGGCCCCGGCGAGCCTTTCCCGCGCCGCGTCGCGCAGGCGAAGGAACAGGGCGCGGGTGGGCGTGTCGAGTGTCGGGTTGTCCCAGAACCGGCCCCAGACCGGGGCCTCGCCGACCAGCCCCTCTGCGTCCCAGCGGCAGCGGCGAAAGCCGGGCGGCGGCGTCCAGGCATCGCAGACCAGGTGCAGCCTGGCGATCTCGGCGCCAAGCGCGCGGAATGTCCCCGTCCGGTCCTCCAGCTCCAGCGGCCTCCGGCTTTGCCCCAAGGGGCTGCCGGGCAGCCAGCCCAGCACATCGGCAAAGCCCTCGCCCAGTCGTTCGAGCAGCCGCCCGTGGCGCGAGGGCAGGGGGCGCGGCACCTGCATCCCCGCCCGGTCCAGCGCCGCCAGCCAGTCGAGTTCCGACCGAAGCTCGGCCGCGTCGCGATAGCCCGGCCGGCGCAGCCGCATCGCGTAGTCGCCGCCCGGCGTCCTGACCCGCCAGACCCGGTTCTCGCGCCCGGCGACAAAGGTGCAGTCTCCGGCCGGAAGGCCCCAGAGCGCCAGAGCCTCGCTGACCGGATCGGTCATGCCGCCACCGGGGTTTCGGCCAGGACCTCGTCCAGCGTGGCGATCAACAGGTCCAGATGCTCTTCTCCGAAGGGCATCGGCGGGCGGATCTTCAGCGTGTTCCTGTGCCGCCCGAGCTTCGACAAGAGGATCCCACGCTGGCGCAGCCGGTTCACTACCCGGTCGGCATAGGCCGAGGCGGGGGCCTTCGTCTGGCGATCCAGCACGAATTCCGCGCCAAAGACCATGCCCGATTGCCGCACATCGCCGATCACCGGGTATTTCGCGGCCAGTTCGCCCAGCCGCCGCTGCGCCAGTAGGCCGATGCGGGCGGCGTTGGCTTGCAGGTTCCGCTCCTGCAATTCGTCCAGCACGGCCATGGCCGCCGCGCAGGACACCGGGTTGCCGCCGAAGGTGTTGAAATAGCGGAACGACCCGCGAAAGCGCGCCATGATCTCTGGGCTTGTCACAAGGCCCGCGACCGGGTGGCCGTTGCCCATCGGCTTGCCCATCGTCACCACATCCGGCACCACGCCCTGCCGCTGATGCGCCCAGAAATGGCTGCCCGACCGGCCGAAACCGGACTGCACCTCGTCGCAGATCAGAAGGCCCCCCGCGCGGCGCACGGCCTCGGCCGCCGGACGCAGCCAGCCCTGGCCTTGCGTCGGGAAGCCCTCGTTCAGGAACAACGGGCAGACGATCAGCGCGGCGAAACCGATGCCTGAGCGTTCCAGATCAGCGATGGCGGCCTCGACCCCTGCGGCAAAGCGCTGACCGTCGGGGTCGGGGATGCGATAGCTGTCCGGCGCCTCGACATGGCGCAGATACTGGCCAAGGCCGAAGCCCACCTCGGGCACGTTCGACCGCGACAGGTGGCTGACCAGCGCGGTATTGCCGTGATAGGTCGCGTCGGTGGCGACGATCCCGCGCTTGCCCGTCATCGCCTCGGCCATGCGCAGCGCGATGTCGTTCGCCTCGGACCCGGTGCAGGTCAGGATCGCGGTCTTGAGCGGGTCGTCGAAGGTCGCGGTCAGCCGTTCGACATAGTCGAGGATGCCCTCGTGCAGATAGCGGGTATGGGTGTTGAGCGTCGCCGCCTGATCGCAAATCGCCTGCACCACGCGCGGGTTGCAATGGCCGACATGGGCCACGTTGTTGTAGCAGTCGAGATAGCGCCGCCCTTCGGCTTCCCAGAGCCAGACGCCATCGCCCCGTACCAGATGCACGGGGTCGTCGTAGAAGGTGGAAACGTTCGGCCCCAGAAGCGCCCGGCGCCGGGCCATCAGGTCAGTCATTCGAGCCTCCTTCCCGGCGTGCCTTCACCACGGTCCAGACCTGCGCGCCGAGGGCGACGAGGATCATCAGGAACAGGACGAAGGCGATCGGACGGTCGATGAAGTCCAAGGGCTCCCGCACCCGCGCCATGGCGGTACGCAGCCGGTCCTCCATCAGCTTGCCCAGCACGATGCCCAGGATGATCGGCGAGGTCGGCAGCTCCAGCCGTTTCAGGACAAAGCCGAACACCCCGAAGGCCGAGGCGATGGCGATGTCGGTCAGGGAATTGCGCAGCGTGTAGATGCCGATCAGGCTGAAGGTCAGGATCATCATCCCCAGGAACCGGCTGGGGATAAGCATGACCTTCATCAGCGTCCGGGTGGCGAAGAACAGGAACACCACCACGATGACGTTCAGAAGGAAGAGGCTGATGTAGAGCGCATAGATGAAATCCATCTGCTCGGCGAAAAGCCTCGGCCCCGGCACCACGTTGTGCACATAGAATACTGCCAGCATCATCGCCGTCAGCTCCTCGCCCGGGATGCCCAGGGCCAGAAGCGGGATCATCGCCGCCGCGGGGACCGAGTTGTTCGCGGCCTCGGACGCCACGATCCCTTCCGGGTTGCCCTTTCCGAACAACTCGGGCGCCTTCGACGTGCGCTGGGCATAGCTGTAGGACATGAATTGGGACATGAATTCGCCCACGCCGGGGATCATGCCGCAGATCACGCCAAGCGAGGAGGCGACTGTGGCGATGCGGCGATAGACCCAAAGCTCGCGCATCTGGCGGAAGAAGCCGGTCTTTTCGACCCGGGGCAGATCGACGGGCTTGTCGGTGCTCATCAACAGGACCAGCGCCTGGCTGATCGCGAAGAGGCCCAGGACCACCACGATCAGATCGACGCCGGATTGCAGCCATGAAAGGCCGAAGGTGTAGCGCTGGGTATAGGCCGATGGCTCGATCCCGATCGTGGCCAGGAAGATGCCCAGACAGGCAAGGATCGCCGCCGGCAGCACCTGCCCGCGATGAGTGACGACGACCAGAACGATGCCCAGAAGGGCCGCCAGGAAGATCTCGCGCGCGCCGAACAGGGGGGCGACCCTGGCCAGCACCGGCGCCAGCAGCATCAGCGCCAGGATCGAGACCACCGCGCCGTAGAACGAGGCCGAATAGGCCAGGCTCAGCGCCCGGCGCGCCTCGCCGCGTTTCGTCATCGGATAGCCGTCATAGGTGGTCAGCGCATTGACCGGTGTGCCGGGCGTGTTGACCAGGATCGCCGGGATCGCGCCGCCGAACATCGACGAGCCGTAGATCCCCAGGAGAAGCGTCAGGCCGACGATTGGTTCCAGAGAGAAGGTGACGGGAAGCGCAATGGCGATGGCCACCGCCGCACCGACGCCGGGCATTGCGCCGACGAGGACGCCGCCGATGGAGCCGATCATCAGTGCGGCGATCACGTCCCAGCGGGCGAGCAACTCGATGCCGGAAACGAAGCTGTCCATCGGTCCCTCAGAAATAGCGCAGCAACAGATAGCGCAGGCCCTCCGGCGCATGGTCGTAGATCGCGCCCGACGGGATCTTCACGTTCATCCCCGTCTTGAAGAACAGGACGACGAACAGACCGAAGCCGGCCGCAGTCCAGACCGCGCGCCCACGATAGCCGCTGCGCAGGGCAATCCCGGTGCAGAAGGTCAGCGTCGCGACCAGGTAGCCGATGACCGGGATCGCCAGGACGTAGAGCAGGTACCAGCCGATGAACTCCAGCGACCGCAGCCAGACCGCGGCCTCCCGCCAGCGGCCGGGCGTGCGGGGCACGCGAAGCCGCGACAGGGCGTTCATCACTCCGAACAGCACCACGCCGCCCAGCGAGACGGCGGGCCAGAAGCGCGGCTGCGCCGCCAGCCCCTTGCCCGGCAGCCAGGTCGTCTGCCAGGGCAGCGCGGCCAGAAGCGCCAGCGCCACCGTCATCGTGATCGTCACGAACAGCATCTCTCCCGGCCGGCGGCCTTCGGGAAAGACATGCGGCTGATCCTCGGGTCCCTCGCGCATCCGGGCGGCCTTTCCTGGGCGCCGGGCCTACTGGCCCAGCATGGCGGCGATGCGGCCCGACACCTCGATGTCCGAGGCGATCCGCGCCTTCGCCTCTTCGGCGTCCATCCAGTAGACAATTGCCCCCGTCTGTGCCGCCAGTTCCTGCGCGCGGGCCGAGGCCATGGTCTCCTTCGCGACGGCGACGATCTTCTCGCGCACGTCTTGCGGCGTGTCCTTGTGCACGAACAGCCCGTTCCACAGCGAGATGTTCAGGTCGGGCGCAACCGAGGCCAGCGTCGGCGCATCCGGCACCACCGAGATCGGCCCGTCGGTCACGGTGGCCAGGATCTTCACGCTGTCGAGGCAGGGCAGCATCTGCTGGATCGTGGTGTTGATGACGTCGAAATCGCCCGAGGCCAGCGAGTTGCAATCCAGCGCCCCGGCCGAGGCCTCGCCGCCCCATTCGAAGCCCAGTATCTTGGCCGCGGCGAAGGTGGCCTGGGTCGGCAGGAGGAAGGCGCCGAAATGGCCCAGAAGCTGCGGCTCGGTCTTCGAGTATTCGGCGAGTTCGGCCATGGTCGAATAGGGCTTGTCGGCCGAGGTGGCGATCACGAAGGGATAGGTCAGGAAGATTCCCAGGGGCTCGAACGGATCGGGGTTCAGGCCGGGAACGCCCACCTCGGGACCGACCACCGGGATGTCCACCACGAAGGAGCCGATGGTATAGCCGTCGGCCGGAGCGGCAGCGACCTCGGCAGCGCCGGGGAAGGGGCCGCCCTCGGATGGCTTGTTCACCACCGCCGCCGCGACGCCATACTTCGCCTGGAAGTCCTCGGCGATCATGCGGGTCAGCACGTCCTCCAGGTCGCCGGGCGGGAAGGGCACGACGAAACTGACGGGCCGGTCGGGGTATTCGGCCAGCGCCGGGCCGGCGACGGCGGTTGCAAGCAGGGCAAGCAGGGCAGAATTGAACTTCGGCATTGACGACCTCCCGTTGGTTCATTATTATCACCAATGGTTCAAATATAGTCTGGCGACCCCGACCGCGTCAACGGTTTTGGCTGCGGGTCCGCGGGCGCGGAGCGGGATCCGGGGGCGAACATGTCAAGCACGGTAGCAAAGGCATTGTCGCTGCTGGACTACTTTTCGGACTCCGAACCCGAGATCGGGCTGTCCGAGCTTGCGCGCCGGTCCGGGGTGGACAAGGCGACGGTGCACCGGATGCTGACGGTGATGTGCGACTACGGCCTTCTGGAAAAGCGCGGCGATGCGAGGCTTTACCGGCTGGGGGCGGGCGTGCTGCGGCTGGCGCGGATGCGCGAGACCGCCTTTCCGGTTTCTGCCGTGTTCCAGCAGTCGCTCGACGCGCTGTCGGCCCGGATTTGCGAGACGGCGCATGCCTCGCTGGTCTCGGGCCGGGCGCTGGCCACGATCGGGGTCAGCGAGGCCAGCCGGGGCAGCCGCGTCTCGCTGGTCGCGGGCGAGATCCTGCCGTTTCACAGCACCGCCTCCGGTCTGGCGGTCCTGGCCTTTTCGCGGCCCGTGTTCGTGGACCGCGTGCTGGGCGAACCTTTGACGGCGCGGACCTCGCGCACACCGACCGACGCGGATGTGATTCGGGCGCGGCTGCAAGAGGTGCGCCTGACCGGCTATGCCGAAGCCGACCAGACCAACGAGGACGATGTCTACGGCATCGCCATGCCGGTATTCGACACTGACGGCACCCCGGCCGGGGCAGTCGCTGTGGCCGTCCCCGCGCATCGCATGACGAACGATCTGCGCCGCCAGATCATCGCCGCGCTGTTCGCCGAGGCGGACAAGCTGACCGCCGGCATAGGCGGCCGCCCCTCGGCCGAGTTCCGCGCCGCAGCCGCCCGATTTGCAGCCGTCTGATCTGCTGTCCATGTCCTTGTGCATGAGGCGCGGCGAGATTGCCGGATTGACCGGAGGGGCCTTTCGGCGCATCATATGAACCGCTGGTGTAAATAACGAACCAATATGACCCAAGCCGAGATCGACCGCCTTCGCGCCCTGCCCGTGGAGCCCGCCCTGCATGTCGTGGACGGCCGCCGGGTTGCAGCCTCGGACGGGGGCACGATGCCGGTCGTCTCGCCCATCGACGGCCGGCAGCTGACCACCTGCGCCCGGGGCACCCGGGACGATGCCGCGGCCGCCATCGCCGCCGCGCGCCGCGCCTTCGACGACGGGCGCTGGTCGGGCCTGTCCCCCGCCGCGCGGAAGAAGGTCCTCCTGAAATGGGCCGATCTGATCGAGGCCCGGGCGCTGGAGCTGGCCGTTCTGGGCGTGCGCGAGAACGGGACCGAGATCGGCATGGCGCTGAAGGCGGAACCCGCCTCGGCCGTGGCGACGCTGCGCTACTATGCCGAGGCCATCGACAAGCTGGCGGGCGAGATCGCCCCCACCGACCCCGCCTTCCTGGGCCTTGTCCACCGCGAACCGGCCGGCGTGGTGGGTGCCATCGTGCCCTGGAACTTCCCGCTGATGATCGGCGCCTGGAAATTCGCCCCGGCGCTGGCTGCCGGCTGCGCCATGGTGCTGAAACCGGCCGAGACCGCCTGCCTGACGCTGCTGCGCATTGCCGAGCTGGGGCTCCAGGCTGGCCTGCCCCCGGGCGTGTTCAACGTCGTCTGCGGCGAGGGTGCGGTGGTCGGCGCAGCGATCGCGGAGTCGATGCAGGTGGACGTACTGGTCTTTACCGGGTCGGGCGCCACAGGGCGGCGATTGATGGAGGCCTCGGCGCGGTCGAACCTGAAGCGGGTCTATCTGGAACTGGGCGGCAAGTCGCCGAACGTCGTCTTTGCCGATGCCCCGGATCTGGACGAGGCCGCGAAGGTCGCGGCCCACGGCATCTTCCGCAACTCGGGTCAGGTCTGCATCGCCGGCTCTCGCATTCTGCTGGAACGCGACATCCACGCGGCGTTTGTCGAAAAGCTCGCTGCCCATGCCGCCGCGATGAAGGTGGGCGATCCGCTGGACCTCGCCACCCAGGCCGGCGCGGTGAACTCGGAGCGCCAGCTGCGCCAGAACCTCGCCTTCGTCGAGGAAGCGCGCGCGGCTGGCCGCCAGGTGATCGGTGGCGCACGGATCCTGGAGGACACGGGCGGTTTCTTCATGTCCCCCGCCATCGTCGCCGATGCCGCTCCCGGAGACCGCGTGTTCCGGCAGGAGGTCTTCGGTCCGGTCGTCACCATCACCCCTTTCGACACCGAGGAAGAGGCGGTGGCACTGGCCAATGGCACCGACTATGGCCTCGCCGCTGCGGTCTGGACCACCAACCTGTCGCGCGCGCATCGCATGGTCCGGGCGATCCGTGCGGGGCTCGTGCATGTGAACACCTACGGGGGGTCCGACCTGACCGTGCCGCTGGGCGGGGTCGGGCAATCCGGGAACGGGCACGACAAGTCGCTCCATGCCTTCGACAAGTTCCTCAACCTCAAGACCGCATGGGTGAGGCTGTGAGCCCTCCCCCCGTCCCGTTGCAACCAAGGACCGTCCGATGACAGACGCCAACTTCCTCAAGGAACACAACGCCCGGCACCTGTGGCACCCGATGGCGCATCCGGCCGACAGCCTGGCCAACCCGCCCGACATCATCTGCGAGGCGGAAGGGGTGGAGATCATCGACGTGGACGGCCACCGCACCATCGACGCTGTGGGCGGCCTGTGGAACGTCAACCTCGGCTATTCCTGCCAGCCGGTGAAGGACGCGATCGCGGCGCAGCTGAACCGGCTGCCCTACTACTCGATCTTCCGCGGCACCACGAACGACAACGTCATCGAACTGGCAGAGATGCTGGCCGCCTTCTTCGCGCCCGATGGGCTGTCCCGCGCCTTCTACACCAGCGGCGGGTCGGACGGGGTGGAGGTCGCGCTGCGGCTGGCGCGGCAGTATCACAAGATCAGGGGCGAGGGCGGGCGGGTCAAGTTCCTCAGCCTCAAGAAGGGCTATCACGGCACGCATACCCTGGGCGCCTCGGTCAACGGCAACGCCAATTTCCGCACCCAGTATGAACCGCTGATGCCGGGCTGCTTCCACACGCCCGCGCCCTACACCTACCGCAACCCGTTCAACGAGACCAATCCGGCGCGGCTGGCGCAGCTCTGCCTTGCCGCCATCGAGGACGAGATCCGCTTTCAGGATGCATCCACCATCGCCGCCTTCATCATGGAGCCGGTCCTCGGCGCTGGCGGGGTGATCCCGCCGCATGAAAGTTTCATGCCGGGGGTGCGGGCGCTGTGTTCCAGGTATGGGATCCTCCTGATCGCCGACGAGGTCATCACCGCCTACGGCCGCACCGGCGGCTGGACCGGATCGCGCCACTGGGGGGTGCAGCCGGACCTGCTGGTCTCGGCCAAGGCGATCACCAGCGGCTATTTCCCCTTCGGCGCGGTGATGATCTCGGAGGCCGTGGCCGAGGTGTTCGAGGGTGACACCACCGGCAAGGGGGCGATCGGGTCGGGCTATACCTATTCCGGCCACCCGGTCGGCGCTGCCGCCGCCATCGCCTGCCTGAAGGAGACCGAACGGCTTCAGGTCCACCGCAACGCGGCCGCCCGGGGCGCGCAGCTTTTCGCCGGGCTTCAGGCGCTGATGGCGCGGCATTCCGTGATCGGCGACGTGCGCGGCGGCCACGGGTTGATGTGCGCACTGGAGCTGGTCTCGGACCGCGCCACCAAGGCGCCCATCGACAAGAGGGTGATCGGCAAGGTGCATCGCGCCACCTACGAGGCCGGGGTGATGATCCGTGTCTCGGGCAACAACATCATCCTGTCGCCGCCCCTGGTGGTGTCCGAGGCCGATGTGACGAAAATCCTCTCGGCGCTCGAGGCCGGGTTCTCGGCGCTTTAGGGTTTCAGTCCCCTGCCGCCTCGCCGGGCGGGGCGGCCTCGGCCAGCCTGCGCAAGAGCGCGACCAGCTTCCCCGCGTCGCCCTCGCCCAGCATCGCGCGCAACTGGCGGTCGAAGGCGAGCGCAAGCCCGCCCAGATCGGCAAAGACCGCGCGGCCCCGGTCGGTCAGCGACAGAAGCTCGGCCCGGCCATCGGTCGGGCTCGGCGCGCGGGCCAGCATGCCCGCCTGTTCCAGCGCGGCCACGGCGCGGCTGACCTTGGTCTTCTCGATATGGCTGATCGTGCAGATGTCGCGCGCTGTCATCGCGCCGAACTTGCCCAGATTGGCCAGCACCCGCCATTGTGTGCGGGTAAAGCCGTAGCGGTCGCGGTAGGCCGCCTGAAACCCGCGCGAGGTCGCCTCGGCCGCCTGGTTCAACAGGTAGGGCAGGAAATCCTGCAGGTCGAAGTCGCCGGTCTCGTCGCTCATGGCCGGGGCCTCGCCCGGTCGGGATGCGCCGCCTGGAAAGCGGGCAGGGACTCCAATGCCTCGGCAACTGCGGCGACGCGGGGGAAGAGGGCAAGGTCCACCCCCCAGCGCCGGGCATTGTAGACCTGCGGCAGCAGGCAGATGTCGGCCAGCGTCACCGCATTGCCCCGGCAGAACCGCCCAAAGGGTGCGCGCTGCAACAATCCCTCGAGCCCCGCGAGACCGAGGGGAATGAAATGCCGCATCCAGTCCTCCATGGTCGCGCCGAGGCTGACCGCATGCCGCGCCACGCGCAGGTTGCAGACCGGATGGGTGTCCATCGCCACGGCATAGGCCATCGCGCGCGCCTCGGCCCGCGCCGCCGCATCCCCCGGTAGCCAGACCGGCCCCCGCGTCTGATCCAGATATTCGAGGATCGCCAGCGACTGCGTCAGGCGGACCCCGTCGATCTCCAGCGTGGGCACCAGGCCCTGCGGGTTCAGCGCCAGGTTCTCCGGCCCTGTCTGCTCTCCCGCTGTCAGATCGACCGGGACCGAGCGGAACGGAATGTCCAGAAGGTGCAGCCCGATCCGCACCCGATAGGCGGCCGAGGACCGCCAATAGTCATACAGCACCGTCTCGGACATTGCCTCTCCAGTTCGTTGCAAATGCAACCTGTTCTTGACTTGGTTGCATTTGCAACTATAAAAGACCAAAAGCGCCGCCCCGACAAGGACGGATGCGATCTCTGAACGATTGCCCCCACATCCGGAGGTGCCGATGACCAGCCATTCCCTACCCGCGGGCATGATCCGGGCCGCATCCATCGCCGGCCCGCACGAAGGCTACATGCCGGGCTTCGGCAACGACTTCGAGACCGAGGCCCTGCCGGGCGCCCTGCCGCAGGGCATGAACAGCCCGCAGAAGTGCAACTACGGGCTTTATGGCGAGCAGCTTTCCGGCACCGCCTTCACCGCGCCGTCGCACCAGAACGAGCGCACCTGGTGCTACCGTATCCGCCCCTCGGTCAAGCACACGCACCGGTTCCGGAAGATCGAGGTGCCCTTGTGGAAATCCGCGCCCTGCATCGCCCCCAACATCGTCAGCCTGGGCCAGTATCGCTGGGATCCCGTGCCCGTCCCGGCGGAACCCCTGACCTGGATCACCGGCATGCGCACCATGACCACGGCCGGAGATGTGAACATCCAGACCGGCATGGCAAGCCACATGTATCTGGTCAACAGCTCGATGCGGGACGAATATTTCTTCTCGGCCGACGGCGAACTGCTGGTGGTGCCGCAGGAGGGGCGGCTCCGGTTCTGCACCGAGCTGGGCATCATCGACCTTGAGCCGCGCGAGATCGCCATCCTGCCGCGCGGACTGGTCTATCGGGTCGAGGTGCTGGACGGCCCCGCCCGCGGTTTCGTCTGCGAGAATTACGGCCAGAAGTTCCAGCTTCCGGGGCGCGGGCCGATCGGGGCGAACTGCATGGCCAACCGGCGCGACTTCAAGACGCCCGTCGCCGCCTTCGAGGACCGAGAGGTGCTCTCGACCGTAACCGTCAAGTGGTGCGGCCAGTTCCATGTGACCGAGATCGGCCACTCGCCGCTGGACGTGGTGGCCTGGCACGGCAACTATGCGCCCGTGAAATACGACCTGCGCACCTATTGCCCGGTCGGCGCGATCCTGTTTGACCATCCCGACCCGTCGATCTTTACCGTGCTCACAGCGCCCTCGGGCATCGAGGGCACGGCCAACATCGACTTCGTCCTGTTCCGTGAACGCTGGATGGTGGCGGAAAACACCTTCCGCCCGCCGTGGTACCACAAGAACGTCATGTCGGAACTGATGGGCAACATCTACGGCATCTATGACGCCAAGCCCAAGGGTTTTGTCCCCGGGGGCATGTCCCTGCACAACTGCATGCTGCCGCACGGGCCGGACAAGACCGCCTTCGAGGCGGCGTCGAACGCGGACCTCAAGGCCGAAAAGCTGGACGATACCATGTCCTTCATGTTCGAGACCCGCTTCCCACAGCACCTGACCCCCTTCGCGGCGCAGGCCGGCCATCTGCAGGGGGACTACATCGATTGCTGGGGCAGCCTCGAGAAGAAGTTCGACGGCACGCCGGGGGTGAAGTGACTTCCTGCGGACCGGGGGTTTCACACCCCCGGACCCCCGTGGGATATTTGCAGAAGAGAAAGACGACTGGCATGCTGCTTCGTTCCTGGGTCGAAAGCGCCAATGCGCCGGGTTGCCCTTTCCCGCTGAACAACCTGCCCTGCGGCGTCTTTTCGCGCGACGGCGAGGAACCGCGCTGCGGTGTCGCCATCGGCGATGTGGTGCTGGATGTCGCGGGGCTGGAGGAGGCGGCGCTTCTGTCGCTGGCGGGCGGGCCCTATCTCGACGTGCCATTCTGGAACGACCTGATGGAGGCCGGGCCCGGGGTCTCGTCGGCCCTGCGCGCGCGGTTGACCGCGCTGTTGGCAGAAGGTTCGGCCGAACGCCAGGCGGTAGAGCCCTTCCTGCATCCGCTGGCGGAGGTGACGCTGCACCTGCCCTTCCTCGTCAGCGAATACACCGATTTCTACGCCGGCCGGCACCATGCCTTCAACGTGGGCACCATGTTCCGGGGGGCGGAAAACGCGCTGCCGCCGAACTGGCTGCACATCCCGATCGGCTACAACGGGCGGGCCTCCTCGGTCGTCGTCTCGGGCACGCCGGTGCGCCGCCCCTGGGGGCAGGTGAAGGGGCCCGATCACGCCATGCCCGCCTTCCAGCCCTCGCGCCGGTTCGACTTCGAACTGGAACTGGGGGCGGTCGTGGGCCTGCCCTCGTCCGGGCCGGTCACGGTGGCCGAAGCTGACGCGATGATCTTCGGCTATGTCCTTCTGAACGACTGGTCGGCGCGCGACATCCAGTCCTGGGAATATCAGCCGCTCGGCCCCTTCCAGGCCAAGGCGACGGCGACAACGATCAGTCCCTGGATCGTCACGCGCGCCGCGCTGGAACCCTTCCGCGCCCCCACCCCGCCGCGCGAGGTGCCGCTTCTGCCTTACCTGGTCGAACCGGGACCGATGCTTTACGACATCGCGCTGGAGGTCGCGCTGGCCCCCGAGGGCGGGCCGGAAACCGTCATCTCCCGCACCAACTACCGCGAGATGTATTACTCTGCCGCCCAGCAACTGGCGCATCACACCACTTCGGGCTGTCCGATGAACACGGGCGATCTTCTCGGCTCGGGCACCATTTCCGGCCCGACCCGCGACAGTCGCGGCAGCCTTCTGGAACTGAGCTGGGGCGGCAAGGAACCCGTCGCCATCGCCGGCGGCACCCGGACCTTCATTGCAGACAACGACACCCTCACCCTGCGCGGCTGGTGCCGGGGTGACGGCTACACCATCGGCTTCGGCGACTGCACCGGTACGGTGCTGCCCGCACTCGCCGATCCCTACGCAAGGAGTTGATCCATGGCCAAGGCCTTCGCATCCCAGGGCGACCTGACCGAAAAGAAGATCAGCTTCGCCGAGATCGGCGACGGGCTTTATGCCTTCACCGCCGAGGGCGACCCGAATTCCGGCGTCATCATCGGCGATGACAGCGTGATGGTGGTCGAGGCGCAGGCGACGCCGCGGCTGGCGCAGAAGGTGATCGACTGCATCAGGGGCGTGACCGAAAAGCCGATCAGCCATGTCGTCCTGACCCATTACCATGCGGTCCGCGTGCTGGGGGCCAGCGCCTTCAACGCGCCGCAGGTCATCATGTCCGAAGCCGCCCGCAACATGGTGGCCGAGCGTGGGCAGGAGGACTGGGACAGCGAGTTCCAGCGGTTCCCGCGCCTGTTTCAGGGGCATGAATCGATCCCCGGCCTGACCTGGCCCACCACGACCTTCAACGGAAAGATGACCGTCTGGCTCGGCCGGCGGCGGGTGGATATCCTCCAGCTTGGCCGGGCGCATACGGCGGGGGATTCGGTGATCCATGTCCCCGACCAGAACGTGATGTTCACCGGCGACATCGTCGAGGCCCATTCCGCCTGCTATTGTGGCGACGGCCATTTCGCCGAGTGGGGCCCGACGCTCGAGGCGATCCGGGCCTTTGACCTCGACGCCATCGCTCCGGGCAGGGGCGACGCGGTTGTGGGGCGCGCGGCGGTGAACGGGGCGCTGGACCGGACGAGGGATTTCGTCGAAAGCACCTACCGTCCGGTCGCCCGCGTGGCCGCGCGCAACGGGACGCTGAAGGAGGCATGGGACGCAGCCCGCGCCGAATGTGACCCGAAGTTCAAGGACTACGCGATCTACGAACACTGCCTGCCCTTCAACGTCGCCCGCGCCTATGACGAGGCCCGCGGCATCCACCACCCCCGGATCTGGACCGCCCAGCGCGATCTTGAGATGTGGGCGGCGTTACAGGGCTGAGCGGGCAGGGGGTGCCGATGACCGAACTTGTCCAGGACCGCTACAGGATCGCGTTCCGCCTTTACCCCTATGCCCGCTCGCCGGATCAGGACGCCCCGGCGCCGGTGCGCCACAAGGTGATCGTGGTGGGCGGCGGCCCCATCGGCCTTGCCACGGCGCTGGATCTCGGGCGGCGCGGAGTGCCAGTGCTGCTTCTGGACGACCACGAGGGCGCGGGGCTGGGCAGCCGGGCGCTCTGCTTTGCCAAGCGCACGCTGGAAATCTGCGACCGGCTGGGCGCGGCCGGGCCGATGCTGGCCAAGGGCGTGCAATGGAACGTGGGCAAGGTGTTCCATGACGATCGCCTCCTCTACGAGTTCAACCTCCTGCCCGAAGGCGGCCATGCCTTCCCCGCCTTCATCAATCTGCAACAGCCCTGGTTCGAGAAATTCCTGCACGATGCGATCCTTGCTGCGCAGGCCGAAGGCGCGCCCATCGAATTGCGCGGGCGCAACCGCGTGGATGCCGTGAAGCCCGCGGCCGACCATGTGACGCTGGAGGTGATGACCCCGGACGGCCCCTACCAGCTTCAGGCCGACTGGCTGATCGCCTGCGACGGCGCCCGCAGCCCCTTGCGCGGGATGCTGGGCCTTGCCTTCGACGGCCGGGTGTTCGAGGACAACTTCCTGATCGCCGACGTCAAGATGAAGGCCGACTTCCCGACCGAACGCTGGTTCTGGTTCGAGCCGCATTTCAGGTCCGGCGACTCGGCCCTGTTGCACAAGCAGCCCGACGACATCTGGCGCATCGACTTTCAACTCGGCTGGAACATCGACCGCGCGAAGGAACTGGAACCGGCCAGCATCCGCAGGCGGGTCGACGCCATGCTCGGGCCGGATGTGGAGTATGACCTTGACTGGTGCTCGATCTACACCTTCCAGTGCCGCCGCATGGAGCGGTTCCGGCATGGCCGGGTGCTGTTCGCCGGGGACTCGGCGCATCAGGTGTCACCCTTCGGCGCGCGCGGGGCGAATTCCGGCATCCAGGACGTGGACAACCTGGCCTGGAAACTGGCGCTGGTGCTGGAAGGGACCGCGCCCGAAAGCCTGCTGGACAGCTATGACACCGAACGGGTGCAAGGCGCGGACGAGAACATCCTCAATTCCACCCGGGCGACCGATTTCATTACCCCCAAGACGTCGATGTCGAAGCTTTTCCGCAACGCGGTCCTGACGCTGGCCGAACACCTGCCCTTTGCCCGGACGGTGGTGAACTCGGGCCGCCTGTCGGTGCCCTGCACCTACGATGGCTCGGCGCTGAACGGGCCGGATCATCCCCTGATGCCCACCCGCACCCGCCCCGGCAGCCCCTGCCCGGATGCGCCGGTCAATGGCGGCTGGCTCCTGAACCGCCTCGGGCGTGGCTTCACGCTGATGACCATCAACGCCGAGGCCCCGGAGCAATTGACCGCCCACGGCCTGACCGTGCCGCGGCTTGCGCTGGTGGCCACGCCTGAACTCACCGCCCGCTACCTGGGGCAGGCCGCATCGGCCGTCTATCTGATCCGGCCCGACCAGCATGTTGCCGCGCGCTGGGACGGCTATGACGAGACTGCGGTCAGCGCCGCGCTGGCTCGCGCCATCGGGAAGGAGTGGACCCCATGCTGATCACCACCCCGAACCTGACCCGGCCGGACGAAAGCTATGCCGCGCTGATCGGCGCCCATGAGGGGCTTAGCGAGGCGGATAGCCACGCGCTGAACGCACGGCTGATCCTGATCCTGATGAACCAGATCGGCGACCACGCCGTGCTGGCCGAGGCGCTGCGTCTGGCCCGCGACCCCGGTTCGGCCGCGGGCTGACGGCGGAACGCATCGGATCAGGCGGCGGCCTTCTCGCCGCCGAAGCGGCCGTAGAATGTCTCGCCCTTGACCGCCATCTCGCGCAGCAGTGCCGGGGCGTGGAAGCGCGGCCCGAACTGCGCGGTCAGACCGCGGCAGAGCTCAACCGCCCGCGCGGCGCCGATCATGTCGAGCCAGGAGAACGGCCCGCCCGACCAGGGTGCGAAGCCCCAGCCGAGGATCGCGCCGACATCGCCCTCGCGGATGTCGGTCAGGACGCCCTCTTCCAGCGCGCGCACGGCCTCCAGCACCTGGGCGAAGAGCAGACGATGCTGCACGTCCGACAGCGAGGGCTGCATCTTGTCCAGCGGATACTTGTGCGCCAGCCCCTCCCACAGGCCCAGGCGTTCGCCCTTGTCGGAATAGGCGTAGAACCCGGCGTTGGCCTTCTTGCCCAGACGCCCCTGATCGGCCATCCAGAACAGCACATGGTCCACCGCCTCGTCGGGGTAGTCCTTGCCCATCGCCTCCTTGGTGGCCTTTGCGATCTTCACGCCCAGGTCGATCGAGGTCTCGTCAACCAGTTGCAGCGGACCGAGCGGCATGCCGACCAGCTTTGCCGCGTTCTCGACCAGCGCCGGCTGCACCCCTTCGGCAACCATGCGGATGCCTTCGTTGATGTAGGGAATGATGCAGCGGTTGGCATAGAAGAAGCGGGCGTCGTTCACGACGATCGGGGTCTTGCGGATCTGCCGCACGAAATCCAGCGCCTTGGCCACGGCCCGTTCGCCGGTTTTCCTGCCCCGGATGATCTCGACAAGGTTCATCTTGTCCACGGGGCTGAAGAAGTGGATGCCGATGAACTGCTCCGGCCGCTGGCTGGCGGCGGCAAGCCCCGTGATCGGGAGGGTCGAGGTGTTGGTGGCGTAGATGCACTCCGGCCCCACCACGGCCTCGACCTTCGCCGTCACCTCGGCCTTGATCTTCGGGTCCTCGAACACCGCTTCCACGATCAGGTCGGCGCCGGCCAGGGCCGCGTAATCCGTGGTGGCAGTGATGCGGCCAAGAACCTCGGCCTTCTTCTCGGCCGTCACCTTGCCGCGTTTCATGCCCTTGTCGAGCAGCCCTTCGGAATGGGCCTTGCCGCGGTCGGCGGCCTCTTGCGTCGCATCGATCAGCACGACCTCGATTCCGGCATTGGCGCTGACATAGGCGATGCCCGCGCCCATCATGCCCGCGCCGATCACGCCCAGCCTGCGGACCGCCTGATCCGCGACGGTCGGCCGGTTCGCGCCCTTCTCCAGCGCCTCCTTGTTGATGAAGAGGCTACGGATCATCGCTGCGGACGAGGGGTTCATCAGCACGGATGTGAAGTGCCGCGCCTCGATCTTCAGCGCGGTGTCGAAGGGCACCATGGCACCTTCATAGACAGCAGCCAGCAGCGCCTTGGCCGCCGGATAGACCCCCATGGTCTTGCCGTGCACCATGGCGCTGGCGCCGACGAAGGTCTGGAAGCCGGCAGGGTGATAGGGCGTCCCGCCGGGCATTTTGTAGCCCTTGGCATCCCAGGGCTTCACCAGATCGGCATCGGTGGCGGACAGCACCCATTCCTTCGCGCGCTTGAGCAGGTCTTCCGGGGCCACGACCTCGTCGATGAGCCCGGCGCCCTTGGCAGATTTCGGATCCGAAAGCTTGCCCTCCAGGAGGAACGGCGCGGCCATCATGGCGCCCAGCTTGCGCACCAGCCGCGTCGTGCCGCCCGCGCCGGGGAAGATGCCGACCATGATCTCGGGCAGGCCGATCTTTGCCTTGGGGTTGTCGGCGGCGATGATCCGGTGGCAGGCAAGCGGCAGTTCCAGCCCGATGCCCAGCGCCGTGCCGGGCAGCGCAGCGACGATGGGCTTGGCGCCCTTCAGGGTCTTCGGGTCCATCCCCGCGCGCTCGATCTTGCGCAGGACCTGGTGCATCTGCATCACGCCATCAAAGATCGCCTGTGCGCCCCCGGCCCGCATCTTCGCGATCACGTTCAGGTCCATGCCCCCGGCAAAGTCCTTCTTGCCAGAGGTGATGATGATGCCCTTCACCCCCGCGTCGGCCAGCGCCCTGTCGATCAGGTCCGACAGCGCCGCGAAAGCCTCGGTGGACATCACGTTCATCGACTTGGACTTCACGTCCCAGGTGATGATGGCGACGCCATCGGCATCGGTGGTCATTGTGAAGTCGGTCATTTGGGTCCTCCTTGCGGGTGTGGGGTGCTGTCTTGGCGGGGGCCGGGCGCGCGCGATTTGTCCGCTCGTGGCAGTCTGCAACCGCTGATCGGCTCGAGCCCGGAGCCGGAACCAAAGACGCCTCGGCGATGCATCCGGGCTGGGGCACGGGTCATGCCGAAGCAGCCTCCTGTACGGCCAGCCCGCATTGCGCCAGGATGGTCTCTTTCGTGACCGGCCAGCGATCCGCCTTGATCTGATACTGCGCTTCCGAGAACAGCCAGCGGTCCCCGCGTCGCACGATGCTGTGGCGCGAGGCATGCGGGTGCGTGACATGTTCCCCGTCCGAAATCAGATGCGTGTGGTGCCAGCCGCTGATCCGGTCGCGATCGACATGATCCGCGTGCCGCGCGACCCGTTCGTAATGGGTGACGCCATGGTCGCGCAGCGCACCGTGCAGGGCAAGAAATGTCGGCCGCAGATCCTCGCGGTTCGTGACCAGAAACCGGGCAGTCTCGGTATGAACCAGATAGGGCAGGTCGATCATGTCGGCGTAGGCGTCGAAATCGCCCGCAAGGACGGCCCGCGAGACGGTGTTCAGTGCGGTCTGGTAGATATCCAGCGGGTTCATCGCGGACCTGCCCAATCGGTGCCGTCCTTGTAGGTGAAGCGGGCCTTGCCGCCCTCGATCTCGACGCGGAGGTCAACGTCGGAATAGGTAGCCACCTCGCGCGGGGCCTTGGTGCCGACGACGAGGAAACGCGCGATGCTGTCGCTGCGGTTGACGAAATGGTGCCCGTCCGTGCTGCCGGCCGGGAAGGCCGCGCAATCGCCGGGGCGCATCACCGTCTCGCCCGCGTCCTGCACCAGGGTGCATTCGCCCTCGGTCACCATGACGAATTCGTCCTCGTTCAGGTGCCAGTGCCGCAGGCTGGAAAGCGCCCCCGGTTCCAGGCTGACGAGGTTCACGCCGAACTGCGTCAGCCCTCCGGCATCGCCAAGCCGCAGGGACGACCGCCCCTTCATCATGCTGGCATAGGGTTCGGGGTAGATCGAGCCGGTCTTCACCGGGACGTTTGCGCGGTCGATCACGGGCATTCGGGGTCTCCATCCGGTTGCAAGCCGCCCGGCCGGAGAGGCCCCGACGTCAGGCGGACAGAGCGAGTGCCTCGAACTGTTGCGCCAGATCGGGCATCGACAGACGTGTATAGTTCACCATCTCGGTCTGAAGGCCAAGGCCAAGGCCAGGGCCAGGGCCGTTGCCGCGGCAGTAGTAGATCGCCGAGGACTCGCGGGCCGGGCCTGCGCCCTGGGGCAGTTCGTGCCAGTCGACCCAGACCCGGAAGCGTCCCGCGCGCGGCAGCTCCACCGCCCTGACCTGCGGGCGCAGCGCACCGATCCCCCCCTGCAACAGCGCGTGTCGCAAGAGCGAGAGCGCCACTCGTGCCTCGTTCGGCCCCGCCAGGAGCAGACGCCCGGTCGGCAGGAACACGGGTAGCGGGTAGATGTAGCAGTCCAGAAGGTCGCCGATCCTGCCGGCCAGAAGCAGGTCCCCCCGTATGCGAAGCTGCGCTGCGATCTGCGAATGCATGGCTGGATTGACCCTCAAACCGATTTGAAGAAACCATTGTGGGGGGATCAGTCCAGACGCGGCGTAGGATTACGACAGAAGATGTGCCGGAAACGACATCGACGCCGCGTTGCATCGCGCGCGAATCGGATCCAGGCACGCAGTGCGCCATGGCCTTCACACCCGTTCGATGATCGTGGCCACGCCCATGCCCGAGGCGATGCACAGCGTTGCAAGGCCCAGTTCCTTGTCCTGGCGTTCCAGTTCGTCGAGGAGCGTGCCGATGATGATGGCGCCGGTGGCCCCCAGCGGGTGGCCCATGGCGATCGCACCGCCGTTGACGTTGACCAGCGCGGGGTCCACGTCGAAAGCCTGCTGAAAGCGCAGGACGACGCTTGCAAAAGCCTCGTTCACCTCGAAGAGGTCGATGTCGCGGATGCCGAGGCCGCTGTCCTTCAGGATCTTCTGCGTGGCCGGGACCGGCCCGGTCAGCATGATCGTGGGATCGGTGCCGATCTTGGCCGTGGCACGGATGCGGGCGCGAGGTTTCAGTCCGTGCGCCTGGCCGAACTCGGCGCTGCCGACCAGCACCGCCGCCGAACCGTCCACGATCCCGCTGGAGTTGCCGGCATGGTGGATGTGGTTGATCCGCTCCAGATGCGGATATTTCATCATGGCGACCTTGTCGAAGCCCGGCATCACCTCGCCCATGTCCTTGAAGGCGGGTTTCAGGGCGCCCAGCGTCTGCATGTCGGTGCCCGGACGCATGTATTCGTCGCGGTCAAGGATGGTCAGTCCGTTCTGGTCCTTGATGGTCAGGATGGACTTCGCAAAGCGGCCCTCGGCCCATGCGACAGCGGCCCGGCGCTGCGATTCCACCGCCAGGGCATCCGCCTGGTCGCGAGTAAAGCCGAATTCGGTGGCGATGATGTCTGCCGAAATTCCCTGCGGCACGAAGTAGGTCTTCATCGCCAACCCCGGATCGACGGCGATTGCCGCCCCGTCCGAGCCCATGGGGACGCGCCCCATCATCTCGACCCCGCCGGCGATATAGGCCTGTCCCGCGCCGGCCTTGACCTGGTTCGCGGCCAGGTTCACCGCCTCCATGCCGCTGGCGCAGAACCGGTTGATGGCAAGCCCCGGGATGCGCTCGTCCAGGTCCGAGGCCAGAACGGCCGACCGCGCAAGGCATCCGCCCTGCTCGCCGACCTGGGTGACATTGCCCCAGATCACGTCCTCGACCGCATGGCCCTCCAGCCCGTTCCGCTCCTTGATCGCGTTCAGCACCTTGGCCGACAGCGCGACCGAGGTGAGTTCGTGCAGCGACCCGTCGGGCCGGCCCTTGCCGCGCGGGGAACGGACTGCGTCGTAGATGTAGGCATCAGACATGGTGGTCTCCTTACGCCGGGAAGGCCCGGCTCATCAGGTCGTAGGGATGTTGCCAGCCCGGCAGGGCGGCGATGCGGTCAAGCCAGCGGTCGATGTGGGGCCAGTCGGCGCGGGCAAAGCCGAAGGGCTCGGGATAGTAGAGGTAGCCGCAGCAGCTGAGGTCGGCGACCGTGGGTGCCTCCCCGACGATCCAGTCGCGACCGTCAAGGTGGTCGTTCAGCACCGTGTAGGCGGCCATGAGGCGAGCCTGCAGGAAGGGGATCACGCCTTCGGGGCGTTTCTCCGCCGGCAGGAAGTTCATCAGGAAGCGGCAGGTGCCGATGGTGGTGGACAGCTTGTGATTGTCCCAGAACAGCCAGCGCAGCACCTCGCGCCGTTCGGCCGCCGACCGCCCGCCCAGCTTGCCGGTCTTGGAGGAGACGTAATCCAGGATCACCCCTGACTGCGTCAGTGTGGTGTCGCCGTCGATCAGAACCGGGACTTCACCCATCTCGTTGATCTTCTTGAACTCCGGGCTCCGCGCCTCTCCCTTGAAGAAATCGACATGCACCGGCTCCCACTCAAGGTCGGCCAGCTCCAGCGCCAGCGCGCATTTGTAGGCGTTGCCGCTTTCTCCGAAACAGTAGAGCTTCATGCCTTCCTCCCGAAAGCCAGTGCCGCGAACCGGACCCGCGGGGCGTTTGCCCGTCGGATCCGCCCTGGAGCGAAGCCTAGAACGCCTCGGCAGCAAGCGCCATGACGGTATCGGCGCCGCTTTCGATCCGCGTCAGGTGCATGGCGCAGGCCGGCAGCTGGCGTGCCATGTAGAAGCGCCCGGTGGCGATCTTGGCCTCGTAGAAGTCGCGGTCGGTTGCGCCCGCGTCCAGTGCCGCGTAGGCTGCCTTGGCCATGCGGGTCCACATCAGGCCCAGGCAGACATGCCCCATCATGTGCATGAAATCGTAGGAGCCCGCCAGCGCCGCGTTGGGGTTCTTCATGCCGTTCTGCATGAAGAACATTCCCGCCTGCTGCAACTGTTTCGACGCGGCCTTCAGCGGCTCCACGAAGCCTGTCATCCGCTCGTCGCCGTCATGCGCCTTGCACTCGGCCTTCACCATCTCGAAGAAGGCCATCACATGCTTG
The DNA here is from genome assembly GCA_046294075.1 of Tabrizicola sp. Taxonomy (GTDB): domain Bacteria; phylum Pseudomonadota; class Alphaproteobacteria; order Rhodobacterales; family Rhodobacteraceae; genus Tabrizicola. The sequence continues at coordinate 14,856 of JBKBJC010000017.1, read as the reverse complement.
CCGCCATCCTGGGCCAGCTTGCGGCCCACCAGGTCCAGGGCCTGCACCCCGTTCGCGCCTTCGTAGATCATCGCGATCCGGGCATCGCGGGCGAACTGCGACATGCCCCATTCCTCGATATAGCCATGACCGCCATAGACCTGCTGGGCCTGCACCGCCATCTCGAAACCCTTGTCGGTCTGAAACCCCTTCAGCACCGGGATCATCAGGCTGACCAGGCCCTCGGCCGCTGCGTCGCCGGTGCGGGTATAGCGGTCGATCAGCGTGGCTCCCCAGTAGGTCAGGGCGCGGGCGCCTTCGACAAAGCTTTTCTGCTCCATCAGGTTGCGGCGGATGTCGGGATGCACGATCAGCGGGTCGGCGGGGCCCGACGGGTTCTGCGCGCCCGTTACGGCGCGGCCCTGAAGCCGGTCCTTGGCATAGGCCAGCGCGTTCTGGTAGGCGGCCTCGGCCACCGCATAGCCTTGCAGCGCCACGCCAAGCCGGGCCTCGTTCATCATCGTGAACATCGCGCGCATGCCCTTGTGCAGATCGCCCAGAAGCCAGCCCGTCGCGCCGTCGTAGTTCATCACGCAGGTCGCGTTGCCGTGGATGCCCATCTTCTCCTCGACCTTGCCGACCGAGACTGCATTCCGCGCGCCAAGGCTGCCGTCCGCGTTCACCAGGAACTTCGGCACGATGAAGAGGCTGATCCCCTTCGTTCCCTCGCCGCCACCCGGGGCCTTGGCCAGCACCAGGTGGACGATGTTTTCGGCCATGTCGTGATCGCCGGCCGAGATGAAGATCTTCTGCCCGGTGATCCTGTAGCTGCCGTCCGCCTGCGGTTCCGCCTTCGTGCGCAGAAGCCCCAGATCGGTGCCGCAGTGCGGCTCGGTCAGGTTCATCGTGCCGGTCCATTCGCAGGTCACGAGCTTCGGCAGCCATTTCTGCTTCTGCTCCTCGGTCCCGTGGACCAGGATCGCGGAATAGGCGCCATGCGTCAGGCCCTGATACATGTTGAAGGCCATGTTGGCCGACACGAAAGTCTCGTTCACCGCAGTGTGCATCAGGTAGGGCAGACCCTGGCCGCCGTATTCGGGCGCGGCGTCCAGCGACATCCAGCCGCCTTCGGACAGGGTGCGGAACGCCTCCTTGAAACCCTTCGGCGTCCGCACCACGCCGTTCTCCAGCGTGCAGCCCTCGACGTCGCCCACCGCGTTCAACGGGGTCAGGATGTCCTGCGCCACCTTCGCCGCCTCTTCGAACACAGCCTGGGTGAAGCTGCGGTCAAGGTCGGCATAGCCGGGAATGTCGGCCTCGCTGATCTTGAGCATGTCATGCAGCAGGAACTGCATGTCTTTCACGGGGGCGGTGTAGCTGGGCATGTCCTATCCTCTTCCCTGTTCAAACCGCGCCCGAAGGCGCGCAACCTGCGCGGCCGGTTCAGGCCGCGTGCTTCGGCACCAGACCCTTGGCCTCGGCATCCGCCAGCTCGGCCTTCAGCTCGGCGATCGCCAGGTCCAGCTCGGCACGCTGGGCTTCCATCGCCGCCAGGCGCTTGACCGCCAGCTCGTAGGCCTTCTTCCGCTGGGCCGTCAGACCGTTGTCGCGGTCGTAAAGATCCAGCGTCTGCCGGATGTCCTCGAGGCTGAAGCCGAACCGCTTGCCCCGCAGGATCAGCGCCAGCCGCGCCCGGTCGCGCCGGGTGAACAGCCGCTTTGTCCCCACGCGGATCGGGGTCAGAAGTTCCTTGGCCTCGTAGAACCGCAAGGTGCGCGGGGTCACGTCGTAGGTCTCGCACATCTCGCGGATGGTCATCACGTCACTGGGTATCGCTGTCGTCATGGTCGCACTCGTCATTGGAAAGCATCACTGCCGCCGCAGATGCGAATACGGCCACAGGAATACCAGAGCAGTTGACGTTAACGTCACTGTGACGTCACGTCAGATCAGCGCCTGACGTGAAGTCAGATCGTGGCGGACAATTCATGCGGGTAACGCAACGGCAAGGGCCGAACACTCCGGCCCGGCCCACGCCGTGTGGTCCTCCGCTTGGGTCAGCGCAGGACCATGCCCTCCGGCCAGGTCAGGGTCTGTTCCAGAGTGATCGTCTGCTTGCTCCCCGCAGGCAGCCCGAACTCCCATGCCAGGATGCCGCGCTGGCCATCCACATCGGTTTCCGAAGGCTTCGGGCTGGCCGTGAAGGTAATCTCCAGATCGTCCTGCTCGCTGTAGGGCACCTGGTCGAGAATGCGCACCGGCCAGGCCTCGGCCCCGGTATTCTCGACGGTGATCACCGCGCTTTCGCTCTGCCGGTTGGCGCTGACGAAGATCCCGGTCTCGCCCCCGGCGCGCTTTGGCATCTCGCGCGTGACCCGCAGCGTCTCCAGCGCGCCGAAGCCCACATCCGTCTCGACCCCCGGCGCGATCACGTCCAGCCAGGTCTGGTCGACCAGCACGCCCTCGCGGAACAGCATCGCCTGTCCGGGCAACAGCGGCTCGTCGCTGCCGTTGGTGAAGCTGGCCATCACGAAGGCGGTCCGGTCCAGCCGGGGGACGGCCACGGCTTTCACGACCGGCGCGAAGTCCAGCCTGTCCAGCGCGAGCCGCAGGTTCTCTGCCCCGGTGGCCACGGTCACCGGCTCGGGGTAGATGTAGACGACGGTGTCGCCCTCCAGCGCCATGCCGGCGGTGATCGGGGCCGGCGCGGCCTCGGCCACGGGCGCGCCCTGCATCCTCCAGTCCGCCTCGCCCAGCGCCTTCCGGGCCAGCTCTTCGGCATCGATCTCGGGCCCGATCGAACGCAACTCCGGCCAAAGTCGGGACGGTGCCGACTGTTCCGAGGGGCGCGACGAGGACAGGGTCAGCGCGACCCCGGCCCAGTCCTCGCCAGTGTCCTGCGTCACGAGGATCGACCGGTCCAGCGTCAGCCGGTCGCCATCCTGCCGGGTCAGGTTCAGGTCGTAGACCGGTTGCCAGCTGGCGTTGGCGACATACTGCGTTACCGTGACCGCCTGCGTTCCGGCAGTGCCCGTTGTGACGGCGACCGACAGCGCGGTATAGTCCTTGTCGGCAGACGGAAGCGCATCCAGCGCCGCCTGAGCCTTCGACAGTGTTTCTTGCGCCTCGGCCAAGGATTTCTCCGCCGGCGGAAGCTCTGCCCGCGCGGCAAGCGCGGCCTGTCGCGCGGCCAGCGTCTCGGAGCCGATCATCCCGGCCATCGCCTTGATTGTCTCGGGCGTGGCCCCGTCGGGCAGGGCGCCCGAAAAGGACGCGAGGAACCGCACCTGCGCCTCGGCAGCCTCGACCTTTGCCCGAATCGCCTCCAGCGCCAGCTGGGCGCGGAAGGCTTCGGCTTCTGCCGCCTCCACAAGGGCCTTCGCGGCGCGCTGGGTGTCGGTCAGGGGCTTCTCGCGCGGGGGCAGGCGGTCGGCACGCAGCGCGAAGGCGCCGACCTGCAACTCCTGCGAGCCGACCAACCGGATCAGGCTGGGGTCGCTGTGCATCGGCAGGTCGGTGACCAGAAGCTCATGGGGGCCGGCGCTGGGGGCGGTGAAGATCACCTCGCGCGTCAGTCGGGCTCCATCGGGATAGACGGTGACGGCGGTGATGCGGCTGGTCGCCGCGATGGTGTCGGCACAGGCGGGCAGGGCGGTTGTGACAAGCAGGGCGGCGATCAGGGCGCGCATGGGCGGGGCCTTTCGATTGACATGCGCCCGCAGGGTAGGTCCGCCCGGCCCGGGCGGGCAAGGCGGCAAAACCCGTCCCAAGGATCGCCCGCCGGCCGGCGTCACATCATTTCGAACCGGGCCGGCTCGGGGCCGCAGCACTGGCCTTCATCCAGGCTGGCGATGGCCGTCATCTCGGCGTCGGTCGGTGCGAATTCGAAGAGGTCGATGGTCGCGCGCAGCCCCGCCTCGCGGGTGGACCGCGGGATGCCCTAGGCACCGATCCGAATGTGCCAGCGCAGGATCACCCGGGCGGCGCCTTTGCCTGTGCGGCGCGCGGCGGCCTCGATCGGCGCTTCACCTCCAGCCGCACAAAGTCGCGAACACCGCGCCGGACGCCTCGCCCCGTGCCAGGCACAGCGCCACGAAGCGCCGCCACATCACGTTATCGCAATGAAAAAGGGTATCGGCCATGGACCGAGACCCCCCGCATCGGGGTCAGTAGACCCTTAGCCCTTCTTCAGCACCTTCTGGCCCAGCAGCTCGGCGATCTGCACCGCGTTCAGCGCCGCGCCCTTGCGCAGGTTGTCGCTGACGCACCAAAGGTTCAGCCCGTGCTCCACGGTCGAATCCTGCCGCACGCGGCTGACATAGGTTGCGTATTCGCCCACGCATTCGATCGGCGTGACGTAGCCGCCCGGTTCCCGCTTGTCGATCAGCATGACACCAGGGCTTTCGCGCAGGATGTCCTGGGCTTCCTGCCAGTCGAGGAACTCCTCGGTCTCGATGTTGATTGCCTCGGAATGACCGACAAAGACCGGCACTCTCACGCAGGTCGCGGTGACCTTGATCCTGGGGTCGAGGATCTTCTTCGTCTCGGCCACCATCTTCCACTCTTCCTTGGTCTCGCCGCTGTCGAGGAAGACGTCGATCTGCGGGATCACGTTGAAGGCGATCTGCTTCTGGAACTTCTTCGGCGGCACCTCGTCGGTCGGGTTGTAGACGGCCTTGGTCTGGTTCCAGAGCTCGTCCATCCCCTCCTTGCCGGCGCCCGAGACCGACTGGTAGGTGGCCACCACGACCCGCTTGATCTTCGCGCGGTCATGCAGGGGCTTCAGCGCCACCACCATCTGCGCGGTCGAGCAGTTGGGGTTGGCGATGATGTTGCGGTTCTTGTAGGCGTGGATCGCCTCGGCATTCACTTCCGGCACGATCAGCGGGATGTCAGGTTCGTAGCGATAGAGCGACGAGTTGTCGATCACCACGCAGCCCGCCGCCGCCGCCTTGGGGGCATAGATTTTGGTCGCGTCGGAGCCCACCGCGAACAAAGCGATGTCCCAGCCGGTGAAGTCGAAGGTGTCCAGGTCCCTGGTCTTGAGGGTCTTGTCGCCGAAGCTGACCTCGGTGCCCAGAGACTTGCGCGACGCCAGCGCGACGATCTCATCGACCGGGAACTCGCGCTCGGCGAGGATGTTCAGCATTTCGCGGCCCACGTTGCCCGTGGCACCCGCGACGACGACCTTGTAGCCCATCGGGGTTCTCCTTGTCCGCCCCCGCCCTTCGGGGACGGGCGGGCCATAACGCAAGGTCGCGCGGCGGAAAAGCGGATTCGTCCGTCGCGCCTTACTCGGCGCGGTCCCGTGACAGAAGATAGACAGCCAGCCCGATGGCGGTGGCGACCGCAAAGAACAGGAACACCGCCGCATAGGGCGCGGCGGGCGTGGTGGCCGGGGTCGCGGCATGGATCCGTCCGGTGACGATCTGCGCGATGCCGATCGGCGCGATGCCGAAAAGGTTCAAGAGCGTCACGCCCCGCCCCGTCAGATGCGCCGGCACGAAGGCCCGGCCATGCGCCAGAACGATGGGAAAGCTTGCTCCGAAGAAGCCCGCAGCCACCAGAAACCCCGCCGCCACTCCGGGGGGCGCGGCGGCGAACCACCACAGGCCGAACAGGCAGACCAGCATCGCCCCATTGCCGAGGATCACCAGAAGCTTGCGGCTGGCAAACCAGCGGTCAAGCGGCCCGTAGGCGAAGTTGCCGGCCACCATGGCCAGACCCATCCACAGGCTGAGCCGTCCGATCTCCAGCTGGTCGGCACCATGGGCATCGGCGAAATACGGCCCGATCCACAGGCCCCGCAGCCCCGCGATCGGGGCATAGCAGACCATCATCATCACCAGCACCGGCCAGAGCAGCGGCATCCGCAAAAGCTCCAACAGCGATCCGTCGCGTGCGCCTGCCAGCCGCTCTGGATCGCGCACCAGGAACAGGATCGCCAGCGCCACCGTCCCGGTGACCGCGGCCAGACCCAGCACCGTCTCGCGCCAGCCGAAGGCCGCGACCGCCCAGGACAGGGGCAGCGACGAGGCGACGTTGCCCAGCGTGCCGACCGCCAGGGTCAGCGCCGCCAGCGTGCCGAAGGCAGAGGGCGCGAACTGGCGCGCGAAGATGAAATAGCTCGCCATCAGGACCGGCGCACAGCCGACCCCGATCAACGCCATGGCCAGCTTGATCTGACCCGCCCCCGTCGCCTGGGCAAGCAGCACCGCGCCCCCGGCCCCAACCGCCAGAAGAAGGCCCGAGGTCAGCCGCGGACCCACCCGGTCCAGCCAGGCACCGATCGGCAGCTGCATCGCGGCGAAGGCCAGGAACCACCAGCCCGAAGCCGAGGCCAGTTCGGCCGCCGTCACCCCGAGCTCTGCCTTCAGCACCGGTGCCAGAACCGCCAGGAAGGCGCGGTAGAACTGGCTCAGGACATAGGCGAGGATCAGGGCAGCGATGCCGATGCGCATGGGCGGGCCTTTCGGGGTCTGCCGCTTGTGACAATCCGGATCGCCGGGCGCAAGGCCATTTTCCCTCGTAAATCGGTGCGGAGGCTGCGAAACTCCGATTGCACAGGGCTTGCGAGAATCTGCCTGCGGGCATCAAATGCCGCGAACCGGCACGGAGGTCACGATGCGCCTGTCTCTTCTTGCAACCTTGCTGCTTGCCACGCCTGTGCTGGCCAATGACGGCTTCGGCGGCCTCTCGGCCACCGGCCTCACCTTCGGACAGACCGACGCAATCGCGATGGAGGAGGAGCGGCTTTTCATCGGCCTCGACCGGATCGCCGTGGACTATGTGTTCCGCAACCTGACCGACTCCGACGTGATCGGAGAGGTGATCTTCCCGCTGCCCCCGGTAGCCGTCTGGTCTGGCTACGAGGCGATGATGAACCTCCCCGAGGATCTGTCCTCGCCCGACCTTGTCGGCTTCACCGCCACGGTGGACGGCCGGCCGGTTCAGGTCGCCATCGACCGGATCGCCATCATCGAGGATGGCTATGACGAGGAAAACCCGCCGTCGAAGCAATACGACAACCCCGGCCGCGACGTGACCGCCGATCTCCAGCGCCTGGGTATTCCCCTGACGCTGGAGATCGAGCCCGTGCGGGACGCGCTGCTCGCGCTCGCGCCGGCGCAGCAGGCCGAAGCCAAGAGCCTCGGCCTCGCCGAATTCTATCCGGCCGGCCAGGGCATTTCGCTGGAGGATGAGGTCTACGCCAGCTGGTCCATCGTCACCCGCTATCACTGGACGCAAACCTTCCCGGCCGGGGCGACGGTCAGGATCAGCCACAGCTACACCAACCGCCCGCCCGGGGGCGTGTTCTACTGGGCCCACCCGCCCGAGGACTGGCAGCTTTCCTTCAAGGAGCAGTATTGCATCGACGAGGGCACATCGAAGGCAATGGCGAAGGCGCTGGTGGGCTCCGGCGGGGCAGAGTTCGGCAATACCGGCACGGCCTACAACATCTCTTACGTCCTGCGCACGGCGAACAGCTGGGCGGGACCCATCGGCCGCTTCACCCTGACGCTGGACAAGGGCGATCCGCGCAACGTGATCTCGCTTTGCGCCGATGGGGTGCGCAAGACCGGCCCCACGACCTTCGTGATCGAGAAGACGAACTATACGCCCGACCGCGACCTGGAGATCCTTGTCGTCCAGCCCCTGCCGAGGGAGTGACCGGCCAGGCCGCGCGTCACGCCGCCTGCGCCACCATCTGCCGTTCCCGGATGGGCAGATGGACCAGCGCCGAGAAGGCCCCCACGCCGACCCCGATCCACCAGACCAGCGTGTAGTCGCCGTTCAGGTCGTACATCCGCCCGCCCAGCCAGACGCCGAGGAAACCGCCGATCTGGTGGCTCAGGAACACAACGCCATAAAGCGTGCCCATGTAGCGGATGCCGTAGATATGCGCGACAAGCCCGCTGGTCAGCGGCACCGTGGCCAGCCACAAGGCTCCCATCACCGCCGAGAAGATCAGGACCGAGGCAGGGGTGATCGGCATGAGGATGAAGATCGCAGCAGCAATGGTGCGGCCGACATAGATCCAGAACAGGAGGTACTTCTTGGTGTGCCGCTTGCCCAGATACCCGGCAGTCAGCGTGCCCAGGATGTTGAACAGCCCGATCACTGCGATCGACACCGCCCCCAGCGCCGAGGTCGTCGTGATGCCCAGCCCCGCCAGCATGGACCCGGAATCGATCGGCGAGCACAGCTCGGTCACGAAGGCCGGGAAATGCGCGGTGATGAAGGCCAGCTGATAGCCGCAGGAGAAAAAGCCCAGGAAGATCAGCGTGTAGGACGGGTCGCGGAAGGCGCGGATCAGAACCCTGCCCATGCTCTCCTCCAGCTCCTGCCGGCTGGCCATTTGCGGACTGCGCAGGAAGGGCAGGGCGGCCAGCGTCGCCAGGATCACCCCGGCGAAGATGACGAAGACGGTCTGCCAGCTGTAGCTTTGCAACAGCCATTCCGCCGTGGGCGCGCCAAAGACCTGCCCGGCCGACCCGGCGGCGGTGGCGATCCCCAGCGCCATCGACCGGTTCTCGGCGCTGGCGGAGCGGCCCACGATGGCCAGGATCACCCCGAACCCCGTGCCCGCGATGCCGAAGCCTACCAGGATCGCCAGCAACTGGTGCTGCCCCGGCGTCACCGCCCAGGCCGACAGCACCAGCCCGGCGGCATAGAGCAGTGCCCCGGCGATGACCGCGCGCCGGTCGCCGAACCGTTCCGCCAGCGCGCCGAACAGCGGCTGCCCGATCCCCCAGGCCAGGTTCTGGATCGCGATCGCCAGCGAGAAATCCGTCCGCAGCCAGCCGAACTCGGTCGCGATCGGGATCTGGAACACCCCGAAACTCGCCCGGATCGCGAAAGAGATCATCAGGACCGCGCAACCGGCGATCAGGACGGGGGTGACGAGGGGGGCTTTCGACATGGCGGTCTCCGGTCTGAAGGCGGACGCTGCGACCTCGCCGTCAGACGGTCAACAGCTTTATTGTGACCGTTACAGCCCCGCCGGAAAGTGGAGAAGCCGGACCCCGATGCTGCGTTGCGGATGTGCCGCAGATCGACCGATAATCGGTGGCATCGCTGCTCTGCCAACGCTTTGGTCTTTTTCCGGGACCGCACGGCCGCTAAGGGCCGGACAAGACCAGCACGGAGGCCGGGATGAGCGATTGGTGGCGTGGCGCGGTGACCTATCAGGTCTATCCCCGGTCCTTCCAGGATTCGAACGGCGACGGGGTGGGCGACCTGCCCGGCATCACCCGCCGTCTCGATCACATCGCGCGGCTGGGGGTGGATGCCGTCTGGCTTTCCCCCTTCTTCAAGAGTCCGATGAAGGACATGGGCTACGACGTCAGCGACTATTGCGACGTGGACCCGGTCTTCGGCACTCTGGCCGATTTCGACGCCCTGATCGTCCGCGCACATGACCTGGGGCTGAAGGTCATCATCGACCAGGTGCTCAGCCACACCTCGGACCAGCACCCCTTCTTCGCCGAAAGCCGCAAGGACCGGGTGAACCCCAGGGCCGACTGGTATGTCTGGGCCGATCCCCGCCACGACGGCACGCCGCCCTGCAACTGGCTTTCGGTCTTCGGTGGATCCGCCTGGCAATGGGATGCGCGGCGCAAGCAGTATTTCCTGCACAACTTCCTCGCCTCGCAGCCCGACCTGAACTACCACAACCCCGAGGTGCAGGACTGGGCGCTGTCCGTCCTGCGCTTCTGGCTCGACCGCGGGGTGGACGGCTTCCGCTTCGACACGGTGAACTATTTCTTCCACGACCCCCTGTTCCGCGATGACGCCGCCGACTACCGGGTCAAGGCCGAACCCGAGGGCAATCCCTATTTCATGCAGTATCACCTGTTCTCGAAGAACCAGCCCGAGAACCTGCTCTGGATGGAACGGATCCGCAAGCTTCTCGACGAATACGGCGCGGCCTCGGTGGGCGAGATGGGTGAAAGCCACCACGCGATCCGCATGATGGGCGAATACACCGCCCCCGGCCGCCTGCATCAGTGCTATTCCTTCGAACTGATGGGCTACGACTTCTCTGCCGGCTTCTTCCGCGACCGGGTGGAGGGTTTCTTCAAGGGCGCCCCCGAAGGCTGGCCGATGTGGGCCTTCTCCAACCACGATGTCGTGCGCCACGCGACGCGCTGGGCGAAACATGCCGCGACGACCGAGGATCTGGCGAAACAGGCGGCGTCGCTCCTTCTGTCCTTCGAGGGCTCGATCTGCCTCTGGCAGGGCGAGGAACTGGGCCAGACCGACACGCCGCTCGACTTCGAGGAACTGACCGACCCCCAGGGCATCGCCTTCTGGCCCGAGCCTCTGGGCCGCGACAACACCCGCACGCCGATGGTCTGGGACGCCTCGCCCAACGCGGGTTTCTCCACAGGCAAGCCTTGGCTGCCGGTCAAGGCCGAACAGGCCGCCCGCCATGTCGCCGGGCAGGATGGCGCGCAAGGTTCCGTGCTGGAACACTACCGCTCGGCGCTGGCCTTCCGCAAAGGCTCGGTCGCCCTGCGCGCGGGCCGGACCCGCTTTCTCGACCTGCGCGAACCCGTTCTCGGCTTCGTCCGGGGCGAAGGCGCAGGCGCGCTTCTGTGTCTTTTCAACCTGTCCCCGGTGGCCCGGTCACTGACAGTTGCCGGCACCGGCGCGCCGACCGGCCCCTCGCTGCACGCAGTCCTTCAGGGAGACCGCCTGACACTCGGCCCGAACGGCGCGGCCTTCCTGCCGGTCACCGGCGAACCCTCAGTCCAGGACTAGACGCAACCCAAGGATTTTTCGTCGAAAAATCCTTGGGCGCGCCTCACCGCTCGACCCAGTACACCCCGGCCGGAGGGATCGCGACCCCGCCCCATTCCACCGGCACCGGGTTGTAGTTGAACAGGAACCGGTGCGTCGCGGTATCGCGGCGGCGCAGCCCCTTGGGCAGCGGATCGGTCTCGATCCCCTCGGCCGCGCAGGCGCGCATCAGGATGCGGGTCAGCGCCTGATCGTCCGGCCAACCGCCCAGATAGTGCAACCGCCCCGAGGCGACCAGCGCCGGCCAGCCGTCCCCGGCCGCCTCGACGACCTCGGCCGAGCCTTCCAGCTTCTCCCGCCAGTTCACCAGTGCCCCGCCCTGGGCCAGCGGCACAGGCACGTCCGGCGGCAGGCTTTCCACCCGCGCGACCACCGCATCCAGCCCCGGTAGGGCGGGCGGCAGCGGCACGGGGATCGCAAAGTCGGGTGTGCGCGAATTGGTCCGCGGCCCCAGGATCGCCGTTCCCCTGAATCCGGCCAGCGCGGCGTTCAGCGGCCCGGACAGGCTGAACAGCCCCGGCGCCAGCACGAGGCGATAGGCCGACAGGTCGGCCGTATCGGGCGGGATGATGTCCACGTTCAGCCCCAGCTTGCGCAGGCCCTTGTAGAGATGGAACACCAGCCAGAAATAGCTGAAACTGCGCCCCTGCGGCTGGATCTCCCAGGCCCAGTCCGAGGCATAATCGAACACCAGCGCCACATCGGCCCTTCCTGTTCCGACATCGGGCATCGCCGTCAGTTCGCGCGCCACCTGCCCGGCCTCCTCGCAGGCCGGTGCCGGGGCGCTGTCGGGGCGCAGAAGGCCGGCGTGCATCTGCTCTTGCGCGAAAGGCGCCTGCCGCCAGCGGAAATAGCAGACGGCTTCCGCTCCGTGCGCAAAGGCCTCCCATGCCCAGAGCCGCGCCATGCCGGGCAAGGGATCGGGGTTGAAGGGCGCCCAGTTCACCGGGCCCGGCTGCTGTTCCATGATCCACCAGCGGCCGCGGCCCACCGCGCGGTAAAGGTCGTGGTGGAAGGCCTGGAAATCCGGGTCGCCCTGGCGGACAAAGCGGCGCCTGTGTTCGGGATCGGCGGGGATGCGGTCCGACAGGAAGCCCAGCGGATAGCTGTCCCAGCTGGCGATATCGAGGTCGGCGCCGAGCTTCCAGTGGTCGAATTCGGTAATCGCGCCCATGAAGTTGTGCGCCACGGGCGCGCTGGAGTGTCGGCGGATGATCTCCACCTGAAGCCGGTTGAAGCTTGCCACCTGGTCGCTTGAAAAGCGGCGGAAATCCATGACATGGCTCGGGTTCGGCTCGGTCACGGTCAGGCTCGGCAGGCCCACCTCGCGGAAGTCGCGATACTCCATCGACCAGAAGACATTGCCCCAGGCCCGGTTCAGCGCCTCGGGCGATTGATATTTCTGCGCCAGCCAGTCCTGGAAGGCGGATTTCGCCGCCTCGGAATAGCTCAGTGTCGTGGCATGGCAGGCATATTCGTTGTCGGTCTGCCAGGCCGCGACATGCGGGTTCCTCCCGTAACGCTCGGCCAATGCGGAAACGATCCTGGCGCATTCCGCGCGATAGCCCTTATGCGAGAAACAGTAATGCCGGCGCGAGCCGAAGCCGCGCGGTCGGCCGTCCTTGTCCACGGCCAGCATGTCGGGATGGCGGTCCAGCATCCAGCGCGGCGGGGTGGCGGTCGGCGTTCCCAGCACAACCTTCAGCCCTTGCGCGCCGAGTGTCTCGATCGCGCGGTCCAGCCAGGCCCAGTCATACCGGTCAGGCTCCGGCTCCATCCGCGACCAGGCGAATTCGCCGATGCGAACCCAGGTCAGGCCCAGGGCGGCCATGCGTTGGGCATCCTCGGCCCATTTTTCTTCGGGCCAGTGTTCGGGGTAGTAGCAGACGCCAAGCGTGCGTTTCATGACAGGACCTGAGGTTCGGGAAGGCCCCGGGCGATTCCGGGGAAGGCAAAGACCTGGCCCGAAGCCGGATGGGCCGCGCGGGCGGCGGCGTCCATGTGCTCAAGCGCGGTCGTGACGAAAAGGGTGCTCATATCGGCACCGCCGAAGGCCGGACACGAGGCTTGCGGCGCCCCCGGCGTTTCTATCGCACGGATGAAGCATCCGTCCGGCGCATAGGCGGCGACCCGGCCTGCGCCCCATTGCGCATTCCAGAACAGGCCTTCGCTATCGACCACGGCCCCGTCGGGGTTCAGCCCTCCGGGCGCAAGGTCCAGCCAGACCTCGGGCTCTCCTGCCGGCCAGCCCTCGCCATCCAGGGCGACCTTCATCACCTGGCCTTTCGCCGTGTCGGCGAAATGCGCGGCCCGCCCATCCGGGGTGAAGCAGATCGCGTTCGGAATGGTGACTCCGGGAAACAGCCGCCGCAGTTCGCCCCGATGCCAGCGCCAGATCGAGCCCGCGCCCGCCTCGGCCCGCTTGCCCATCATCCCGAACCAGAAGCCCCCCTTCCGGTCGGCGCGACCATCGTTCGACCGGGTGACGGGACAGCCGAGCTCGGCCAGAACCTCGTGCCCGCCGCCGTCGAGGTCGAACCGCAAGAGCCCGATTTCCGAGGCGATCACCAGATGCCCCGCATCCAGCCACCCCGCGGCCGAGACCATCTGCGGAAAGGCCCATGATTGCGTTTGCGAATGCAGCGTGCAGTTCAGGATATCGAACCAGAACAGACGTTCATGAACCGGATGCCAGAAGGCACCTTCGCCCAGTTCGCAGCGACGGGCATCGAAGATCATGGGAAAACTTCGTCATGGGCGGCGACGATCCGCGCGGCCCGGGCAGCGATTTCGTCCAGCGCCAGCCCCGGCGTATAAAGCGCCGTGCCGATGCCGAAACCGTCCGCCCCCGCCTTCGCCCAGTCGGCGAAATTCGCCGGCCCCGCCCCGCCCACGGCATAGACCGGCAGCCCCTTCGGCAGGACCGCGCGCAGCGCCTTGAGTCCCTCTGGCCCGATCAGATTGCCGGGGAACAGCTTGAGCCCCGTCGCGCCCGCCCTGATCGCGGCAAAGCACTCGGTCGGTGTCATCACACCCGGCCAGCTGGCCATGCCGGCGGCGCGGGTCGCCGCGATCACCTCCGGGTCGCAGTTCGGCGAGACGACCAGCGTCCCCCCCGCCGCCCTGACCTGCGCGACCTCCGCGACAGTCAGCACCGTGCCCGCCCCGATCTCGGTCCCTGGCACCGCCGCCACCATCGCGGCGATCGACGCGAAAGGCTCGGGCGAATTGAGCGGCACCTCGATCCGGGTGATCCCCGCGGCCACCAGGGTGCGCGCGGCCTCGGCGGCCTCGGCCGGGGTTATCCCGCGCAGAATGGCGATCAGGTTGCGGTGGTTCATCGGTCGGATACCTTCTCGGGAGCGAGCAGCGACAGGCCCGCCAGCGTGCAGTCGGTCGCGGAGAGCCGCTTCGCCTCGACGCCTTGCGCAGCCAGTGCTCGGGCATAGGCGGCAGAGATGCGCTCGGCCGCGACCAGCGTCACACGCTGGCCCAGCCAGTAGGGCCGGGCGGCGGCAAGCTCGGTCCCGATCAGAAGGCCGGACAGCCGCGCGCGGGCTGAATCAGGCGTCAGTCCGGCGATCAGCCCCTCGGCGCGGATCGTGAACAGTCGTGCGGCAATTCGTTCGGGCCGCGAGATCGCATCGGCCACGCCAGACTCGAAGGCCGCCTCGTCCCAGCCCTCGGTCTGCATCCCGTGGCGCAGGACCGAAGCGCCTGACAGGAGCGCGAAGAGCTCGCCCGTCATGAAGGTCTGGAAGCTGACCACCTCGCCCGCGCTGACATGGACCCATTTCGAATGGGTCCCGGGCAGGCAGATCACCCCGTCATAGCCCGGCATCAGCCGCAACGCGCCGGCGATCTGGGTTTCCTCGCCCCGCATCACGTCGGCGGGCTGGGCCTGTTTCAGCCCCGGCGCGATCCAGACCGTCAGACGCGGATCGGTCGTCGGCGCCTTCACCAGGGCTGCACGGTCCACGGGCGGGCAGGGCACCGCGCGATAGGGCGCCTCGCACCAGCCCTGCCGGCTGCCGACCATGCCGCAGGCCACCACCGGCGGCCTGTCGTCCA
>JBKBJC010000016.1:0-59564 GCA_046294075.1 Tabrizicola sp. | reverse complement strand
ACCGAACTGCCCCAGATCCGACTCGCGGAAGACGCGCCCCAGCGTCACACCCATCGACCAGCCGTCCGGGTCATGGCGTGTCCAGCTGACCCCGGCATTGACGCGGGTGCCGCGCTCCACGGCGTCCGAGCCGGGGAAGCGGTCCAGCGCAAAGAGGTTGCCTTCGTCGAATTCGACCAGCGCTGAGTCCTCGTTCGGCAGGGTATCGGTATTGTTCGAGGCAAGAAGCAGTTGCACGACCGGTTCGATCACATGGGTCGCGCCATTGGCCCCGGCCTTGACCCAGGGCCAGCGCAGCTCCACCCCGGCCGAGCCATGCGTGCGCGTGGTGCTGCCGGCATAGATCGCGTCGTCGGTGATGGTGTAGGCATCGGCCGTCACCTCGCCCAGCACCGAGGCCTCGATCCCTGCCGGCAGAACGAAGCTGCGCCGCCAGTCGATCCGCGCAGAGATGCGGCCGATATCGCGGCCATCCGGAATGTCGTCGCTGTCCGGCCCGTCGATGGGGCTGGACGACGAGCGGTACTGGTTGTGGGTCTGCAGCCGCAGCCCGCCCTCGCCGCCAAGGGGGCCGAGCGAGAAGCGCCGATGGAAAGTGAGATCGGCCACCACAGAGGGGATGGCACTGTCGGTCTCGTCTTCGCGCAGGGTCTGGAAGCTGATTATCCGGGCGGCAATATGCTCGTTCCTGCGGGTGCGCTTGACCTCGATCCGGCTGTCAAGACGGTCGGCGTTGCCCAGGCCGTAATCCAGCATGTAGGCCGGATCGGTCACGGTCTGGCCATCGAAGGTCAGCTGGAAACTCCTGGGCAGGGTGAAGGCCCCTTGCACCCGCAAATAGCCCCTTGTCTCTCCCGCAAGCAGCCTGTCGTGGGTGATCGAGCCCGACGCCTCCAGCAGGCCGGTCGCGAAAGCCTGACGATACCGCAGGCCAAGGGTCTGGGACTTGCGGGTGGTCAGATAGGGCGTCAGCGTCAGGTCGGCGGATTTGCCGATCACGATGAAGTAGGGCACCTTGATCCCGGTGCCGAGGTCCGAGGTCGTGCGGACACCCGGCATCAGGAAGCCGGTGGCGCGTTTCAGCGTCGGGTCGGGCATCCTCAGGCGCGGAATATAGAATACGGGCACCCCGGCCAGACGGAACTGGGCGCGGTCGAAGTAGATCTGCCGCTCCACCTCGTCATGCACGACACGCCGGGCCCGGATCTCCCACAGGGGCGTCGGGTCGCCCTCGCAGACCTTGCAGGATGAGGCAGCGACGCTTTGCAGGGCGGTATAGCGGCCCGAGACCCGCAGCATCCGGTTCGCCGCAAGTTGCAGTTGCTGGTTCAGGACCAGCCGCGCGCTGGACAGGATGCCTTCGGACAGGTCGGCAGCAAGCTCGGCCTGACTGGCCAGGATCAGCGTGTTGCCGCCTTCTTCGGTCAGGACGATCGGTCCGCTGATTTCCAGCCGGTCCGTCGCCTGGTCGAAGACGATCCGGCTGGCCTTCAGGCGACGGCCCTTGAAGAACACCTCGACATTGCCATCCGCAATCAGCCGGGTGTCCCCGGTGATCCGCAGGCTGTCCGAAACCAGGGTTGCCTGGTCCTGTGCGCGGGCGGGAAGCGTCAGGGTCAGGATCGCGGCGACAAGCATCAGGAAGCGGTGCACGTCAGCCCTCCTCGAGATGCAGAAGCAGGCCGAGCGAAAGCATGACCGCAGCGACCGGCGGGCTCCAGGCGGCAAGCGGAACCGGGATCTGCCCGCTGTCCCCGAGGGCCTGGGCGAAGTTCCTCAGGAAGAAGAAGCCAAAGCCAGCCAGCAGGGCAAAAAGCACCATCCGTCCGGTGCCGCCAAAGCGGACATGGCGCATGGTGAAACCTGCCGCCACCAGCACCATCGCCGCCATCAGGAGGGGCAGGGCAAGTTCCATCTGATACCAAAGCTTGTGGGCCCGCGCCGAGAAACCTGCGCGCTCAAGATCGCCGATATAGCCGGGCAGGTCCCAGAAGGCGATGGCCGACGGCGTGCCGAAACTGTCACGGATGCGTTCGGGCGTCAGGTCCGACGGCAGCGAGACCGGCCCCGGGTCCACCACCGCCGTCAGTTCCGGGTTCGGACTGGCCAGATCCCAGCTCTTGGTGCCCGTCAGCTCCCAGGCGCCCGCGACCAGTCGCGCGGCTTCGGCCTCGACCCGTTTGCCGGGCGCGCCATCGACCCCGAAGCCGACGAAGGTCACACCGAAGAGTTCGGTCCCGTCCGGATTCGACCGCGCTGCCTGTATCACCGTCTGGCCATCCTCGGAGCCCTGGCGCAGCCACAGGCCCGTATCCGCGACCGACAGGACCGAGCGACCGCCCTGACTGAGCGCCGAGCGCTTGTCGTCGTAAGCCTTCGAGGTCGCCGCGACCAGCGGGTTGAACAGCGCGACGGCCAGCACCCCCAGCACGACCGCCACGAGGAGCGGTGTCATAAGGAAATGCAGCCCCGACCGCCCGGCCGCGCGCACGACCACCAGTTCCGAGGACCTTGCAAGCCCGAGGAAATTGGCGATCGCCCCCATCACCATGATGAGAGGCAGGATCCGGTAAAGCGTCGCGGGAACACTGAGCAGCGACATTTGCGCCGCACCGGACAGCCCTATTCCCGCGTCCGAAAAGCGACGAAGCTGGTCGATCATGTCGATCAGGAACAGAATCGCGAAGAAGACCAGGAACACGCGGCCCACGGTGCCAAGGAAGCGCCGCGCGATGTAGAGGTTCAGCGTCATGTCGCTGCCCTCTGTCGCCTCGGGCGCTGCGCGTGCCACAGCAGGCCCGCAGCCGTCGCCAATCCGGCCAGCGGCGCGAGGTAGAGCCCGGGCCAGGCAGAAACCGAAACGAGGGCCGCCGAGCCGGCCCAGGTCCAGACCAGTTGCAGCGCGATCAGCAGGCCGATCGCCAGCGCCATCTGCCGCCAGAGCCCGAAGCGCGAGAAACTGCCCAGCATCAGCGCGGCAAAGCCGATCATCGGTGCGGCCACGCCCAGCAGGGGCGCGGCGAGGCGGGTATGGCCCTCTTCCAGCATTTGCGCGACGCTCGCCCCCGTGACCGCCTGCGCTTCGGGAGCAGCCTCCAGCAGGAGCCGCGTCGGCAGGGCATTCAGCGCGATCTGCCCGGCTCCGCCGACCGGAACCAGACCGGCGAGGTCCAGGGTGAAGTCGGCAAAACGCGTCACCGACATCCGCGCACCCTCGCGGGTCAGCGTCTGGGTCGAACCATCGAGCATTACCAGCTTCGGCGCCGGCTCGCCGCGCACGAGAAATGCCTTGCGCGCCGAATGGATCGCACGCTCGGTGGGCGAGCGTTCGTCGGACAGGAATAGGTCGAGAAGCTCGCCGTTCGGGCTGATCTGGCGGATGTAAAGCGTGACGCCGGCGGAGGGATGCATGAACTGCCCGGCGTTCAGGAAGCGCGAGGTCACGTTGCGCGAGATCTCGTCCGAGCGTTCGTTCAGGATCCGCTGGCTGGCCGGAACAAGGACGTTCGTCAACACCAGTTGCATCACCATGACCGCAAGACCGAAATACAACACCGGACGCGCCAGCCGGAACGCGGAAAAGCCGGTAGCCTGCATCACGACAAGCTCGCTCTCCTGCATCAGTCGGTTCGTCACATAGACCGTGGCGGCAAAGGCTGCCACCGGCAGGACCAGCCGGATCGCATTCGGCAAGGTCAGGATGGAAAATTCAAGGAACACCAGCGCAGACTGGCCGTCGCCGATCAGCTGATCGAAAAGCCCGACCGCCCGGTTCACCCAGTAGACCGCGACCAGCACCAGGGCAAAAAAGCCAAACAGCGCGAGGAGTTGCGACAAAAGGTATCTGTCGAATCTAGACACGCCCGACCCGGCCCCTACTACATCTGGGCCGGACCCTAGCGGAATTCACCAGCGGCGAAAACTGCTATCTGGCAAATGCCGATGACCGGTTGTAGCCTCCCGGCAAGCGGCCGCCGAGCCTGCCGACCCACCCTGACGAAAGAGCGCAAGATGCCGAAACCCCTGCCGATCCAGTTTCAGGCCACGAACCTCGAGGCCCTTGCCAGGCAGAAGGGCCGCATCGCGGTCCTGGCCGATGTCGGCCAGCCGACCAGCCCGGGTCTTCGCCGCCTCGACCGCCTGACGAAGGGCGCCGTGTCGCGGGCTTTCGGTTCGGAAGCCTTCGCCAAGCTGAAGCCGGGCGAGGCGCTGGAGCTGGCCTTCCCGCCGGGGCTGGAGGCCGAGGCTGTGCAACTGGTCCGGTTGCCGAGGAGGGCCGACCTCGCGCAGGCGCGCAGGGCCGGCGCGACCGTCGGGAAGGCTCATGGGGCGGCGGGGTCGCTGATCCTGGCCGAGTCGCATCAGCGCGCCGCAGACATCGCCTTCGGACTGGCGCTGCGGGCCTATGACTTCGACAGCCACAAGACCGGCGAGAAGACGGCCCCGGGCCCGGTCACGCTGATGACGGCGAACCCCGAGGCGGTCGCCAAGGCCGCCGCTCCGATGGCCGCCGTGGCCGAGGGCGTGTTCTTCACGCGCGACCTGGTGAACGAACCCGCCAATGTGCTCACCACGCATGACTTCGCCGCACGTCTGGCGGCGATGCAGGAACTGGGTCTCGATGTGGAGATCCTGGAGGAAGAGGATCTGACCAGGCTGGGCATGGGTGCCCTTTTGGGTGTGGGGCAAGGGTCGGAAAGCCCCTCGAAGGTCGTGGTCATGCAGTGGCACGGCGGCAAAAAGGGGGATGCCCCGTTTGCGCTGATCGGCAAGGGCGTGGTCTTTGACACCGGCGGCATCTCGATCAAGCCGGCCGCCGGAATGGAAGAGATGACGATGGACATGGGCGGCGCGGGTGTCGTCGCGGGTGTCATGCGCACGCTGGCGCTGCGCAAGGCCAAGGCCAATGTCGTCGGCCTTGTCGGGCTGGTCGAGAACATGCCCGACGGTCGCGCCCAGCGTCCCGGCGATGTGGTCCGCTCGATGAAGGGCGACACGATCGAGGTCATCAACACCGATGCCGAGGGCCGCCTCGTCCTCGCCGACGTGCTCTGGTATGCCCAGCAGCGGTTCAAGCCGACCGGCATGATCGATCTGGCGACGCTGACGGGCGCGATCATCGTCGCCCTTGGCCATGAGAACACGGGCGTGTTCTCCAACAACGACGAGCTGTGCAACGACCTGCTTGCAGCCGCGAAGGCGGAAGGCGAGGGCGCCTGGCGCATGCCGATGGGCGATGCCTATGACGCAAAGCTGAAGTCGCGGGTGGCCGACATGTTGAATTCCGCCGGTCGCGATGCCGGGTCGATCACGGCGGCGCAGTTCCTGCAACGCTTCGTCAAGCCGGAGATGCCCTGGTGCCATCTCGACATTGCAGGAACCGCGCTGCTGAAATCCGACTCGACGCTTGCGCCGAAGGGCGCAACCGGCTGGGGCGTCATGACCCTGGATCGCCTGATCCGCGACAGGTTCGAGAAGTGAGGCTTCTCGCTTGCGGTCCGCATCGCTCCTCGCGGGGCGGTGCGATCGTGAGGAGAAGTCGCAGACGCACGACGGGCAGACCCGCATGGGCACGGTGATGTTCTTTCACCTGATGCGATCGGCCCCGGCCGACACGCTGGCTGTCAACGCGCCGCGCGCGCTGGCGCAGGGCTGGCGTGTCATGGTGCGCGGCACCGACCCCGCCGCGCTGGAGCGGCTGGACGCGGCGCTCTGGCTGAAGGGTGGTGAGGAGAGTTTCCTGCCGCATGGGCTGGAGGGCGGACCGCAGGACGCCGACCAGCCGGTGCTCCTCGGCCTTGGAATGCCGGTCAACGGGGCCAGGGTGCTGGCGCTGGTGGATGGCGCGAAGGCGACGGATGCCGAGATCGCGGCAATGGAGCGGGTGTGGGTGCTGTTCGACGGCAACGATACCGAGCGGCTTCAGGCCGCGCGCCAGCAATGGAAGGCGACCGTCGCCGCCGGCCACGCCGCGCAATACTGGTCCGAGGAAGCGGGCCGCTGGGAGAAGAAGGCCGAAAGCCCCGCGCGTTAGGTGCGTCGCCCGGTCAACCCTTGCGCAAAAGCCGGGCCATGTCGGGCGCGAAATAGGTCAGGATGCCGTCGCACCCCGCCCGCTTGAACGCCATCAGGCTTTCGACCATTGCCTTTTCGCCGTCGATCCAGCCATTCTGTGCCGCGGCCCGGATCATCGCGTATTCGCCCGACACCTGATAGGCGAAGGTCGGGGCTCCGAAGGCCTCCTTCACCCGCGTGCAGATGTCGAGATAGGGCATGCCCGGCTTGACCATCACCATGTCCGCCCCCTCGGCCAGGTCGCGCGCGACCAGTCGCAGCGCCTCGTCCCGGTTCGCGGGGTTCATCTGATAGGTCTTCTTGTCGCCCTTCAGCGCACCCGAAGCGCCCACCGCATCACGGAACGGCCCGTAGAAGGCCGAGGCATACTTGGCCGCATAGCTGAGGATCGCCGTGTCCTTGTGCCCCGCTGCCTCCAGCGCCGCCCGCATCGCGCCGATCCGTCCGTCCATCATGTCGGACGGACCCAGGATGTCCGCCCCCGCCTCGGCCTGCGCCAGCGCCATGCGCACCAGCGCCTCGACCGTCTCGTCGTTCAGGATGATCCCGTCCACCACCAGCCCGTCATGGCCATGCGCATTGTAGGGATCAAGCGCGACATCGGTCATCACAGCGATGTCGGGCACCTCGGCCTTGATCGCCCGGATCGCCCGGTTGGTCAGGTTCTCGGGGTTCCAGGCCTCTTCGCAGCCGGGGGTTTTCACCTTGGGATCGGTGTAGGGAAAGAGACAGATTGCCGGGATCCCCAGATCGCAGGCCATGGCTGCGGCCTCGACAATCAGGTCCAGCGACAGCCGCTCCACCCCCGGCATCGACAGGACGGGCTGACGCTGGTTCACGCCATCGCACAGAAAGACCGGCCAGATCAGGTCGCCTGCCGTCAGCGTATTCTCCTGCGTCAAGGCCCGCAAGGCCGGCGTCCGCCGCAGACGGCGGAACCGCATCAGAGGATAATTGGCCTGGACAGGCTGCATGGCTGGCTCCTTCTTCCGCGGCAAAGCAGGGACTTGCGGCTTGGCCTTCTGCCTGCCATGGAAAGGGATCGGCCTCAAGCCGTCACTTGGGGCGAAGGCATTTCGGCAAGGAGACCGGACAGAGTGGACGTCTTCGACACGGCACTGGAAGTGATCGACCTCCGGTCTTTCTCGAACCTCTGGTACTGGATCATGCTGGCCGTCCTGTGGTCCTCGGTCAGCCATTGGTCTCTGGGTGTGCCGCACGACATGGTCCAGCGTGCAAGGCGAGAGGGTGGGCAGGCCCTGGGCGACGTCGAGGACCTGGTGCGGATCAATGTCAACCGGATCCTGAACCTCATGGACGGCGGGGCGCTGATCGTGGTCGGACTGGTGACCTTCTGGCTTTCGACGCTGCTTGTCCTTGGTTTCTACTATGGGGTCGAGTTCGCACAGGCGCTGGTGCTGCTTCTTGGTCCCATGTCACTGGTAATCTGGCTGAGCGTGCGCGAGTCCCGCCGCATCGCCGCCGGAGCCAACACCGGAGATGCGCTGCTGCGCCGGCTGACCGTGCACCGCCGCCTCTTGCAGGTGATCGGCATGATCTCTATCGCCGTAACGGCCTTTTACGGAACCTGGCAGAACATCCGGGTTTCAATCCTCTATTGAACCTTCGTCCGGAACCGATGACAGCCGAACGCATCCTGATGGGCGGCGCGCCCGAGGGCTTCGACGCCCGGATCCTGGTCCGCGAACTGTCGCGCGACCGGCCCGTGGTCCATGTCGCGCGCGACGACAAGCGGGCCGAGGCGATGCGGGCCGCGCTGGCTGTCATGGCGCCCGAGGTCGCGGTCCTCGACTTTCCGGCCTGGGATTGTCTGCCTTTCGACCGCGTCAGTCCCAACCCCGAGATATCCGCCCGTCGCATGGCGGCACTGGCCGCGCTGGCGGACGGCTTGGCCGGGCCATTCGTGCTCTTGACCACGCTGAACGCCGCCACGCAGAAGGTGCCGACGCGCGAGGCGGTGCGGGCAGCGTCCTTCCGGGCCTCGGTCGGCGAGCGGGTGGACGAGGCGCGGCTGAAAGGGTTCCTGGCGCGCATGGGGTTCACTCCGGTGTCGACCGTTGCCGAACCGGGAGACTACGCGCTGCGCGGCGGGATCGTGGACATCTTTCCGCCGGGTCGCGGCGGGCCGATCCGGCTGGATTTCTTCGGCGATGTCCTGGACGGCGCGCGACGCTTCGATCCCGAGACGCAGCGAACCACGGAAAGGCTGAAGAAAGTCGAGTTTTCAGCCGTTTCCGAGGTGATCCTCGACGAGGCTGCGATCGCGCGGTTCCGGCAGAACTACCGGATCGCCTTTGGTGCGTCGGGGACCGATGATCCCCTGTACGAAGCGGTCAGCGCGGGCCGCAAGCATCAGGGGATGGAACACTGGCTGCCCTTCTTTCACGAGCGGCTGGAGACGGTCTTCGATTATCTGCCCGGCGCCTCGGTGGTGCTGGACGACCAGGTGACAGCGGCACGGCTGGCGCGTTGGGAGGGCATCGAGGACAGCTATGACACCCGGCACGAGGCGATGGGCGCGAAAGGGCGGATCGATACTGTGTACAAGCCGGTCCCGGCGGCGGAGCTTTATCTGGACGATGCGGCCTGGGAGACGGCCTTGTCAGGCTTCCGGGTGGTGCAACTGTCGCCCTTGCCGCAGTCGCCCGGGCCGGGCGTGCTGGACGCCGGCGCACGCGTCGGTCGCAACTTCGCGCCGGAGCGGCAACAAGAGAAAATCAATCTTTTCCAAGCCTTGGCAGATCACATTCAAGCACTGTCCAAGGCCGGGCAGGTCGTCATCGCCTCGTGGTCCGAGGGCGCGCGCGAGCGGTTGAAGGGGCTTCTGGCCGACAACGGGCTGACCGGGGCGCAGGAAATCGCCGATTTCCGCGAAGTGCCGGAGGGGAAGGGCGGCCTGTTCCTCGTGGTCTGGCCGCTCGAGGCGGGCTTCGTCGCCCCGGGGCTTGCCGTGATCTCGGAGCAGGACGTGCTGGGCGAGCGCCTGGTGGGCAAGCCGCGCCGCAAGCGCAAGGCCGACAACTTCCTGCGCGAGGTCGACACGCTGTCGCCCGGCGACCTGGTGGTGCATGTCGAGCATGGGGTAGGGCGCTATCTGGGCATCGAGACGATCACGGCACTTGGCGCCCCGCACGCCTGCGTCATGCTGGAATATGCCGAGAATGCAAAGCTTTACCTGCCGGTAGAGAACATCGAGCTTCTCAGCCGCTATGGCCATGAGGAGGGGCTTCTCGACCGTCTTGGCGGCGGGGCCTGGCAGGCGAAGAAGGCCCGGCTGAAAGAGCGGATCAAGGAGATTGCCGACCGGCTGATGCGGGTCGCTGCGGAACGCGCCCTGCGCCACGCGCCCATCCTGGAGGCCCCCCATTCGATCTGGGAGGCGTTTGCGGCGCGGTTCCCCTACCAGGAGACCGACGACCAGCTGGCCGCGATTGCCGATGTGGTGGCGGACCTGGAAAGGGGCTCGCCCATGGACCGGCTCATCGTTGGCGACGTGGGTTTCGGCAAGACCGAGGTCGCGATGCGTGCGGCCTTCGTGGCGGCGCTTTCGGGGATGCAGATCGCTGTGATCTGTCCGACCACGCTCCTGGCGCGGCAACACTACCGCAGCTTTGCCGAGCGATTTCGCGGATTTCCGGTATCGGTCCGCCCCTTGTCTCGCTTTGTTTCCGCAAAGGACGCCAATGCAACGCGGGCAGCGATGGCAGACGGGTCGGTGGACATCGTCGTCGGCACGCATGCTCTCTTGGCGAAGGGGGTGACGTTCAAGAAGCTTGGCCTGCTGATCATCGACGAAGAGCAGCATTTCGGAGTGGTGCACAAGGAACGCCTGAAGGAAATGCGGTCCGAGGTACATGTGCTGACCCTGACGGCAACACCTATTCCGCGGACCTTGCAACTGTCGCTGACCGGGGTGCGCGACCTGTCGATCATCGCCACGCCCCCGGTGGACCGGCTGGCGATCCGCACCTACGTTTCCGAATTCGACACGATCACAATCCGCGAGGCGATCCTGCGCGAGCGTTACCGTGGCGGGCAGACCTTCTATGTCGTCCCCCGCATCGCCGACTTGCCCGAGGTCGAGGACTTCCTGAAAACCCATGTCCCCGAGGCGACTTACGTCATCGCACATGGCCAGCTGGCAGCCGGAGAGCTGGACGACCGGATGAACCAGTTCTACGACGGCAAGTATGACGTGTTGCTCGCGACGACGATTGTTGAAAGCGGACTGGATATTCCCACCGCCAACACAATGATTGTCCACCGGGCGGATATGTTCGGCCTGTCGCAACTCTACCAGATCCGGGGCCGGGTCGGTCGGTCAAAGACGCGCGCCTACTGTTACCTCACGACAAAGCCGCGCGCGCCGCTGACGCCGCAGGCGACCAAGCGGCTCAGGCTCTTGGGGAGCCTCGATTCACTGGGCGCCGGTTTCAACCTGGCCAGCCACGACCTTGATCTGCGCGGGGCGGGCAACCTTCTGGGCGAGGAGCAGTCGGGCCACATCCGCGAGGTGGGCTACGAGCTTTACCAGCACATGCTGGAAGAGACGATCGCCCGGATCAAATCCGGCGAGTTGCAGGGGCTGTCGGCCATCGACGACGACTGGTCGCCGCAGCTGAACCTTGGCGTTCCGGTCATGATTCCAGAGACTTACATCCCGGATCTCGACATCCGGCTCGGGCTGTATCGGCGCCTGTCCAGCCTGACCACCAAGGTGGAGCTGGAGGGCTTTGCCGCGGAACTGATCGACCGCTTCGGACCGCTGCCCAAGGAAGTGAACACGCTGATGCTGATCGTCCGCATCAAGGCCATGTGCAAGCGGGCGGGAATTGCCAAGCTGGATGCAGGGCCGAAGGGGGCGACGATCCAGTTCCACAACGACAAGTTCGCCAATCCCGCCGGGCTGGTGGATTTCCTGAAGGCGCAGGGGCCTGCCGCGCGGGTGAACGGCAACCGGATCGTTCTGACGGGCGAGATGAAGACCGAAGCCGACCGGATCAAGGGCGCCTTCAA
This sequence comes from Tabrizicola sp., assembly GCA_046294075.1. Lineage (GTDB taxonomy): Bacteria > Pseudomonadota > Alphaproteobacteria > Rhodobacterales > Rhodobacteraceae > Tabrizicola. Next base: position 48,452 of record JBKBJC010000016.1, on the reverse strand, counting down.
CATCGCTCGCGACCTGGCAGAAGTGGTGAAGGCCGGGAAGAAGGGCTAGCCGCGCGGCTCGCCGAGCGTCTTCAGCGACAGGATCAGGTTCAGGCCTGTCAGCAAGGTGACGCCTGTGATCAGCGGCGTCGAGGTGCCGTTGAAGGCAAGGCCAATGGGGATGGCGAGGATCACCGAGCCGACGGTGGCAAACGACGAGATGACGCTGGAAGCAAGGCCGGCGATATGGCCCACCGGCTCCATCGCCAGGGCATTGAGGTTGCCGACCGTAAGTCCAATCATCGAGAAAAGCCCAATGCACCAAAGCATTTGCATGGCAAAGCTGAGGTCGCCATGCAGAAGGCCCGCGCCAAGGACGGCAAGCACAAGCAGCGACAGGACCAGGATGGAAGCATAGGTGCGCTGGACGACGCGGCGCATGCCGAGGGTCATCACGATCCGCGAGTTGAGCAGGCTGCCGCCCATCGACGCGACCGCGATCAGGGCGAACCAGAGGGGAAAGGTCTCGGCCCGGTCGAACTGGCGCTCGAAAACGCCCTGCAAGGAGGAGAGCGTGGCGAAGAGGCAGCCAAGCGTGAGGGTCTGGAGGAGGGTGGACACGACGACGATGCGGTGCGTGAAGATATCCTTGGTGCCGGACCAGAGCGTGCCGAGATGGAGCGGGCGGCGTTTTTCGGGCGGAAGCGTCTCGGGTTGGCGCAGGCCAAGCCAGAGCATCGTGATCACGGCAAAGAGGATATAGGCGAGGAAGATGGCTTGCCAGCCGCCAAGCGCGATGATGCCCTGGCCCATCAAGGGGGCAAGGGCGGGGACGATGGCGAAGATCATCATCACGAAGGACATGATCCTGGCCATCTCGCGCCCGGAGTACAGGTCGCGGACCATCGCGATCGCAACCGCCCGGGGTGCGGCGGCGGCGATGCCCTGGAAGAGGCGGGCGGAGAGCAGGAGCTCGAGCGAAGGGGCGAAGTAGCAGGCGAGGGCGCAAAGGCCGTAGAGGCCGGAGCCTACAAGGATCACGCGCTTGCGGCCAAAGGTGTCGGAGAGGGGGCCTGTGAAAAGCGTGCCGAGCCCCATCCCCAGGACGAAGCTGGTGACGACGAGCTGGGCCGCGTTCGGTGCCTCGGGCGAGAGGGTGACCGCGATCTGGGGCAGGGCGGGCAGCATCGCGTCGATCGAGATCGCGATGGTGGCGAAAAGCATGGCGACCAGCGCCACGAACTCGCTGCGGGAGGGGCGGGACCCGGTCACTCGGCGCGGCCCATGAGTTCCTCGATCACCTTGCCCCAGGTTTCGGGCGGTTGCGCGCCGGAGACGACGTATTGCTGGGCAATCAGGAAGGTCGGAACCGCGTTCACGCCCTTCTGTCTCGCGTCGAGGTCGCGGGCCCGGATGTCGTCGGCATCGGCGTCGGAGTGAAGCAGGCGCAGTGTCGCCGCGCGGTTAATGCCGTTTTCCCCCGCGATGTCGGCCAGGGTCTGAAGGTCGCCGATGTCGCGGCCCTCCACCCAGTAGGCGCGCATCAGCGCGTCGACGACGGCCTGCTGGACACCCTCGATTCCGGCCCAGTGGATCAGCCGGTGCGCGTTCAGCGTGTTGGGCATGCGCTGGGGCTTGTCGGGGTCCAGATCGACGCCCGCGGCGCGTGCGACTTCGCGCAGGCGTTCGTGGATCGCATCGACCCGGGCCCTGCCGCCGAACTTCGCCTCAAGATAGCCGCGCTTGGGCACGCCCTCGGCAGGCATTTCGGGGTTCAACTGGAACGGGTGCCACTGGATTACGAACGGATGGTCGGGTCTTGCGGCAAGGGCCCGGACCAGGTTCGCCTTGCCGACGTAGCACCAGGGGCAGACCGGGTCCGAGAAGATATCGAGGCGAACGGGGCCGGTAGTCATTCGGGTCTCCTGTAGCGGGCAGCAAGACCCTTGCGGATCAGCTTGCCGGTGCCTGTGCGGGGCAGGGCGTCAAGGCGCTGGTAGTGCCTTGGCTGTTTCCAGCGGGCAAGGGTCTTTTCGGCGCATTGGCGCAGGGTCGCGGCGTCGATTTCGCAGGGTGCCTCGTAGAACAGTGCGAGGATCGTCGTGCCCGCTGTCGGTTCGACCTGGGCCGCGGCGCAGGCGGTCATGGGCAGGTCATGGAAGGCCGCCTCGATTTCGGCGGGCGAGACGCGGAAGCCGCCGGCATTCAGCAGGTCGTCCTTGCGGCCGAGATGGGTGATGGCACCATCCGGGGCCATGACGGCGACGTCGCCCGTGCGGAACCATTGCCCCTGCGGCGGGGGATGGCCGAGATAGTGGCGCATGAGGCCGGGATCGGCGGTGGAGACGGCAATCTCTCCCGGCGCGCCGCGTGGAACCGGGTTGCCGGTGTCGTCAAGCAGCGCAACATGGCGGCCGGGCTGGGCATATCCGCTCGTGCCCTCGGGCGCCGGGCGTTCTGGAGAGCCGGAGAGATAGGTGGAGACCTCGGACATCCCCAGCGCCTCGTGCAGATCCGTGCCCGTCAGGCTCCGCCACTGTCGTCGCAGTGCGACGGGCAGCGCCTCGCCGGCGGAAAGACCATGGCGAAGGTGCGGCAGCGGCGGCAGCTCGGCGCGCAGCAGCTGCCGGTAGACACCGGGGGCGGCGGCAAAGATCGTTGCCTCGCTGCGCGCCAGCAGGACCGGAAGCTGCGCGGCGGGCGTCCCGGCTGCCGGGATCAGCGCGGTGGCGCCCACCGTCCAGGGGTCCAGAAGACCGGTTCCGAGCGTGTAGGTCCAGTTGAGCGCACCCGCGTGCAGAAGCCGGTCTGTCTCGGTCAGGCCCTCCCAATGCAGGTGCATGTTCTGGCGGGCAAGGATGGCGCGGTGGGCATGGGAGACGGCCATTGGGGTGCCCGATGTGCCGGAGGTGAAGACGATATAGGCCTCGCGATCCGGGTGGCCCAAGTGAAGATCCGCGGGTGGATGGCAAGACCAGACGGCCAGATCGGGGGCGACAACTGGCGTCGGGTGCTCGGGCAGGGCGATGCCCGGCTCGCCGGCGATCAGGGCGGGCCGGACCAGCGCGGCAAGCCTGGTGATCTCGGCCGTGGTCAAGGCGGCCGAGGTCGGAACCGGGACCAGACCCGCCCAGATCGCGCCGAGGTAGAGGATCGGGAAGGCCAGGCCGTTGCCGAGGCGAAGCAGAATGCGGTCCCCCGGTGTCAGGCCCAAGGCGAGAAGAGCACCTGCACAGCCCTGCGTCAGATGTAGCAGATCGGCGTAGCTGAGGGTTTCGTCACGTTCGGGGTGCAGGATGGTCAGCGCAGGCTTGTCCCGCGTGTCGGCGCTGGTCAGGACGTGACCGGCCAGGTTGAAGGCCGCGGACGGGCTGGGAAAGGGGCGGTTGTCGATTTCGGACAGCATGCAAGAGGGGTAGGCGGCGGCGGTTGCAGTTGCAAGCTCGGGCCGGCTGATCTATCCGGGGACCATGGCCCTGACCGATCCGAAAAGCATGATCCGCGTGGCGCGCGAGGCGGGAAACGGCGCGGGTGGCGAGGCGCATGTGGAGCCGCTGAACCTTGGCGAACGGGTCCGCGAATTGCGCCGCAGCCTCGGCTGGACGCTGGAGGAGGCGGCAAACAGGGCAGGCCTCGCGCGGTCCACGCTGTCGAAGATCGAGAACGGGCAGATGAGCCCGACCTACGAGGCGCTGAAGAAACTGGCGGGTGGGCTGGCGATTTCGGTGCCGCAACTGTTCACCCCTCCCTCGAAGCAGCAGGTCATGGGCCGGATGGCGGTGACGAAGGCCGGAGAAGGGCAGAGCCAGGCGACGGTGACCTACGAGCACGAATTGCTGGCCAGCGGCCTGACAAAGAAGCAGATGCTGCCCTACCGCGCCACGATCCGCGCGCGGAGCCTTGAGGAATTCGACGGCTGGGTGCGCCACGACGGCGAGGAGTTCCTCTATGTCCTCACCGGGGTGATCCGGCTTTACACCGAGTTCTACGAGCCCGTGGACCTGCGACGGGGCGACAGCGCCTATTACGACGCGGCGATGGGGCACAACGTCATCAGCCTGTCGGAAGAAGACGCGACGATCCTCTGGGTCACCTCGCTGGTCTGAGGCCGGGGCGCCCGCGCGGACGCCCCGTGGCGCTGCGCGATCAGAAGATCTCCTGCACCTTGCGCGCGCCGGCCGAGACATCCTCGCCAACGCCGGCAACCGTGTTGCAGCCCGCAAGCGCCGCCAGCGCGGCCATAATCAGCAGTTTCCTCATGCCCTTGCCTCTCTCTCGCGTTTCTTACTTTGCCTCATGCCACCAGGTGTCGGGCAGGAAGCCTGTCCAGTCACCGTAAAGCGGAATGTGTTCGGGATACTTCAGATCGGCCGAAAAGGCCAGCCGCGAGCGGTCGGAATACCAGATCGGGATCACATAGCGGCCCGAGGTCAGCACCCGGTCCAGCGCCCTGGTCGCAGCGGTGAAGTCCTCGGAATTTGGCGACTTCAGCATCGCCGCGATCATCGCCTCGACCGCCGGCGAGTTCACGCCCATCCAGTTCCGGGTCCCCGGTTCGGTGGCGCCGGCCGAGCCCCAATAGAGGAGCTGTTCGTTGCCCGGCGACAGCGACAGCGACCGGATGTAGTGGGTCATGTCGAAGTCGTAGGCGTTGGTGCGCTCCTTGTATTGCGCGTCGTCGATCTTGTTCAGCCGGGCGCTGATTCCCAGTGCCTTCAGCGCCTCGATATAGACTTCGGCGGCCGAGGCCATCTCGTCCTGCCCGGTGACAAGCAGGATCTCGAAGGAAAAGGGCTCGCCAGCCGCGTTCTTCAGGACGCCGTCATCGCCTACCGTCCAGCCCGCCTCTTCCAGCAGCGCCGCTGCGGCACGGATGTTCTTGCGGTTGGCCTGGCTGCCATCGGACACCGGCAGCGCATAGCCCTCGATCGCGCCGGGCGGCAGATCGGCCCTGAACGGCTCAAGCAGTTCCAGCTCGCGCCCTGTCGCGGGCTTGCCCGGCTCCATCCCGAGGAAGGAATTGCCGAAATAGGACGGGATCCGCGGCGGCAGGCCGCCGTTCAGGGTCTGGTTGATGAACTCGAAGTTGAAGGCCAGGATCAGCGCCTCGCGCACCCGCCAGTCGGCAAAGAGCGGGCGGCGGGTGTTCATCACGAACCCTTCGATCCCCGAGGGCCGGCCGTGCGGGATCTCGGCCTTCAGCACAGCGCCGGACTGCACGGCGGGGAAGTCATAGGACGACAGCCATTTCGAGACATTAGCCTCACGATAGGCCGAAAGCTGCCCCGCCTTGAACGCCTCGAATACCGCCTGCGGATTGGCGTAATAGTCATAACGGATCTCGTCGAAATTCCACTGGCCCCGGTTGAAGGGCAGATCCTTGCCCCACCAGTCGGGATTGCGCTTGTAGGTCACCTGGACGCCCAGTTCCGATGCCGCCAGCACATAAGGGCCGGACCCCACCGGCACCTCCATGGTCGCCTCGGCGAAGTCCTTGCCGTCCCATTGCGCCTTCTTCAGCACCGGGCGCAGGCCAAGAATCAACGGCAGTTCGCGGTCCTCGACGTTGAAGGTAAAGCGGACCGAGCGTTCCCCGGTCCTCTCCATCGAGGCGATCTTCTTCCACGCTGCGGCATAGCGCGGGTTGCCCTCGGTGCCCAGCGTCTCCATCGACCACATCACGTCCTCGACCGTGACGGGTGAGCCGTCAGAGAATCGGGCCTCGGGGCGCAGGGTGAATTCGACGTAGGTGCGGCCCTCGTCGGTATCAATCGATTCGGCCAGAAGTCCGTAAAGCGAGAACGGTTCGTCATAATTCCGGCCCATCAGCGTCTCGACCGTCAGGGCCGAGATGCCGAGCGCCGGACGGCCCTTGGTCACGAAGGGGTTGAAACTGTCAAAGCTGCCCGCCTCGCCCCAGCGATAGCTGCCGCCCTTGGGCGCATCAGGGTTGACCTGCGGCAAGGACACAAAATCCGGGGGAAGTGCGGGGTCTCCATACATAGCTATGCCATGCATCGGCTCTGCCGCTGCGGTTGCGGCAAGAACTGCAAGTGCCGCCGCCAGCCCGAATCCGCGAAAACCGGCCTTTCGTACCCGTGCCATCCCCCATCGCTCCCCTATCCTGCGGTTGTGTGGCGCAAGACTAGGACGGAGATTGAATCAATTCAAACTTTTAGCTTGGCCATCGGCGGAGAGGAGACTATAAAGGCCTTACTGCTCGATAGGTTTCTTGCCTGTATGAAACCTGCCTCAAAGACTGAACGCCGGCCTTGTGCCGGCGTTTTTTTCTTCTCCCAGCCGTGACTTCCGTTCAGCCGCGAGGCGTGCCATGCTTTCGCAGGCGCAGCATTTGGAGGGGCGGATGACACTTTCGGGCAAACGGGCGGTGGTGACGGGTTCGAACTCCGGCATCGGTCTGGGCGTGGCCGAGGCACTGGCGGCGGCAGGGGCCGAGGTGATTCTCAACAGCTTCACCGACCGGCCCGAGGATCACGAGCTGGCAGCCGATCTCGGCGCACGGCACGGAGTCGCGGCACGCTACATTCCGGCGGACATGTCAAAGGGCGCGGAATGCAGGGCGCTGGTGGAACAGGCGGGCGGTTGCGACATCCTGGTGAACAATGCCGGCATCCAGTTTGTCTGCCCGGTCGAGGAGTTCCCGGTCGAGAAGTGGGATGCGATCCTGGCGATCAACCTTTCCTCGGCCTTCCATACCACGGCGGCAGCGCTGCCCGGGATGCGGGCAAGGGGCTGGGGCCGGATCGTCAACGTGGCCAGCGCGCACGGGCTGACCGCCAGTCCCTACAAATCGGCCTATGTTGCCGCGAAACACGGCGTCGTCGGCCTGACCAAGACCGTGGCCCTGGAAACGGCGGGGCAGGGGATCACCTGCAACGCGATCTGCCCGGGCTATGTGTTGACCCCCCTCGTCGAGGCGCAGATCCCGGACCAGATGAAGACGCACAAGATGGACCGCGAGACGGTGATCCGCGAGGTCATGCTGGAACGCCAGCCCTCGCGCCAGTTCGCCACGGTCGAGCAGATCGGCGGCACGGCGGTCTATCTCTGCAGTCCGGCAGCTGACCAGGTGACGGGGACGACGATCAGCGTCGATGGCGGATGGACGGCGTTGTGAGGGGCCAAAATCCTTCGAAGGATTTTGCAAATCTTTTCGAAAAGATTTGCAGGGCCCCGACATGAGGCGGGTGAACCTGGCCTTGCAGGGTGGCGGCGCGCATGGCGCCTTCACCTGGGGCGTTCTCGACCGGCTTCTGGAAGAGGAGGAGCTGGAGATCGCCGGCATCTCCGGCACCTCGGCCGGCGCGCTGAACGGGGCGGCGCTGAAGGCGGGGCTGATCGCCGGCGGCCGGGCGGCGGCGCGCAAGCGGCTTGACCGCCTCTGGACCCAGGTCGGCGAGATCGGCGACTTCCGCATGCTGCCCTGGATCGCGCCCTTCCTGCCTGCGATCCGCTTCTGGCAGACGGCCAGCGCGGCCATCCTGCCGTTCTCGCCCCAGGGCCTCGCCGCGCAGCTCTATTCGCCCTATGTCTTCGGATCGGGCTGGACCAACCCGCTGGAACCTGCGGTCCGCGATCTCGACTTCACCCAGGTCTGCGCCATGGCGGGACCGAAACTCTTCATCAGCGCGACGAACGTGCGGACCGGGAAGATCAGGATCTTCAGCGGGCAGGACATCAGCCCCGAGGCGATCCTGGCCTCGGCCTGCCTGCCCTCCGTGTTCCAGACCGTCGAGATCGGCGGCGAGGCCTACTGGGACGGCGGCTATTCCGGCAACCCGGCGCTCTTCCCGCTCTACGAGCCGGACCTGCCCGACGACATCATCGTCGTCTCGATCAACCCGATGCGCCGCGAGGACGTGCCCGAGACCCCGCTCGACATCCAGAACCGGATCAACGAGATCAGTTTCAACGCCAGTCTGCTGGGAGAGCTGCGCGCGATCAAGTTCGTGCGCCGCCTGATCGAGGAGGGCCGGATGGAACGCGGCGCGATGAAGGCGGTCAATATCCACCTGATCGCCGACGATGGCCTGATGAACGCGCTGTCGGTCGATTCGAAGCTGGCGCCGACACCCCGGCTGCTTGCGCGGCTGAAGGATGCCGGGCGGGCCGCAGCCGAACGGTTCCTGACCGAAAGCGGCCCGAAGATCGGTCATGAGGGCAGCGCCGATCTGAAAGGACTGCTCGGCTAGACCGGAAGGTCTTTCGGCAGGGGGTAGACCAGCCCGCCCGATACGATCAGCTTGGCCGCATCGTCGACGCCCATGTCCATCACGATCAGCTCCCTGGTCGGCACGAACAAGAGCATCCCGCTGGTGAAGGGTGTCAGGCCTACGAAAACGGCCGACATGTCCGGCCCCATCGCTGCCAGGCGAACCGCCAGTTCCCCCTTGGGACGGGTGGACATGAAGCCGAGCGCCCAGGATCCGGCGCGCGGAAACTCGACGAGGACGACCTTGTCGAAGCTCTTTTCCTTCTTGTTGAAGAAGGTCTCGGCCACCTGCTTCAGCGCGCTGTAGATCGAGCGGACGATCGGCATGCGGTCGACCAGATCCTCGCCCGAGCGGATGACCGACCGACCGATCAGGCCCTTGGCCAGCCAGCCGACGATGATGGTGACGATGAGGAACACGAGGACGCCGACCCCGCGCACCGGAAATTCGTAGTCCGGCCCGAACCAGCGCCGGATCACCACATCAGGTTGATAATAGGACGGGATCAGCGGCAGGATCCAGCCGTCGATCCAGCCGATCACCGCCCAGACGAAATAGATCGTCAGCCCGATCGGCAGCACCACGACGAGCCCCGTCAGGAAGCTGGCGCGCAGACCTGCAAGAAAGCCGCGGCGATTTGGCGTGGTCGGTTCGGTCACGGTTCGTCCCCTTCGCCGCATATCTAGAGGTTCGGCCTTGCACTGCGCAATGGCGCGAAGGTCGGCGACATGCGAATTTCAGCGCGGCGCGGCCAGCTCGCGAGCAATCGCCGCGGCGAGGCGGGCATTGTTCAGGACAAGCGCGATGTTGGCGGTCAGGGACCGGCCCCCGGTCAGCTCGAAGATCCGTTGCAGCAGGAAGGGCGTCACGGCCTTGGCCGCGATGCCTTGCGCCTCGGCTTCGGCCAATGCCGACTCGATATGGGGCATGATCTCGGCGCGGGGAATCTCGGCCTCCGCCGGGATCGGATTGGCCACCAGCTGCCCCCCTGGCAGGCCAAGCCGCGCGCGCATCCGGTGCGCGGCGGCGATGTCGGCCGCGCTGTCCATCCGCAGCGGCGCCTTCAACCCTGAGGCCCGCGACCAGAAGGCGGGAAAGTCGTCCTGGCCATGCGCGATGACCGGCACGCCCAGCGTCTCCAGCATTTCCAGCGTTTTCGGCAGGTCGAGAATCGCCTTGGCCCCGGCCGCAACCACGGTGACCGGGGTTTCCGCCAGTTCGCGCAGGTCGGCCGAGATGTCGAAACTGGTCTCGGCCCCGCGATGGACGCCGCCGATGCCTCCGGTGGCAAAGACGCCGATCCCGGCGAGATTTGCGCAGATCATCGTGGCCGCAACCGTGGTGGCCCCGGTGCCGCCCGTCGCGAGGCAGGCCGCAAGGTCCGCGCGCGAGAGCTTGGCCACGCCCTGCGCCTGCCCCAGCGCGTCAAGCTGGCCGTCGGTCAGGCCGACATGGATCTGGCGGTCCATGATCGCAATGGTGGCCGGCACCGCGCCATGGGCGCGGACCTCGGCCTCCACCCGCCGTGCCGTTTCCACATTTTGCGGGAATGGCATGCCATGGGTGATGATCGTGCTTTCCAGCGCGACAATCGCGGCACCGTTGGCACGCGCCTCGGCGACTTCGGGGGAAAGGGTCAGGGGCAACGTCATGAGCCGATGTCTCCAGATACATAGGTTGCGGCGGCGCGCAGCGCCTCGTCCAGAGCCGCCTGCCGGCTGGCGCCGCGGCGTTCGGCGACCAGATGCGCGGCCATGAACGTGTCGCCGGCGCCGGTGACGCGGGTCACCAGAACCTCGGGCGGCTGGCCTGCGATCACGCCTTCGCCGCGTCGCCCCTCTGCCGCCGGGCGTCCGCCGTCGGTGACCAGCACCCGGTTCGCCCCGCGCGAAAGCAGCGCCCCGGCGGCCTCCGCGGCGCTGGGATGGTCGCTGCGGGCCAGGATGTTGGCCTCTTCGAGGTTCACATAAAGCGTGGCCGAAGGATGGGTCAAAAGCGGCAGGAGCCGCCCCGCCTTGCCGGGCGAGGCCGGCGCCACCCGCAGATCGGCTCGCGCGAACAGGGGCGAGCCGGCGATCTCGGCCAGAAGCGCCTCGGTCAGGTTGCCGTCCAGCGCGATCGGGCCGGACCAGGGGGCGTCTGCCGTGCCGAGCCGGCCGTCGGCAAGCGGGCGCAGGATCTTGTCGCCCGCAGCCTCCAGCGAATGGGCGTCCGCGACGGCTGCAATCAACCCGTTCGCACCCTCGATCGCCATGTAGCGGTCGGTCGGCAGATCGTCGGAGCGGTAGACCGTCTCCGTGACCAGTCCCAGCCGGTCGCAGGCCGCCACCAGCTCGTCCCCCTCGGCGTCGCGGCCGATGGCGGTCAGCAGGGCAGGGGTCATCCCGAAGCGGCGAAGCGTCATGGCGATGTTCATCGCCACCCCGCCCGGCAGCCGGGTGATCCGGCCCGGCACATCAGACCCAAGCCGCATCGCGGTTGGCGAGCGGCCGATGATGTCCCACAGAACCGAACCGATGCAGAGGATGTCTGGCGTCATGGCGCCTCATTGGCCGAAAGCCAGGTGCCATGCAAGGCGGCTTCCGGGGCAGGGGGCCCAGACAGGGGGCTCAGGCAGGGGCTTGCATCCGCGCCCGCGCCCGTCTATACGCGCGCCACTTCACAGGTGTCGTCGGGGCCGATGCGGGGAGAAATCCCGTGCGGTCCACCGGTTGCCCCGGATCAAGTCCGGGGTGAAGACGGCGGCGCCGAGGTTCAAACCGGAAAAGGACAAGGCATGGCTCTTCCCGAGTTCTCCATGCGCCAGCTTTTGGAAGCTGGCGTTCATTACGGCCACCAGACCGCGCGCTGGAACCCCCGCATGGGCGAGTTCATTTATGGCGAGCGCAACGGCATCCACATCATCGACCTGACACAGACCGTGCCCATGCTGGACGCGGCGCTGAAGGTCGTGCGCGACACCGTGGCCAAGGGCGGCCGCATCCTCTTTGTCGGCACCAAGCGCCAGGCCCAGAAGCCGGTCGCCGAAGCCGCCGAGAAATGCGCGCAATACTACATGAACCACCGCTGGCTTGGCGGCACGCTGACCAACTGGAAAACCGTTTCGCAATCGATCCAGCGCCTGAAGCACCTCGACGAGGTCCTGGGCGCTGGCGGCGAGGGCCTGACCAAGAAGGAACGCCTCGGGATGGAGCGTGACCAGGCCAAGCTGCAAGCCAGCCTCGGCGGGATCCGCGAGATGGGCGGCACCCCGGACCTTCTGTTCATCATCGACGTGGGCAAGGAAGACCTCGCGGTGCAGGAAGCCCAGAAGCTGGGCATTCCGGTGGTCGCTGTCGTGGACACCAACTGCTCGCCCAAGGGCGTGACCCATGTGATCCCCGGCAACGACGACGCGGCCCGTGCCATCGCGCTCTATTGCGACCTGGTTGCCCGCGCGGCGCTCGACGGCATGTCGGCCCAGATGGGCGCGGCGGGTGTGGACCTCGGCGCCCTCGAAGTCGCTCCGCAAGAGGAAGCGGTCGCCGACGCTGAAGCCGAGGCCTGATCCGGACCAACCGTCACATGACTGTCACCCGGCGGGACTACCCGCCGGGGCATGCATTTCCGAAGGAGTGAACCGATGACTGTCACCGCTCAGATGGTGAAGGAACTGCGCGAATCGACCGGCGCGGGCATGATGGACGCCAAGAAGGCGCTGACCGAGACCAACGGCGACATGGAAGCCGCGGTGGACTGGCTGCGCACCAAGGGTCTGGCCAAGGCCGCCAAGAAGGCCGACCGAGTCGCGGCCGAGGGCCTGGTCGGCGTCGCCGTCAGCGATGGCCGCGGCGTGGCGATCGAGATCAACTCGGAAACCGACTTCGTTGCGAAGAACGAGGACTTCCAGGCGCTCGTGCGTGACGTGGCGAACGTGGCGTTGACCACGGGCGACTCGGTCGAGGTCGTGAAGGCTGCGCATCTGAACGGCAAGACGGTCGAGACCGTGATCCAGGAAGCCATCGCCCGGATCGGCGAGAACATGACCTTCCGCCGCCTGCATGTGCTGGAGGGCGACACGGTGGTGTCCTACGTCCACAACGCGGCGACCGCGGGCATGGGCAAGATCGGCGTTCTGGTCGCGTTGAAGGGCGACAAGGCCAAGGCGGAAGAGATCGGCAAGCAGTTTGCGATGCACATCGCCGCCACCTCGCCGCTGTCCCTGTCCGAGGCCACGCTGGACCCGGCCGTGGTCGAGCGGGAGCTTGCGGTGCAGACCGCCAAGGCCCTGGAGGAAAACGCCGCTTCGGCCAAGCCCAAGCCCGAACAGGTGATCCACAACAACATCATCCCGGGCCGGATGAAGAAATTCCTGGCCGAGAACACGCTTCTGGGCCAGTCCTTCGTGATCAACCCCGACCTGACCGTCGAACAGGCGGCGAGGGAAGCCGGGGTCGAGATCACCGGCTATGCCCGTGTGGCCGTGGGCGAGGGGATCGAGAAGAAGCAGGAAGACTTTGCCGCCGAAGTGGCCAAGGCACTGCAAGGCTGAGTCAGTCCGGTGAGGACAGGGCAGGGGGGCCGGCGCCGCGCGCCGGCCCCTTCGCGTTCTGACCGGATCTGCAACCTGAAAACGAATTGCGGCGCGGTCCTGGGGAAAACCGCGCCGCATCGGCTTGCCCGGCCTCCGGGGATAAGGGGCTTGAAGGGCAAGACGTTTTGCAATCTCCACGCCGGCGCCGAAAACCCGGAGAAGCGCCAACCGCAAGCTGAGACCGCAGACGCACCATCATGCGGAAGCCAGCGTCCCTCTGGTTTCACATGACCTTACGTCAGGCGAGTAAGGAAAACCCTACCGTCAGCTTGCAGCCCGGGCGACATCAGCGTTGCGCTGGAAGATCATGTTCAGCAACGCCGCCTTGGCCACGGCCTGCGCTGTCGTCTCCACGGCCAGCGCCTCGCGGGCCAGACGCAGGTGCTTTTCCACCATTGCCGGGCTGACGCCCATCAACAGCGCCACATCCTGCGTCGTCTTGCCGTCCGCCACCCATTCCAGCGCCTCGCGCTGGCGCGGGCTGAGCGCGCGATGCCGGGAGAGTTGCGGCAGATGCACGATGGTCAGATGCGTCATGTTGGCCACTGCAAGGATCTCTTCGCGGTGCGATGCGAAAATCGCCTCGACATCCTGCGGACCGATCCCGGGGTCGGCAATCAGCCCCATCGCGCCCTTCGACCGCGACAGCACCTCGGGAAAGCTGATCGAAATGCCGGCCACGATGCCCATCTCGATGTTCTGGCGCACCGCCTCTGCCTCCTGCGGCGACAGCTTGCCCGCCTCGAACGCCTCGCGCACCCAGGACCAGGTGCAGATCCCCGAATTGGTCTCGGCCCAGCGGAACACCGGGGTCTTGGCATAGAACCCGCCCTGGAAGTAGCGCTTGACGTAGTCGGAGTCACAGGTGGACAGGAACAATGCATCGTCAGGGTCGCCGATGGTCTTCTGGTGCTTGAAGCGCGTGAAACCGTAGTTGACCCGGCCGAAACCAAGCGCGGCGAAATGGGCTGTCGCAAGATCCCAGGCGTCGTCGATCCGCGAAGAGGCGGCAATCCGATTTAGCAGCGGCAGGATGGTGTTGTGCATGGCGGTCTGTCCTTGTCCCAGCGTGCCGCCTACAGTCTCTTGACCCTGCGGCACTGGTGACTTTGACGCCTGATACGGCAGACTTCCTTGGGTTGTCGAGAGATTGACCCGTCAGTTCAGCGTCAATTCGACCAGATCGCGGGCCCGGGTGGCCGGTCGCCGATCAGCATCCGCAGCCTCGCAATGCTGGCCAGTTTGACCTGCATGGAGAACAGGGCACAAAAGCCGGCGTCATCACCAGCCGAAATTCGCGGTCGCCAATATACGGAAGCCGGACGCCAGCCTCGACAGGCGCTGCCGGATTGACGATCATGACCCGGCTTTTGCACGTTCCGGCAGTAGCTTGCAGCGATTTGTGAATGTGTGGGTCAGCCGCGGCTTGCACCGTTCAACAACATACGATCCTTTTCCCGTGCCCGAATAGACATTACATAATATGGATTACACGCTTTATGGTACTGACTGAAGGCCCCCACGCCCCAAAGGAAAACGGCCCGGCGTCTTGCCGGGCCGCACCGCCTTGCAGGCCGAGATCAGCCGACGAGCTCAAGACCCGAGAAGAAGAACGCGATCTCGCGTGCGGCCGAGGCCTCGCTGTCGGAACCGTGGACCGAGTTCTCGCCCTTGGACAGCGCAAATTCCTTGCGGATCGTGCCGTCGGCGGCCTGGGCCGGGTCGGTTGCGCCCATGACTTCGCGGTTCTTCAGGATGGCGCCTTCGCCTTCCAGCACCTGCACCACGACGGGCTCGGACGCCATATAGGCCACCAGTTCGCCATAGAAGCCGCGCTCCTTGTGTTCGGCATAGAACGCGCCGGCCTGGGCGGGCGTCAGGTGGATGCGCTTCGAGGCAACGACACGCAGGCCCGCCTCCTCGAACTTGGCAATGATCTTGCCGGTCAGGTTGCGCTTGGTCGCATCGGGCTTGATGATCGACAGGGTCCGTTCAATGGCCATCGGGCTCTCCATGGGTTGCGGCGCCGGGCGCCGGAATGGGACGCGCGGCTGCTACCATGCCCAAGGCCCGTTGAAAAGGTGCGCCGGCATTGACGCCACGCCCGGCATGAGGCACTTCGCACCCCATGCTGAAGATCGAGGACATCACCTACAATGTCGAGGGCCGCCCCCTGTTCGAGGGCGCGACGGCGACCATTCCCACCGGCCACAAGGTCGGTCTTGTCGGGCGCAACGGCGCGGGCAAGACCACGCTCTTCCGGCTGATCCGGGGCGAGCTGGCGCTGGAAGGTGGCACGATCACCCTGCCCCAGCGCGCCCGGATCGGCGGCGTGGCGCAGGAAGTGCCCTCCTCGGAAACCTCGCTTCTGGACACCGTCCTTGCCGCCGACACCGAACGCGCGGCGCTGATGGCAGAGGCGGAAAGCGCCCATGATCCGCACCGGATCGCCGAGATCCAGGCGCGGCTTGCCGACATCGACGCCTGGTCCGCCGAGGCGCGGGCCTCCAGCATCCTAAAGGGTCTGGGATTCGAACCCGAGGAACAGCTGATGCCCTGCTCCGCCTTTTCCGGCGGCTGGCGGATGCGGGTGGCACTGGCGGGCGTGCTGTTTTCCCAGCCCGACTATCTGCTCCTGGACGAACCGACCAACTATCTCGACCTCGAAGGCGCGCTCTGGCTGGAAAGCTATCTGCAGAAGTATCCCCATACCGTGCTCATCATCAGCCACGATCGCGGGCTTCTGAACCGCGCGGTCCAGGGTATCCTGCATCTCGACAACCGCAAGCTGACCTACTGGCAAGGCGGCTACGACCAGTTCGCCCGCCAGATGGCGGAACGCCGCGCGGTCCTGCAGGCCGAGGCGAAGAAAGTCGAGGCGCGGCGGGCGCATCTGCAAAGCTTCGTCGACCGCTTCAAGGCCAAGGCGTCAAAGGCCGTTCAGGCGCAGTCCCGCGTGAAGATGCTTGAAAGGCTGACCCCGATCACCGCCCCGGAAGAGGCGAAGAAGGTGGTTTTCAGCTTCCCTGCCCCCGAGGAACTGGCGCCCCCGATCATCAATCTGGACGGCGCTGCGGTGGGCTACGGCGGCCCGCCGGTCCTGCGGCGGCTGAACCTGCGCATCGACCAGGACGACCGCATTGCTTTGCTCGGCAGGAACGGCGAGGGAAAATCTACGCTTTCCAAGCTGTTGGCGGGCAAACTTCAGGCGTCCGAGGGCAAGGTCTCCCGGTCGTCGAAGCTGCGGATCGGTTACTTCGCGCAGCACCAGGTGGACGAACTGCACCTTGACGAGACGCCCTTGCAGCATGTCATGCGGCTGCGCCCGACGGAGGGACAGCCGAAGCTGCGCGCCCGGCTGGCCGGGTTCGGCTTGATGGCGGACCAGGCGGAAACTGTGGTCGCGCGTCTTTCCGGCGGCCAGAAGGCGCGATTGTCGCTGCTTCTCGCGACAATCGACGCGCCGCACCTGCTGATTCTGGACGAACCCACCAACCACCTCGACATCGAAAGCCGCGAGGCGCTGGTCGAGGCGTTGACCGAATATTCTGGCGCGGTGATCCTTGTCAGCCACGACATGCACCTTCTGGGCCTCGTCGCCGACCGGCTTTGGCTGGTGAAGGGCGGCGCCGTGACCCCCTACACCGACGACCTGGAGGCCTATCGCCGACAGCTTCTGGCGGGCGACGACGAGGTGAAGGCCGCCACGAAGCCGGTTGAAAAGCCGAAGAAACCTAGCCGCGATGAAGTCCTGGCGCTGAAGGGTGAAGTGCGCAAGTGCGAGGATCGGCTGGAAAAGCTGAACGAGATGCGCGACAAGCTGGCGGTCAAGCTCGCGGACCCCGCGCTGTACGAGGACGCCCGCAAGGGCGAGCTCGAGACCTGGAACCGGAAATACGCCGAGGTCATGGAGGCCCTGGACAAGGCCGAGGCGCTCTGGATGACGGCACAGGAAAAGCTCGACACTGCAACCGCTTAGCATGGAAACAGCGCGTATATACATTTGCATATACGCACTGTTCCGAGATGAGGCACAATGCCCGGGTGTAGCCGATCCCGGTGACCGATCCGGCGACGCCAGGCCCCGGCATCGTCCAACTTCCACTTCCCAAACGCCGGGCCGCCGCCTAGCCTGCCGGCAACCCTGGGGGATCGATGCCGGAAACCGCGTTCCTGATCACCGCCTTCGCCACGCTCTTCGTGGTCATCGACCCGCCGGGTCTCGTGCCCCTGTTCATCGCCCTGACGCGCGGCATGGGGCCGGAGAAGCGGCGGGCCATGGCGCAGAGGGCCTGCATCATCGCGGCCTGCCTGCTGCTCCTCTTCGGACTGGCCGGAGAGGTGATCCTGACCTTCATCGGCATCTCGATGCCCGCCTTCCGCATCGCCGGCGGGATCCTTCTGTTCCTCACCGCGCTCGACATGCTTTTCGAACGCCGCACCCAGCGGCGCGAGGGGCAGCAGGCCGAACCCGACCATGACCCGTCGGTGTTCCCGCTGGCCACGCCCCTCATCGCCGGCCCCGGCGCCATCGCGACGATGATCCTGCTTGTCGGTCAGGCCGGGCCGGACTGGATCGGGACGATCTTGGTGCTTGGCCTGCTGATCCTGATGATGGCCGTGACCTATGCTTTCCTCCTCGCCTCGCCGCCGCTGGAGCGGATGCTCGGCCGGACCGGGGTGATCGTCATCACCCGTCTCCTCGGCATGCTGCTGGCGGCGCTGTCGGTGCAATTCGTGATCGACGGGGTCCGGGGCACCGGGCTGATCGGCTGACCTTCCCAAGCGGTCCCCCTGCCCCCATATTCATCCCGAACCGGAGGTGCGGATGGACGGCGAGACACTGGCGCGCGTGGGGTATCTGGCGCTCATCCTGCTGGCGCTTGGCGGCTGGGTCATGGTCGAGTTTCGGCAGCGGATGGGACAGGCCCTGCGCATGGCGCTGGCCTGGGGGATGATCTTCCTGGGCATGATGGCCGGCTACGGGCTGTGGTCGGACATCCGGCAGGACATCATGCCGATCCAGGCCGCGACCGATGGCGCGGTCGAGGTGCCGCGGTCCGGGGACGGACACTATTACCTGACGCTCCGCATCGAGGGGACTGCGGTGGCCTTCATGGTGGACACCGGGGCCTCGGGCATGGTGCTGTCAGCCCGGGATGCCGAGCGGCTGGGGATCGACCCCGACAGTCTGAGTTTCCTTGGCCAGGCCAACACCGCGAACGGGGTGGTGCGGACGGCGCGGGTCACGCTGCGGGACGTGGAACTGGGGCCGTTCCGCAACGACAGCTTCCGCGCCTTCGTGACCGAGGGAGAGCTGGACCAGTCGCTGCTGGGGATGGAGTATCTGGGGCAGTTCCGCATGGAATTCGCCGGCGGGACACTGATCCTGAGGCAGTGAAACCGTTTCCTGCCCACGGTGGACACTTTCCGAAAATATATTTGCATCAGCATCTTGCGAGAAATCGTTAACCTTCTGGAAAGCACCAGACCAGCGCAATCCGTGTGGGCCTAGCCCAAGAGCGACTGCACCGTGTTCGTCAGGTCCGCCAACGAGAAGGGCTTGGGCAGGAAAACCGAGTTCGGTACCCTCGCCTGATCCTCGGCCAGGCCGTCATCGGCATAGCCCGACATGAAGATCACCTTCACCCCCGGCCGGTCGAGATGCGCCCGTCGCACCCAGGCCGGGCCGTCCATGCCCGGCATCACCACATCGGTCACGAACAGATCGACATGCAGGCTCCTGTCCTCCAGCCGCGCCAGTGCCTCCTCGGCGCTGGCGGCTTCCAGCACGGTATAGCCGCGCAAGGTCAGCGCCCGCGCGGCGAAGGCGCGGACCGAGGCCTCGTCCTCGACCAGAAGCACCACGCCCTCCCCCTTCCGCCCCGCCGGCCGCCGCGTCTCGACCGGCTTTTCACTTGCCGCGTCGCCGTCATGGGTCGGGAAATACAGCGAGAAGGTGGTGCCCTGCCCCACTACGGAATCGACGAAGATGAACCCGCCCGACTGCTTCATGATGCCGTAGGCCATCGACAGACCAAGACCGGTGCCTTCGCCGATCCGCTTGGTGGTGAAGAAGGGCTCGAAGATCTGCCGCAGCTGGTGTTCGGGGATGCCGATGCCGCGATCCACCACCCGGACCACCGTGTAGTCGCCCGCCGGCACCGTGGCGCGGTCGCGCTTCAGGTCCTGGGTCAGGGTCACGGGCTCGGTCTCGATGGTGACATCGCCGCCCTCGGGCATCGCGTCCCTGGCATTGACCACCAGATTGATCAGCACCTGTTCGATCTGCCGCTTGTCGGCCCAGATCCGGCCCAGGGGGCGATTGCCCTCGCGCCCCCGATGCACCAGCGACAGGTCCACCTTTTCGACCATCAGCCGGTTCAGGAGGTGGATCAGGTCGGCCAGCACATCCTCCAGGTCCAGCACTTCGGGGTTCAGCGTCTGCTTGCGCGAGAAGGCCAGAAGCTGCCCCACCAGCGAGGCGGCCCGGTTCGCGTTCTGCCGGATCTGTTCCAGGTCGGCGAAATCGTTGTCCTCGCGGCCGTGGCGTAGCAAGAGGAGATCGCAATGCCCGGAAATCGCCGTCAGCAGGTTGTTGAAATCATGTGCAATACCGCCCGCAAGTTGACCGATTGCCTGCATTTTCTGGCTTTGCACGAATTGAGCTTCCAGCGTCTTGAGCCGGGTTGCATCGTTCAGGATCGCCAGGGCGCCCAGCCGACCGCCCTCGACATAGCGGCGCAGGGTGATCTGCAGGAACCGCTCGGCTTCGCCGCGCAGGCGCAGCACCTCGGACCCGCCCGGGTGCCGGCCCGCCGTTACATCGGCCAGCCATTCCGAGACCGGCCTGCCCAGGCCCTCGAACAGGTCGTGGAACATCGCGGCGCGGGTGTCGCCGTTCCACAGCAGGTCGCGCGCCGCCAGATTGGCGGACCGCATGACGCCGTCCGGCCCGAAGGTCAGGATCGGGACCGGCACCTCCTCGAGATCGGCGCCGACCGTGACGACCGGTGCCGGGTCGCCGGCCGGAGTTTGCGGCAGATCCGACGGCAGCGGCAGATCCTCGGCCCGCCAGAAGAAGTGTTCGGCATCCGCGCGATGCACCAGCAGACGCAAGACCGTCTTGTGCCCCGGCAGGTCCTCCCGCGCGGCGCCTGCAGCCTCCGCCGCCTTCTGCAGGCGCAGAAGCAGCTCTCCCGGGGCCAGCACCCGGTCGGCCAGGGCCGCGTGCAGCCGGTGGACATCCGTGCCGAACCGGCTTTCGGCCGCCTGATTGCGCAGGATCACCTGTCCGGTCGCGTCGGTCAGGAAACAGGCCGCCGGGTCGTCGGCCATCAGCGAGAAGGCCAGGTGACTGCGCCGTTCGGCTCGGGTCCGCGCCTGCCAGTCCTGCACCAGTAGTCCCAGCGCCAGCCCCACCAGCACCAGCCCGGCAAAGGCCGGAAGCAGCGGCCCGTCCTGCCACAGGATCGCCCAGGCGAGGATCAGCCCGAAGCCGATGACACTCAGCACCAGGCCAAAACCGGCCTGTTTCCGCCCCAGAACGTCGACAACTGCCAATTTATTGCCTGCTCCGAAATATTCAGCTCCCTTCCAGCTGCTGATCACCATCGCTGCAAGGGGTTAAGGCATCATTAACCGAGACCCAAGGCGCGTCTAGGTTGCAAGGCGAAATTCACCGTCTCCGAAAGATTGCAAGATAAAAGCCGTCGCCGCCCTGGATCGGGGTCAGGGTCATCTCGCGCTCCAGGACGAACTCCGGGTGGCGATCGAGGAAGGCGCGGGCCTGATCGGCATTTTCACGCCGCAAGAGCGAACAGGTCGCATAGGCCAGAACTCCGGCGGGTCCGACCATCGGCGCAACCCGATCCAGTATCTTTCGCTGGGTTTCTGTCGTGCGATCAAGGACTTCTGACGTGAGGCTCCATTTTCCCTCCGGGTCGCGACGCCAACTGCCAGAGCCGGAACAGGGCGCATCGACCAGCACCAGGTCATAGGGGGCCTGTGCCTCGGGCCGATCCGTCAGGGTAATTTCGGCCCCCGCCCGTCTGGCCCGCTCGGGCAGGTCGGCCATGCGGCGCGGGTTCGCGTCATGGGCGAAGAGCCGCAGCCTCGCCCGCGCGGCCATGGCAAGCGTCTTGCCGCCCCCGCCGGCGCAATGGTCCAGCACCTTCATTCCCTCGCGCAGCGGCAGCGCATCGACGACCGTCTGGCTGGAGAGGTCCTGCAGTTCCACCAGCCCCTCGCGGTAGGCGGCCGAGGCCTGCACCTTGCGGGCCTGCTCCAGCACTTCCAGCGCGGTGGGAGAAAGCGGATGGGGACGGGCGACGATACCCTCTGCGGCCAGCGCGGTCCGGGCGCCGGGAAGATCGGCCTTGCCGAGGTTCACCCTCAGAAAGACCGGCGCGCGGTGGCGCAGCGCCTTGGCGATCGGGGCGAGGTCTGGCCCGAGACCGGCGCGCAGGTCGGGCAAGAGCCAGTCCGGCAGGTCCAGCCGCTCGTCCGGATCGGGGGGGCGGCCCACCTCATCCGGCGCTGGGGGGGGCGGGGCATGGCCTTCGCCAGAGAACAGGGCCTCCTTCCCCGCTGCGCGCATCAGCCCGAGGATGAGGCCGCGCCCGGTCAGCCCGCCTCCGAGTGCGGCGGCCGAGCGGCGTTGGCGCAACGCCTCGAACACCAGATCGCGCACCGCCGCCCGATCGCCCGAGCCGGCATAACGGCTGGCGCGTCCCCAGTTGGTCAGCGCCTTCTCTGCGGGATCGCCGGCAAGGATCCGGTCGAGGATCGCAATGGCCGCCGAGGCACGCGCGCCGGGTGTCATGCCCGCGCCTCATCCCACGCGGTAGTTCGGACTTTCTCGGGTGATCTGCACGTCGTGGACGTGGCTTTCCTTCAGGCCGGCCCCGGTGATGCGCACGAACTGACACCGGGTGCGCATCTCGGCGATGGTGCGGTTGCCGGTATAGCCCATCGCCGCGCGCAGCCCGCCGACCATCTGGTGAATGACCGCAGCCGCGCTGCCCTTGTAGGGCACCTGGCCCTCGATCCCTTCCGGCACCAGCTTGTCCGAGGCAGCGTCCTTCTGGAAATAACGGTCGGCCGAGCCGCGCGCCATGGCGCCCAGCGAGCCCATGCCGCGATAGGCCTTGAAGCTGCGGCCCTGCCAGAGGATCACCTCGCCCGGGCTCTCGTCGGTGCCCGCGATCGCGCTGCCCACCATCGCGCAGGAGGCCCCGGCCGCGATCGCCTTGGCGAAATCGCCGGAATACTTGATGCCGCCATCCGCGATCACCGGGATGTCCCCCGCCGCGCGGGCCGAATCCATGATCGCGGTCAGCTGCGGCACGCCCACGCCCGCGACGATCCGCGTCGTGCAGATCGAGCCGGGCCCGATCCCCACCTTCACCGCATCCGCGCCCGCGCCGATCAGCGCCCGCGTCGCCTCGGCCGTCGCCACGTTGCCGGCGATGACCTGCACCCGGTTCGACAGCTTCTTGATCCGCTCCACCGCCCTGGCCACGCCCTCGCTGTGGCCGTGCGCCGTGTCGATCACCACCAGGTCCACGCCCGCCTCGATCAGCGCCTGGCTACGCTCGAACCCCGCATCGCCAACGGTCGAGGCGGCAGCGACACGCAGACGGCCCATCTCGTCCTTGCAGGCATTGGGGTTCAGCACCGATTTCTCGGTGTCCTTCAGCGTCAGAAGGCCCGTCAGCTTGCCCTGCCCGTCCGTGACCAGAAGCTTCTCGATCCGCCGCGCCTTCATGAGGGAAATCGCCTCGGCCCGGTCCACGGGTTCCTTCAGGATCGCGAGGTTCTCGGAGGTCATCATCACCCGCACCGGGGTCTTGTCGTCCGAGGCAAAGCGCATGTCGCGGTTGGTGACGATCCCCAGCACGCGGCCCGCCTCGTCCACCACCGGAAAGCCGGTGATCGAATAGCGTTCCATCAGCACCTTGGCATCCGCAAGCGTCTGGTCCGGCGTCAGCGTGATCGGCTGATAGACAACCCCGCTCTCGAACCGTTTCACGCGGCGCACCTCGCGCGCCTGCGTCTCGGGGTCGAGGTTGCGGTGGATCACCCCGATCCCGCCTGCCTGCGCCATGGCAATCGCCATACGCCCTTCCGTAACCGTATCCATCGCGGACGACAGAAGCGGGATGTTCATCCGGATCGCCTTGGTGACGAAGGTCGAGGTATCCGCGTCCGAGGGCAGGACGCTGGATGCCGCCGGCACCAGAAGCACGTCGTCAAAGGTGAGAGCCTCACGAATCTCCATGGGGTGGTCCTCCGGGAGCAAACCTCGTTTGGCGGTTCCCCTTTTCACGCGGCCGCGGGCTTTGCAAGAGCCAATCCACCCCTTGCCGTCAGCCAGCGCACATGCAGATTACCGCGTGGAACAAGGGACAGCACATGCGCGTCGCCATCGTCGAGAACACACGGATCACCCATCACGGCCAGGTCGGCGTCGCACTGCACGAGGCGGCGGCGCTGATCGACCTGTGGAAGCCCTGGTCGGGCCAGCCCCTGCCCCGCAGCGTCGATGCCGATGCGCTGGTCGTCTTTGGCGGCGAACAGGCCGCGACCGACGACCATACGCATCCCTATCTGCCGGATCTTGCCCGGCTGATGGCCGACTATACCGCCATGGACCGCCCGGTCCTGGGCATCTGCCTCGGCTCGCAGCTTCTGGCGCGGGCCTTCGGGGGCGAGAACCTGCTTGGTGCCGCGCCCGAGTTCGGCTGGGTCGATGTCAGCCTGACCGAAGCCGGCCGCGCCGACCCGGTCCTGTCGGCGGTGCCCGACCGCTTTCCGATCTTCCAGTGGCACTCGGACACCTTCACCCTGCCGCAGGGCGCGGTGCACCTGGCCTCCAGCGCGGGGGCGCAGAACCAGGCCTACCGCATCGGCCGCGCGACCTATGGCACCCAGTTCCATTTCGAGGCGAGCCGATCGGTCGTGCGCGACTGGGTGCAGAGCTTCCCAGACACGATCGAGCGGATGCTGCCTGGCTGGGCCGAGCGGCACCCCGAGTTGTCGGCGAGGCAAGGCGCCGAGGCGGACCTGCACGGGCTGGCGCTGGCCCGGGCCTGGGTCGCGCTGATCTAGGCTTCGGCCGCGTTGGTCCGCGCCGCAAGCTGCCCGCCCGGCCACAGCTTCAGCACCCGCCAGGCGATCCAGGGGATCGTGACCAACCCCAGCACCGTAAGACCCTGCCCCGCCCAGCCAAGCGCCCCCCCGTGCAGCATCAGCGCGGTGGCGGCTGCCGCCAGCGGAAAGGTGAACGCACTCCACAGCGCCGAGAACCCCGACGCGGTAATCCAGCGCAGCGATGCGAACAGAGCCAGGACGATGAGCAGCACCGTCCAGGCCAGAATGGCCGCCACGAGGTCCAACCCCAGCAGGCCTGCCGTGGTGGCCAGCAGGCTTGCCGGGGCCAGATGGATCGCCAGCATCGGGCGCAGCGGGGCCGGCGGGACGCGCCTTGCAAGCTGCCCGAGGCTCACCCCCCAGATGCCAAGCGCGATGGGCAGCGTGACGTAAAGAAGGGCCTGCGCCAGACCCTGCAGTCCCAGCGCGACAGCGGCCGGGGCAGCAACGATGAAGCCCACGAAGGTCAGGTGCCAGCCTGGATTGACCTCGCGCGCCTCGGGCGGCAGCGCGGCCAGTGTGCGCAGCGTCAGCAGGGCCAGCAGCGCATGCAGGACCAGCATGACGATCAGAAGACCAGTGGCGACACGCGGGGCGAAGGCGCCAAGATGTCCGGCCACCACCATTCCGCCCATCGTGGCCGCCGCAAGGCCAACCCGCGAGGGCAAAACCTTAAGATCATCCATTATCACGCTGACTCGCCTTGACATTTTAAGTATGTATATATAAACGGCGAACACCCAGAGCGGCAGAGCAAGCCCAATCGCGAGATCGGCGGGCTCCTGCGGCAGACCCCAGCGGTCAAGACCAATGCGCAAGGCGGTGACCAGCCCCAGCAGCCCGAGGATCGGCGGAAAGA
The DNA here is from genome assembly GCA_046294075.1 of Tabrizicola sp. GTDB lineage: Bacteria > Pseudomonadota > Alphaproteobacteria > Rhodobacterales > Rhodobacteraceae > Tabrizicola. The sequence continues at coordinate 23,653 of JBKBJC010000016.1, read as the reverse complement.
TCGCCGGCGGCGTCCGGGCGAAAGGCAAGGGACGCCGTGGCGGAAACTCGGGCGGCGGATACTGCTTCGGACGATAGCGGACGGATTCCTGAGCCATGCGGGCCTCCATTGCCGGGGATCAGATCCCAGATCCCATGTCACGTCCAGTGACCAGCGTGTCGCAGAATCCCCGGCCCAGTTCAGGGTGCAGCATGCACGCGCCGAAGGGGACCAGCTTGTCTTGCAGTCCCGATCTCGCGTAAGAACAGCGGTAAATACTTGAGTATATACATCTGACAATCGTATTGAAAACCGGGCACTTGGGCTGACTTCTTGTCAAGACTTGCGCGGATGGAGCCGCGGGAACCAATCCTCGCGCAATCGCTCGCCCGGCCGCATGCCGTGACCGGGAAACGGCGGCGAGGTCGGGCCCGGACGCTCGACATAGCGCGCGTCGTCTCCGACCAGTCGCAACGAAAACGCCCGGCGCCGCGTGGTCGCCAGGTTGCCGCGTGCCCCATGCAGGGTCCGGAAGTGGAAGGCCACCGCATCGCCCGGCGCCATCTCCCATTCAAGGATCCGCATCCCCTCGGCTTCCGGGTCGGGGACCGGCATGTAGTCGTCCTTGCCGGGGTAGAAGTTCGTCTCGGAGGCCCAGCGGGTCGGCAGCACGTCCTTCTGCCAAAGATGGCTTCCGGCAACGCAGCGCAGCGAGGCCTCGCGCACCGGATCGAGCGGCGACCAGAAGCTGACGGTCTGACGGCCTTCGACGAAGTAGTAGGGTCCATCGGTGTGCCAGGGCGTGGGCTTGGTCGTGCCCGGTTCCTTGACCAGGACGTGATCGTGGAACAGCTGCACCGTAGCCGAGCGCATCAGCCGCGCCGCCACCTCTGCGGCCTGCGACTGCCGGATCACCGCGGCGAATTCCGGCACCTTCGTCCAGTTGCAATAGTCATCGAAAAAGGATCCCGGCTCCCCCGGCTTCAGCGTCGGCATCTGGTTGGTGGGATTGGCCATGTTGCGCGCCACGCCCGCGCGCAGCATCTCCACCCAGTCGGCCCAGAGACCCCGGACAAGCACGACCCCGTCGCGCTGGTAGGCCTCGACCATTTCTTCCGTCACCGTGACCATGGGCGCCTCCCTGCCTTGCGCCACCCTGCCCTGCTGCCAGGCCTAAGGCAAGACCAGCGCCGTCGCACCAAGCCGGTGAAGCCGCGCCCCGGTGCCCAGCTTGAACCGCGCAAGGCCCGGCGCGCGCTCGCTATCGACAGAGCCCAGGTCCAGCCAGCGCACGCCTTCCTCGCGCAGGGCCTCGGCCGCCCGGGTCAGCATCAGGCCATGCACCCCCGCCTTGCGCGCCGGCCCCGACCCCCAGCTGAGGTGATAGCTGGCCGATGCGCCGTGCACGACAAAGCACATCGCCGCATGAACCTCGCCCCCCCGCCGCCATTCCCACAGGCGCAGATCCGCCGCCGGCAGGGCCCGCGTGAAGGCTTCCGGCAGCGCGCGATAGCGCCGCTCGGCCCGCTGGGCCGCCTCGGCGCGGATCAGCGCGTCCAGCGTCGCCCGGCCCCCGCGCCGCACCGCCAGCCCGACCCTTTCGGCCCCGGCCAGATGGTCGCGCCAGGTCCGCGCCATTCCGGCGCGCAGATCCGGCCCCAGCGCCCAGATCGCATGGTGCATCGGCGTGACCAGCGGCAGAAGGCCGAAGCCGTGCACGCCGGTCTCTGGTGTGACGACGGTCAGGCCTGGCCAGCGCGCCAGGCGACGCAGGGCGTGGCGCTGCTGAGCCATGTCCGCATCCCGGCCCGGCAGGCGGATGCGCGAGATCAGTCGCAGCCGACCGCGTTCCACCATCAGCACCGGCCCGCCGTCCGTGTCCGCCCAGCGGACCCGCGCACCGCAGCCCTCCAGCGCCGCCGCATAGGGAGCACTTTGCTGCAAGGGCAGAAAACCGGCGAATTCTTCGCAACTTGCCATGCCCTCTTAATGGAACCGAAAGATTTCCGGGCGGTTAATCCTGACCATGCAACGCATCTCGCTGAAACGCTCTCCAGCCCCGACGCCCAGGCTTACGCTCTGGGTGCCGATCATTGTGGCTGGCGCGCTTGGGCTGTTCTGGCTGGGACTCGTGGCACTGATCCAAATGTAATCCCGGCGCGCCTAATGCTTTGACGCTTTCCGGACCTGTGGCTAAGGTCGGCTGCGTCCAAACCGCGTTGAGTGCCTTGCCCAGATGAACCTGAAGGACCTTGCCCAGTCGCTCGGCCTGTCGCCGACCACGGTATCGCGCGCATTGAACGGCTATCCCGAGGTGAACGAGGCGACGCGCGAACGGGTGATCCGCGCAGCGAAGGAACACAACTACCACCCGAACGCGCGGGCGATCCGGCTGGCAACCGGACGGGCCATGGCCGTGGGCCACGTCATAGCCATTACCAACCAGCATGAAATCGTGAACCCGGTCTTTGCCGATTTCATCGCCGGCGCGGGCGAGACCTACAGCCGCAACGACTATGACATGCTCCTGTCCGTCGTCCCCGACGAGGATGAGGCGCAGACCTACCGGGCGATGAAGGTCAAGGGCAATGTGGACGGGGTCATCGTCCACGGGCCGCGCGAGAACGATCCCCGCATCGCGCTCTTGCGCGAGATCGGCCTGCCCTTTGTCGTCCATGGCCGGGCCACCGGCGCGACCGAGCCCTATTCCTGGCTAGACGTGAACAACCGCCGCGCCATCCAGCAGGCGACCGAACATCTGATCGGACTCGGCCACCGGCGCATCTCGCTGGTCAACGGTCTGGAGTTCATGGATTTCGCCATCCGCCGCCGCCGGGGCTATCTGGACGCGCTGGCCGCACACCAGATCGCAGCCGATCCCGCGCTTATGGCCTCGGGCGAGATGACGGAACTTGCCGGCTTCCGCGCCGCCCGCGCCATGCTGGCCCGGCCCGATCCGCCGACCGCCTTTGTCGCCGCCTCGATGCTGTCGGGCATGGGCGTGCGCCGCGCGATCGAGGGGGCGAGTCTGAAGCTGGGCCGCGACGTGTCGGTCATCATCTTCGACGACGACCTGAGTTACCTGAAGAACGGCGAAGATCGGCCGATCTTCACCGCCATGCGCTCCTCCGTCCGTCAGGCCGGGCGGCAAGTGGCAGAGATGCTGCTGGAAAAGATTGCCAATCCCGACGCGCCCGAGGTGGAACGCATGCTCGAGGCCGAACTGGTCGAGGGCATGTCCACCGGCCCGGCGCCGGTGCGCTGAGGGCTCCGAACCGCTTTGAAGCCTCTGGCGCGGCCAGAGCTTTCCGCCTATCACCTGCCTCATTCCGAAGGACGGACCCGCCCGATGACCCTTTCGATCCTTGCCGATATCGGCGGCACCAACACCCGCGTCGCGCTGGCCGAGGGGGCCAGGGTGCGGATCGACTCGATCCGGCGCTACCCGAATGCCGAGTATCAGGCGCGCGGCCAGGACATCGCCCATGTGCTGCGCGACTATCTCGCGGCCACCGGAGCGAGCGTGACCGGCGTCTGCGTCGCGGCAGCCGGGCCGGTGCAGGACGGGGTGGCGACGATGACCAACCTCGACTGGGTGATCGATGCGGACAAGCTGATGGCGGCGACCGGGGCCGCGCAGGTGGCGATCCTGAACGACCTGCAGGCCCAGGGTCAGGCGCTGGGGCACATCCCGGCGGCGAACCTGCGCTGCATCATCCCCGGCCCGGTCAAGGCCGGCGCCGCGATGCTGGTCGTGGGCCTTGGCACCGGGGTCAATGCGGCACCGGTCCATCCGGGACCGCAGGGCCGCGTGGTGCCGCCCTCGGAATGTGGCCATGTCAACATGCCGGTGCGCAGCGAAGAGGACTTTCTGCTGGCCCGCTTCATCGAGGCGCGCCTGGAGGCCGCCGGAGAGGTGCCCCATGCCGGGGTCGAGGAGGTGCTGGCCGGCCGCGGCCTTGCGAACCTGCACGCCTTTGCCGCCCATGCCGCGGGCCATCCCTCCGAGCTGACTTCGGCCGAGGTGCTTGCCGCGCTGGGTCAGGGCGATCCGGTCGCAACCCATGCCGCGCGGCTTTATGTGCATATCCTCGGCCAGATGCTGGCCGATCTGGCGCTGATCCACCTGCCCTATGGCGGCATCTACCTGATCGGCGGCATGTCGCGGGCGATGGCGCCCTCGATCCAGAGCTTCGGTCTGGAACGAAGCTTCCGCGAACCGCGGCGGGTGGATCTGTTGCAAAAGGACTTTTCGGTTACGGTGGTCGAGGACGACTATGCCGCTCTGACCGGCTGCGCCGCCTTTCTAAGCAATCAGGCGTAAGTTACTGGATTTCGGTGATTTCCAGCCGGTCCTTCAGGAAACGCAGCGCCACGCCCAGCCCGTCCGGCGCGATGCCGTGGCCGGTCCCCTGCATCACATGGCCAAAGGTCTGGAAACCCGCCGCCACCAGCGCATCGCCCGCCTTGGCCATGTCGGAGAACGGCACCACCGGATCCTGGTCGCCGTGGATCAGCAGGATCGGCGGCTTGACCTTCGCCTCGGCTGCAAGCGCCTCGGGGCGCAAGAGACGGCCCGAGATCGCCACCACGCCCGCCACTTCGGCGTCACGGCGGGGGGCGACTTCCAGGCTCATCATTGCGCCCTGGCTGAAGCCGACCAGAGCCATGCGGTCGGGCGTCAGCGTCTCGTCAGTGAGGCGTGCATCAAGAAAGCAGTTCAAGTCCTTGACCGCAGATGCCAATCCTGCAGCGGCGGCAGCTTCGGACGATCCGTCCAGCCAGGGAATCGGGAACCATTGATAGCCGAAGCCGCCCCCCGCGCAGCGCTCCGGGGCGTCCGGGGCGACGAAGGCCGTCTCCGGAAGGTGCGGCGCCAGGACATCGGCCAGGCCCAGAAGGTCGGCGCCGTCCGCGCCATAGCCATGCAGGAACACGACCAGCGAGCGAGCCTGCCCCTGCCTCGCGCCCTTGCGCCCGAACCGCAACTCCCGCATCAGATCACCCCTTCCCGTTCCCGTGCCACGCGGTAGTAGGCCCAAAGCACCCGCGCCGCAACCGAGCGCCAGGGCGACCAGGCCTCGGCCATGACCCGCAGCGCCCTTTCGGTGGGCCGCGCGGGCAGGTGGAACAGCATCCGCGCCGCCTCTTGCAGCGCAAGATCGCCGGGGGCAAAGACATCGGCCCGCCCCAGCGCGAACATGGCGTAGATCTCGGCCGTCCAGACCCCGATCCCCGGCACGGCGATCAGGGTTCGGACGACCTCCGCATCAGGAACAGCGCGCAAAGCGTTGAAATCTATGCCGGCCTGCGCCAGAGCCCTGCCATAGCGCGCCTTCTGGCGCGACAGGCCCGCGGCGCGCAGCGCCTCGTCCGAGGCCCGTGCCATCGCCTCGGCCTCGGTCAGCCCCGCCGCCTCGAGCCGGGCCCAGATCGCCCGGGCGCTGGCGACCGAGACCTGCTGGCCGACGATCGCCCGCAAAAGCGCCGCAAACCCGTCGTCCTCGCGCCGCAGGGGCAGCGGTCCGACCAGGGGCAGCGCGCGGGCGAAGGCCGGCTCGCGCGCGGCGAGCCACTCCGCCCCTTCGGCCACGCAGTCGGGTGTCTCGATGATCCGTCCAACCATGGCCGCAGCCTTGCATCCGCGGCGGGGCGCCGCAACCCCCGCCCCTTGCGGACGCTCCGCCCGAGGTCTAGGGCTTGCGCATGAGCACCGACGCCCTTGCCCGCCGCAATGTCTTGGTCCTTGTCGCCGCGCAGGCGGTGCTGGGGGCGCAACTGCCGATGATCTTCACCATCGCCGGGCTGGCCGGGTCGAGCCTGGCGCCGAACGCCTGCTGGGCCACGCTGCCGGTGACGATGATGGTGATCGGCTCGATGCTGACCGCGACGCCGCTGTCGATGCTGATGCAGCGCTTCGGCCGGCGGGCCGGGTTCTTCTTCGGCGCGGGCGGCGGGGCGCTGGGGGCGGCGATCGGCGCCTGGGGCTTGTCGCAGGGCAGTTTCCTCGCCTTCTGCATCGGGGCGCTGATTTCGGGCATCTACATGTCGGCCAACGGCTTTTACCGCTTTGCCGCGACCGATACCGCCTCGGAAGGCTTCCGGCCCAAGGCGATCAGCTGGGTCATGGCGGGGGGGCTTCTCTCGGCGGTCGTCGGCCCGCAGCTGGTGAAGGTGACCTCGGATGCGATGGCGGTGACCTTCCTGGGTTCCTACCTCGCGGTCATCGCGCTGAACCTGTTCGGATCGCTCCTCTTCTTCGCGCTGAAGATCCCCGCGCCCCCGGTCCCGGTCGCGGGCAGCCCGGAAGGCCGGTCGCGGGCCGAGCTTCTGCGCAACCCGGTGATCCTGGTGGCGATGATCTGCGCCACGGTCTCCTACGCGCTGATGAACCTGGTGATGACCTCCTCGCCGCTCGCGGTGGTGGGATGCGGCTTCGAGACGGGGGATGCGGCGAATGTGGTGACGGCGCATGTGCTGGCGATGTATGCGCCCTCGTTCTTCACCGGGCAACTGATCGCGCGGTTCGGGACCGAGCGGATCATCGCGCTCGGCCTCACGATCCTCGCGGCCTCGGGCGCGGTTGCAATGGCGGGGGTGCAGCTGGAAAACTTCTTCGTCGCACTGATCCTTCTGGGCCTCGGCTGGAATTTCGGTTTCATCGGGGCGACGACCATGCTGACCAGCGCCCAGCTTCCCGAAGAGCGCGGGCGGCTTCAAGGGCTGAACGACCTCGTGGTGTTCGGCGGCGTGACGCTGGCCTCGTTCTCGTCGGGCGGGTTGATGAACTGTTCCGGCGGGTCGGTGCGGGCCGGCTGGCAGATGGTCAACCTCGCCATGCTACCCTTCCTGGTGCTGGCCGGGGGGGCGCTGATCTGGCTCTGGCTGCGGCCGCAGGAAACCCGCGCCTGAACCGCCGCTCTTCGTCGCGTTTCTGGGCTCATCGCGCGGGCCCGCGACGAGGCGGCAGAGCCGCACGCGGAGCCGCCCTCACCAGCGCCCGGTGAGACCCTGCCACAAAAGCCGCCACCGGCGCTGGAACTCGGAAAGCCGCAAGGATGAGCTTTCTCCGGCAAGCGCCTGACGGAGAATGGTTTCGGTCTGCCAACCTGCCAGCAGCGCCGGCGCGACCTCCTTCGGGACGGACCGGCGCGCCTGCCGCGCAATCGTCAGCCGCTCCAGCCCCAGCCGCGCCAGATCCCGGGTCGTGACATTCTCTGGCAAGGGGCTGCGGCCGCGCGCGACAAGCTCCGGCACGGCGCGCAGGTAGAAGGCCGCCGCCGAGGCCCAGCCATAGGCGCGCACCGCGCGTTCCGCCGCTTCCGGCGCGCCAAGCGCCCGGGCGGCCAGCCACATCAGCCCCGCGCCGGTGTCCTCCAGATAGGCCGTCAGCCCCGCGATCCCGTCATGCGGGTCGCGATGGATGTCCCAGCGGCGGGCGGCGATCAGGCGGTCCAGAACCTCGACGGGCAGACCGAAATCCCGGATCAGCGCGTGCAGCGGCCCCGCGACCTCATGCGCGCGGGCAGCACCCGAGGCTGCGTTTTCCACCACGTCGCGCCACCATTGCAGGCGCATCTCGGCGATCAGCGGCTCTTGCGTGACCCAGGGTGCGCGGGCGACCTCGAGGTTGAAGGCGTAGAGCGGAAACAGCTGCGCCCGCACCGCGACGGGCGCCGCCATCACCGCGAGAAAGCGGTCGGGATCGCCCCGCTGCACCAGTCCGGCACAGGCATCCACACTCACGCCACGACCCCCCGCGGCTGGCCGAAGTCGCGGATCAGCTTCCACTGGATCGCGTCCAGAAGCGCCTCGAAACTGGCGTCGATGATGTTGGCGCTGACCCCCACGGTGGACCAGCGGTGACCCCGCCCGTCCTCGCTGTCGATGATCACGCGCGTGACCGCCTCGGTGCCGCCATTGGTGATGCGGACCTTGAAATCCACCAGCTTCATGTCATCGATGCAGGCCTGATACGGTCCCAGATCCTTTCCCAGCGCCTTGGCCAGCGCGTTGACCGGGCCACGGTCGCTGCCGGTCTCGTCCATGCTGTCGGAAACCGACATCATCTTCCGGTCGCCGATCTTCACCACCACCACGGCCTCGGACAGCGAGATCATCCGGTCATACTTGTTCTTCCGCCGCTCCACCGTCACCCGGTAGCGCTTGACCTCGAAGAACTCCGGGCACAGGCCCAGCTCGCGCCGGGCGACCAGCTCGAAACTCGCCTGCGCGCCGTCATAGGCATAGCCCTGATCCTCGCGCGTCTTGATGACCTCGATGATGCGGCCAAGGCGCGGATCCTTCGGATCGACCTCGATCCCGGCCGAGGCGAGGCGCGCGCGCAGGTTCGACAGGCCCGCCTGGTTCGACATCGGGATCACGCGCTCGTTGCCGACAAGCGCCGGGTCGATGTGTTCGTAAGTGGAAGGATCCTTCAGGATCGCGCTGGCATGCAGCCCGGCCTTGTGCGCGAAGGCCGAGGCGCCGACATAGGGCGCGCTGCGCAGGGGCACGCGGTTCAGGATGTCGTCCAGCATCCGGCTGGTCCTGAGCAGCCCCGCCAGCGCCTCGCGACTGACGCCGGTCTCGAACCGGCTGGCGTAGGGCTCTTTCAGCAGAAGTGTCGGGATCAGCGTCGTCAGGTTCGCATTGCCGCAGCGTTCGCCGAGGCCGTTCAGCGTGCCCTGCACCTGCCGTGCGCCGGCCTCGACCGCGGCCAGCGAGTTGGCAACCGCATTGCCGGTGTCGTCGTGGCAATGGATGCCCAGCCGCTCGCCGGGGATTCCGGCGGCAATGACCTCGGCGGTGATGCGCCCTACCTCGGCCGGCAGCGTGCCGCCGTTGGTGTCGCACAGCACGATCCAGCGGGAGCCGGCCTCCAGCGCGGCATGCAGACAGGACAGGGCATAGGCGGGATTGGCCCGGTAGCCGTCGAAGAAGTGCTCGGCATCGAACAGCGCCTCGCGGCCCCGGGCGACCAGATGGCGGATCGAGGAGGCGATGGCCTCGCGGTTCTCCTCCAGAGACACGCCAAGCGCGGTGCTGACGTGAAAGTCATGCGTCTTGCCGACCAGACAGACCGCCGGCGTGCCCGCGTTCAGGACGGCGGCCAGCACATCGTCGTTCTCGGCCGACCGGCCCACCCGGCGGGTCATGCCGAAGGCGGTCAGCGTGGCGCGAGTCGGAGGCGGGGCGGCGAAGAAATCGCTGTCCGTGGGGTTCGCCCCCGGCCAGCCGCCTTCGATGTGATCGACGCCCAGGGTGTCCAGCGCCCGGGCGATCTGGACCTTCTCGGCGGTAGAGAACTGGACGCCCTGGGTCTGCTGCCCGTCGCGCAGCGTGGTGTCGAAGAGGAAAAGGCGCTCGCGGGTCATCGCAGCGTCTCCAGCCTCGCCACATCGAAATCGGGGCCGGGAACAAGCTCCACCCCCGCCTTCGACATCCGCACCTCGACCCCTGCGGCAGTCAGCGCGGCCTTCAGCGCATCGACGGCGGAAAAGTCCTTCGAGACCATCGCCGCGGCCCGAAGCGTGACCAGCCTCTCGGCCTGCGCCGACAGGTCCACCTGCGGCGCGGCGGCCCAGGCGCCCAGATCCTCGGTCAGAATGCCCATCAGCTGCGACGAGGCCTTCAACCCCGCCCAGTCCCCCGCACCCGCCGCGGCATGCAGCGCGGCCAGCGCGCCGGCGGTGTTCAGGTCATCGGCCAGCGCCTCGACCACAGCCGGCAGGGGCGACGATGCGGCAACCGACGCCGTCGCCGCGCGCCACTTGCGCAAGGTCGCCTCGGCCTGCCGCGCCTTTTCCGCCGTCCAGTCCATCGGGCTGCGGTAATGCGTCATCAGGAACACGAACCGGATCACCTCGCCCGGGATGCCCTTGTCCAGAAGATCGCGCACGGTGAAGAAGTTGCCCAGGCTCTTGGACATCTTCCTGCCTTCCACCTGCAACATCTCGTTGTGCAGCCAGTAATGCGCGAAGTCGCCATGCGGATGGGCGCAGGCGCTTTGGGCGATCTCGTTCTCGTGGTGGGGGAATTGCAGGTCGAGGCCCCCGCCGTGGATGTCGAAGCTTTCCCCCAGCAACTCGTGCGCCATGGCGCTGCATTCGATGTGCCAGCCGGGCCGGCCGCGGCCCCAGGGCGAGGCCCAGCCCGGCTCCTCGCCCGAGGACGGTTTCCACAGCACGAAATCCATCGGGTCTTCCTTGAACGGGGCGACCTCGACGCGCGCGCCCGCGATCATGTCGTCCACGCTGCGCCCCGACAGCTTGCCGTAGTCCTTGTAGGACCGGACCCGGAACAGCACATGCCCCTCCACCGCATAGGCATGGCCGCCGGCGATCAGCCCCTCGGTCATCGCGATCATCTGGCCGATGTATTCCGTCGCCCGCGGCTCGTGCGTCGGGCGCAGGGCGCCAAGCGCGTCCATATCGGAATGATACCAGGCGATGGTCTCCTCGGTGCGCTGGCGGATCAGATCCTCCAGCGTCCCCGCTGCCCCCGCCTGCTGGCGGCGCAGCGCCTCGGCGTTGATCTTGTCGTCCACGTCGGTGAAGTTGCGCACATAAGTGACGTGATCCGCGCCGTGGACATGACGCAACAGCCGATAAAGGGTGTCGAACACCACCACGGGCCGCGCATTGCCCAGATGCGCGCGGTCATAGACCGTCGGGCCGCAGACATACATCCGCACATTGCCCGGATCGATCGGGCGGAAGTCCTCCTTCCTCCGGGTCTTGGAATTCGTCAGGCGGATCGTCACCATGGCAGTCGTCCCTTGGGCACGCAGGCGTTCACCGCGCGGGGTCCGGCTTCTTTCCATGGGAAATGACGAAGCGCCCGCGCGACCGAAGTCAGCGGGTAATGCAGCAGATGCGGATGTTGCGCAATGTCGTCATGTCGGGGACAGTTACACCAAGGTGCATCGCGCCGCCAAGGAAATTCGCCATGCAGGACCGCGCTTTCGTCAATGACCATTGTGCCTCCTTCCCCGGTGCCGAGGTCAGTCAACCCTTCGGCCCCGACCACGACTGCTGGAAGGTCGGCGGCAAGATGTTCGCCATCATCGGCCAGAGGGGCGACGGCGTGTCGGTCAAGACCGACCACGTCGAGACCGCGCGTCTGCTGATCGAGACCGGCCGCGCGGTCCGCGCGCCCTATCTGCATGCCTCCTGGGCGCGGATCCCCTTCGACCTGGTGCCGGACGAAGAGATTCGCGAACGCATCGCCGCCTCCTACGCGCTGATCCGGGCGGGGTTGCCGAAGCGGGTTCAGGCCGCTCTCAGTTCCCCTGGCGGCTGAACTCTCCCCGGTTGTCGGGGCCGATCGCCAGCCAGCCCGCGACTGTGGCGGCGATGTGGTTCGAGATCATCGACTTCTGCGTCACACCCCGACGCCGCGCCTCCTTCATGCGCGCGCCCGACCAGGCCGGCGTTTCGGCGCGGATCATCGTGGCCGGCACCAGCACCTCGCCGGTGCGGGCATCGTTCACCTGGGCTGTGAAGTCGATGTTGTGCACACCCCAGTCGGAATTGGACAGTTCCGCCTCGTAGGTCAGCGCGTGGAAGCGGCTGACGGTCACGCTGATGACCACGGGGCGCGACCCGCGCAGACCCTGCGCACCGCGCAGCACCGCCCCCTCGACGATCTTGCCGACCTGGACATGGCGGTCGCCCATCGGATCCTCGCGCCAGACGATGTCGGCGTTGGGCAGAAGCGTCTTGGCCTCCGACACCTTCAGGGTGCGCGGCACATCGACCCGCACCTCGGCCAGGCGCCAGCCGCGCGTCACCTCGGGGGAAAGCCGCTGATACTCGGTCTTGAACGTGCCGCCGACGCAGGCGGACAGGGCGAATGCGCTGATGCCCAACAGGGCGGCACGGCGGGACAGGAACATGTTGGCCTCTCGTATCCTATGATGTCAGTCATGCGACGGATTTCTTAATGTCAGCTAATGGCCGGAAAAAGGAGCCTCTGTGTCGGGAACGCGGTCGCCCCTTGCCGTTTCGGCGACAAGATGCCCATTTGCGACGGCAAACGGAGGGTGCAGGATGGATCACGAGGACCTGAGACGCTGGTCGAAGCGGGCGGCAGACTGGGCGGCGGACTATCATGCGAGCTTGCGCGACCGTCCGGTGCGCGCGCCGCTGATCCCCGGCCGGATCGCCCGGCAACTCCCCCCTGCCCCGCCCGAGGCCGCCGAGCCGATTGAGGCGATCTGGGCCGATTTCGAACGGATCGTGCCCGACGGCATGACCCATTGGCAGCATCCCCGCTTCTTCGCCTATTTCCCGGCCAATGCCGCCCCGGCCTCGATGCTGGCGGAACAACTGGTCAACGCCATGGCCTGCAACGCGCTGATCTGGCAGACCTCTCCGGCCGCGACCGAGGTCGAGCAGGTCATGGTGGACTGGCTGCGCCAGGCGTTGGGCCTGCCCGAGGGCTTTGTCGGCACGATCCACGATTCGGCGACCAATGCGACGCTTTCGGCGGTGCTGACCATGCGCGAGAAGGCCCTCGGCTGGCGCGGGCTGGACGAGGGGCTGAGCGGGGCGCCCGTCTTGCGCTTCTATGCCAGCGCCGAGACCCATTCCAGCGTGGACAAGGCGATCCGGGTCGCCGGGATCGGGCAGCGGAACCTGGTGAAGGTTGCGACCGATGCCGACCGCGCGATGACCGGCCCGGCGCTGGCGGCGGTCATCGCGGCGGATCGGGCGGCGGGGATGGTCCCGGCGGGCGTCATCCTCTGTGCCGGCGGCACCAGCATCGGCGCCTTCGACCGGATCGCCGACTGCGTCGCCGTGGCAAGGGCCGAGGGCGTGCCGGTCCATGTCGATGCCGCCTGGGCGGGTTCGGCGATGATCTGCCCGGAGTTCCGCCATCTATGGGCCGGGACCGAGGGGGCGGATTCCATCGTCTTCAACCCGCACAAGTGGCTGGGGGCGCAGTTCGACTGTTCGGTGCAGTTCCTGAAGGACCCCGGCGCGCAGGTCCGCACTCTGGGCTTGCGGCCAACCTATCTGGAAACCGCCGGGCGCGAGGAGATCGTCAACTTCAACGAATGGACCGTGCCGCTCGGTCGCCGCTTCCGGGCGCTGAAACTCTGGTTCGTGCTGCGCGCCTACGGGCTGGAAGGGCTGAGGGAAAGGATTCGCAACCATGTCCGCTGGGCGGCAGAGGCGCGGAATCGGCTGGCCGCCCTGCCGGGGGTCGAGATCGTGACCGAACCCCGGCTGTCGCTGTTTTCCTTCGCGCTGGAAACAGATGAAGCCACCGAGGCGCTTTTGCAGCGGATCAACGACGATGGGCAGATCTACCTCACCCAGTCCCGCGTCGATGGACGCTTTGTGATCCGGGTTCAGGTCGGATCGTTTGACTGCCGTGAGGAAGATGTCATGCTGCTGTCAAAGACAATTCAAGAAATGCTTGCAAAATGTTCCTCAGGTTCCTTGCCGTCTCGCTGACGCTGGTCACGTCTGCCTTTGCACAGTCCCTTCCCGAACCGCTCATCGATACGCTCTCCGACTTCGCCGATGTCCTGGATGCTACCGAAGAGGGGCGAATCACACGCCTTTTGACAGCCACGCGCGACGAAACCGGGGTGCATATGGTCGTCGTGACCCTGCCGGGCCTCGGTGCCCGGGGCGGGGCGGGTCAGGGCATCGAATCCTATGCCAAGGAGCTGTTCAATACCTGGGGCGTGGGTTCGGCCGACCGCAACGACGGCATCCTGATGCTGCTCGACACCGAACGCCGGGAGGCGCGGATCGCACTCGGGTCCGGCTACGATCCGGTCTATGACGGGCGGGCTGCACGGGTCCTGTCCACCGCCGTCCTGCCCTCGCTTCGCGCGGGGAACTATGCCGAGGGGATCGAGGCCGGCATCGTCTCGGCCCGCGACCGGCTGATCGTGCCGTTCCAGTCCGGCCAGCCGGTGTCGCTGACCGACGGGTTCGCCGACGAGGGCGGCTCGGGGTTGCCGACGGCGCTCCTCGGCTTCGGCGCGGTGGTCGCCGTCGCGGGCTTCGGCATCTGGCGTCGGCGCCGTGCGCGCGTCACCTGCCCTCGGTGCGGCGCTGCCACGCTGGAACGCCGACGCGAGATCATCGAACGACCGACAAGGAAGGAACCCGGTGTCGGCATGGAACATCTCACCTGTTCGGCCTGCGGCTTCATCGACCGCAGATCCTATCCGATCAACTGGTCCAGCAGCGAGGCACGCCGCGACCGCGACGCCGATCGGGGGCGCGGAGGCGGCTCAAACGGCGGCGGCTTTGGCGGCGGCAGGTCGTCTGGTGGCGGGGCAACCGGGAAATGGTAATCCGTTCCGTATCTTGCGCGACACTCCTCATGCTCGCGGCCGCCCAACCCGGCACAGCGCAAAGCCCGCGAGACAAGATGTTTCCCGGCCCGGACGCCTGCTATGCCCGCGCCTATGCGCCGGCCCACCTTGCCGCACATCCCGCGCAGCGCGTCACCGGGATTTCCGTCAACCCCTCACCCGGCTTTGCCGATCCCTTCCTGGGTCTCTACATCACGCTCCGCCTGCGTGGCGTTCCGGGCGGCGCCTATGAGGCCAACGCCGCCTGCGAGAACGAGGCGGGGCATCTCTACTGCACGATGGAAGGGGATGCCGGCGGCTTTCGGATCGACCAGGCCAAGGATGGCGCGATCCGGCTCAGCGTCTCCAGCCGTGGAATGAGCTTCGAGAACGACACCGGCTTCACCACGCTGGAACAAGACAGCGGCGACGACCGCGTGTTCCTGCTGCATCCGGCGGCCTGCCACTGAGCGGCGGCGGGAAAGCTGCGGCGCGGGGGGAAGCCGCGCCGCAGGGGTCAGGCGGGCAGCGTCAGAAGCGCAGCCCGACCTTGGCCTTCAGCGTCGTCGCACCGAGGTCGACCCCCGTGCCGTCGTAGTTGTCGAACTTGTGTTCCAGAAGCTCGCCGCCGACGGTCCAGCGATCGTTTACCGCATAGTCGAAGCCGACGCCGTAGACATAGCCGGTATCCCTCAGATCCACGCCGCCGACGCTGGCCGAGGCCTGCGCCGCGCCGACGGTTCCGTAGACCAGGCTGTTGCCGATCTCGTAGCCGGCCGAAAGTTTCAGCGCCAGAACGTCGTCCAGCTTGTCGCCGGCGGCAGCGCCCAGGTTGATGTCGGCCTTGTCATAGGTCAGCTCGGTCGCCGCCACCCAGTTGCCCAGGTCCCAGCGATAACCGGCGTGGATGCCGCCCAGCCAGCCGTAGCCATCAAGGCCCGCTCCGTTCGAATCCACGTCGCCATAGCCCAGTTGCGCGCCGGCATAGACGCCCGACCAGTCGAGTCCGGGGGCGACATAGGGGGCGGGTGCCGGGGCGACGGACGGCTCTGCCGCGACCACGGTCGGCCCACCGGCGAAAGCCGGGGCGGTCAGCGCGGCGGTGGCCAGCAATGCTGCGATAGTTTTCATTTCTGTCTCCTTGTTCTGGCCCTCCGCGACCGCCGCACCTGAGCGCAGGTCGCGTGGGGCTGTGACAGGGATTGGGGGTTCGCAGCCCACGGCGCAATGCTGGCTCACGCGCGGTTGATGGGTCGTGTTCGGCACCGGCAGAGATGCGCCGAGGAAGTCGGGAACTTTCGGCTGGCACTTGCCGGTTCCCCGGCGTCAGGCGGCGGTCAGGCGCGTTCGGCCAGATCCAGCCACTCGGTTTCCGCCGCCTCCAGCGCCGCCTGCCGTTCGGTCAGCGCCTCGGTCGCCTTGCGGAACTTGACCGGTTCGCGGGTGAAGAGATCGGGGTCGGCCAGGAGGGTCGAAAGCTTGCCGATCTCGGCCTCCAGCCGCGCGATCAGGTCCGGCAGGTCCTCCAGGCGCTTGCGCTCGGTGAAGGTCAGGCCACCGCCCTTCGACACCGGCGCGGCCTTTGCGGCGACCGAGGCGGCAACGGCGCGTGCGGCAGGTTTGGCCGCCGGCTCGGCTGGCGCGGGGCGCTGGGCGGCATAGTCCGACCAGCCGCCGGGATAGACCGTCGCCCTGCCCTCGCCTTCCATCGCGACCGTCGAGGTCGCCACCCGGTCGATGAAATCGCGGTCGTGGCTGACCAGAAGCACCGTGCCGTCATAGTCGCCAAGGATGTCCTGCAACAGGTCCAGCGTCTCCACGTCCAGATCGTTGGTCGGCTCGTCGAGGATCAGAAGGTTCGACGGCTGCGCCATCAGCTTGGCCAGGAGAAGCCGCGCCCGCTCGCCGCCCGAGAGGCTCCGCACCGGGGCGCGGGCCTGGCGTTCGTCGAACAGGAAATCCTTCAGATAGCCCACCACATGTCTGGGCGTGCCGCGCACCATCACCTGATCCGAGGCACCCGAGACCCGCATCAAGGGATCGACCGTCAGGTTGTCCCAGAGGCTTGCGTCCAGATCGAGCCGCGTCCGCGTCTGGTCGAAGACCGCGATCTCCAGGTTGGTGCCCAGCGTAACCGTGCCAGCATCCGGTTCAACTTCGCCGGTCAACATCTTGAGAAGCGTGGTCTTTCCCACCCCGTTCGGCCCGACGAAAGCCACCCGGTCGCCGCGCAGGACGCGCAAGTCGAAGTCCTTGACAATCACCTTGCCGTCATAGGCCTTGCTCAGCCCCACAGCCTCGATCACCCGTTTGCCCGAGGTCGCCCCCGCGTCCAGCGCGAAGGCCGCGGCGCCCTGCCGGCGGACCTGCGCCTTGCGCTCTGCCCGCAGGGCCTGCAATGCCCGCACCCGCCCCATGTTGCGCTTGCGCCGGGCGCTGATCCCTTCCACCGCCCATTTCGCCTCGGCCCTGATCTTGCGGTCGAGCTTGTGGCGCGCCTCATCCTCTTCGGCCCAGACCGTCTCGCGCCAGTCCTCGAAGCCCTCGAACCCCGCCTCGCGCCGGCGCACCTCGCCGCGGTCGATCCACAGCGTCGCCTTCGACAGGGCGCGCAGGACGGCGCGGTCGTGGCTGATCAGCACGAAGGCCGCCCGGGTCTCGCGCAGCTCGGCCTCCAGCCATTCGATGGCCTCGATGTCCAGATGGTTGGTCGGCTCGTCCAGAAGCATCAGCTCGGGCGCCTCGGCCAGAAGCTTGGCCAGCGCCGCCCGCCGCCGTTCCCCGCCCGAGGCGGTGGCAACCGGGGTCGAGGGGTCGAACTTCAGCCCCTCGGCGACCACCGACAGCCGGTAGTCCTGCCCCTCGGGCAGGCTCGAGGCCGCGAAGTCGCCCAGCGTGGCAAAGCGCGACAGGTCCGGCTCCTGCTCCATGTAGCCCACGGTCACGCCGGGGGGGACCACGCGGGTGCCGCGGTCAGGCTCGACCAGCCCGGCCATTACCTTCATCAGCGTGGACTTGCCTGACCCGTTCCGCCCGACCAGCGCGATGCGGTCCCCGGGCTGGACGGTCAGCGACAGATCTTCGAAAACGGGGGTGCCGCCGAAGGTCAGCGAGATGCCGGAAAGTTGCAGAAGCGGTGCGCGTGCCATGCGCGCGAGGTAGAGAGGGATTTGACCGGCGTCAACGTCCCGTCATCAACGGCGTGCAAGCGTGGCGCAAACGGAGGCAGACATGACACCGCTTGACGGGATCACCATCGTTGACCTGACGCATGTGCTGGCGGGCCCGTTCTGCTCGCAAGGCCTGCAGGATCTTGGCGCGCGGGTGATAAAGGTGGAACGGCCGGGCAACGGCGACGACACCCGCGCCTTC
Organism: Tabrizicola sp.; assembly: GCA_046294075.1. Taxonomy (GTDB): domain Bacteria; phylum Pseudomonadota; class Alphaproteobacteria; order Rhodobacterales; family Rhodobacteraceae; genus Tabrizicola. Next base: position 5,979 of record JBKBJC010000016.1, on the reverse strand, counting down.
CCTCCCTTCGTGGCCGGCGAAAGCGCCTATTTCGCCACGTTGAACGCGGGCAAGCAGTCGATCGCGCTGGATCTGAAAGCCGAGGCCGACCGCGCGATCTTTGACCGGCTCCTGGCAAGGGCCGATGTCCTTATGGAAAACTTCCGTCCCGGCGTCATGACGCGGCTGGGCTATGGCTGGGAGGTGCTGCATGCTCGCCACCCCCGCCTGATCTATGCCGCCGTCTCCGGCTTTGGCCAGACCGGGCCGGATGCGCAGAAGCCGGCCTATGACATGGTGGTGCAGGCGCGCGGCGGGGTGATGTCGATCACCGGCGAAAGCGGCGGGCCGCCGGTGCGGGTGGGAGCCTCGATCGGCGACATCGTGGCGGGGATGTATCTGACGCAGGGCATCCTCGCGGCGCTGTTTCAGCGCGAACAGACCGGCGAGGGCGCCTTTGTCGATGTGGCCATGCTGGATGCACAACTCGCGATCCAGGAACATGCGCTGGCCATTGCCTCTGCCACCGGGACCGCACCGGGGCCGACCGGGGCACGCCACCCGACGATCACCCCGTTCTCGACCTTCCGCGCTGCCGACGGCTTTGTGGTCATCGCCGCCGGCAACGATGCGATGTTTGCCCGGCTGTGCACGGTCCTCGGCCTCGACATCGCCACCGACCCGCGCTTTGCCACCAATGCCGCCCGCTGCGAGAACCATGCGCTCCTGAAACGGCTGATCGAGACAGTGACCCTGGGCCAGCCCGTTGCGCACTGGCTTTCGGTGCTGGACGCGGCCGGCCTTCCCACTGCGCGGGTGCAGGACATGCTGGAGGTGATGGCCGACCCGCAGCTGCGGGCGCGCAACATGATCCTTCCCGTCACGCCGCACCCGGGCGGGCCGGCCTTCACCGCACCGGGGAATCCCGTCAAGATCTCCACCCTGGCCGAACCGGCCGCCCTGCCCCCGGCGCCACGGCTGGATGGCGACCGGGCGGCGATCCTGGCCTGGCTGGACGGGCCCTAGGTCGTCGCCGGCCTGCCTGCGCCGCGCATGGGAACCAGGAACAGCGCAAGGAAGCCCAGATTGGGCAGCAGGTTCAGCGCCGCCCCCGCCGCAATCGAGCCCGCACAGTCCACCACGAACCAGGCCAGGATCGAGTTGCGGATGATCGCCCGGATGCTCTGCGGATCGCGCGCGAGGGGGGCTCCGGCGAGGCCCCGGATTGTCATGCCCCAGCCCACCATCAGCCCGCCCGCAATGGCAAGGATCAGCCGCGTTTCGGATGCCAACAGGGTTTCGGCGCCGTCAAGCGGCCAGACCACAAGGTCGACCAGAAACCGCAGGGGCGGGCTCAGCATCGGGATTGCGGCAAGTGCCAGTCCCAGCCCGGTCGCCATGGTCACGCCCGCCGCAAACCGCAGGCCGTTCTGTTCTAAGCTCATCTCCGTCTCCCTTTCGCCCGGATGCCGCAGTATGAACGTGCTTCGGGACGCGATCCAATTCCCTGCCAGGTAAGTGTCTTGCGCAGCCCATCGCGCTAGGCTTGGCTCTGACGATGGAGGCGCCATGCAAGACTTTCCCACCGCGCTGCGTCACTGGCGCAGGACCCGCCGGCTCAGCCAGCTTGATCTTGCGTCCGAGGCTAGTGTCTCGCCCCGTCACCTGGCCTTTCTGGAAACCGGGCGGGCGCGGCCGTCGCGCGGCATGGTGTTGCGGCTGGCCGAGGTGCTGGGTCTGCCGCGCGCCGAGCAGAACACGATCCTGACGGCTGCGGGCTTTGCGCCGCAATTTCCTGTCCTGCCGCTTGATGCCGGCGAGATGGATCAGGTCCGCCGCGCGATGGACTGGATGATCGACCGCCACGCACCCTATCCTGCGCTGATCCTCGACCGGCTTTGGCGGATCGTGGCGCTGAACCCGCCGGCCGCGCGGCTCTTTGGCCCGGCCGGGTTTGCCGAGGGTGCAAGTCTCCTCGACGCCCTCTCCGACCCCAGGGTGTTCGCGGACCTGATCGAGAACTGGATCGAGGTCGGCCACCACACCGCGCTGCGCCTGAAAGCGGAAAGCGCACGGGCGGGCGGAATCGCTGCGCTGGACCGTGCCGTTGCGGCACTCCTGGCCAACCCCGAGATCGCCGCCCATCAGCCCCAGAGCACGGGTCGGGCGATCCTGCCCACGGTCTATCGCACGGGCGGGCAGCGGCTTGCGCTTTTCTCGACCTTTGCCCAGTTCGGTGCGGCCGAGGAAGTTGCGCTGTCGGACATGAAGATCGAGCTGATGTTCCCGGCAGACATGGACGCCGAAAGGATATTGCGCGGTTACGGCATGTAATCGTCGCTTGCCGGAATGCGGCACCGATCTGCCGCTTCCTGGCATTGCTCTTGCTGCGGCAAGGCTTAGAACCAAGAAGCGACGATTGCGAGGTCCCGGTGAAACCCACCCTTGTCGATTCTGCCAGCCTGCCGGACGAGCACTGGGATGACCCGGCGCGCGGCACGATCCGCTTTCGCACCCTGATCTCGGCCCCGGACACCCCGACGACCGGCATCGTCTGCGGGATCGCCATGCTGGCGCCCGGGGAAACCTTCGCCCTGCACTCCCACGCCGAAGCGGAAGTCTATTTCGGGCTGGAGGGCGAAGGCGAGGTGACGATCGACGGCCGCCAGCACCGGCTTGCCCCGGGAGTGGCGATTTACATCCCCGGGGGCGCGGTGCATGGCGTGCCGCTGGCGACCGCCCCCCTGCGCTGGTTCTACACCTTCGCCGCCGACAGCTTCGCCGATATCCGCTATCACTTCCCGCATGAGACCCCCGAATGACCGATGACGCACTCGTGATCTTCACCCCCTCGGGCAAGCGCGGGCGCTTTCCGCTTGGCACGCCGGTCCTGACCGCCGCGCGGCAGCTGGGGGTGGACCTCGATTCCGTCTGCGGCGGGCGCGGCATCTGTTCCAAGTGCCAGATCACCCCCGGCTACGGCGAATTCCCCAAGCACGGGGTGACGGTCGCCGAGGACGCGCTGTCGGAATGGAACGCGGTAGAGGACCGCTACAAACGCATCCGCGGGTTGAAAGAGGGCCGGCGCCTCGGCTGCCAGGCGAAGGTGATGGGCGATGTCGTGATCGACGTGCCGCCCGAAAGCCAGGTCCACAAGCAGGTCATCCGCAAGTCCGCGACCGAGCGCGCGATGGTGATGGACCCTGCCACCCGCGCCCTCTACGTCGAGGTCGCCGAGCCCGACATGCACGAACCGACCGGCGATTTCGAACGCCTCGCCCGCGCGCTGAAGGACCAGTGGCAGGTGGACCGGATCGAGACGGACCTCTCCGTCCTGCGCCGTCTGCAACCGGTGCTGCGCAAGGGCGAATGGAAGGTCACCGTGGTCCTGCACAAGGGCAACCACGACGCCGCGACGCGGGTGCTGGACATCTTCCCCGGCTTCCACGAAGGCCCGCTTCTGGGGCTGGCCGTGGACCTCGGCTCCACCACCATCGCGGCGCATCTCTGCGACCTGACGGACGGGCGCGTGCTGGCCTCGTCGGGCCTGATGAACCCCCAGATCCGCTTCGGCGAGGATCTGATGAGCCGTGTGAGCTACGCGATGATGAACCCCGGCGGCGATGTCGAGATGACAAGCGCGGTACGCGAGGCGATCGACACGCTGGCAAGGGCCATCACCGATGAGGCAGGCGTGGACCCGCAGGCGATCTACGAGATGGTCATCGTCTGCAACCCGGTGATGCACCACCTGTTCCTCGGCGTCGATCCGGTGGAACTCGGCCAGGCGCCCTTCGCGCTGGCGACCTCGGGCTCGCTCGGCCTCGATGCCCGCGACCTCGACCTGACCAGCCTGAACCGCACCGCCCGGGTCTATGTCCTGCCCTGCATCGCCGGTCATGTCGGCGCGGACGCAGCGGCCGTAGCATTGTCCGAAGAACCGGACAAATCCAAGGACATGGTGCTGATTGTTGACGTGGGCACCAATGCCGAGATCCTGCTGGGCAATGAAAGGCGCGTGCTCGCCTGTTCCTCGCCCACCGGGCCGGCCTTCGAGGGGGCGCAGATCTCTTCCGGCCAGCGCGCCGCGCCGGGTGCCATCGAACGGGTAGAGATAGACCCCTTGACGAAAGAACCGCGCTTCCGGGTCATCGGCTCTGACCTCTGGTCCGACGACCCCGGTTTCCCGGCCGCCGTCGCCACGACCGGCGTTACCGGCATCTGCGGCTCGGGCATCATCGAGGCGGTGGCCGAGATGCGGATGGCCGGGATCCTCGACGCGGGCGGCCTGATCGGCGGCCCCGACCAGACCGGCACCCCGCGCTGCGAGGCGGCCGGGCGGACCTTCTCCTACCTTCTGCACGACGCCACCGCCGAGGGCGGGCCGCGGATCAGCGTGACGCAGGGCGACATCCGGGCGATCCAGCTGGCGAAATCGGCGCTTTACGCCGGAGCGCGCCTGCTGATGGACGAGATGGGCGTGGACCATGTGGACCGCGTCGTCCTGGCCGGCGCCTTCGGGGCCCATATCAGCCCGAAACATGCGATGGTCCTGGGGATGATCCCCGATGCACCCCTGGCCAAGGTCGTCAGCGCCGGGAACGCCGCCGGCACCGGCGCGCGCATCGCGCTGTGCAATGTCGCCGCGCGCGACCAGATCGAGGCCACCGTCCACCGGATCCACAAGGTTGAAACCGCGATCGAACCGCGCTTTCAGGAGCATTTCGTCAACGCCAACGCGATTCCCCATGCCGTCGATCCGTTTCCGAATCTTGAACAGATCGTCACGCTGCCGGATGTCAGCTACAATCCCAAGTCGGGCGGCGACGAGGGCGGCCGACGGCGACGGCGCGGCTGAGCCATCGCGCCCATGCCTTCGGAAGCCCATGAATTTCATGGAGAACCGCTCCGCCGGGCCGCGCAAAGGCTTGCGGTCAGGCGATAAATCTGTAGCGTCTGGCGCATGGAGGATCCCGTCGCCCGCCTGATCGCGCAATGCGCCGCTGCCGACCGGGCGGCGTTCCGGGCGCTATATCGCGACACTTCGGCGAAACTCATGGGCGTGCTCTTGCGTATGCTTCATGAACGCGCCGAGGCGGAGGATGCCTTGCAGGAAGTCTATACCCGTGTCTGGCTGAGGGCCGCCCGCTTCGATCCGGCGAAGGGGCGCGGCATGACCTGGCTGATCGCCATTGCCCGCAACCTGGCCATCGACCGGCTGCGCGCACGACCCGAGGCCGCGTCGGACGACGGGCTGGAAACGGTGCAGGACAGCGCCCCCCGCGCCGAGACCCGGCTGGTCGCCAGGGGAGAAGCGCAACGCCTGGCCGACTGTTTCGCCACGCTGGACCCCGATCGGGCGGCGGCGGTGCGTGGTGCCTATCTCGACGGGCTGTCCTACCTCGACCTCGCCGCGCGTCACGCGGTGCCCCTGAACACCATGCGCACCTGGCTGCGCCGGAGCCTCCTGAAGCTGAAGGAGTGTCTCGACCGATGACCGACGCGCCGCTCTCTCCGCAAGACGCCGACGAAGCGCTGGCCGCCGAATATGTGCTGGGCGTGCTCGACCTGTCCGAACGGTCCGAGGCCGAGGCGCGGATCAGGCGTGATCCGGTCTTTGCCGGGCTTGTCGCGGCCTGGGAGGCGCGGATGGCCGGCTTGAACGACGGTTTTGCCGAGACCCCCGCCCCAGACATGATGCCGAAGATCGAGGCGCGACTCTTCCCGCAACCGGCCCCTGCCCCGTCGCGGCGCCGCGCGGGCCTAAACCTCGGCTGGCTGGCCGGGGCCGCGCTGGCCGCAGTCGTGGTGCTGGCCACGGTCGCGACCCTCGCCCCGCCCCGACCCGAGCGTCTGGTCACGCTGGCCACCGCCGACCGGCGGCTGTCCTACGAGATCCGCCATTTCGGCGGCACGCTTCAGGTGTCGCGGGTCGCGGGCGTTCCCGCCGTGCCGGGCCAGGTGCACGAGCTCTGGATCATCGCCCCTGGCGCAAGCCCC
>JBKBJC010000166.1:0-500 GCA_046294075.1 Tabrizicola sp. | reverse complement strand
GCGGCGATCGATGCAGACACCGCCAGGAAGGCCTTGAAGCTCATCAAGGTCGACTACGAAATCTTGCCGCATGTGACCGATGTCGATGAGGCGATCAAACCGAAGGCACCGATCCTCCACGACGACATTTTCACCGAAGGCGTCGAGCCCAAACCGAAGAAACCGTCCAACATCGCCAAGCGCACCGAATTCGGCCATGGCGATGTCGAACAGGGCTTCAAGGAAGCCGACATCGTGATCGAGAAGACCTTCAAGACCGAACAGACACATCAGGGCTATATCGAGCCCCATGCCTGTATCGCCAATGTCGGTCCTGACGGCCAGGGCGAAATGTGGGTCACGACCCAGGGTCATTTCGTCTATCGCAATCAATGCGCGCAATTGCTCGGCATGGATATTTCCAAATTGCGCGTGACGGCGTCCGAAATCGGCGGCGGCTTTGGCGGCAAGACTCATATATGGGCCGAACCCTTGGCGCTTGCCTTGTCCCGCAAGGCCAA
>JBKBJC010000165.1:0-501 GCA_046294075.1 Tabrizicola sp. | reverse complement strand
CGGATGTGATGGGGCATTCGATGGGCGGCAAGGCCGCCATGATGCTGGCTTTGACCCACCCCGAACGGGTGCGGCGGCTGATCGTGGCCGACATCGCGCCGGTGGCCTACGGCCCCACGCAGGTGCAGCACATCCATGCCATGCGCGCGCTGGACCTGACCGGGCTGAACGCCCGCTCCGAGGCCGACCGCCGCTTCGCCGCGACCGTGCCCGACCCGGCGTTGCGCGCGTTCTTCCTGCAATCGCTGGACCTCAAGTCCGACCCGCCGCGCTGGAAGCTGAACCTCGATGCGCTGGAGGCGGAAATGCCCGCCATCGTCGGCTGGCCCGACCCGCCCGGCACCTACGACGGCCCGACGCTGTTCCTGTCGGGCGCGCTGTCGGATTACGTGCGGCCGGAACACCGCGCGGCGATCCTGCGGCAGTTTCCGCATGCACGCTTTGCCCGCATCCCCGGCGCGGGCCACTGGCTGCACGCCGACCGCCCACGCGAGTTCGAAG
>JBKBJC010000164.1:0-501 GCA_046294075.1 Tabrizicola sp. | reverse complement strand
TGGGATCGACGCCCGCGATGATCGAGAAGGCGATGGCCTCGGGGATCAGTGCTAGCGCGACAACGATGCCCGCTAGCAGGTCGTTTCGGACATTGGATAGCCAGTCCTGGCGTATGGATTTCATCATTCTTCTATTCCGTTGTGGTTGCCAGCCAGTGGTGGCGGTTGGGGCGAACGCAAGCGCGTCTTCCCGGCCAGCGGAATAGAGAACGAACCCCGAGTGATCCGGGGCCAGCAAGACGCAGTGAATCGGACGTGCAGCCTCGTGCGAGCGTGATGAGTGGTTGAAGCTGGCTCGCAGCGAGAAAGAGGCTTACACGGGTAGGGACTCCGATAGTGGCTTGCTGGTTCTTTGGGGAAACGCGATTTTATCTGTTTTGCGGCAGTGCAGCAACGATGACTGAGCGAACACCGCGCCAAAGCCGCGCACTCCCGCTAAATCACGTTACGCGAAGTGCCCTTGGTTTCTAGCATGAGCAGCGTTTTCCATCGGAACGCTTG
>JBKBJC010000163.1:0-502 GCA_046294075.1 Tabrizicola sp. | reverse complement strand
GACCATTACGCCGCCTGGACGCTGGAACACGTCCTGCGCGCGCCCGACTTCACCTTCGCCGCCCGGATTGCCGCTGACTGGAAGACGCCCTGGCCCAATTGGCAGTCGACCCGCTACGAGGCCAAGGCCCTGCGGGAAGGCCGCACGCCCTGCTACCTCACCTTCCGGCGGGCGTAAGAGCCGCAGGGCTGCGCTGCACCGCGCCCATTGGCGTTCCCGGCCCGGGCCGATAGCCTTTGCGCCATCTCCCGTCGCCCCTCGCGAGGAATGCCATGGCCGTCATCGACCGTATCGCCGCCTTTCACCCCGAGATGACGGAATGGCGCCGCGACTTCCACGCCCATCCCGAGATCGGCTTCGAGGAGGTGCGCACCTCCGGCATCGTTGCCGAAAAGCTGGAATCCTGGGGCATCGAGGTGCACCGCGGCTTCGGCAAGACCGGCCTCATGGGCGTCATCCATGGCCGGCCAGGCAACCGCAAGATCGGCCTGCGCGCCGACAT
>JBKBJC010000162.1:0-502 GCA_046294075.1 Tabrizicola sp. | reverse complement strand
CCAGCGCGTCGGTCAGCATCTGCACCACCGCCTTGGCCAGCCGACGGATCGAGCCCGACGCGCCTGCGACCTGCGCCATCTGCGACAGGACCGCGGTCCGCTTGGCCATGTTCTTCGCGTAATCCCCGGCCCGCTCCAGCGCCGCCGCGATCTTCATCACCGTCAGCACCGTGCGCAGATCGCTCGCCGTCGGCCCGCGCAGGGCCAGAAGCTGCGCGCACTGCGCGTTGATCTGCTCTTCCAGCGCGTCGATCGCCGCATCGCCGGTTCTGACCCGTGCGGCCAGGTCCTCGTCGCGGGTGTCCAGCGCCTCGGCCGCATCCAGAAGCGCGGTCTCGACCAGCCCGCCCATCCGCATGACCAGCGCCTGCGCGGCCTCGAGGTCCCGGTCGAAGGCGGAAAGGATATGTGCGGTGTTCATCTGTCGCTCCTCAGCCGATGCGTCCGGTGATGTAGGATTCGGTGCGGTGATCCTTCGGGTTGGTGAAGATCTGGCTGGTGT
>JBKBJC010000161.1:0-503 GCA_046294075.1 Tabrizicola sp. | reverse complement strand
GGTGAGGTATAGCGGCCGACACCCACCACCGGCTTGGTGGTCAATTTCTTGACAAAGGCGGTGAAGGGTTCCTGATAGCCCTCCTCGGCAAAGCGCGAAGTCTGGGAATCGTATTTCCAGTTGGAGAGATTGACGTCCCAGAGATCCGGCAACTCGGCCAGCATAGCGACGATGTCCTTCGCCTCGCCCTCGGATGAAATGCCGTCCTCGCCCATCATCTCGTCGACGGCAAAGCGCACCACCACGGCACAGGTATCGCCGACGGCATCCTTCGCGTCCTCGATCAGTTCGCGGAAGAGCCGGACTCTATTCTCGAGAGAGCCGCCATATTCGTCGATGCGCTGGTTGCGGCGCTTCTGCAGGAAATGCATCGGCAGCGACAGATCGTGACCGGCATAGACATAGACGATGTCGAACCCGGCCTTCTTGGCGCGGAGTGCCGCCGCGCGGTGCCAGCGGCGGTAATTGCGGATGTCCTCGCGGTCCATGGCGCGGGCCTGGAA
>JBKBJC010000160.1:0-509 GCA_046294075.1 Tabrizicola sp. | reverse complement strand
CAGACCTCGGCGACCTCGGCCTGATCGACGAATACCGGATCTACCTGCACCCGGTCGCGCTCGGCCGCGGCACGCCCAGGTGCGAGTTCCAGTCCTGCGACGCGAAAACGAAGATGTCGTGACCCGTCAACATTCCCGAGTACTCAAGGTCGATAAGGCAGCGCCAGCCAGCTTTTCCATACGGCCAATGCGGGCCGCTCCTGCAAGGCGGCGTCCCAAAGTCCGCTGCGCATCCATTGCGCAAACCAGGCATCCATGCCCTGCGCGCTCATCTTTTCCCAAAGCCGGTCATAATCGACGGGAACGTACCAGATGACGAATTCGGCATTCAGCCGGTGGGCTTCGGTCAAGAGCCGCTCGACATAGGTGGCCTGATCGCTGGGCTTTGCGCGGATCCAGACCAGGTGGCGCAGATGGCGATAGTCACCGGCAAGAAATCCGGTTTCAGCCACCGCGAAGGGCTTGTCGGGCAACACCGCCGCGATCTTGCGGAACCAGTCCTCGGGCAG
>JBKBJC010000159.1:0-513 GCA_046294075.1 Tabrizicola sp. | reverse complement strand
CGGTTCGGCCAATGGAACTGATAGAGATCGACATGGTCGGTCTTCAGCCTTCGGAGCGAGCCTTCGAGTGCCTCGCGGATCGTCGGCCCGTCGATCACCGCGCCCGCAGCGCGCGCGACCGAGCCTTCTCCCGCGATCTTCGTCGCGATCACCCAGTCCGCGCGGCGGCCGCCGCGGGCGATCCAGTTGCCAATGATTTCCTCGGTGCGCCCGACCGTCTGCTTCCGCACCGGGTTCACCGGATACATCTCGGCCGTGTCCATGAAGTTGACACCCGCCTCGGCTGCCCTGTCGATCTGCCGGTGCGCCTCGGCCTCGGGCGTCTGGGTGCCCCAGGTCATGGTGCCGAGGCAAAGCACCGATACCTTCGGCCCGTCGGCCCCGAGCGTCACCTTCCGCACGTCGCACTCCTCTGTTGCGCGGCCCACAGTATTGGGCGACCCGGCAAAGGCAAGGGCCACATCGCCCACCCGCGCCCGTCCGGTCAGCGGCTGCCGGCCGGCAGAGGCGATG
>JBKBJC010000158.1:0-515 GCA_046294075.1 Tabrizicola sp. | reverse complement strand
CCACCCGATCAGCAGGCCCATGGCCAGGCTGCCCGCGATATTCACGAAATTCGTGCCCCATGGCCAGCCTGTGGGCAAGTGGCGCATAGCCACCAGCCCCACGCCATGGCGCAGGCTCGCGCCAATGGCGCCGCCCAGAGCAACGAGAAGAAAACCGTTCATGCGCCGCCTTTTACGCGGCGGCAGCAAAATACGCCAGCCTGCTTGCCAGAACGGTGTCATAAGGGGAAATCGCCCCCTTGCGCAGCGCCGCATTCGCCGTCAAATGCTCCCGGCGCGCGGGTGTAGCTCAATGGTAGAGCAGAAGCTTCCCAAGCTTACGACGAGGGTTCGATTCCCTTCACCCGCTCCAATTAACCAGCCGCAGGCCAAGGTTGCCTCCCTGTTAGAAACACGTTACACGCCGCCCTGTTGCGCCGCAGCATAAGGGCTTTGCCCGCAGCGGTGCTCGTTCTTTCAGCGCCGGCTTGGAGTCGCCTGCGGGGCCCGGACCCTGCAGTAGGAGCCCGCCGCTC
>JBKBJC010000157.1:0-520 GCA_046294075.1 Tabrizicola sp. | reverse complement strand
GGCGACTTCCGCCGCGAGGGTCAGGCGCACCCGCCCCAGATTGGCCGCGCTGGCGGCCACGTCGGCATCGCCCGCCCGCAGGGCCGCCGCACGCCGGCCAAACCAGTCCACATCCCAGCCGGCGTCCAGCCCGGCCCGCACGGTGGTCCCGGCGGTGGCGGAGCCGGCCCGGCCGCGCTGGACGGACGCGCTGGCATCGATCGCTGGCCCGGTCGCCGCACGCGCCGCGTCCCGCAGCGCGCGCGCCTGCGCGACGGCCGCCGCGGCACCAGCCAAGTCGGGGTTGGCCGCCAGCGCGGCTTCCACCAGTTCGGTCAGCCCGGGATCACCAAACGCCGTCCACCACCGCTGCAGCGGCACGGCCCCGTCCACCTCGGGCGTGCGGACCGCCTCACTCCAGCGCTGCGGTGCCGCCGGCAGTTCCGCGGCCGGGCGGGGTGGCAAGACGCTACCGCAGCCCGCGAGCGCCAGAACCAGCCCCCCAACCGCAGCCCGGGTCACCCCCAGGACAGACATCGCA
>JBKBJC010000015.1:0-64534 GCA_046294075.1 Tabrizicola sp. | reverse complement strand
CAAGGCCGAGGCCCTCCGCAGCGAAGGGGTCGAACCCCTGCTCTGGCCCGGAGACCTCGGGCCCGCGCTGGCGGAGGCGACGCACATCCTCTGCTCGGCCGCCCCGGATGCCCGGGGCGACCCCTTCCTGCGTGACGCGCCCAAGATCGCCCGGTCCGGGGCGGTCTGGGTCGGCTACCTGTCCACCACCGGGGTCTATGGCGACCATCAGGGCGGCTGGGTGGACGAGACGACGCCGCTTACCCCGCAGTCCGACCGGGGCCGGCAGCGCGTGGTGGCCGAACGGCAGTGGCTGAAGACCGGCCTGCCGGTGCACATCTTCCGTCTGGCCGGGATCTACGGCCCCGGCCGCGGGCCGTTCGAGAAGGTCCGCGACGGCACCGCGCGGCGGATCATCAAACCGGGCCAGGTGTTCAGCCGCATCCATGTGGACGACATCGCGCAGGTGCTGGAAGCCTCGATCCGCCGGCCGAACCCCGGCGCGGCCTACAATGTCTGCGACGACAACCCCTGCCCGCCGGAGGAAGTCATCTCCTGCGCCGCACGGATGCTTGACCTGCCGGAGCCGCCGGCCGTGCCCTTCGATGCGGTCGCCCCGACGATGACGCCGATGGCGCTGGGTTTCTACAGCGAATCGAAGCGGGTCCGGAACGACCGGATCAAGGACGAGTTGGGCGTTCGGCTGCTTTACCCGGACTATCCCGAGGGGCTGGCGACTCTTCTGGCGGAAGAAAAGGCCTGACCCGCTATTCAGCCGCCATGTCCCGGGACTGGTTGGCAAGGATCGATTCCGTCACCGCGGACAGCGCAAGTGCCGCCGCGCCATGCGCCCATAGCAGGTCGCCCCAGGCATGGATCTCGATCGGCGGGCGCGGGCGACCAGTGTTGATCGCCAGGTTGTCCATCTCGGCCAGGGTCTCGGCGGCGTAGAGGTAATCATACCGCATCCTCTCGCCCGACAGGATGATGAGCGCGGGGTCGAACAGGTTGACGACGTTCGACAGCCCCACCGCCAGATAGCGCCCCGCACGGCGGAAGATCGACCTGGCGGTGGCATTGCCGGCCTTGGCATGGTCGTAAAGGCTTTCCAAGAGCACGTTGATCGGCTGGCTTTCCTTGTGGCCCCAGTTCAGCGCCGTCGTCGCTTCGCGCGCCAGCGCATAGTCGGCGACATAGGCCTCCAGGCAGCCGCGCTGGCCGCAGCGGCACAGGGCGCCGTCGAGATGCACCTTGGTATGGCCCAGTTCCATCCCCAGCCGCTGCGCGCCGCGATAGATCCGGTGGTTCATCACAAAGCCCATGCCGACCCCGTGCTCGATGGTGACCACCGCAAAATCCGACAGGCTGCGCCCGGCGCCGAACCACAGTTCGGCCAGTGCCACCAGGTTCGCGTCGTTGTCCACCTGCACCGGGATCCCCAGCCGCGCACTCGCCGCCTGGGCCACGGGCACTGCGCGCTCGACCAGGACCGAGGACCACAGCGCCACCCCGTCGGCGCAATCGACAAAGCCGGGGATGCCGATGCCAACGCCCGACAGCGCGTCCCGCGCGATCTTCGCCTTGGCGCAGACCCGGTCCAGCAGCGCCTCGATCGTGTCCAGAAGCTCATCCAGCTGCATCGGGCCCGGCCGGCGCGGGATCGCCTCGTCCGCGATCAGCTTGCCGGCGAAATCGACGACGACGGCTGTGTGTTCGCGGTCCGACAGCTTCATCCCCGCGACCAGATGCGCTCCGGCCTTTACCCCCAGAAAGACGGCAGGCCGCCCGCGCCCTGCTTCGCCGCCGCGCGGCACCGCGACCTCCTCGATCAAACCCGCCTCGATCAGTTCCGACGAGATCGTGGTCACGCTGGCCGGGCTGACACCCAGATCCTTGGCCAGCTGCACTCGCGGAATCAGGCCTGCCGCGCGCACCAGCTCGAACACCTGCTGGCGCAGCGGGCGCTGGCTTTCGGTCAACGGCGGGATCAGCGGACCCACGCCCCTGCGCGGGTCATTCGTGGCGGCATGCGTTGCCTTGGCCAATATTCTTTCGCCTCCCGAAGCAAAAGCCGCCGATTCTGCCGTGCATCGAGCCAGACGTGCCGCAGATTGGCCAGGCTCCCACCATTTCCGCCCGATCCCAAGCTTTGACCAACAGAATAATTTTGACAACTGAAATTGATGTGCGAGCTTGGCTTTGGCGTAATTCAACCCCTGGATTACGGATTGCGGTGTATTCGCTCATGAGGAGAGTAACGATGCGAACCCTGTTATGGATTGCAACCCTTGCCATGATCACCCTGACATCGGTTGCGCTGGCCGAAGGCAAGAAGATCGGCGTGGCCTGGGGTGACCTGTCCCAGCCGCGCTGGCGCTGGGACGTGACCGCCATGCGCTCGATCATCGAACGCAGCGGCAACAAGTACATTCCCGTCGATGCTGGCGGATCGGCGGCCAAGCAGTTGCAGGACATCGAGAAGATGATCGCAGACGGCGTCGATGCCCTGGTGATCCAGCCGGTGGACAAGGACGAGATCATAAGCGGGGTCGAGCGCGCCGCCGCGGCGGGCATCCCCATGATCGCCTATGACCGTCTGATCGAACACGAGAAGGTCTTCTACATCACCTTCGACAACGTGGGTGTCGGTCGCATCATCGCGGCCATCGTCAAGCAGAAGCAGCCGACGGGCAACTATGTCATCATCAAGGGCGATCCGGGCGATGCAAACACCGGCTTCCTGCGGCAGGGCATGGAAGAGGTGATCGGCGCTGCCGTGGCCGGCGGCCAGATCCGCATCGTCGGCGAGGCGAATGCCGATGGCTGGAAACCCGAGAACGCCAAGGCGATCATGGAGAAGTTCCTGGCCGAGACCGGCAACCAGGTCGATGCCGTGCTGGCGGAGAACGACGCCATGGCTGGCGGCGCGATCGAGGCGCTGACGGCAGTGGGCCTCGTCATTCCGATCGGTGGACAGGATGGGGATCCCGCCGCGCTGAACCGGGTGGCCATGGGCACGCAGACGGTGTCCGTCTGGAAGAACAACTTCGACCTTGCCAAGCGGGCCGGCCAGATTGCCGTGCAGCTGGCCGAAGGCACGCCGATGAACCTGATTCCCGACGCGCGGCAGTTCTCGGGAGGCGAGAAGGGGGTCCCGGTCTGGTCGATCCTGCTGAACCCGACGCCGATCACCGCCGAGACGCTGGATGTCGTGATCGACGCCGATCATGTGACGCAGAAGGAAGTCTGCAGGAACGCGCTGCCATCGGTCGCGGCCTGCCGTTAGCTCCCTGATCCAGCCTTCCGGTGCCGGCCATGTCGCGGGCCGGCACTTTTATTTTTTGACAACTGAAATTATTGGCGGCATCTTCGCGTCTGTCCCGGCGAATCTGCCGGACCGGCCCGAAGAGGCCTATCCATAGGGAGGATACATATGCGTACCGCAATTCTCGCCGCCGTTCTGGCGGTGACAGGCTTCTCGTCGGCTGCTCTCGCCGAAGGCAAGAAGATCGGTGTTTCCTGGGCCCAGTTCCAGGAAGAGCGCTGGAAGATCGACGAAGCCGCGATGAAGGCCGCCATCGAAGCCGCCGGCAACGAATACGTCTCGGCCGACGCCCAGTCCTCGGCCGAAAAGCAGCTCAGCGACATCGACGCGCTGATCGCTCAGGGCGTGGACGCGCTGATCATCAACGCCTGGGACAAGGACGCCATCGGGCCGGCCATAGAGAAGGCCGCGGCAGAAGGCATCCCGGTCGTCGGCTATGACCGCCTGATCGAGGACAATCGCACCTTCTATCTGACCTTCGACAACGTCGGCGTCGGCCGCATCATCGCGACCGAGGTCTTCAAGGTCGCTCCGAAGGGCAACTACGCGATCATCAAGGGCGACCCGGGCGATCCGAACGTCGGCTTCCTGCGGCAGGGCATGGAAGAGGTGATCGGCGCGGCCGTTGCCTCGGGCGACATCAAGATCGTCGGCGAAGCGAACTCGGACGGCTGGAAGCCCGAGAACGCCCAGAAGAACATGGAACAGATCCTGACCGCCAACAACAACGCCGTTGACGCCGTTCTGTCGCAGAACGACGGCATGGCGGGCGGTGTGGCCGCGGCGCTGGCAGCCCAGGGCCTGAACGTTCCGCTGGGTGGCCAGGACGGCGACCTCGCCGCGATCAACCGCGTGGCGCGCGGCACGCAGACCGTGTCGGTCTGGAAGAACGCGCGTGACCTCGGCAAGGCCGCCGGCGAAATCGCCGGCATGCTGGCCGACGGCACCGCGCTGGACGCCATTCCCGGCGCGACCAAGTTCTCGGGCGGCGAGAAGGGCGTCGAGATGAACGCGATCCTCCTGGATCCGACCCCGATCACCAAGGACACGCTGAACCTTGCGATCGACGCCGGCCACATCACGAAAGAGCAGGCCTGCGAAGGCGCGATGCCCGACGTGGCTGCCTGCCAGTAATCTGGTCTGATCTCCGGCGCCGTCCGACAGGGGCGGCGCCGACGCCTTTCTCCTCGCTGGTCCGTCGCTCCGTCCACGGGGCCCAATGTCGTGCACCGCGGCGCTCGGCACCGGCGCAGCCCCATCCCCTCTCAGGCTGGACGGACATGACCGATACACCCCATTCCCCTTCATCTCACGCGCCGAACGAGAGCGGGTTCACACGTTTTCTGCGCGCAACCGAGATCGACCCCCGCCTTCTGGGCATGGTCGGCGCACTGTTGCTGATCTGGCTTGCCTTCGAGGCCTATTCGACCTTCGTCCTCGGCCGTCCGTCGATGCTTCTTGGCGCCAGCCAGGCCGAGGCGAACGGTTTTCTGACGCCTCGCAACCTGTGGAACCTTTCGGTCCAGACCGCCTATATCGGGATCATGGCGACGGGCATGGTGCTGGTCATCATCACGCGCAACATCGACCTTTCCGTGGGCTCGATCATGGGCATGGTCGGCATGTACATGGGCCTTCTGCAGGTCGAATACCTGACGCCGGCGCTGGGCCTCGGCCATCCCTCGATCTGGATCATCACCGTCCTCTTCGGCATTGCCATGGGTGCGCTGATCGGCGCCTTCCAGGGAACGCTCATCGCCTACCTGTCGATCCCGGCCTTCATCGTCACCCTCGGAGGCCTTCTCGTCTGGCGCGGCGCGGCCTTCCTGGTTGCGGGCGGCAAGACCATTGCTCCGCTTGACGACCGCTTCTCGCTGATCGGCGGCGGGTCCTTCGGGGCGCTGGGCAAGACTGGCAGCTGGATCTTCGCCGTCATCGCCTGTGTCTTCGTCGTCTGGGCCTTCCTGAACGGTCGCCGGGCGCGCAGGACCCACGGCTTCGCGCTGCGCCCGGTCTGGGCCGAGACCTTCGTCATCGCCCTTGTCTGCGGGGTGATCCTGGGCGCCACCGCCATCGTCAATTCCTACATCTGGCCGACCGGAAACATCCAGAAGTACTATGCCAGCCTCGGCCAGGAGGTTCCCGCCTGTGCCGAAAGGGGCGGCAACATATATTCGGACGTCTGCGCCAGCTTCGGCCACGGCTTCGCCTATCCGGTGCTGATCATGATCATCGTGGCGATCGGCATGACCATCCTGATGACCCGCACCCGATTTGGCCGCTATGTCTTTGCCATCGGTGGCAACCCCGAGGCTGCGGCCCTGTCGGGCATCAACACCCGGGCGATGACGGTGAAGATCTTCACCCTCATGGGCGCACTGGCCGGGATCGCTGCCGTGATCGGCGCCGCGCGGCAGAACTCGGCCACAAACGCGATGGGCAACCTCGACGAGCTTTACGTCATCGCCGCAGCCGTGGTCGGCGGCACCTCGCTGGCGGGCGGCGTCGGCACGATCTACGGCGCGATCATCGGCGCGCTGATCCTGACGTCCTTGCAAACTGGCATGGTGCTGATCGGCTTCGGCGACGGATCCTACCAGCGCATCGTGATCGGCATCGCACTCGTCCTCGCCGTCTATCTCGACATCGTTTACCGCAAACGCATCAAGTGAAGGGGCCAAGACCATGGTAGACAGAACCGGAACCCCGCTTGTCGAGCTGCGCGACATCTCGATCGCCTTCGGGGGAATCAAGGCGGTCGATCACGTCACGATCGACCTTTTCCCCGGCGAGGTCGTGGGTCTGCTGGGCCACAACGGTGCGGGAAAATCCACGCTGATCAAATGCCTCTCGGGCGCCTACAGGAAGGACAGCGGCCAGATCCTGATCAACGGGCAGGAGGTCGAGATCAACGACCCCCGCGACGCCCGCGCGCTGAACATCGAGACGATCTATCAGACACTGGCTCTGGCGGACAACCTGGACGCTGCCTCGAACCTGTTCCTCGGGCGCGAGCTGGTGAATGCCTTCGGTTTCGTGGACGAGTCGAAGATGGAGGCCGAGACGCGCAAGATCATGGGCCGGCTGAACCCCAACTTCCGCAAGTTCAACGTGCCCGTCTCGGCGCTTTCGGGTGGCCAGCGCCAGTCAGTCGCCATCGCCCGCGCGGTCTACTTCAACGCCAGGATCCTTATCATGGACGAACCCACCGCCGCTCTGGGTCCGCACGAGACCCAGATGGTGGCCGAGCTGATCCAGGAGCTGAAGGCGCAGGGCCTCGGCATCTTCCTGATCGAGCACGACATCCACAACGTGATGAAGCTTTGCGATCGCGCGTCCGTGATGAAGAACGGCCAGTTGGTCGGCACGGTGAACGTTAACGAGGTCACTGACGACGACATCCTGGGCATGATCATTCTTGGCAAGAAGCCCCAGCATCTGGCCGCGTGATGTATATCGGGCTCGATCTCGGCACCTCGGGGTTGAAGGGCATCCTTATCGGCGAGGACCAGGCGGTCCTTGCCGAGGCCTCCGCCCCTCTGACCGTCCAGCGCCCTGCCGAAGGATGGAGCGAGCAGTCGCCAAGCGACTGGATCAGCGCGGCCGAAACGGTGTTCGACCGGCTGGCGAAGCACGGGCTGGGCAAGGTGCGGGGGCTTGGGCTTTCCGGCCACATGCACGGGGCGACGCTGCTGGACGCGGCGGACGAGGTGCTGCGGCCCTGCATCCTGTGGAACGACACCCGGGCCCACGCCGAAGCCGCCAGGCTGGATGCCGATCCGAAGTTCCGCCGGCTGACCGGAAACATCGTCTTTCCAGGCTTCACCGCGCCAAAGCTGGTCTGGGTCCGCAGGCATGAGCCCCAGGTCTGGGACCGCGTGGCCAAGGTGCTGTTGCCGAAGGACTATCTGCGCCTGTGGCTGACCGGGGAACATGTGGGCGAAATGTCGGATGCCGCCGGGACAAGCTGGCTGGATACCGGGCGGCGCGACTGGTCGGATGACCTGTTGTCCGCAACCGGCCTGTCGCGCGCGCAGATGCCGCGGCTGGTCGAGGGCAGCAAGGTCTCCGGCACCCTGCGCGCGGCGCTGGCCGACCGCTGGGGCCTGCCCAGCGGCGTGGTCGTCGCGGGCGGCGGCGGCGACAATGCTGCCTCGGGTGTGGGTGTCGGCGTGGTGCGCGCGGGAGAGGCGTTTGTCAGCCTCGGCACCTCGGGCGTGCTGTTTGCGGCGAACGACGGCTACCAGCCCGACCCGGCCAGCGCAGTCCACACCTTCTGCCACGCCCTGCCCGACACCTGGCACCAGATGGGCGTGATCCTGGCCGCGACCGATGCGCTGAACTGGTATGCCGCCCTTCTCGGCACCGATGCGGCGCGGCTGACCGGAGAGCTTGGCGCCTTGCAGCCCCCCGGCAAGACGATCTTCCTGCCCTACCTTGGCGGCGAAAGGACACCGCTGAACTCGGCCTCGGTGCGCGGAGCCTTCACCGGCCTCGAACATGCCACCGATCGGCAGGCCGCCACCCGCGCGGTGCTGGAGGGTGTGACCTTTGCCATCCGCGACAGCCGCGACGCGCTGGCCGCGACCGGCACGCGGCTGGAGCATCTGCTGGCGGTGGGCGGCGGGTCGCGCTCGGACTACTGGCTGAAGCTGATCGCAACGGCGCTCGACTGCCCGGTGCACCTGCCTGTGGCGGGCGATTTCGGCGGCGCCTTCGGCGCCGCGCGCCTGGGGCTCATGGCCACCACCGGCGCCGGGGCCGAGATCGCCACCCTGCCGCAGATTGCCCGCACCATCGACCCCGATCCTTCCCTCAAGGACGCCTTTGACGCGGGAGCCGCAAGGTTCCGCGCCGCCCAATCTGCCATCAAGGATCTGACATGACCGACTTCTTCAAGGGTATTCCCGCCATCAAGTATGAAGGCCCTTCGTCGTCGAACGAATTCGCCTTCCGCCACTACAACCCCGACGAAGTCGTGCTGGGCAAGCGGATGGAGGACCACCTGCGCTTTGCCGTGGCCTACTGGCACAGCTTTGCCTGGCCGGGCGGCGACCCGTTCGGCGGGCAGACCTTCCAGCGGCCCTGGTTCGGCGACGGGATGGCGCTGGCCAAGCTGAAGGCCGACGTGGCCTTCGAGATGTTCGATATCCTTGGAGTGCCGTTCTACTGCTTCCATGACGCCGACATGCGGCCCGAGGGGGCGACCTTTGCCGAAAGCCTGAAGAACCTGAACGAGGTGGCGGACTACATCGGCGAGAAGCAGCAGGGCCACAAGGCAAAGCTCCTCTGGGGCACGGCCAACATGTTCAGCCACCGCCGCTGGATGTCAGGCGCCGCGACGAACCCCGACCCGGACGTCTACGCCTATGCCGCCGCCACGGTGAAGGCGAACATGGATGTGACGCATCGTCTTGGCGGGCAGAACTATGTCCTCTGGGGCGGGCGCGAGGGCTATGAGACGCTGCTCAATACCGACCTCAAGGCCGAGCGCGACCACGCGGGCCGCTTCCTGCAGCAGGTGGTGGACTACAAGCACAAGATCGGTTTCAAGGGCACGGTCCTGATCGAACCCAAGCCGCAGGAGCCGTCAAAGCACCAGTACGACTACGACGTGGCGACGGTCTATGGCTTCCTCAGGGACTTCGGGCTGGAGGCGGAGGTCAAGGTCAACATCGAACAGGGCCACGCTATCCTTGCCGGCCACAGCTTCGAGCATGAAATCGCACTGGCCGCGGCCCTGGGCATCTTCGGTTCGATCGACATGAACCGGAACGATTACCAGTCCGGCTGGGACACCGACCAGTTTCCGAACAATCATGCGGAAAAGGCGCTGGCCTTCTACGAGATCCTGAAGGCGGGCGGCTATACCACCGGCGGCACCAACTTCGACGCCAAGATCCGCCGCCAGTCGCTGGACCCGGAGGACCTGATCCTTGCCCATGTCGGCGGAATGGACACCTGCGCCCGCGCCCTGAAGTGCGCTGCCGCGCTTCTGGAAAGCGGAGAGCTGGAGGCCGCCCGCAGGGCCCGCTATGCCGGCTGGGAGACGCCGGTTGCGCAGGCCATGCTCAAGGGCAGCCTTGAGGACGCGGCCGCCCGCGTCATCGCCGAAAAGCTGGAGCCCGAGCCCCGTTCGGGCCGGCAGGAGCGGCTGGAGAACCTCTGGAACCGCTACGTCTGATGGACGGCATCGACCGCATCCTGTCCGCCGCACCGTTCGATCTTGATGCGGACCGGCGCGGCTGGGTGCGGTCCACTCTGGCGACCATGGACCGCGCCGCGAAGGTGCGGCAGCTCTTCGTCCACCTCTGCCCTGGCACCGGGCCGGAGGTGGTGGACCGCATCACCGCCCTGGCCCCCGCCGGGATCACGAAATTCTTCGGCCCTGATGCACAAGCCGAACTCGACACGCTCGACGCGCTTCGCGCCGCAGCCCCAATTGCCTACCTCGTCAGCGCCGACCTCGAAGGCAGCCGGATGAGCCTGCCCTTCGGCACCGAGGTGCCCAACCCGCTGGCGCTGGCGGCGGTGGACGACGTGCAGGCCTCGGCCACCATCGCCCGGATCATGGCCGAAGAGGCGCGGGCGGCGGGGGTCAACTGGTCCTTTACCCCGGTCCTCGACATCAACGCGCTGTTCCGCTCGCCCATCGTGGCCACCCGCGGCCTCGGCTCCGACCCCGCCCGCATCCGCGCCCATGCGCTGGCCCATATCGCGGGGCTTCAGGCCCGGGGCGTCGCCGCCACCGCCAAGCACTGGCCGGGCGAAGGCCATGACGACCGCGACCAGCACCTTGTCACCACGATCAACCCGCTGTCGGTCGAGGACTGGCACGCCACCCATGGTGCGCTCTACCGCGCGGCGATCGAGGCGGGCGTCATGGCGGTAATGTCCGCCCATATCGCCTTTCCCGCCTATGTCCTGGCCCATGACCCCGGTGCCGGGATCGAGGCCTATCGGCCCGCCTCGGTTTCGCCCTTGCTCAACCAGACGCTCCTGCGCGGCGAGCTGGGCTTCAACGGTGTAATTGTCTCGGACGCAACGCCCATGGCCGGCTTCGGCGCCTGGGCGCATCGGGACGAGATGTTGCCGCAGGTCGTCGCCTCGGGCTGCGACGTGATCCTGTTCTCGGACGAGCCCGAGGCCGACATCGCCCGGATCGAGGCGGCACTGGACGATGGCCGCCTGACCCTTGCGCGGCTGGATCAGGCGCTGATCCGCATCCTGGGGCTGAAGGCGGCGCTGGGGCTGCACCGGACGGGGCGCGACCCGGCCGACCGCGCGAAACTCTTCAACCCCGGCAATGCACGCATTGCCCGGGAGGTGACGGCCCGGGCGCCGACGCTGGTGAAGGACGTGCAGGGCATCCTACCCCTCTCGCCCGACCGCCAACGCCGGGTGCTGGTCTATGCGACCGGGATCGTCACGCCCCTGCACGGCGAAGGCCAGGCGATGATCTTCCCCGACCTCCTGCGCGCCGAAGGGTTCGAGGTGACGCTGCATCAGCCGGGAGACCGCAGCGACCAGCGCGACTTCGACCTGGTCCTTTTCCTGATGGGGGAAGAGACGCTTCTGACCCGGGGCCGCATCTTCCTCGACTGGAACCGTCTGACGGGCGGCATGTTCGGCGCGATGCAGCGGCACTGGCATGAGGTGCCGACCGCGCTGATCTCCTTCGGCTATCCCTATTACCTTTACGATGCGCCGCGCATGCCCTGCGTGGTCAACGCCTACGCCACGATGGACACGATGCAGCGCGCCACGCTCGACTGCCTTCTGGGCCGCGCGCCATTCCGGGGGACGAACCCGGCCGACCCCTTTTGCGGCCTGCCCGACGCAAGGTTCTGATTCCGGCCCGGCCCCCCGCCTTGTGCGGCTCGCCGGTTTCGGGGTTTCTTCCTGCCGGCGCCGGGTGCAAGACTGGCGAGACAACACGCAGGGACGGGAAGATGACGAACGGCGGGCGGCTTCTGGTGGACTGTCTGGTGGCGCTCGGGGCCTCGAAGGGCTTCGGCGTGCCCGGGGAAAGCTATCTGGCGGTGCTGGACGCGCTGCACGACACGCGGGGCCAGCTGGATTTCATCCTCTGTCGCAACGAAGGGGGCGCGGCCTTCATGGCGGCGGCCTGGGGCAAGCTGACCGGGCAGCCGGGGATCTGCTTCGTGACCCGAGGACCCGGCGCGACCAATGCCGCCATCGGCATCCATACTGCCATGCAGGATTCCGCGCCGATGCTGGTCTTTGTCGGTCAGGTCGGAACCGACATGCGCGGGCGCGAGGCCTTCCAGGAACTCGATTACCGGGCGGTCTTCGGCACCATGGCGAAATGGGCGGTCGAGATCGACCATGCCGACCGCATCCCCGAGATCCTGTCCCGCGCATGGATCGCGGCCACCACCGGCCGCCCCGGCCCCGTCGTCATCGCCCTGCCCGAGGACATGCTCTCCGGCCCCGCCTCGGCGGCCCCGCTCACCGGCCCGGCCCGCATCGCAGAACCTGCCCCCGATCCCGCCGCCGTGGCCGAGGCGCTGGAGCTTCTCGCCTCGGCCCGGCGCCCGGCGATCCTTCTGGGCGGCTGCAACTGGACCGAGGCCGGCAGGGCCGCCCTCAAGGCCTTTGCCGAGGCCTCGGACATCCCCGTGGTCGCGGCGCTGCGCTATCAGGACATGTTCGACAACCACTCGCCCGCATACGCCGGCGATCTGGGCCTGGGCCTGGCCGCCGGGGTGCGCCGGACCCTGGCCGAGGCCGACGTGATCCTCGCGCTCAACACCCGCTTCGGCGAAATCTCGACGGAAGGCTACACGCTGTTCCAGGTGCCGGTGCCGAGGCAGAAGATCATCCATGTCCACGGATCCGTGGCCGAGATCGGCAAGATCTACATCCCCACCCTAGGTATCCCCGCCGGTCCCAATGCCTTCGTCGCCGCCCTGAGCCCTGTCCACGGCGACTGGGCCGACTGGCGGCGCCGGGCGCGGGCGGATTACGAGGCGACTTTCGATCTGCCGCCCCAGCCCTCGCCGGTAGACATGGGCATGGTCACTGCCCATCTGCGCGAGGTGCTGCCCGAGGATGCGATCCTGACCAACGGGGCGGGCAACTTCACCGCCTGGCCGAACAAGTTCTTCCGCTTCGGCCCGAAGGCGCGCCTGCTGGCCCCGCAGTCGGGCGCGATGGGTTACGGCCTGCCCGCCGCCATCTCCGCCAAGGTCGCCCATCCCGACCGCACCGTGGTCTGCTTCGCCGGCGACGGTGATTTCCAGATGACCTGCCAGGAGCTTGGCACCGCCCTTCAGGCGGGCGCCCAGCCCATCGTCCTGATCCTGAACAACGGCACCTACGGCACGATCCGCGCGCACCAGGAACGCACCTATCCCGCCCGCGTCTCGGCCACCGACCTCGTGAACCCCGATTTCCCCGCCCTTGCCCGCGCCTACGGCTTTCACGCCGAACGGATCGAGAGCACCGAGGCCTTCCCCGCTGCCTTCGCCCGCGCGCTCGCCTCGCCCACCGGCGCGGTCCTCGACCTGGCCCTCTCGGCCGAGGCGCTGACCCCGCGCCAGACGCTCTCACAGATGCGCGCCGCTGCCCAGACCAGGAAAGCACCGCACTAGTTGCGCCATGCCCCCCTTGGGGCGAGACTGCCACCCGATGACCGTGACCGGGGAAAGACCATGACCGACCGCCTGCACCGCGCCCTTGCCCTGATCGACGCCGCCAATGCCGCCGACCCCAGGGGCGAGGCCCTCGCTTACGGCGAGCGGATGAGCGCGGAGCTTGCGCGTCTTGCCCCCGATGCCTCCGAGGTCTTGCAGATTGCCGCGCGCGGGCAGCATGTCGAACGCTGGCTGTTGCCCCGGTCGGACTATCCCGAGGGCAAGGCGGGCTATCTGGCCTGGCGCCGTGAACAGGCGCGCCGCCATGCGCTGCGGGTGGGCGGGATCATGGCCGAGGCAGGGTATGAACCTGCCGACTGCGACCGCGTGGGCGTCCTGTTGCGGAAAGAGGGGCTGAAGCGCGACCCGGACGTGCAGGTACTGGAGGACGTCATCTGCTTTGTCTTCCTGCGCTGGTACTTCGCCGGTTTCGCCGCCGATCGGGATGAGGCTTCGGTCGTGGACATCGTGCAGAAGACAGCGCGCAAGATGTCGGATGCCGCCCGCGCGCGCGCGCTGGAGGAATTCGCCCTGCCGCCCCTGCTGGCCGAGGCGGTCCGTTCAGCCTGACCGGCGCCGCAAGCGCTCGTCCAGCTCGGCATTGATCGCCCCGCCCAGAAGCACGGCCCAGACCGACAGGTAGAGCCACATCATCAGGATGATGACCGCCCCGATCGAGCCGTAGATCGCGTTGTAGCTGTTGAAGTTGGCCAGATAGACCGAGAAGCCGATCGAGACCCCGGCCCAGGCCAAGGCCGCGACCAGCACGCCGACGCTGATCCAGGGCGAGCGGAAACCGCCCGGCACGTTCGGTCCGAAACGGTAAAGGATCGACAGGCAGGTGACGACCAGAAGGAACATCGCCCCCCAGGGCAGCACCTTGGTCAGCCAGGCCTCGAAGGTGCCCAATGTGATGTAGCTGAGAAGGATCGGCACCACGACCACCGTGACCAGCGCGATGAACAGCGCCCCGATCAGCGCAACAGTCAGCAGGAAGTCCACCGCCCAGCCGCGCAGCCAGCCCCGCGGGCGCGAGCGGTGCACCACGTCCAGCCCCTGGACCAGCGCCGAAACGCCCGCCCGCGCCGAGTAGAGCGCGATCAGCAGCGACAGGATGGTGGTCCACTGCAAGGCCGACCGCGGCGCGGTGATCAGCCCCATGACCTGATCGTGGATCAGCGCCCCGGCCTCGGGCGGCAGGAAGCGTTCGGCCACTTCCAGATAGCCCCGGATCACGCCGGGATCGGCGAACATGCCCCAGACCGCGACGGCGGCGGCCAGGCCCGGAAAGACCGCGAACATGGCAAAGAAGGCCACGCCGGCGGCGATCAGGCCGAAATGCCCGTCGCCGACCCGCAGCCAGACCGCCGCCAGGAAATTCCACGCCTGCCTCAGCCCCGTCATGCGGTCAGCTTCCACCGGAAAGCGGCCCGGTGCAACGCCCGGCGCAACTTGCAGCCGCCTGGCCCCCGGCGCATGATGGCGCCAACAGGAGGACCCCCATGAGCTATGTTCCGAACCCCGACCGTTACGGCCGGATGATCTACAACCGCTGTGGCGCCTCGGGGCTGAAGCTGCCGGCGATCAGCCTCGGCCTCTGGCACAACTTCGGCCACGACACGCCCCATGCCACGAAACAGGCGATCTGCCGCACCGCCTTCGACCTTGGCATCACGCATTTCGACCTCGCCAACAACTACGGCCCCCCGCCCGGCAGCGCCGAGGAAGCCTTCGGGGAACTCCTGCGCACCGATTTCCGTTCCCGCCGCGATGAGCTGATCATCTCCTCCAAGGCCGGTTACCTGATGTGGGACGGCCCCTACGGCGAATGGGGCAGCCGCAAATACGTCATCGCGTCCTGCGACCAGTCGCTTAAGCGGATGGGCGTGGATTATGTGGACATCTTCTATTCGCACCGCTTCGACCCCGATACGCCGCTTGAGGAGACCATGGGCGCGCTCGACCATATCGTGCGGTCGGGCCGGGCGCAGTATATCGGCATCTCCAGCTACAACTCCCAGCGCACGCGCGAGGCGGTGGCGATCCTGAAGGATCTGGGGACGCCCTTGCTGATCCATCAGCCCAGCTACAACATCCTGAACCGCTGGGTGGAATCCGACGGGCTGAAGGACACGCTGAAGGAGCTCGGCGTCGGCTCCATCGCCTTCGTGCCGCTGGCGCAGGGCATCCTGACCAACAAGTATCTGAACGGCATCCCTTCGGGCAGCCGGGCGACGCAGGGCAAGTCGCTGGACCCAGCCGTGGTGGAAAAGGCGCTGGCCTCGGTGCGCAAGCTGAACGACATGGCCGCCGCCCGCGGCCAGACGCTGGCGCAGATGGCCATCGCCTGGGTGCTGCGGAACGGCGGGATCACCAGCGCGCTGATCGGGGCGTCAAAGCCCGAGCAGGTCGTGGACTGCGTCGGCGCGCTGAAGAACCTCGACTTCACGGCCGAGGAACTGGCCCGGATCGACGCCATCTCCGAGGAAAAGGAAATCAACCTCTGGGCGCGGTCATCCGAGGACTGAGCGCCCGATCCGGACACAGCGGGGGTCAGAGGGCGTGCGCCCCCGCCCCCGACCCGCGTACAAGCAGCCAGAGGCTGAGCGCCGCCAGCCCGGCATGGGCGACGATGGTCGTCCAGATCATCGGCCCGGCGATGCCGGACACGGCAACCGGCACCTGGATCAGAACCTCAGCGGCATTGAAGGCCAGCGAGGCGAGTGTAACCGCGCGTTTCACCTCGGGCACAACTGACCGCGCCAGCATCAGGCAGACCAGACCCCAGCCCAGGGCCGTGGCACCATAGCCACGCGCCACCCCTGCCCCTTCCGGGCCAAGGTCGATACCGAACTGCGCGAAGGTGAAATCCGGCGCGGCAAGCACGCTGACTGCAAAGGGCAGGACGACAAGCGCATTCAACAGGGCAAGCAGTCGGAACATCGGGAAAGCTCCCCAACAGGACCACGGCCAGACAAGCCTTACACCGGATCGGGAAACCGGCAAGCGTCCCCCGACCCGGCAAGCTCACGTCCGGCAACGGCCCGAAAGCGGGCCGCAGGTCACTCTGCCGGAACCTTTGCCACCTCGTCCGACAGCGGATAGGGCAGACGATCGACCATCTCCTTCGGGCAGACCTGCAGGAAATTCTGCCGCTCGCGGTCCCAGTTGGACAGGATGCGTTCCGCGATCCGGCTGCCGGTCTCTTCCAGGTGGCGCTGGATCAGGCCCTTCAGCTGCATCTCCCAATGCGGATGGCCCACGGCGCAGGTCAGGATGGATTCGAGGTTCATGAAGTCCTCGGCCACGCCCTCGGGGTCGTAGATGTAGGCCATGCCCCCGGTCATCCCGGCCCCGAAGTTCGCGCCGATCCGTCCCAGGATCACTGCCACCCCGCCGGTCATGTATTCGCAGCCGTTCGACCCGCAGCCCTCGACCACCACCGAAGCGCCCGAGTTCCGCACCGCGAACCGTTCCCCGGCCCGGCCAGAGGCGAACAGGAACCCATCGGTCGCGCCATAGAGCACCGTGTTGCCGATGATCGTGTTCTCTTCGGCCTTGAGGGGCGAGGACATCAGCGGCCGCACGGTGATGGTGCCGCCCGACAGGCCCTTGCCGACATAGTCGTTCGCGTCGCCCTGCACCTCCAGCTTGAGGCCGCGCACCGCGAAGGCCCCAAGCGACTGGCCGCAGGATCCGGTCAGCTTCACCGTCAGATGGTCGGGCTGCAACGCATTCCGCATCCCGAACTTCTTGACGATGTGGCTACTGGCCCGGGTGCCGATGGTCCGCAGCGTATTGCGCACGGCATAGGACAGCTGCATCTTCTCGCCATCCTCGAAGAACCGGTGGCCATCGCGGATGATGTCGGCGTCCAGCGTGTCGGGCACGGCATTGCGTGGCTTGGACCGGTCGTAGGTGATCGCTCGCGCGCCATCGACCGAGATCAGCATCGGGTTCAGGTCGAGGTCGTCAAGGTTCGCCGCGCCGCGCGACACCTGCGTCAGCAGGTCTGCACGCCCGATGATCTCGTCCATCGACCGCGCGCCGATCTGGGCCAGGATCTCGCGCACTTCCTGCGCGTAGAAAGTGATCAGGTTCACCACCTTGTCCGCCGTGCCGGTGAACTTGGCGCGCAAGCGTTCGTCCTGGGTGCAGACGCCGACCGGGCAGGTGTTCGACTGGCACTGCCGCACCATGATGCAGCCCATGGCGATCAGCGCGGCGGTGCCGATGCCGTATTCCTCGGCCCCCATCATCGCCGCCATGACGATATCCCGGCCCGTGCGCAGACCGCCATCGGTGCGCAGCGTCACCCGCTCGCGCAGGTTGTTCATCGCCAGAACCTGATGCGCCTCGGTCAGGCCCATCTCCCAGGGCAGGCCGGCATATTTGATGCTGGTCGCAGGCGAAGCCCCCGTCCCGCCGTTGTGGCCGCTGATCAGGATCACGTCGGCCTTTGCCTTCGCCACGCCCGCCGCGATGGTGCCGACGCCGGACGAGGACACCAGCTTGACGCAGACCTTGGCGCGCGGGTTGATCTGCTTGAGGTCGTAGATCAGCTGCGCCAGGTCCTCGATCGAATAGATGTCGTGGTGCGGCGGGGGCGAGATGAGCGTCACACCGGGAGTCGAGTGCCGCAGCCGCGCGATCAGGGCCGTGACCTTCATCCCCGGCAGCTGGCCACCCTCGCCGGGCTTGGCGCCTTGGGCGACCTTGATCTCCAGCTCTTCGCAGGCGTTCAGATATTCCGCCGTCACGCCAAAGCGCCCCGACGCCACCTGCTTGATCTTGGCCGAGGGGTTGTCGCCGTTCGGCTCGGGCAAGAAATGCGCCGGGTCCTCGCCGCCCTCGCCGCTGTCGGACTTGGCGCCGATCCGGTTCATCGCCACGTTCAGCGTCTTGTGCGCCTCTGGGCTGAGAGCCCCCAGCGACATCCCCGGTGTGACGAACCGCTTGCGGATCGAGGTGATCGACTCCACCTCCTCGATCGGCACCGGCTTGCCCAGCGGCTTGATGTCCAGAAGGTCGCGCAGGTGGATCGGCGGGTTGGCCCGCATGGCCGCGCTGTATTGCTTCCAGATGTCATAGGACGCCCGGTCGCAGGCCGATTGCAGCATGTGCATCGTCTGCGCTTCCCAGGCGTGCTTTTCGCCCGACCGCCGCGCCTTGTAGAAGCCGCCGATCGGCAGCACATCCGCGCCGCCCAGCCAGCCCTTGCGGTGGACCTCCTCCAGCTTCTGCTCCACGCCGGTCAGACCGATGCCCGAAATGCGCGACTGCATCCCCGGGAAATACTCGGCCACCATGGCGCGGGACAGGCCCACGGCCTCGAAGTTGAGGCCCCCGCGATAGCTGGAGATCACGCTGATCCCCATCTTCGACATGATCTTCAGAAGGCCCGCGTCGATGGCATCGCGATAGCGCCGCATCGCGTCGGTCAGCGTCCCGTCAAGCAGGCCGCGGTCGAGGCGGTCGGCGATGGAATCCTGCGCAAGATAGGGGTTCACCGTGGTCGCGCCGCAGCCGATCAGCACCGCGAAGTAATGCGGGTCGATGCATTCCGCCGACCGCACGTTGATCGAGCAGAAGGTGCGCAGCCCCTTGCGCGTCAGCCAGGAATGGACCGCCGAGGTCGCAAGGATCATCGGCATCCCCACCTTCTCCGGCCCCTGGTGTTCGTCTGTCAGCACCAGTTGTGCCGCACCCGACCGCACCGCATCCTCGGCCTCGGCCCGGATCCGCTCCAGCCCCTGACGCAGGTCGTCCAGCCCCTCGCCCACCGGGAAGGTGCAGTCGATGAAGGCCACCTGATCGCCGAAGCGTTCCACCATCACCTGGAACTCGCGGTTGGCGATGAAGGGGCTTTCCAGGACCAGGATCTCGGTCTGGGCGCTCGACTCGTCCAGAACGTTCTTCAGGTTGCCGAAGCGGGTCTTGAGGCTCATCACCCGGCCCTCGCGAAGCGAATCGATCGGCGGGTTCGTCACCTGGCTGAAGTTCTGCCGGAAATAATGCGACAGCGGGCGATACTGCGCCGACAGCACCGCCGGCGGCGTGTCGTCGCCCATCGAGGCGACCATTTCCTTGCCGTCCTCGGCCATCGGCGCCAGGACCTGCTCCAGCTCCTCCAGGGTGAACCCCGCCGCGATCTGGCGCTTGCGCAATTCCGCCCCGGTGAAGGTCTGCGTCTCAGGCACGTCGCGCAGAAGGCTGTTCAGGTCCACGACCTTCTCGATCCACTCGCCATAAGGCTGGGCGGCGGCGAGTCTGTCTTTCATTTCAACGTCGTGGTAAAGCTTGCCCTCGGCCATGTCGACGGCGATCATCTGCCCTGGCCCCAGCGCGCCCTTTTCGCGCACGGTGCTTTCGTCCACCGGCACCATCCCGGCTTCCGATCCGGCGATCAGCATGCCGTCGCCCGTCACCACATAGCGCATCGGGCGCAGACCGTTGCGGTCGAGGCCCCCGCAGACCCAGCGCCCGTCGGTCATGGCCAGCGCCGCCGGCCCGTCCCAGGGCTCCATCACCGAGTTGCAATAGGAATACATGTCGGCCCAGGCCTTGGGCATGTTCACCGTCTGCTTCGACCAGGCTTCGGGCACTAGCATGGTCTTGGCCATCGGAGCACTCCGCCCAGAGCGCACCAGCACCTCGAACACCGCGTCCAGAGCGCCACTGTCGGAGGTGCCGCCCGGGATGATCGGCTTGATGTCCTCGGCCGCCTCGCCGAAATTGTTCGAGGCCATGCGGATCTCGTGGGACTTCATCCAGTTGATGTTGCCCTTCAGCGTGTTGATCTCGCCGTTGTGGGCCAGCATCCGGAAGGGCTGCGCCAGCCACCACTGCGGGAAGGTGTTGGTGCTGTAGCGCTGGTGGTAGATCGCGAAGGCGCTCTCGAACCGCTCGTCCAGGAGGTCCGGGTAGAAGGTCGAGACCTGCTCGGCCAGCATCATCCCCTTGTAGATGATCGACCGGCAGGACAGGCTGCAAAGGTAAAGCCCTGCGATTCCCGCCGCCGTCGCCGCTTTCTCGATCCGGCGGCGGATGATGTAGAGTTCGCGCTCGAACTGTTCCTGGTCGATGTCCTTCTCGCAACGGATCAGGATCTGCTCGATCTCGGGCCGCGTCGCGTTGGCCTTGTCGCCCAGGACCGAGACATCCACCGGCACATGCCGCCAGCCATAGATGTAATGCCCCATCCGCAGGACCTCGGTCTCGACGATGGTCCGGCAGCGCTCCTGGGCGCCGAAATCCGTCCGCGGCAGAAAGACCTGACCGACGGCGATCAGCTTGTTCACGTCCGGCTCATGCCCGGTGCGGCGCACCACGTCATAGAAGAACTTCACCGGGATCTGCACATGGATCCCCGCGCCGTCGCCGGTCTTGCCGTCCGCATCCACTGCGCCCCGGTGCCAGACCGCCTTCAGCGCGTTGATGCCGTTCTCTACCACCTTGCGGCTGGGCTTGCCGCTGATGGAAACCACCAGTCCCACACCGCAGGAGGAATGTTCGTCCTCGGCCCGGTAAAGCCCGTTCGCATCCAGCCAGGCGCGCTTTTCCTCTTCGGCCTGCACCCAGGCGGCATCGTATTTGGTCATGGCTTGCCCCTCATTCACTGGCCAGCAGCGGGAATTTCTCCACACACTGCGCGCGCGTCAAAACTTGCCGACCCTCGCCCGCGAAGGCATAGCTGTCGGGTTTGTGGTCGATGTAGATCTCGTTGGTCATGGTCAGCCCGTTCGCATCGTCGAATGCGCCGATCGGAAGCTCCAGGTTCCCCGCATGGGGTCCCGCGACCGTCACCCGGAACCAGACGGGAGAGCCGCAATCCGCGCACCAGGCCCGCTCGCCCCAGGCCGAGGACTGCCGGCGCGAGATATGCTCCGCCCCCGTCCACTCCATGTTCGCCTCGGGGACCGTGATTCCCAGCAGCGCCGAACCCGTCCACTTCCGGCACATCGGGCAGTGGCAGACCCCGAAATTCGTCCCCGTCAGCCGGGCGCGGAACCGCACGGCCCCGCAAAGACAGCCGCCGGCCCGGTCCAACTCGGGGCGCTCAAGGCTCATGGCTGACCCTCCAGACCGGAAGCGAGGCGGTCAGCGCATCGCAGTCATACAGCGGCTGGCTGGACAGAAAGCCCTTGTCGCCCGGAAAGGCGAAATCCACCGGGCTGCCGTCGATCGGCAACCACTGGCCATCGCCCAGGTCGGTCTCGCCCGGCCCGGCGAAGAACAGCCGCCAGTCGGGATGGACATATTCGTTGCCGCGCGACCGGCGCAGCACCGTGCCGTCCCGGCCGTATTCGGTGAAATCCACCTCGGTCTGTTGCAGGGTGATGCCGTCGATCAGGACCGACTTGCCGGTCAACCGGTCATAGCCCTCGGCCCGGCTGCCGGTGCCGTCCTCCTTCGAAAGGCTGAAGCTCCAGGTGTCCATCCCCTCGGCCAGAAGCTCGGTCATGCTGGCAGGATCGGCCGGGTTAGGGTCCAGCACCTGCTTTACCGGATCATAGCTTTCGGCCCACTCGCCCTCATTGTTGATCCGCGAATAGAAGAACGGCCCTTCCTGATCCAGGTCCACCCGCCACTGATCGCCCGGCGCATCGGCGCTGCACTTGTAATAGTGCGAGACGCGGCAGCCCTTCGACTGCACCGTCATGAAGGCCTCGCAGCCCTCGGGGGCGGTCCAGGTGCCGGCAAGGCCCGGCGCCGGGCCAATCAGGCAGGCAAGGATCAGGAATGTCCGCATCGCCGTTTCACCTTGGATCAGGTCAACATGCCTGATGTTGCAACTCTGTGCGTCGGTCACGGGCGCCAGACAGATACCCGACGGATGCCAGACGCTTGACCTTTCGTTCACTATTCCGCCGCCACCGCCCCGGTCTGGGACAGATAGCCAAGGATCGCCTCGGCTGCCTCGCGCCCGTCGCGGATCGCCCAGACCACCAGCGAGGCCCCGCGCACGATATCACCTGCCGCATAGACACCCGGCAGGCTGGTGGCATGGGTGCGGAAATCGGCCTTGATCGTGCCCCAGCGGGTGACCTTCAGTTCCGGCACGCCCCAAAGCGCCGGCAGATCCTCGGGCTCGAAGCCCAGCGCCTGGATCACCAGATCGGCGGGTTCGACATAGTCGGCGCCTTCGATGATCTCGGGGGTCTGGCGGCCGGTCGCATCCGGCGCGCCAAGGCGCATCTTCTGCACCATCACGCCCTCGACCTCGGTCCCGCCGGTGAAGCCCTTCGGCGCGGAAAGCCACACGAATTCGACGCCTTCCTCCTCGGCATTCTGCACCTCGCGCTGCGAGCCCGGCATGTTCGCCCGGTCGCGGCGGTAAAGGCATTTCACCGACAGAGCCCCCTGCCGGATCGCGGTCCGCACGCAGTCCATAGCCGTGTCGCCGCCGCCGATGACGACGACGCGCTTGCCGCTGGCGTTCAGCTCGCCGCTGTCGAATTCCGGCACATCGTCGCCGAAACCCTTGCGGTTCGAGGCGGTCAGAAAGTCCAGCGCCTTGACGATGCCCCTGGCACCCACGCCGGGGGCATCGATGTCCCGCGCCTTGTAGACGCCGGTGGCGATCAGAACCGCGTCGTGCTGGCCAAGGATGGCGTCAAAGCTGATGTCCTCGCCAACCGTGCAGTTCAGCACGAAGTTGACGCCGCCATCGGCCAGCTGGGCATTGCGCCGTTCCACCACGTCCTTTTCAAGCTTGAAGCCGGGGATGCCATAGGTCATGAGGCCTCCCACGCGGTCGTAGCGGTCATAGACCGTGACCTGCACGCCCTGCCGGCGCAGCACGTCCGCCGCTGCAAGGCCTCCGGGCCCGGCGCCGATGATGCCCACGCTTTCGGGGCGCTCACGGTGCGGTCTGATCGGCTTTACCCAGCCTTCCTCCCAGGCGGTGTCGGTTATGTATTTCTCCACCGAGCCGATGGTGACAGTGCCATGGCCCGATTGCTCGATGACGCAGTTGCCCTCGCAAAGCCGGTCCTGGGGGCAGATCCGGCCGCAGATCTCGGGGAAGGTGTTGGTGGCCTGGCTGATCTCGTAGGCTTCCTGCAACCGGCCCTCGGCGGTCAGCTTCAGCCAGTCGGGGATGTTGTTGTGCAAGGGACAATGCGACTGGCAATAGGGCACCCCGCATTGGGAACAGCGGCTGGCCTGCTCGGCGGCCTTGCGGTCGGCGAATTCCCGATAGATCTCGTGGAAGTCCTGAGCGCGCGAGGCTGCGTCACGCTTTTCCGGCATTTCCTTGCCGACCGTGACGAACTTCAGCATCTTCTGCGTGGCCATGGCTGCGCCTTTCACCGGAATCCTTCGGGCTTGCTGGATAGCTTGGAACGTTGCGCAAGAAAAGTCACATATACTGACCTAATAAGGCCTTTTCGGGAGATTGGGTCAAGGAATCTGCCAGATTCCCGAAAATTTGCGTCAGCTATACTTACCTATGAACGCTCGCAGGCTCAGATATTGGCCCATCCGCCGTCGATTATGTGGGCCACGCCGGTGGTGTAGGAAGATTCGTCCGAGGCCAGATAGACGACCAGCGCGGCGATTTCCTCGGGCCTTGCCATGCGCCCGATCGGCTGGCGGGCGGTAAAGGCGGCGCGGGCTGCCTCGTAATTCCCGGTCGCGCGCAGCCGGTCCTCCAGCGAGGGGCTTTCGACCGTGCCGGGGCAGATCGCATTGCAGCGGATGCCCTTGCCGACGAAGTCGGCGGCGATCGACTTGGTCAACCCGATCACCCCGGCCTTGGTCGTGCCATAGACGAACCGGTTCGGCGCGGCCAGAACCGAAGACGCGACCGAGGCCATGTTGATGATCGACCCACCGCCGCGCTCCAGCATCCCCGGCAGAAAGGCACGGCACATCCGGTACATCGCCGTCAGGTTCAGATCCAAGCTGAATGCCCACTGGTCCTCGTCACAGTCGAGGATGGTTCCGTTTGCCACGAAGCCCGCGCAGTTGAACAGGACATCGACCGGCCCGGCCGCCTCTACCGTCGCGGCGATCGCCTGAGCGTCGCGCACATCCAGAAGCCGGGTCTCGATCCCCTTGCCTGCCAGTTCCTCCAGCGCGGCGGCATTGACATCGGTGGCCAGCACCCGGGCGCCCTCGGCCGCCATGGCCAGCACGCTGGCCCGCCCGATCCCCTGTCCGGCCGCCGTCACCAGCACCCGCTTTCCCGTCAGCCGATCCGCCAAGCCCATGCCCTCCTGTGTGTCCCGCGCAATGCTTGCCTCATGTCCGCACCCCGGCCAACGCCCTGTCCAGATGCGTGTAACCGCCGTCCACGAAAAGCCACTGTCCCGTCAGATGCCTTGCGCGGTCCGAAAGGGCAAAGACCGTCATCGCCGCGATCTCCCCCGCCTCGGTCATGCGCTGACCAAGGGGGATGCGCGCAGTGATCTCGGCCAGTTTGGCCTGCGGGTCATCGAAGGTTTGCAGCCAGCGGTCATAAAGCGGAGTCATCACCTCGGCCGGGATGACGGCATTGACCCGCACTCCGCAAGGGGCGAAGGCTGCCGCCCATTCCCGCGTCAGCCCCAGCTGCGCCGCCTTGGCCGCGACATAGGCCGAGGTGCCGCCCTGGCCGGTCACCGCCGTCTTGGAACTGATGTTGACGATGGCGCCCTGCGCGGCCTTGATGTCCTCGGCCAGCAGATGCACCAGCGTGTAGTAGTGCACCAGATTGCGGTCCAGCGAGGCGCGGAAGGCCTCTGGCCCGGCCTCGAGTCCGATGCCGTCGTTGCTGCCGGCATTGTTTACCAGCCCGTAGATCGGTCCGAACCGCGCCCGGGCTTCGGCCACGGCCGCGCGGCACTGGTGATCACTGGACAGTTCCACCTCGACCCAGCCAACACGGGGCCCAAGCCCGGCCAGCCAGGCCGCATCGGGCGCGCGCCGGGCAAGGATCACCGGCACCGCGCCCTCCGCTGCCAGAGCCTCGGAGATCGCGGCACCGATCCCGGCACCGCCGCCAGTCACCACCACGACCTTGTCCCTCAGGCCCAGGTCCATGCTGTTCCTTCCAACTCTCCCGTCAGGTTGCAGTCAATCGCCGCGACCCTCGGGCTGTCAACGCCTTCCGCACGAGTCAGCCGGGCACGCATTGCTCCGCGCGGGCCAGGCGCTTTCCCGACCGGGGCTTTTGCGGCATCCTCGAACGGGACAACGGAAAGGATGTCTCATGGAATTTCTCAATGTGCTTGCCGCAGCTCTCGCGGCGTTCGGCTTCGGGGCGGTCTGGTACATGTCGATGTCGAAGGCCTGGATCGCTGCGGCCGAAGTTGCCGTGGACGAGAGCGGCAGGCCGACGCGCAAGGACGGTCAGGGTGGCGGGTCAAGCCCGATACCGATGGTCGTCGGCCTGATCGCCATGGTCCTTGTGGCCGGCATGATGCGCCACCTGCTGGGTGCGTCCGGGGTTGTCAGTGTCGGCGGAGGAGCAGTGGCCGGCTTCGGGATCGGAGCCTTCCTGATCACCCCCTGGGTGGCGATGAACTATGCATTCTCGATGCGAAAGCCGGCCCTGACAACAATCGACGGCGTGAACAGCATCGTTGGCTGCACGATCATGGGCGCAGTTCTGAACGCCTTCTGACCGCACGAAGGCAAGGGCGCCAGACTCAACTCATTTACCGAAGCCGATCGGGGCAACATGGCGAAAAATGAATGCGGGGCCCCGCACCCCTACGGAACCCCGCATCCAACCCACGCGCACACCCCGAAGCACCGCGTGATCAGTATAAGGGTCCCGGGCGTCCTGCCCTGACGAGAACGTTGTGCCCCGAATCTCCGGCTGCGGGCAAGTCGTGAGTATCAAGGGCTTTAGTCAAATCCGCCCGGCCGACAGGCTGCGACCCGAACCATCCGGCCCGGGCCGCTGCGATCCCCCAACAAGGGCCGCGGCGAGAGACGTCAATTATAGACGGATTCCTTGCCGAAGTGCTTGACCAGCAGGTAGTAGAACACCGCGCGATACTTGTTGCGTTCGGACTTGCCGTAGGTGTCGACGGCGGCATTGATGCCTTCCATCAGCTTCGGGCTGTCGGCCAGCCCAAGCTTCTTCATCAGGAAATTGGTCTTGATCCGCTCCAGCTCTTCCTTGTCCGAGGCGGCGACGGTCTGGGCATCGTTGTCATAGATCGAAGGGCCGCAGCCGATCGTGACCTTGGTCAGAAGCGCCATGTCCGGCGTGACCTTGCATTTGTTCTTCAGGTCATCGGCGTATTTCGCGATGAGCTCGTCTCTCTTACCCATGGTATCCTCGTTCCATTAACCTGTCCCGTTCCGCCTTGTCCGGGCGGAGACCGGGTCAGCTTACGTTAACGAGGCCAAACGGCAACGGGAAAGATCGCCTGTGCTTCCCCGCGGGCGCTCGCCCGCGGGGAAGCTGGGCGGTCAGTAGCGGTAGTGATCCGACTTGAACGGGCCCTCGACCTTTACGCCGATGTAGTCGGCCTGATCCTTGCGCAGCTCGGTCAGCTTCACGCCGATCTTCTTCAGATGCAGGCGCGCCACCTTCTCGTCCAGAGCCTTGGGCAGGATGTAGACGCCCGGCGCATAGTCCTTGCCCTTGGTCCAGAGCTCGATCTGCGCGAGGACCTGGTTGGTGAAGCTGGCCGACATCACGAAGCTGGGGTGCCCGGTCGCGTTGCCAAGGTTCAGAAGACGCCCTTCGGACAGAAGGATGATGCGGTTGCCCGAGGGCATCTCGATCATGTCCACCTGGTCCTTGATGTTCGTCCACTTGTGATTGCGCAGGGCGGCGACCTGGATCTCGTTGTCGAAGTGGCCGATGTTGCCGACGATGGCCATATCCTTCATCGCGCGCATGTGCTCGATGCGGATCACGTCCTTGTTGCCGGTGGTGGTGATGAAGATGTCGGCCGTGGCGACTTCGTCCTCCAGCAGCGTAACCTCGTAGCCGTCCATCGCGGCCTGAAGCGCGCAGATCGGATCGACCTCGGTCACCTTCACCCGCGCGCCGGCGCCCCGCAGCGAGGCGGCCGAGCCCTTGCCCACGTCGCCATAGCCGCAGACCACGGCCACCTTGCCGGCCATCATCGTGTCGGTGGCGCGGCGGATGCCATCGACCAGCGATTCCTTGCAGCCGTACTTGTTGTCGAACTTCGACTTGGTGACGCTGTCGTTCACGTTGATCGCCGGGAAGGGCAGCAGGCCCTTCTTGTGCAGCTCATACAGACGGTGCACGCCGGTCGTGGTTTCCTCGGACACGCCCTTGATTTCGGCGCGCTGCTTCGTGAACCAGCCTGGGCTGGCGGCAAGGCGCTTGCGGATCTGGTTGAAGAGGCAGACTTCTTCATCCGATGTCGGCACCGCGATCAGGTCGGTCTCGCCCGCCTCGACCCGCGCGCCCAGAAGGATGTAGAGGGTGGCATCCCCGCCGTCGTCGAGGATCATGTTGCAGGTGCCGCCCTCGCCGCCGAACTGGAAGATGCGGTCGGTGTAGTCCCAATAGTCCTCAAGACTTTCGCCCTTGATGGCAAAGACCGGTGTGCCGGTCGCGGCGATGGCGGCTGCGGCGTGGTCCTGGGTCGAGAAGATGTTGCAGGACGCCCAACGCACATCGGCGCCCAGCGCCTTCAGCGTCTCGATCAGCACGCCGGTCTGGATCGTCATGTGCAGGCTGCCCGCGATGCGTGCGCCCTTCAGCGGCTGCGATGCCCCGAATTCCTCGCGGCAGGCCATCAGGCCCGGCATCTCGGTCTCGGCGATGGTCAGCTCCTTTCGGCCGAAGTCGGCCAGTCCGATGTCCTTGACGATGTAATCCGCTGCCATCTTGGCGCTCTCCTTGATCCTTCGTTGGCGGGGCAGATAGCATTGATCCCGACCGCAGACAACAAAGGCCCCAATATGAAACAACCACGTGCCTGGCAGAGGATGCTCTCGGGCCGCCGTCTGGATCTCCTCGACCCCACCCCGATGGACATCGAGATCGAGGACATCGCGCATGGCCTGGCCTTCGTCGCGCGCTGGAACGGGCAGACGCGGGGGGATTGGCCCTATTCGGTGGCCGAACATTCGCTGCTGGTGGAGGAGATCTTCCTGCGCGCCAATCCCGGCATCGCCGCCAGATGGCGGCTGGCGGCGCTGCTTCACGATGCGCCGGAATATGTGATCGGCGACATGATCAGCCCGGTCAAGACAGCGGTGGGGCCGGGATATGGCGAGCTGGACCAGCGGCTGACCGCAGCGGTGCACTTGCGCTTTGGCCTTCCCGCGGTTCTGCCGGCACCGATCAAGAAGGCGATCAAGGCTGCCGACAAGGTCTCTGCCTGGCTGGAGGCGGTGCGGATCGCGGGGTTCCGCGAGGCGGAGGCCGACAAGCTGTTCGGACGGCCCTCGCCGGAACTGGTGCACCGGCTGGAAATACGGCTTCGCCCGCCCGCAGAGGTGCGGGCGGACTATGTCTCGACGGTGGCGAGACTGCTTGCAGAGTGCTGACAGCGAAAGACTTTCCAGAGGCGGGGCATCAGCGCCCCGCGTGCCGGCGGTGGTCGGCGGTGCGCCGCGCCGCGTCATCCTGGAATTCGCGCGACGACCGGCGCGGGTGGTGCCGCAGCTGGGATCGGGGCATGTGGTGGAAAGCAAGGCGCTGATCGGAGCCGACGTGGCTGACGGCCGACTGCGCGTCCTCCACGAAAGTCACGAGAAATTGCCGGCCTGTTTCGTCGTCACATTGCCCGGACCAAAACGCGCCACAGTCCGGGCATTCCTGAAATGGCTGAAAGCGCGGAACTGATGGTCAGATCGCCAGATCTTCCGGCTTTTTCCCTTTGGCCAATGCCTCGGAGAACCAGCGCGGCTTGCGGCCGCGGCCCGACCAGGTGTCAGCCGGATTGGCGGGATTCGCATATCTTGCAACCGACGGCGACCTTTTGCGACCCGCCGCGACCCCGGTCAATTCGGCCAGCGAAAAACCCTTTGCCTTCGCGATTTCATCAAGTTCCGCAAGCACTTCCCTTTTTCGGCGTTCCTCATATCCGGCAATCGCCCTTGCTACCTGGGATTGCAAATCCTTAAGCTCTTTCAAGGAAAGGCTATTCAAATCGACGTTCAATGTCTGGTCCCTCCCGGACAGGTATGGGACTTGATAAGGCGAATTGAGGATCAGTGCAAGAAAGGTTAATTACCGGGGGCTGCGCTTTGCCAGGATGCGCTGCAAGGTGCGCCGATGCATCGAAAGGCGACGCGCGGTTTCCGAGACGTTGCGGTCGCACATCTCGTAAACCCGCTGGATATGTTCCCAACGCACCCGATCGGCCGACATCGGGTTTTCCGGCGGCTCTGGCAGGTTGCCGCCCCGCGCCAGCAGCGCGTTGGTCACGTCATTCGCGTCGGCAGGCTTCGACAGATAGTCGATGGCGCCGATCTTGACCGCGGCAACCGCCGTCGCAATCGCGCCATATCCGGTCAGCACCACCACGCGGCAGGACGGTCGCTTCTCGCGCAGGGCCTCGATGACCTCGAGCCCGTTTCCATCCTCGAGCCGCAGATCGACCACGGCATAGGCAGGCGGCCGGGCAATCGCCTTGGCCCGCCCTTCCGCCACGCTTTGCGCCGTTTCCGGCAGAAAACCGCGTTTCTCCATCGCCTTGGCAAGACGCTTCACAAACGGTTCGTCGTCGTCGACCAGCAGAAGCGTGCGGTCCGGGCCAAGCTCGGCTGCGAAGTCTTCAGTCATGCGGTATTCCTGCTTCGGTTTCGGGCGTCACATGGCAGCTTTGCCCGCCTCGACAAAACAAGCAACGCTTTCCGCCATCTGCTCGGATGTAATCTCGCGACGGAAGAAATCCACAAATCCCCGTCCCGGAAGCATCAGGTATGTAAAGGTCGAATGATCGAGAAGATAGAACTCGTCTCCGGTTTCGCGCCGCTTGTAGAAGGTCTTGTAGGCTTGCGAGGCCGCCTTGACCTGTTCGGCGCTGCCGGTCAGGGCAATCAATTTCGGATGCAGGTTCGCAGCGTAATCGGCCAGGACCTCGGGCGTATCCCGTTCGGGGTCGATCGAGATGAAGACCGGCGTCACGTCGATCCCGCGCCTTTCCAGCAAGTCAACGGCCTCCACGTTGCGCGACATGTCGAAAGGGCAGACGTCGGGGCAGAATGTATAGCCGAAATAGACCAGCGATGGCCTGGTCAACACCTCGTCATCCGTCACCGTCTGCCCGGCCGTGTTGACCAGGGTGAACGGCCCGCCGATATCGCCGCCGGCCACCTGGCCCTGGCGGCACTGGGCGAAGGTGTCCGCCTCGCCACCGGACAGGACATACCATGCCGATACCCCCAGGAACGCGGCAACGGCTGCCCCGGCAACGGTCGCATGAAGTCTGGTCATCGGCTTGTCTCCCCGGTTCCGACGGGCGGCATTGATCTCAGATAGGGGCGCCCTTAACAATGCACAATTCATCGACAGGGACATCCGGTCACAGCATGGCCAGCTTTGCCTTAGGTTCTCCATCCCGGGAAACAGGGACCAACTGGGTGCGCCTGCGGACCCTCATCCTGTTGCGGTGGATGGCGATTGCCGGGCAGATCGCCGCGATTCTCGTGGCAAGCCGGGTCTACGGGCTTGATTTGCCGCTTGCGCCTTGCGTGCTTGCAGTCGGTGCCTCGGTGTTGGCAAACCTTGCCCTGGTGATGCTGTTCCCGGAAAACCGCCGCCTGTCCGAGGCCGAGGCATTCCTGACCCTGCTGTTCGATCTCGGCCAGCTTGGCATCCTGATCTTCCTGACCGGCGGTCTGACCAACCCCTTCGCGATCCTCGTCCTCGCGCCGGTGACCATATCGGCAAGCGTCCTGCGCCTGCGCTCGACCGTCGCGCTCGGCGCGCTGGCCATCCTGATCGTGACCGCCGCCCTCTTCTGGCACCTGCCCCTGCGCTTTGCCGACGGTAGCGCGCTGGTGATCCCGCCGCTGTTCGTATTCGGCTTCTGGCTCTCGATCGTCACCGGCATCCTGTTCCTCGGCCTTTACTCACGAAGGGTTGCCACCGAGATGCGCTCGATGTCCGAGGCGCTTCTGGCCACCCAGATGGCGCTGTCGCGCGAGCAGAAGCTGACCGACCTCGCCGGCGTCGTCGCCGCCGCCGCGCACGAGCTTGGCACGCCCCTTGCCACCATCAAGCTGGTCAGCGCCGAGCTGATCGAGGAACTCGACGGCCAGCCCGCGTTGCAGGAGGACGCCCGGCTGATCCGCGAACAGGCCGACCGTTGCCGCGACATCCTGCGCGACATGGGCCGGGCCGGGAAGGACGACCGCCACCTGCGGCAAGCGCCCCTGTCAGCCGTCCTGCGCGAGGCTGCCGAACCGCACCTTGCCCGCGGGAAGGAGGTCGAATTCGCGTTCGGCCCGGTGCAGGACGGAACCGACGACCAGCCCGTGATCCAGCGCCGGCCCGAGATCATCCACGGCCTGCGAAACCTGGTGCAGAACGCGGTCGACTTCGCCCGCTCGCGCGTCTGGATCGAGGGTGAATGGACGGGCACCCGGATCATCGTGCGCATCACCGACGATGGCGACGGCTTTCCGCCGAACGTGATCGGTCGGATCGGCGATCCCTTCGTCCGCGTCCGGCCGACCGAGCCGGAACCCGACCGGCGCCCGGGCTACGAGGGCATGGGGCTGGGCCTATTCATCGCCAAGACGCTTCTGGAGCGGTCGGGCGCGGACCTGTCCTTCGCCAATGCGACCGACCCTTTCCTGCCCCAGAAGGATCGCCCGGACCGCTCGGGTGCCGTGGTCGAGGCGATCTGGGACAGGGAGGCGCTTGTCGTGGCACAGTCATCGGGAGGCCTGGGCGACAATCCCCGGATCGCCGACTAGGCGCGGCTTGCGATGTCAGTCCTGCAGGGAGGAAAGCCACCCCATCCGGGCCTTGGTCGGGTCCGGCAGGTTGCTTGTCGGTCCGTTGTCTTGCCGGGGCCCTGTCGCGCCGCGACCGCATGGTCAGCGGGCCGTGACCCGTCACCCGGCGGTTTCGTGATCTGGCCCGTGCCGGACGCCAGCTTGCCTGACCGGAGATTCGCGCGTATATCGCCACCATGTCCGGGTTCATCTTCTTCGACATCACCGATCATGCGCGGCTTCCGGCCCGCTTCTTCGGCATGACCCGCAACGTCCTCGCCCGCGCCTGACCGACCACGTCCCGCGCGCCCGCGCCGCCTTGCCTTTCCAAGCCATCCCAATCAACAGGTGAGAGCCATGGCTCCTCGTACGCTTTACGACAAGATCTGGGACGACCATGTCGTCCATCAGGCCGAGGACGGCACCTGCCTCCTCTACATCGACCGCCACCTCGTGCACGAAGTGACCAGCCCGCAGGCTTTCGAGGGGCTGCGCATGGCCGGCCGCAAGGTCCGCGCGCCGGAAAAGACCATCGCGGTGCCCGACCACAACGTGCCCACGACGCAGGGCCGGGAAAACCCCGACCAGATGCCCGAGGAAAGCCGCATCCAGGTGGCCGCGCTGGACAAGAACGCGAGGGACTTCGGGATCAACTACTATCCCGTCACCGACATCCGCCAGGGCATCGTCCACATCGTCGGCCCCGAACAGGGCTGGACCCTGCCGGGGATGACCGTGGTCTGCGGTGACAGCCATACCGCGACGCATGGGGCCTTCGGGGCGCTTGCGCACGGGATCGGCACGTCGGAGGTCGAACATGTGCTGGCCACCCAGACGCTGATCCAGAAGAAATCCAGGAACATGAAGGTGGAGATCACCGGGTCGCTGCGCCCCGGCGTCACGGCCAAGGACATCACCCTGTCGGTCATCGGCGCCACCGGCACGGCGGGCGGCACCGGCTATGTCATCGAATACTGCGGCCAGGCGATCCGCGAACTGTCGATGGAAGGCCGGATGACCGTCTGCAACATGGCGATCGAGGGCGGCGCCCGCGCCGGCCTGATCGCGCCGGACGAGAAGACCTTCGAATACGTCAAGGGCCGTCCGCACGCGCCGAAGGGGGCGAAGTGGGAAGCCGCGCTTGCCTACTGGAAGACGCTTTTCACCGACGAGGGCGCGCATTTCGACAAGGAGGTGACGATCCGTGGCGAAGACATCGCCCCCGTCGTCACCTGGGGCACCAGCCCCGAGGACGTGCTGCCGATCACCGGCGTGGTGCCGGACCCCGAAAGCTTCTCGGGCGGGAAGGTGGAAGCCGCGCGCCGCAGCCTCGACTACATGGGCCTCAAGCCGGGCCAGAAACTGACCGACATCGAGATCGACACGGTGTTCATCGGCTCGTGCACCAACGGCCGGATCGAGGACTTGCGCGCCGCGGCCGAGATCCTGAAGGGCCGCAAGATCAAGGTCAAACGGGCGATGGTCGTCCCCGGCTCCGGCCTTGTCCGGGCGCAGGCCGAGGAAGAGGGGCTGGCGCAGATCTTCATCGACGCGGGCTTCGAATGGCGGCTTGCCGGATGCTCGATGTGCCTTGCGATGAACCCTGACCAGCTTGCCCCCGGCGAACGCTGCGCGGCGACCTCGAACCGCAACTTCGAGGGCCGGCAGGGCCGCGGCGGCCGCACGCACCTGATGTCGCCCGCGATGGCGGCGGCGGCGGCGATTGCCGGCCACCTGACCGACGTGCGCGAACTGATGGGCGAGACGGTCTGATGCAACCGGCGGCGTCCCCGGATGCCGCCACCAGCGGAGCCGCGCGTCGGCTCCGTGTTCTGGTCATTGCCGAGGCGGCGAACCCGGAATGGGTTT
Organism: Tabrizicola sp.; assembly: GCA_046294075.1. Classification (GTDB taxonomy): domain Bacteria; phylum Pseudomonadota; class Alphaproteobacteria; order Rhodobacterales; family Rhodobacteraceae; genus Tabrizicola. Next base: position 30,823 of record JBKBJC010000015.1, on the reverse strand, counting down.
CGGTCCCGCTGGTCGGCTGGTCCATCGCCACCGCGCTGCGGGCGCATCACGACGTGCATGTCGTGACCCAGATCCGCAACCGCGACGCCTTCCTGCGCGCGGGCCTGGTCGAGGGGCGCGACTTCACCGCCATCGACAGCGAGGCCGTCGCCCGCCCGATCTGGCGGTTGGCCGAGATCCTGCGCATGGGCAAGGGCAAGGGCTGGACCATGGTCACCGCCCTGTCCTCGAAACTCGCCTACCCCTATTTCGAGCGGAAGCTCTGGCAGGAGTTCGGCCCGCGCATCGCGGCGGGCGAGTTCGACATCGTCCACCGCGTCACCCCGCTCACCCCGACGGCGAACAGCCTGATCGCCCCGCGCTGCCGCAAGGCTGGTGTCCCTTTCGTCATGGGCCCGCTCAACGGCGGCGTGCCCTGGCCCAAGGGGTTTGATGCGGAGCGCCGGCGGGAACGGGAATGGCTGTCCTATGTCCGCGGCCTTTACCGGCTGTCGCTCTCCCGTCGCCGGATGATCCGCGCGGCCTCGGCGATCATCGCCGGCTCGCGCCACACCGCGTCGGAATTCGCGACGGCCAGCGACCGGCTGACCCTGATCCCGGAAAACGGCATCGACCCAGCGCGCTTTTCGCTGCGCGCCGAACAGCCCGGCACGCTGCCCCTGCGCTGCGCCTTCGTTGGCCGGCTGGTGCCCTACAAGGGCCCCGACATGCTGATCGAGGCGGCCGAGCCCTTCCTGCGCGACGGCAGCATGGTGCTGGACATCCTGGGCGACGGGCCGCTGATGCCCGTGCTGCAAGAGATGATCGCCGGGCGTGGACTGACCCAGGCCGTCACTCTTCACGGCTGGATCGATCACAGGGAGGTGCAGGGCCTTCTGTCGCAATCCCAGCTCCTGACCTTCCCCTCGGTCCGCGAATTCGGCGGCGGCGTGGTGCTCGAGGCGATGGCGCTGGGCGTCGTCCCGGTGATCGCCGATTACGCCGGGCCCGGAGAGCTCGTCACCCCCGACACCGGCGTCACCGTGCCGATGGGCACGCGGGCCGAGGTCGTCGCCGGGTTTCGCGCGGCCCTCGCCCGGCTTGTCGCTGCCCCCGACACAATACCCACCCTCGCCGCTACGGCGCTGGCCCGTGTCGAGGCGCATTTCACCTGGGACCGGAAGGCGCGCCAGATCGGCGCAATCTACGACTGGGTCCTGGATCCGAAGGGACCGATCCCGCAACCCGTGCCCCTTGCGGGCGAATGACAGGAAACCGACATGGACAAGTTCACTTCCCTCACCGGCGTCGCGGCCCCCATGCCGCTCGTGAACATCGACACCGACATGATCATCCCCAAGCAGTTCCTCAAGACGATCCAGCGGTCGGGACTGGGCAAGAACCTGTTCGACGAGATGCGCTATACCCAGGACGGCAAGGAGATCCCGGATTTCGTGCTGAACCAGCCCGCCTACCGCAAGGCGCAGATCCTTGTTGCCGGCGACAACTTCGGCTGCGGCTCCTCGCGCGAACACGCGCCCTGGGCGCTCCTGGATTTCGGGATCCGCTGCGTGATCTCGACCAGCTTCGCCGACATCTTCTTCAACAACTGCTTCAAGAACGGCATCCTGCCCGTGGTCCTGCCGCAGGATGCGGTGGATCACCTGATGGACGACGCCCGCAAGGGCGCGAACGCCCGGATCACCGTGGATCTGGAATCGCAGACCGTGACCGCCTCGGACGGCACCACCTTCCACTTCGACGTGGACCCGTTCAAGAAGCACTGTCTGCTGAACGGGCTGGACGACATCGGCCTGACGCTTGAAAAGGCCGCTGCCATCGACAGCTACGAAAAGAAGGCGGCGACCTTGCGTCCCTGGGCGTGACCCATCGCGGCCGGGCGGCATCCGAACAGGTCCGCCCGGCCCGGTTCCGTCACGCCGGTGTCGGAAACAGGTTGACGGATCGTTACTGTCCGCGGACAAGTCATTGATTCAGATATGCTAACCTGATTTGTCCACTGTGGACAGCGCCACCCTTGCCCGCCCGCTGCCCGCGCGCTACCCTCACCCCTGCCCTGGCTGGAGATCCCCATGCACGCGATCGAAAAGCGCCTCGCCGACCTTGGCGTCACCCTGCCCGATGCCCCCGCCCCGGCGGCAAACTACGTCCCCTTCGTGCAGGTGGGGAACCTTGTCCACATCTCGGGCCAGATCAGCCAGAACGAACAGGGCCTGATCAAGGGAAAGCTGGGCGAGAATCTGTCCTTCGAACAGGGCGCAGAGGCCGCGCGGCGTTGTGCGATCTCCCTGCTTGCCCAACTGAAGAAAGCCGTAGGCGGCGACTGGGACCGGCTGGACCGCGCTGTGAAACTGGTCGGCTTCGTGAACTCCACCCCCGATTTCTCCGACCAGCCCAAGGTCATCAACGGCGCCTCGGACTTCCTGGTCGCGGTGCTGGGCGACGCGGGCCGCCATGCCCGCTCGGCGGTCTCGGCCGTGTCGCTGCCGCTGGGGGTCGCCGTGGAGATCGAGGCGATCTTCGCCCTCAAATGACCCGCGTCCCGCTGCCCCCCGGCCTTCTCCGTCTGCCCGTCGCCCACCGCGCCTTGCACGACCGGGCGGCGGGGCGGGTCGAAAACTCGCCCGCCGCGATCCGCGCCGCGGTCGAGGCCGGCTACGCCATCGAAATCGACCTTCAGCTTTCCGGTGACGGCGTGCCGATGGTCTTCCATGACGAGGATCTGGACCGCCTCACCCGCGAGACCGGCCCTCTGAACGCCCGCACGGCGGCGGAGCTGGGCCGGATCCGGCTCACCGGGGGCGCGGACTGCGTACCGACGCTGGCCGAGGTGCTGGAGCTGATCGCCGGCCGCGTGCCTCTCCTCATCGAGATCAAGGACCAGTCGCGCAGCATGGATCCGACCGATGGCCGGCTAGAGGCCGCGACGGCCGAGGCGCTGAAGGGCTACCGGGGCGAGGTCGCGCTGATGTCCTTCAACCCGGCATCGGTCGCGCACATGGCCCGGCTTGCCCCTGACCTGCCGCGCGGCCTGACCACTTCGGCCTACGACCCCGAGGACTGGGCGCCCCTGCCGCCCGAAACCTGCGACCGGCTGCGCGACATTCCCGATTACGACGCGACCGGCTCCAGCTTCATCAGCCACGAGGCGCGCGACCTGGCCCGCCGGCGAGTGGCAGAGCTGAAGGCGAAAGGTGCGGCGATCCTCTGCTGGACCATCCGCTCTCACGAGGAAGAGGCGCAGGCCCGCCTTCACGCCGACAACGTGACCTTCGAGGGCTATCTCGCCGCCCGTCCGGCTTGACCTCTTCCCCGGGCAACACAGCTTGCCCTTTGTCAAATACTCTGCGGGGGTCCGGGGGTGCAAAACCCCCGGTCGCCGCCCGCCCCGAGAGCGCCGATGTCCGACCTGATCCTGCACGACAGCCTGTCCGAGATCGCCGCTTCCGACTGGGATGCGGTCGCCGCGCCAGAACAGGCCTCGGGCCGGCCGGCGGACCCGTTTACCACCTATCGCTTCCTGTCCGCTCTGGAGGCCTCGGGCTCCACGGGCCCGGGCACCGGCTGGCAGGCCCGCCCGCTGGTCCTGCGCGAGGCCGGGCGCATCGTCGCGGCCACGCCGCTTTATGTGAAGTCCCACAGCCAAGGTGAATACATCTTCGATCACGGCTGGGCCGACGCGCTGGACCGCGCCGGGGGCCGCTACTATCCCAAGCTCCAGATCGCGGTGCCCTTCACCCCGGCCACCGGCCGGCGGTTCCTGGGCAACCCGACACATCGCGAGACGCTCTGGCAGGGCGCGATCGCGGTCACGGCGCAGAACCGGCTCTCTTCGCTGCACGCGACCTTCTGCACCGCCGAGGAGGCCGAGGCTCTGGCGGGCGTCGAAGGCACCCTGCATCGCGTCACCCAGCAGTTCCACTGGGAGAACCGGGGCTATGCCGGGTTCGACGACTTCCTTGCCGACCTCTCCAGCCGCAAGCGAAAGATGATCCGCAAGGAGCGTGAGACGGCGCGCGCCTCGGGCCTGGCGATCCGCGCATTGACCGGGGACGCGATAGAGCCGCAGCACTGGGACGCCTTCTGGGCCTTCTACCAGGACACCGGCAGCCGCAAATGGGGCCGGCCCTATCTGACCCGAGAGGCCTTCACGCGTTTCCATGACTCGATGCGCGACGACATCCTGCTGGTCCTGGCTTTCGACGGCGACAGGCCGGTGGCCGGGGCGCTGAACTTCATCGGCCGCGACACCCTCTATGGCCGCTACTGGGGCTGCGTCGAGGACCATCCCTGTCTGCACTTCGAGCTCTGCTACTACCAAGCGATCGACTGGGCGATCGCCAGTGGGCTTAGCCGGGTCGAGGCGGGCGCGCAGGGCGAACACAAGCTGGCCCGTGGCTATCTGCCGGCAGAGACCCATTCGATCCACTGGATCGCCGACCGCAGCTTCCGCGCGGCGGTGGATCGCTATCTTCAGGCGGAACGCCGCGCAGTCGGCGAGGAGATCGAGGTGCTGACCGCCTATGGCCCCTTCCGCAAATGCGAGGGGCGGGAGTAGGCTGGACACGCAAGGGAGACCCGCCGATGCTGACCTTCTACACCAACCCGATGTCGCGAGGCCGGATTGCCCGCTGGATGCTGGAGGAGGTCGGCCAGCCCTACGAGACGGTTGTGCTGGGCTATGGCCCGCCGATGAAGGCCCCGGACTATCTGGCGGTCAATCCGATGGGCAAGGTGCCGGCACTGGTGCATGACGGCTGCGTCGTCACCGAAGTCGCGGCGATCTGCGCCTATCTGGCCGCGACCTTCCCCGAGGCAGGCCTGATGGCCGAGGACAAGGCCGCCTTCTTCCGCTGGCTGTTCTTCGGCGCGGGGCCCGTGGAACAGGCGGTGGTCAATACCTCGTTCGGCTGGGTGCCCGAGGGTCCGCAGGCCGCCGGGCGCACCGGCTATGGCAGCCTTGACGAGGTGGTGCGGGCGCTGACCGGACATCTGGAGAAGAACGACTACATCGCCGACGGGCGCTTCACCGCGGCGGATGTCTATGTCGGCAGCCAGGTCGGCTGGGGCCTTCAGTTCAGGACCATTCCCGCCAACCCGGTGCTGGAGGCCTACTGGGCGCGCCTGAAGGATCGCCCCGCCCTGAAAGCCGCGAATGCCAAGGACAATGCCCTGATCCCGGAGGCCACGACATGACCCCGCTACTGTCCGAAGACGACCGCCGCTCCGCCCTGCCGCCCCTGGCCGAAACCGGCTGGGCTGCCGTGCCGGGCACGGATGCGATCCGCAAGGTCTGGAAATTCCCGAATTTCAGCCAGGCCTGGGGCTTCATGTCCCGCACGGCGCTGGTGGCCGAGAAGATGAACCACCACCCGGACTGGACCAACCGCTACAACGTGGTGGACGTGACGCTGACCACCCATTCGGCGAAGGGGCTGACGCGACTGGACATCGACCTTGCCCATGCAATGGACCGGCTGGCCCCCGACACCGAGATCGAGCGCAACCATGGCGAGCCGGTCAGCTGCCTGTGCGAGCTGCATTCCCGCAAGGCCTGACGCGCGTCGACGACTGCGTCACGCCTCGCTGCGCCCTGACGAGCAGGCGAAGCCGCACGGGGTGAGGGTCATAGCAGCCCGGCCATGCGCGCCCCGGTCATCAGGTCCGGCGCCAGGTGATGCGCCCAGCGGCCCTGGCTCGGCACGATGTCGGGGACCTGGATCACGGTGCAACCGGCGCGATGCGCGGCCTCGGCCCCGGTCTCGCTGTCCTCGAACACCAGGCAGCGCGCGGGGGGCACGCCGAACAGCGCGGCGGCCAGCAGATAGGGCTCGGGGTCGGGTTTCGGAGCGCGGACGTCGTCCAGCGTGACGACATGGGTGAAGGCCTCGGCGATCCCGGCGATGCCTAGCTTGCGGTGCGCGCCCGTGCGCCCGGTGGAGGTGACGATGGCCTTGGGGGCGGCAAGCGCGGGCAGCAGGTCGCGCGCGCCCGGCTTGAGCGTCAGGCCCGCTTCCACGCCGTCGTTGAAACCTTGCCGCCAATGCCGGTTTACCGCATCGAGGTCCAGACCCGGCATCGCCTCACGGATGATCCGCGCGGCAGTCGGTTCGTCCTTGCCGACCAGTCCGTGCATGAAGGCTTCGTCCACCGCATGCCCATGTACGGCGAAGGCGGCCATGCCGGTGACCAGCGCGATGCTTTCCGTATCGATCAACGTGCCGTCGAGGTCGAAGAGGATGGCGTCGTAGGTCAGGGTCACGGGCTTGGCTCTCGGGGGGGTGGAGATGCCTTAGCCGATCAGAGATGCAGCCGGAAGTGGGCAAAACCGTCGGCACCTTGTCCAAGGGGAACCGGGCGCAGTGGCGCGATCTCCTCAAGGTGCCGCTCGGCCCGCTCCCCGGCGGCAACGGTCACGGTTGTGCCGGGCATCGGCAGGAAATGCCAGTTGCGGCGATGGGTTGCGGCAACCGATCCCTGACGCTGAAGATAGGCCGCGATGACCGACTGGACGCGCTCGGCATCGGTGAAGGCGACGTGCGGCTCTTTCTTCGGATCTTGCAGCCGCGCGCGGCCCAGGCGGTGGCTGTTGGTCACCAGAAGAAATTCGTCCGTTGCCCGGACCGGTCGACCCAGGTGGCTGAGGCCCACGACCCGATGCGCTTCGGGATGCGCCAGACGGCCCTTCGGATCGAAGCGGGCGGGCTGGCTGAGATCGAAGGCATAGTCGAGCTGCGGGATCGTCTCGAAGGTGAAGCCGGGAAGATCAGGGTCCAGCAGGGGCACGTCGCTCTCGCCCGGAGCGACCTGGCGGAACACGGTCGCCGCGCGCTCCAGCCAGGTGGCAATCTCGGCCCCGGTGACGAGGAGCGTCACCAGCGTATTCGGGAACGGGTAGAGGTCGGACAGGTTGCGCTGGCGCAGCGGTCCCGTCGGAATGTCCGTGAAGTTGCCCGGCCCGCTGCGCCCGCCGGTCCGGTAGGGCGAGGCGGAGGACAAGAGCGGCAGGCCTTCCCAGCTGGTGCCGGCAAGCTGGCGGCGGACATGATCCGCCTTGGCCTCGGCGATCAGCGCCAGCGCCGCCGAGGGGGCGACGGTCGCGAAATGGCTGTGCAGCGGCACTTGAGTCTCGCCCAGGTGACGGCGCGACCAGGCGAGGGCGGCCCGGTGGTCGGGGACAAGCGCCCGATGCAGCGCCGGCGTCGCCGGGGCCGGATCGGGACTGCGCGTTGGGACCGTCGATGTGGCCCCGACCACCTGCCAGCGCCGCGCGCCGATGCGGCAGCGATCAAGCTGGAGGTCGATGATGCCGACATGGCTTGCGGAATGACCGGGCATCACGGCCGGCTTGCCGGCCAGCCGCCCCGCCACCGGATCGATCGCAGGAGACGGTGCGAAATCGGGCCCGGGAAAGACCTGATGGCTGTGTCCGGCGATCACGGCGTCGATCTCGGGCAGGGCGGCAAGCGCGGTTGCCGCGTGTTCGGACCCGTGTTCAGGCTCCAGCGCGCCGATCCCGGTATGGGCCAGCGCCACGATGATGTCGGCCCCCCGGGCCCGCAGCCTCGGCAACCAGGCGCGGGCGGCGGCAAGGATGTCGCGGGTGCGCACGCCGCCATCCGGGCCATTGCGGTCCCATTCCTGGATCTGCGGCGGCGCAAAGCCGATCACGCCGACCCGGATCAGATGCGACTGGCCTTCGCGGTCGATGATCTGGCGCCGCAGGATCGCGAAGGGGGGGACGAAGGTCTCGTCCCGCGCCGGGCTCTTGCCCAGCCGCACCGCGATGTTGGCCGACACGACAGGGAACCGTGCCTCGGTCAGGGCCTGCGACAGGAACCCGAGCCCGTAGTCGAACTCGTGATTGCCAAGGGTGACAGCGTCGTAGCCCAGTATGTTGAAGGCCGTGATCACCGGATGCGCCCGCCTTCTGCGCGCCGAGGCGGCATAGTCGGCGATCGGGCTGCCTTGCAGGAAGTCGCCGTTGTCGAACAGAAGCGAGTTCTGAACCTCGCCCCGGGCTTCGGCGATCTTCTGCGAGACTGCGCCGAGGCCAAGCCGGGCATTGGGCCGGTTCGCGCGATAGTCGTAGGGCATCAGGCTGGCGTGAAGGTCGCTGGTGGCGATCAGCCGCAGGTGCGCAAGGGGGCGGTGCGACGCTGTCCGATCGACCGCCACTTCCACAGATGCCTTTTCGTGATCCCGGGCCGGATCCGAAGCCTGGGGCATCCTGGCCCTCATTGCGGGAACGTGGAACATCGACCGTCCGGTTGGTGACAGCAGCCTCAAGCGCGGAGAAAACACACCCTTTACGCGAGTGAACTATTGCGAGGGTTGTGTCAATGTTGTGGCAAATTGTCGTTATTCAAGCGGAGGTTGTGCGATTGCGGCCGCTTGTGGATTGCAACCAGCGCAGAAAGCGGCAGAGCTTGCAGGCAGCGTGAACGATGCGGGAAAAACAGGGTCGAAATGCGGATAGCGGAAACGGTCACCTTCGGCGGGTCGAGCCTCGACAGGCAGGCGCTGCTGCGCCGCGATGCCGCGGGACTTGCGCGCGCGCTGAGCCAGGGCTTGGTGTTGCCGGTCTGGCGCGGCAAGCCGTTGTTCCGGGACGGCCGTCCGCATTGGGTGGCCGCCGGGCATCCCGTTCTGGCCCTCGCCAACCCACCGGTCTTTCTGGGGAATGACGACGGGACGCCCCGCTTTGCCGCCGACCTGTCCGACTGGTCGCCCGAGGCGGGGGCCGAGGCGGTGCAGGCCGGTTTCTTCGATCCCTCGGTGCAACGGCATCCCGCCGTCGAAGAGGAGGCGGGATTTGCCGAGCTGCGGGGGGTGATGACCCTGCTTGACCCCCGCGAAGCCGAGCTTGTGGCGACCGCCAAGGCTCTGGTCCAGTGGCACCGCAGCCACGGCTTCTGCTCGACCTGCGGCGCGGGCTCCGAAATGACGCAGGGCGGCTGGCAGCGAACCTGCCCGGCCTGCGGTGCCAACCATTTCCCGCGCACCGACCCGGTGGTCATCATGCTGGTCACACGAGGAAATTCCGTGCTTCTGGGCCGCAGTCCCGGCTGGCCCGAGGGGATGTTCTCGCTACTGGCGGGCTTTGTGGAGCCTGGCGAGACCATTGAGGCCGCCGTGCGCCGCGAGGTGATGGAGGAGACCGGCATCACCTGCGGTGCGGTGAATTATCTGGCCAGCCAGCCCTGGCCCTTCCCGGCCTCGCTGATGATCGGGGCCAGGACCGAGGCCACGACCGACGCCATCCGCCTCGACCCCGAAGAGCTGGAGGCCGCAGCCTGGGTCAGCCGGGAAGAGCTTGTTCAGGCCTTTGCCGGGCATCACCCGACGATCCGGCCCAGCCGCAAGGGCGCCATCGCGCATTTCATCCTGCGCAACTGGCTTGCGGATCGGCTTGATTGACCCGATCATCCCGCCGCTTGGGCTTTGCCCGCGACCTGCATCCTGCGGAGGCTGAATGAAGCTGACGGCCAAGACCGATCTGGAAGTCCCCGCGGCTGCGGTATTCGCCGTCCTGACCGACCATGCGTCCTGGGAACGCGAGGCGATCCGCAACGGCGTCGAGGTCGAACGCCCGCCGGGCTCGCCCCTGATGGGTGTCGGGGCCGAATGGCGCGTGCGGGGGCATTTCCGGGGCAAGGCACGCAAGGTGCAGATCCGGATCACCGAGATGACGCCTGACCAGCGGCTCATGCTTGGCATCGAAAGCCCTTCCGCCGAAGGCACCAGCCGGGTCGAGGTCATCGTGCTGTCGCCGCGCCGCAGCCGGATCCGGGTCGATCTGGAGGTGAAGCCCAAGACCCTCGCGGCGCGGCTTTTCATCAACACGCTGCGGCTGGCCAAGGGTCGGGTGACGGCAAGGTTCGAGGGGCGGCTTGGCCAGCTCGGCAGCCGGATCAAGGACCGCTACGACCGCAGCCTCGCCTCGGCCTAACCGCGTTCCCGATCGGCCGGGTAGACGCCGAGAATGCGCATTTCCGAGGTGAAGTAGCTCAGCTCTTCCAGCGCAAGGGCGACGTTCGGGTCGTCGGGATGGCCCTCGATGTCGGCGTAGAACTCGGTCGCGGTGAAGCTGCCGCCGACCATGTAGCTTTCCAGCTTGGTCATGTTCACGCCGTTGGTCGCAAAACCTCCAAGGGCCTTGTACAGCGCGGCGGGGATGTTGCGGACGCGGAAGGTGAAGGTGGTGAGCATCTTGCCCGTTCCACGCCGGCTGTGGTCGGGATCGCGCGACATGACCAGGAAGCGGGTCGTGTTGTTCGCCTGGTCCTCGATATGACGGGCAAGCACGTCCAGCCCGTAGATCTCGGCCGCCAGTTCGCTGGCCAGGGCGGCCCTCGACTTGTCTCCCGCCTCGGCCACCTCGCGCGCGGCACGGGCATTGTCGCTGCTGACCTTGCCGCGGATGCCGTGCGCCTTCAGGAAGCCCGAGCATTGCGGCAGGATCACCACATGCCCGTGGGCTTCCTTCACATCGGCCAGAGTCGCGCCCTTGACGCCCAGAAGGTTCACATGGACGCGGACAAAGGCCTCGTCCACGATATGCAGCCCCGAGCGTGGCAGCAGCGAATGGACATCGGCCACCCGGCCATAGGTCGAATTCTCGACGGCGAGCATGCCAAGATCGACCTCGCCGCGGGCAACCTTGTCCACCACTTCCTCGAAGGTGGTGCTGGGAACCGGCTCCATGTCCGGACGGGACTGCTGGCAGGCCTGATGCGAATAGGCGCCAAGCTCTCCCTGAAAGGCGATGCGACCGACCATCCGAAGCCTTCCCCCGTCGAAAACCTGCCCTTTGGGGCGATTGGTCGCGCGTCTACACCTTGAAACCGGGCGGGGGAAGCGGATAGATACGCCGCGACACGAGACCGCAAACAGGTGAGACCCATGTTCGACACGATGACGATGACCAAGGCGGTAGGCGCGGTATGCGGCTCGCTTCTGGTCCTGATGCTGGTGAACTGGGCCTCGGACTCGCTTTACACGGTCGGTGGCGGTCATGGGGGACATGGCGAAGGCGAACTGGCCCAGGCCTATACCATCGACACCGGGGAAGAGGCCGCGCCGGCAGAGGGCGAGGGCGAGACGGTGGACCTTGCCGCAGTCCTGGAGGCCGGCGATGCGGCCGCGGGCGAGGCGGTGTTCAAGAAATGCGGGTCGTGCCACAAGCTTGACGGCTCCGATGGCGTCGGCCCGCATCTGAACGGCGTGGTCGGGCGCAACCACGCGGCTGCGGCGGGCTTTGCCTACTCTGAGGCGATGGCCGCCAAGTCGGCCGAGCCCTGGACGCCCGAAGCCCTGTATGCGTTCCTGGAAAATCCGAAGAAGGCGATCCCGGGCACCAAGATGGCCTTTGCCGGTCTGCCGAAATCCGAGGACCGCGCCAACGTGATTGCCTATCTGGCCGCGAATCCCTGATCCGGGCCGAGGCGCAAGCCGCGAGGCCGCCCTTCGGGGCGGCTTTTTCGTTTCGGGTCACGCAATCGCGCGCGCAATCGCGGCTTGTTGGCTCGACAAAGCGCGCAATTGGATAAATGTATTGAGGCGACGACAACGCGGGGAGGTTGAAGGATGCGGACAGGCAAGCAAATGGCAGCAGAGGCAAGGTCGGTCCGGCTGGATTTCGGCCCGCTGTTGGCCGGGGCGCTTGTCGCGGCGCTTGGCGCATTGGCCCCGCCGGTCCGGGCCGAGACGGTCATCAAGTCGCACGGCATTTCCACCTTTGGCGACCTCGCCCTGCCGGCCGACTTTACCCATCTGCCCTATGTGAACCCCGATGCGCCCAAAGGCGGCGAGATCAGCCAGTGGGCGCCCGGCAGCTTCGACAGCTTCAACCCCTACGCCATCGCCGGCAACTCGGCCGCGCTGTCCTCCATCTTCTACGAGTCCATCCTGTCGGGCACGCTGGACGATGTCAGTGCCGCCTATTGCCTGCTCTGCGAGACGATGGAATACCCCGAGGACCGGTCCTGGGTGATCTTCAACCTGCGCAAGGACGTGAAATTCTCGGACGGCAGCCCCTTTACCGCCGACGACGTGCTGTTCAGCTACGAGCTGTTCCGCGACAAGGGCATCCCCGAGTTCCGGGCAGTCGCAAACGGGAAATACCAGTCGGTCGAGGTGCTGGACCCCTACCGCATCAAGTTCACCTTCGCGCCTGGCACGCCGTTCCGCGACATGCCGGCGCAGGCGGGCGGAACGCCGATATTCTCGCGCAAGCATTACGAGGAGAACAACCGCGACCTCGAGAAGTCCAGCCTCGAGCCGTTCCTCGGCACCGGACCCTATGTGCTGGAGAGCTTCAAGCCCGGCCAGCAGATCATCTACAAGCGCGACGAGGACTACTGGGGCGAAAAGCACCCGCTGAACGTCGGCCAGAACAACTTCGACCGCATCCGCATCGAGTATTTCGGTGACGACAACGCCGCGATGGAGGCGTTCAAGGCCGGGGTCTATACCTTCCGCAACGAAAGCCTGCCAAAGCGCTGGGCCAGTGACTACGACTTTCCGGCAGTCAGCTCGGGCGATATCGTGAAAGAGGTGATCCCGTCCGGAAACATCGCCGGCGGCCAGTCGATCATCTTCAACCTGCGCCGACCACAGTTCCAGGACCCGCGGGTCCGCGAGGCGCTGGGGCTGATGTTCAACTTCGAATGGTCCAACAAGGCGCTGTTCTACGGGCTGTTCGCGCGGATCAACTCGATCTGGGAAAATTCCGAGATGGCGGCGACCGGTGTCGCAGGCCCCGACGAGGTGGCGTTGCTGAAGCCCCTGGTGGACGAGGGCCTGCTTCCGGCCAGCATCCTGACCGACGAGGTGCCGATGGGATCGGTCTCGTCCGAGGAAAACAACCTTGACCGGCGGAACCTGCGCCGCGCCTCGGCGCTTCTGGACGAGGCGGGCTGGCCGGTCGGCGACGATGGCATCCGTCGCAACGGAAAGGGCGAGAAGCTGCGGATGCAGATGGTCCATTCGCGGACCGATCTGCTGCCGGTGATGAACGCCTATGTGGAAAACCTGCGCGCGCTGGGGGTGGATGCCAGTTTCGACATCATCGACGACCCGCAGTTGCAGGAACGCGCGAGCCCGCCGAATTTCGATTTCGACGCGCTGCCGACGACCGTTGTGAACGGCGGGCCGGAACCGGGCGGCATCCTGAAACAGGCATGGGCTTCGGTGGCCAAGGACAATTCCAGCCGCAACCGCATGGGCTATGCCAACCCGGCGGTGGACAGGCTTCTGGACCAGGTCGAGGCCGCCGAAAGCCGCGAGGCGCTGACCTCGGTCATCAAGGCGCTGGACCGGGTGCTGCGGTCGGAATTCGTGATCGTCCCACGCTATTACAAGCGCGACAACTGGGTGGCCTACTACAACATGTACGAACATCCCGCGACGCTGCCGCCTTATGCAGTAGGCGAACTGTCGATCTGGTGGTACAACGCCGAAAAAGCCGACGCGCTGAAAGCCAAGGGCGCGTTGAAGTAACCACAAGCGGGCAGGGATCTTGGGCGCCTATATCCTTCGCAGGCTTCTCCTGGTCATCCCGACGCTGTTCGGGGTGATGCTGATCAACTTCGCGCTGACCCAGTTTGTCCCCGGCGGGCCGATCCAGCAGATCCAGGCCCGGTTCGAGGGCGAAGGGGATTCGATCCAGAACATCTCCGGTTCGGCCGGGGGCGGGGTGCAGGAAGAGGACACCGGCTATGTCGGCGCCCGCGGACTGCCGCCGGAGTTCCTGGCCCGGCTGGAGGTGCAGTTCGGCTTTTCCCGCATCGTCTGCGACGAAGGCTTTACCGGCACGCCGTCGCTGAAGGCCGAGGAATGCCGGAAAGAGGCGATCCCGGCCACCGAGCGGTTCCTCATCATGATGGGCAAGTATCTGACGCTGGATTTCGGGCAAAGCTACTTCCGCTCGATCTCGGTGGTGGACCTCGTGCTGGAAAAGATGCCGGTGTCGATCACGCTGGGCCTGTGGTCGACGCTGATTGCCTATCTGGTCTCGATCCCGCTGGGCATCCGCAAGGCGGTGCATGACGGGACGCGCTTCGACACCTGGACCAGCGGCATCATCATCGCGGCCTATGCGATCCCGGGCTTTCTGTTCGCGATCATGCTGATGGTGGTCTTTGCCGGCGGGTCCTACTACCAGTGGTTCCCGTTGCGCGGGCTGACCAGCGACAACTGGTCGGACCTGTCGCTCTTGGGCAAGATCGTCGATTACCTCTGGCACATCACCCTGCCGGTGACGGCGCAGCTGATCTCGTCCTTCGCGGTGCTGACGCTTCTGACCAAGAACAGCTTCCTTGACGAGATCAAGAAGCAGTATGTGATGACTGCGCGGGCCAAGGGCCTGTCAGAACGTCGCGTGCTGTATGGCCACGTCTTCCGCAACGCGATGCTGATCGTGATCGCGGGCTTTCCGGGGCTGTTCCTGTCGGTGTTCTTCGGATCGAGCCTGCTGATCGAGGTGATCTTCTCTCTCGACGGCCTGGGGCAGCTTGGCTTCAAGTCGGCGGTGGAACGCGACTATCCGGTGATCTTCGGCACGCTCTTCGCCTTCGGGCTGATCGGACTGGTGGTCGGGATCCTGTCAGACCTGATGTATGTTTTCGTCGATCCACGGATCGACTTCGAGAGCCGCGGCTGATGGCACTGTCGGCCCTAAACCAGCGCCGCTGGCGCAACTTCAAGGCCAACCGGCGGGCCTACTGGTCCTTGTGGATCCTCGTGGTGCTGTATGGCATCTCGCTGTTCGCCGAGCTGATCGCCAACGATCGTCCGGTTCTGGTGAAGTACCAAGGCGGATACTACATGCCGGTGTTCAAGTTCTACCCGGAAACCGCTTTCGGCGGCGACCTGCGCACCGAGGCCGACTACACCACGCCCGAGGTGAAATGCCTGATCGTCGCCGCGGGGTCCGAGGCCTGCTGGGACGACCCCGACGGCATCCGGGCCGAGGTCGAAAGCACCGGCAGGGCAGCGGGCGTCGAGGTCGACCGGGGCTGGATGCTCTGGCCGCTGATCCCCTATCGCTACAACACCATCGTCAACACCGGGGGCGTCGCGCCGGGGAAACCTTCGGCGCAGAACTGGCTGGGCACCGATGACACCAGCCGCGACGTGCTGGCCCGGGTGATCTACGGCTTTCGCCTGTCTGTCACCTTCGCGCTGATCGTGACCGCGCTGACCACCGTCATCGGCATCGCGGCCGGCGCGGTGCAGGGCTATTTCGGCGGGCTGACCGACCTTCTGTTCCAGCGATTCATCGAGCTTTGGTCCTCGGTCCCGACGCTTTACGTCATCATCATCCTGACGGCGGTCTGGTCAAAGAGCTTCTGGCTTCTGGTGGGACTGATGGTCGCCTTCGGCTGGACGGCGCTGGTCGGTGTGGTGCGGGCGGAATTCCTGCGGGCGCGGAACTTCGAATATGTCCGCGCGGCCAGGGCGCTGGGGGTCAGCGACACGCAGATCATGTTCCGCCACGTCCTGCCCAACGCGATGGTGGCCACGCTGACCCTTTTGCCCTTCGGCATCACCGGGGTGATCGGCACGCTGGCCAGCCTCGACTATCTGGGCTTCGGTCTGCCGGCAGATCTGCCGTCACTCGGCCAACTGACCCGCCAGGCGCAGCAGAACCTTCAGGCGCCGCATCTGGCCTTCGTCGCCTTCTTCACCTTCGCGATCATGCTGTCGCTTCTGGTCTTCATCTTCGAGGGCGTGCGCGACGCCTTCGACCCGCGGAAAACCTTCCGATGAGCGTTCTCGAGGTCAGGGACCTGTCCGTCACCTTCCGGCAGGACGGGCGTTTGATCCAGGCGGTGAAGCGCGTCTCGTTCACCATCGACAAGGGCGAGACGGTCGCCCTTGTCGGCGAAAGCGGATCGGGCAAGTCCGTCACCGCGCTATCGACCGTGGGCCTTCTGGGCGACAACGCCGAGATCGCCGGCTCGATCACCTATGGCGGCACGCAGATGGTCGGCGCCTCGGAGCGCGATCTGCGCCGGATCCGCGGCAACGACATCAGCTTCATCTTCCAGGAGCCGATGACCAGCCTGAACCCCTTGCACACGATCGAGAAGCAGCTTGCCGAAAGCCTGGCGCTGCACCAGGGCCTGACCGGCGACAAGGCCCGCGCCCGGATCGTCGAGCTTCTGGGCAAGGTCGGCATCCGCGACGCGGAAAGTCGGCTCGGGGCCTATCCGCACCAGTTGTCGGGCGGGCAGCGCCAGCGGGTGATGATTGCCATGGCGCTGGCGAACGGCCCGGAACTGCTGGTCGCCGACGAACCCACGACCGCGCTGGACGTGACGATCCAGGCGCAGATCCTGGACCTCTTGGCCGATCTCAAGCGGTCCGAGGGGCTGTCGCTTCTCTTCATCACCCACGACCTCGGCATCGTTCGCCGCATCGCCGACCGGGTCTGCGTCATGCAGGGCGGTGAGATCGTGGAACAGGGCCCCGCGGCCACGATCTTCGCCGATCCGCAGCATCCCTACACCCGCAATCTTCTCGCCGCCGAGCAGAAAGGCGGTCCGCCCCCGGTGCCGCAAGGTGCTGCGGAGGTGGCAAGGACCGAGGCGCTGCGGATCTGGTTCCCGATCCAGAGGGGGCTTTTGCGCCGCACGGTGGGGCATGTTAAGGCCGTCAACGAGGCGACCCTGTCGGTTCGGGCCGGCGAGACGCTGGGCATCGTCGGCGAAAGCGGCTCGGGCAAGACCACGCTGGCGCTGGCGATCCTGCGGCTGATCCCCTCGGCGGGCGGGATCACCTTCCTGGGGCGCGACCTTCAGGGCCTCGGGCGCGCCGAGCTCCGCGGCCTGAGGCGCGAGATGCAGGTCGTGTTCCAGGACCCCTACGGCAGCCTGTCGCCCCGTATGACGGTCGAGGAGATCATCGCCGAGGGCCTTGGCGTCCACGGCGTCGATCCTGGCCACAACCGGACCGAGATGGTGGCCGGGATCATGCGCGAGGTCGGCCTCGACCCCGCCACCATGGCGCGCTATCCGCACGAATTCTCCGGCGGTCAGCGCCAACGGATCGCCATCGCCCGGGCGATGATCCTGCGGCCGAAACTGGTGGTGCTGGACGAGCCCACCAGCGCACTGGACATGACGGTGCAGGTCCAGATCGCCGATCTTCTGCGGGAATTGCAGCGCAAGTGGGGGCTGGCCTACATCTTCATCAGCCACGACCTGCGGGTGATCCGCGCCATGGCGCACAAGGTCATGGTGATGCAGGCGGGCGATGTCGTCGAAGCCGGCGATTGCGAGGCCGTGTTCACCAATCCGCAAACCCCGTATACCAAAGCTCTGATGGCCGCCGCCTTCGGAGCCTGACGGATGAAACTGCTCTTCGTCCACCAGAACTTTCCCGGCCAGTTCCTGCATCTTGCGCCAGCGATGCAGCAGCTTGGCCACGACGTCCGGGCGATCACCGACGCGACGCACACCAAGCCGTCGGACATCCCGACCCTGCGCTACAGCTTCAGGCCGCCGCCGCTCGACCCGGCCGCCACCCGGCTTGGCCGCACCTTCACCATGATGAGCGATCGCGGCGTGGTCGTGGCGCGTTTCGCCCAGAAGCTTCGCGCCGAGGGCTATGTGCCCGACGTGATCTATGGCCATTCCGGCTGGGGCGAGACGCTGTTCCTGAAGGAGGTCTGGCCGGAGGCGAAGCTTCTGGTCTTTGCCGAGTTCTACTATCGGGGCCTCGGCGCCGATGTCGGCTTCGACCCCGAATTCCAGGCCAGCGGGTTCGACCAGGTGATGATCGCGCAGTCGCGCGCCGCCTATCTGGCCCAGGCGCTGATCCATGCCGATGCCGGTGTCTCGCCCACCGAATGGCAGGCCAGCACGCATCCGCCGGTCCTGCGCGACCGGCTGGAGGTGATCTTCGACGGGGTCGATTGCGACCGCCTGACCCCGAACCCGCAGGCGCGCTTCACCCTGCCGGACGGCCGGGTGCTTGCGCCCGGCGACGAGGTGCTGACCTATGTTGCCCGCAACCTCGAGCCTTATCGCGGCTTCCACATCTTCATGCGTGCCCTGCCGGCGATCCTGAAAGCACGGCCCGAGGCAAGGGTGGTCATCGTCGGCGGACACGAAGCCAGCTATGGCCAGCTGCCGAAAGAGGGCGGGACGTGGAAGGATGTCCTTCTGGGGGAACTGGGCGACCTGCTCGATCTGTCGCGGGTGCATTTCACCGGCAAGCTGACCTATGACCGGCTGGTCGATCTGTTCCATGTCAGCCGGGTGCACGCCTATCTGACCTATCCCTTCGTCCTGTCCTGGTCGATGGTCGAGGCCATGGCCGCCGGCACGCTGGTGGTCGGTTCCGACACGCCGCCGGTGGCAGAAGTCATCGAGGACGGCGTGACGGGGCGGTTGGTCGATTTCTTCGATGTGGCGGGTTGGTCGGTCGCCCTGACCGACGCTCTGGCGCGACCCGAGGCCTACCAGCCCATGCGTGCGACCGCACGGGCCATGGTGCGCGACCGCTACGACCTGCGCTCGGTCTGCCTGCCGCGGCAGGTGGACCTGCTGACCCGCCTCGCGCGGGGCTGAACCGGGTCAGATTGCGGCGGAATGCCGGGCCTTTTCGCTGTCGTAGGCATCGAAGGCGCGGGCGATCATCCGGGTGAGGGGGCGGGCGCGTTCCGGGATGAAGAAGCCTTCCCCGGTCACATGCACCATGTCGCCGAACGCCGCGGCAGCCGTGCGGAACAGGGCATCCACCCGTGCTGCACTTGTATCGAAATCGCGCAGCAGTTCGTCCTTCATGACCCGGAAGTCGCACATCAGCGCCTCGATGATCCGGGCGCGCAAGAGATCCTCGCCGCGGAAGGCATGGCCACGGTGGGTCGAGAAGCGGCCCGCGCGGATTGCCTTCGTATGCTCGGCCGTGCCCGAGGCGTTCTGTGCATAGCCCTGCGGAAACCGGCTGATGGACGAGGCGCCAAGCCCGATCAGCACCTTGGAGGGATCGTCGGTATAGCCCTGAAAGTTCCGCCGCAACGTTCCGGCCCGCAGGGCATGCGCCATGCCGTCCTCGGGTTTGGCGAAGTGGTCGATGCCGACCTCGACATACCCATCCCACAGGAAAAGCTGCCGCGCGGTCTCGAACAGGGCCAGGCGCTCTTCCGGGGTCGGCATGGCATCCGAGGGGATCATCTGCTGTCGCCGGCTCATCCAGGGCACATGGGCGTAGCCGTAAAGCGCGACGCGGTCCGGCGAGAGGGTCAGCAGTTTCTGGACCGAATCGGCGATGCGCGGCCCGGTCTGGAACGGAAGGCCGTAGAGGATGTCGGTGTTCAGGCTGGCAACGCCCCGCTCGCGGATCCGGTTGGCGACGTTTCGGGTCAACTCATAGCCCTGCTCGCGACCGATCGCCTTCTGGATCATCGGGTCGAAGTCCTGCACCCCGATCGAGGCCCGGTTCATCCCCGCCGCCGCCAGCGCGTCCAACCGGGCATCGTCGATCTCGTTCGGGTCGATCTCGACCGAGAACTCGCCGTCCGCGGCCAGAGGCGCCACTTCCTGGATCCGGTCGGCCAGGTCCCGGATCAGGTCGGCGCCAAGCAGCGTCGGCGTGCCCCCGCCCCAGTGCAGGCGGCTGAGCGTAACCCCGTGCGGCAGGTGCGCGCGCAACAGCGCCAGTTCCGCCTTCAGCATCTGCACATAGGCTCGCACCGGCTCGTCCGTTGTGGTTCCCTGGGTCCGGCAGGCGCAGAACCAGCACAACCGGCGACAGAACGGCACATGGACATAAAGCGAGATTTCGCTGAACTCCGGCACCGCCTCGATCCAGCGGGCCATGTCGCCAGGGCCGACCTCCGGCCCGAAATGGGGGGCGGTCGGATACGACGTATAGCGGGGCACGCGTGCGTCGAATAACCCTAGGCGGGCAAGTTGCGGGTCGTGGCTCATCGGGTTAGGCTAGCGTCGGAGTGGCGATGGCTCCTTGATTCAGATCAACACGAGGCAACCATGTTGCAGGACCATTCCGTCCACGTTCAGTGCGGTGACTGTCCGATCCGGCACCGCGCCGTCTGTGCCCGATGCGATACCGACGAACTGGCGCGGCTGGAGCAGATCAAGTATTACCGCAGCTTCCAGGCCGGCCAGACGATCATCTGGTCGGGCGACCGGATGGAGTTCGTGGGCTCGGTGGTCAGCGGGATCGCCACCCTGACCCAGACCATGGAGGACGGTCGGCGGCAGATGGTCGGGCTTCTGTTGCCGTCCGACTTCGTGGGCCGCCCGGGCCGCGCCACGGCCGCATTCGATGTCACCGCGACGACCGACCTCGTGATGTGCTGTTTCCGCAAGAAACCGTTCGAGGAATTGATGGCCGTGACGCCGCACGTCGCCCAGCGGCTGCTGGAGATGACGCTGGACGAACTGGATGCAGCGCGGGAATGGATGCTGCTTCTCGGCCGCAAGACCGCGCGCGAGAAGATCGCCTCGCTGATCGCGATCATCGCCCGTCGCGATGCCGCACTACACCTGCGGCGGCCTGCGGCGGCCTTGGCGGTGGACCTGCCGCTGACCCGCGAGGAGATGGCCGATTATCTCGGCCTCACGCTCGAGACGGTCAGCCGCCAGATCAACGCGCTGAAGCGCGACGGGGTGATCAGCCTGGAAGGCAACCGCAGGGTCACGATCACCGACATCGACCGGCTGATGGAAGAGGCCGGCGACGACAGCGATGGCGGGATGCTGGTCTGACCGGACCTTTCCGGCTTTGGACCGCCACCCGATCCGGCGCCAGCCTCCCTCCGCCGGGCTTGGTGCAAGAAAGCCATAGGGACGGCCGGTCAATGGGTGCAGGTCTCGATAAGCCTTTCTTCTGGAACGCGAATAGAGTAAGCGTCACGAGGATCATGCGAAGTCCCGAGTGGAGCAGACAATGAGCAGGAACATCCTTCAGTCGGCCCTTGTGGCATCTCTCGTGACCCTCGGCGCCGCGGCGCATGCTCAGGATGGCGGTTTCGTCCAGCTGACCTACGGCACACTGAATGCAAGCAACGGCTATTCCGACCGCGACTATGTCAGTCTGAACTCCCGCTTCGCCATCAGTTCGGGAACCTCCATCCTTGTCGACATCACGAGGCAGGACCGTGAAGAGAAAGTAACCTCGCTTGGCGTCGGGGCAGAGTTTGCGGCCGGCCCGGGTGCCCTGCGGTTCATGGTCGAGTCCTAGAATTCGAATCTCGGCACCGCGCCCGACCGGAAGTATGCCTTGGGCTACCGTTACAATGCCGGCGCGGACAGTGGCATGATCTACGACTTGGAGGTCAGCCGCGCGAGCTATGAAGGCGGCATCGACGCCACTTCGGTGCGCGGCGAGATGCTCAAGTATTTTCCGGCCTATGCCAACGGTTCATACCTGGTGACCCAACTCAGCGCGCAGGTCACCGATTCCACGGGTGGCGCTGACATGGGGTATGACATCGAGGGCGTTGCGACCGTGGTCACGCAGGGCGGCCTGAACATCGGAGCCGAGCTTGCCTTCGGCAAGATCGCCTACGACCTCGCTCCGCTTGCGCCGGTGAACAATGACTATACCGCCTTCCGACCCTTCGTATCTTACCGCTTCGGCGGGAACGCCGAGGTGATCCTGCGCGGAGAGTACGTCGATACCGAACTCTACGACCTCAAAGGCGCATCCATCGGCATCAGACTCGGGCTATGATCGGGGCGGCAATCGCCCTTCTCGTAACCTGGCATGTATCGACAACGCTGCTGGCACTGGTGGTTCTGGTGCGACAGGTCGTTGTGACGCTGCTCTTCCATTTCGGACCTCACGGCACGTCAAGCCAGCCGACAGCGGATGACGAGTTGCCGCGGGTGACCGTGATTGTTCCGGCCCACAATGAAGAGCGGGTGCTTCAAGGCTGTCTCGATTGCCTGACCCGGATGGATTACCCGTCAGACCGCTACGAGGTGATCGTGATCAACGACCGCTCGCGCGACAGGACCGGGGAGATCGCCGATGACTTCGCGGCGCGGTATCCCTTCCTGCGGGTGATCCACCGCCCGGCCGATGCCCCGCCCGGCAAGCCGGCGGCACTCCTCGATGCGATCAGCGGCTCGAGTTCCGAGATCCTGGTCTTCTTCGACGCCGATTATCTGCCGCCCCCCCAGATCATCCGGCGCCTCGTCGCCCCCTTCCGCGACCCTCTGGTCGGCGCCACGATGGGTCGGGTGGTGCCCTACAACGCCAATGCAAACATGCTGACCAAGATGCTCGACCTGGAGCGGCGCGGCGGCTATGTCGTCGACCAGGAAGTTCGGCATCGCATGGCGCTCTTGCCGCAGTTCGGCGGCACCACCGGGGCGGTGCGCCGGTCGGCGCTGGAGGCGGTCGGAGGCTGGAACACGATCTCGCTGGCCGAGGACACCGACCTCACCTATCGGCTGTTCATATCGGGCAGGCGCGTCGCCTATGTCGCAGGCGCCGAGTGCTACGAGGAAAGCCCCGAAACCTGGCAGGTCCGCTACCGGCAGGTGAAACGTTGGGCGATCGGGCACAACGACTGCCTGCTGCGCTATTTCATTCCCACCCTGCGGGCGACGCGGCAGCCGCTGATGGCCCGCCTCGATGCCGCTTTGGTGCTGCTGGTCTACACAGTTCCCAGCCTTGTCCTGTTGAACCTGATCATCGCCCTCTCGATGCCGGTGCAGGTCGGTGAAACCTGGGCCAGCCTGTCGATCCTGACCGTCTCGCTGACGCTGTTCACCGGCATCGGCAACTTCGCACCCTACTACCAGATTGCTGCCGGCTGCGTTTCAGACCAGCAGAGGCAGGCCTTCGCGGCGGTACCTTTCCTGTTCGTCTCTTCCTTCACCAGCCTCCTCGCCTGCAATGTCGGAGTGGTCCAGCTTCTGAAGGACAAGATCCGTGGCGCCACGACCCAATGGGACAAGACCCAGCGGTTTCGGGGTACGGTTTGAGGTCAGGTCGGTGCTGAACATCGTCATCGTTGTCCTGGTTTACGAATGTTTGACTGCGCTGGCCTTCATCCTGTGCTGGAGACTGGTGCGCGGCGTGGATACGCGATTGCCGATTGCCCAGTCAGGCCTGGCGGAGAGCGCGCTGCAACCGGGGCAGAACCGGCTTGACCCTGAATGGCGCAACCTGCCGAAACTGCAATGGCAGGTCCTGGCGATCATCCTGGGTGGCTTCGTCCTGGGCGCCGTTGCCCTGGTCGTGTCCGGCGTCCTGGGCGAACTGAGCCCGGCTCTGCTGAAGGCGGACAGTATGTCGCGGAACTTCGAGATCGACCCGATCCTGCTGCGCCTCGCGCTGCCCGTCGGGCATTTCCTGATCCTCGGTTTCCTGTTCTTCAGACTGCGCCAGACCGTGTTGTTTCCCGCAATCCTCGTTCACTTCTTCCTGATCATCTTCTGCCTGCTGGTCACCCTGCTCGACCCTGTCCGGATCGAGACGGTGCGCCTCACCCTCGTCCCGATCTTCGTCGCGAACTTCGTGCTGCTGATCCTAACGCACGGCCTGCTTACGCTTCTGTTCTGTCGCAGCGCCGGGGAGTTGATCGCTGCAGCGATCCTCGCGGCCATCGCCGGCGGGATCCTCGCGGTTGGCACGACGGTGATCTCGCTGGCCTCGACCCTGCTTGGCGGACCGCTGTTCTTCTTCCAGCTTTACCTCGTTTCGGCCTTCGGGATCTTCGGGCTGTATTTCTGCGTCGCGTCCATGGTCCTGACGCTCTGGATCCGGGACGAGCGCGGCGCGGCCGCTATCCCGCGCGGCTGAAGCTGTCGGCCCGCGACAGCGCCCAGGCCTCGGCAAATCGCGGCGAAGAGGCCGGATCGGCCGTAAGCTGGCCGGGGGCAAGCTGTTCATACTGTTCGGCCAGCGAGATCACCTTGTCCGAGGACGCGCGGCGCAGGAAATGGTGCGGTCGCAGCTCCGAAGGGTGCGCAAGACCTGCCGCGGCCACCAGTTCGGCCAGCGCATGCAGCGTGTTGCGGTGGAAGCTGGCCACCCGTTCCGCCTTGTCCGGCACATGGATTGCACGCTGGCGCAGCGGGTCCTGCGTCGCCACCCCGGTCGGACAGGCGCCGGTATGGCAGCTTTGCGCCTGGATGCAGCCGACCGCGAACATGAAGCCGCGCGCGGCATTGCACCAGTCCGCCCCCAGCGCCATTACCCGCGCCATGTCGAAGGCCGAGGTGATCTTGCCCGATGCCCCGATCCGTATCCTGTCGCGCACCCCGATCCCGACCAGGGCGTTGTGGACGAAGCTGAGCCCATCGCGAAGCGGCTGTCCCACATGATCCATGAATTCCAGCGGCGCCGCGCCGGTGCCGCCTTCCTTGCCGTCCACCACGATGAAATCCGGGGTGATCCCCGTCGCCAGCATCGCCTTGCAGATCGCCATGAATTCCCATGGGTGGCCAATGCACAGCTTGAAGCCCGCAGGTTTGCCGCCCGAAAGCTCCCGCATCCTGGCGATGAACTCCAGCAGCCCGGTGGGGGTGGAAAACGCCGAATGCTGTGCCGGCGAGATGCAATCCTGACCCATCGGCACACCGCGGATCGCCGCGATCTCTGCCGTGACCTTCGCCGCCGGCAGCACCCCGCCATGGCCCGGCTTCGCGCCCTGGCTGAGCTTCAGCTCCACCATCCTGATCTGCGGATCAGCCGCGACCTCGGCAAAGCGTGCCGGGTCGAAGCGGCCATCATCGCCGCGCGCGCAGAAATAGCCCGAGCCCAGTTCCCACACGAGATCGCCACCATGCTCGCGATGATAGGGCGAAACCCCGCCTTCGCCGGTATCGTGGTAGAAACCGCCCGCCCTCGCCCCCTTGTTCAGCGCGCGGATCGCGTTGGCCGACAGCGAGCCATAGCTCATGGCCGAGATGTTCAGCAGGCTCGCGGAATAGGGCTGGGCCGTCCCGGCGCCGACCAGGGTGCGCAGCGCCTCGTGCGGCAAGGGCGTGCTGGGGGCGATGGAGTGATGCAGCCATTCGTACTGCTCTTCATAGACGTCGTACTGGGTGCCGAAGGGCCGCTTGTCGAGGTCGCGCTTGGCGCGCTGATAGACGATGGCACGCTTGTCGCGCGGAAAGGGCGTGCCGTCCTTGTCGCCTTCGAAGAAATACTGCCGCATCTCGGGCCGGATCGATTCCAGCAGGAACCGGAGGTGAGCGGCCACAGGATAGTTGCGCAGGACCGCATGTCGGGTCTGGCGCAGGTCGTGCAGGCCAGTCAGCACCGAGGCGAGGCACAGCAAGGCACAGGGAAGCAGCCACCAGACCTGACCGGGGAACGTGGCCATCAGGATGGCAGCGGCGAGGATGAGGATCGCCGGCCAGGTAATCAGCGCAAAGCGCAATTTGAAGATGGTCGAAAGCATCGGGCATCCGAGCGGTTTCTCCCACTCAAACACCAGAAGTGTGAAGGATCTGCAAACTTCAGAAGGGCACGGGAGCCGAGAAGCCTGTCCGCTCCAGCGTCACCGGATGATGGAGTGTCAGGCTTTCTGCATGCAGCATCAGACGGTGGTGTGCGGGCCGCGTTTCGGGCGCATAGATCTGGTCTCCGAGGATCGGGTGACCGAGGGCCAGCATGTGGACGCGCAGCTGGTGGCTGCGGCCGGTGTGCGGGGTCAGTCGGACGCGGGTTTCGCCGTCGCCGCGGTCGATCACCTGCCAGTCGGTGACGGCGGGGCGGCCGTGGACCGGGTCCACCTTCTGCCGCGGGCGATAGTCCCAGTCGCTGCCGATGGGCAGGTCGACGGTGCCGCTCTCCGGCTCCAGCCGACCTTTCAGCCGGGCGATGTAAGTCTTTTGCGCGCGGCGCTGCTCGAATTCCTGCCCCAGGAAGCCTTGCGCCTGCCTGGTGCGGGCGAAGATGATGACGCCGCTGGTGTCGCAGTCCAGCCGGTGCACCGTCAGCGCGTCCCAGCGCACGGCCTGCAGGCGGGTGACCAGGCAGTCCTGCCGGTTTTCCAGCTTGCCGGGCACGGTCAGAAGGCCCGCCGGCTTGTCCACGACGATGATCGCCGCATCCTCATGCAGGATCGACAGCGGGGTGTCCGGCGGATCGTAGGCGAAATCCGGGATGAGCGAGGGCTTATGCAATCCGGTGGCCCTCGGCGAGCAGGCTGGCGTGAAGGTGGCGGATATGGGCGGGGCCGACCTCGCAGCAGCCGCCGATCAGCGTCGCGCCCTGCGCCACCCAGCCGAGCGCGAATTCGGCATAGCGTTCGGGCGACAGGTCGTGGCGGGCGCAATAGGCCGGGGCGTCGCTGCCGTGGCTGTGCGGGGTGATCTCGGAAAAGCCGTTCGCATAGGCGCCGAAGGGCAGGCCCAGGGGTTTCAGCGCGTCGAGGGCGGCGGACATCGCCTCGGGCATCGAGCAGTTGGCAAGGACGGCATCGGCAGGGGTCTCGGCCAGCACCTCGGCCAGGGCCGCGACAGGCTCGCCCGACCGCAGCCTGGTGCCGTCGCGGTCCTGGACGGAGATGCTCAGCCAGACCGGCCGGTCGGTCGTGCGCGCCCCCCTCAGCGCCCCCCGGGCGAGATCGAGCGAGGAGATCGTCTCGATCAGGATAAGGTCCACATGGGCGGCCAGGATCCGGGCCTTCTCGGCGTAAAGCGCGGTCGAGACCTCGACCGGCGGGGTCAGGTCGGGGCGATAGCTTTCGCCGAGCGGGCCCATGGAGCCCGCGATCATCCCCCGCCCGGCGGCGGCGCGCGCCTCGTGCGCCTCGGCCAGGGCCCGCAGGTGCAGCGCGTGGTAGAGCGCATCGAGCCCGTGCGGGATCAGCCGGTCGTGCAGGATGTTGTAGGTGTTGGTCGTCGCAAGGCTGGCCCCGGCGGCGAAATAGTCCTCGTGGATGGCGCGGACGAGGCCGGGGTGGTCGAGCATCACCCGCGTCGCCCAGAGCGGGCCGGGGTCCGAGCCCGCGCGGGCGATCAGCTCCTGGCCCATGCCGCCGTCAAGAAGGGTGATCTCGGTCATGACACATCCTGTCGTGCTGCTTGGGGCCGGCGCCGTGGGGCTTGACGCCCCCCGGACCCCCCGTGGAGTATTTGCGAAAAGAGCAAGCAGGGTTTCGGGTGCGAGGGTCAAGAGGCGTCGCGGAAGACCTCGGCGAGGAGAGGGGCCAGCCAGTCCTCGTCTTCCCGCGTGAAGGCCGCCGGGGTGTTGCTGTCGAGGTCAAGGACGCCGAGCAGCCTTCCCTGAGCGTTCCAGACTGGCAGCACCAGTTCCGACCGCGTGGTGGAGGAACAGGCGATGTGGCCGGGGAAGGCGTCCACGTCCGGCACGTTCTGCACCTGGCCGGTGCGGGCGGCGGCACCGCAGACCCCGCGGGAAAACGGGATCACCAGGCAGCCGTGCCCACCCTGGTAGGGGCCGATCTTCAGGAGTTCGGGGGCGACGACCCGGTAGAAGCCGGTCCAGTCGCAAAGGGGGTGGGCGTGGTGAATCTCGCAGGCGACGGTGGCCATCAGCGCGACCGTGTCCGTCTCGCCGTGGGTCAGGGCGCGGATGCTTTCGGTGATTGCCGCTCGGTCGATCTCAGTAGCCAAGGGAGCAGCCATCCTTTCTGGGGTCCGAGGCGCCGATCAGCAGATCGCCCTCGATGCGGATCGCCTGGCTGCCGCCAAGCGGCGTCTGCGGAATGACTACCGGGTGCCCCATCGCGGACAGTTCGCTGCGCACCGAATCGCTGTAGCCGCGTTCCACCTCCATTCCTTCGGGGCCGGAGAAGGACCGGGGCGCGTCCATCGCCTCTTGCAGGTCCATCCCGTAGTCCACCAGGTTCGAGACGAACCGTGCATGGCCGCAGGGCTGGTAGGCCCCGCCCATCACGCCGAAAGGCATCAGGACGCGGCCGTTCTGGCGGATCATGCCGGGGATGATCGTGTGCATCGGGCGCTTGCCCCCGGCGGCCTCGTTCGGGTGGCCCTCCTGCAAGGTAAAGCCCGCGCCGCGATTCTGGAAGTTGATCCCGAACCTCGTGGACGCAAGGCCGGAGCCGAAGCCCCAGAAGATCGAATAGATCAGCGAGACGGCCATCCGGTCGCGGTCCACGACGGTGATGTAGATCGTGTCGCGATGCACCGCCTCGGTCAGCGGGGCGACGGCGGGCATGGCGCGTCTGGGGTCGATCAGCGCGGCGAGCCTCGCAGCCGTCTCGGGCGACAGCATGTGCCGGAGACGGCTGGTATGGTCCGGGTCGGCGATGAAGCGGTTGCGGGCGTCGTAGGCAAGCTTGGTTGCCTCGGCCTCGACATGGGCGCGCAGGCTGCCGAAGGGGTCCATCGACTTCAGATCGAAATGGCTCAGGATATTCAACATGAGGATCGCCGTAGCGCCTTGACCGTTCGGCGGGTGCTCGACAAGGTCCACCCCGTGATAGCTGCCCGATACGGGCACGGTGTAATCGCAGGCGGTGGCGGCCAGATCGTCGAGCGTGTGCGTCCCGCCGAGGGCCCGCAGCGACGCGATCATGTCCTCGGCAACCTCGCCTTCGTAGAACCCGGCGCGGCCCTCGCGCGCGATGCGGCGCAGCACCTCGGCCTGGCCAGGGGCGCGGAAGATCTGGCCGACGCCCGGCGCCTGGCCGTTCAGCGTGTAGAAGTCGCGCGCGGCCCCCTTCAGGCAAGACAGGTCGTCGGCCCAGTCGAAGGCGACGCGGGGGGCCACGGGGATGCCTTCCTCGGCGTAGTGGATGGCGGGGGCCAGCACTTCGGCCAGCGGTTTCAACCCGTAGTCCGCGTTCAGCCTGCAAAAGGCGTCGATGGCGCCGGGAAGGGTCACGGCCTCGACCGCCTGGATCGGCATGGCGGTCAGGCCCCTGGCGCGCAGATCGTCGGCGTTCAGCCCGGCCGGGGACCGACCCGAGCCGTTCAGCGCCACGATCTCTTCCGACCCGGCCGGCTTCAGCAGAACGAAGCAGTCGCCGCCGATCCCCGTCATCTGCGGTTCGGCGATCCCGAGGACCAGGGCGCCCGCGATTGCGGCGTCAACCGCATTGCCGCCAGACTTCAGGACCTCGATTGCCACCTGCGACGCGATCGGGTGCGAGGTCGCGCACATACCGTTGCAGGCGTAGACGGCGGAGCGGCCAGGAAGTTGCAGGTCCCGCATCATGCACCCTGTTCGCGGCAGCGATGATGAGATCGGTCGATTGCCTCGAAAGACGCCACGATGACCTCCGTCTGCCCGGTTTCCTTGGCCGACGCTGACCCTCGGGACCAGCTGCCGCACGCCAAGCTAGGACGAGAGCGTGCGGAAGCCAATAGGCCAGGGACCCTGGTGTCCGGCGAGAGGTGGACGTTGGGTCCGGACGCCAGGGTGCGGCATTGCCGACCACGGGTCGGATGTGCTGCGAGATCGTGGTGCTGACTGTGCGGAAGATGGGCCGTCAAATGGAAGGTCCGACGCATTCGAGCTTTCGCGCACGGAATGCACCGTCTTCAGCCATTCCGATGCCCGACTTCCCTGACCGACAGCGGCCAAGCCCTGCGCGGGTTGCCGGACCATCGCCCCGGCGAACAGGGGTTCTGGCTTGGGGTGCGTCGCGGGACTGTTCGCCTTCGGGCAGTGCCGGCCCTGCACGGCATCTTGCGGCTCGCCACCCGGGACCTGAGCTGCCGCGCGCCGAAGCGTTCAACCGGGGATGAGGAACCTGAGGATGTTCCGGCCCTCGCTGCGGGTATAGGACAACTCGGCACAGAGCGACCGGATCAGATGCCATCCGAAGCCGCCCTCGGGCAGATCCTGAAGGCGGCTGGTGTTGCTTGGGGGTAACTGCCCTTCGGGCAGACGTCCGTTCGGCATCGTGCGACCGGAATCGACAATCAGGCAGAGGACCCCACCCGCATCCTGCCTGAGGGTGACTTCGACGGATCCGCCGCCCTCGCCATAGGCATGTTCGGCGACATTGTTCAGACTCTCGGCAAGGACCAGTTCCGCCACGGCGCGCGCCTCGACCACCAGTCCGGACAAAGGCGGACTGGCCAGCATCCGGGACAGGGAGCGACGGATCGCCAAGGGATCGGCGCCGAACACCAGATGCAACTCCGGTGTCCCGGCGGTTGGGTCAGGCACTTGCGGCATTGGCCACGGCGGCGTCGAGGTTCGGATGAATGGTGAAGATGCTGTCCATGCGCGTCAGCCGAAACACCTTTTCCACCGTCGGGGTAAGGCTCGAAAGTTCGAGGACACGGTCGGGGCCCAGCAGCTTTTTGACTGCGACGATCGCACCCAGCCCGGAGGAATCGAGGAATTGCACCCGCGCGAGATCCAGCACCACGCGCGCCGGTCCATCGCGCGTGGCATCGCGCATCTGCTCCTTGAACTGGATCGCCGTGGCCGCATCGATGCGATCGTCGATGACGGAGACGGAAATCACCCTCGGCCTGGTCTGTGTCTGCAGTTGCATGGCGCACCCCTTTGCTTGCGTTTCCCGCAGGCTAGGGGCAAAGCATGAACAAGTGGTAAGCAGCCGCCGGCCAGTTCAGCCGCCACGTCAGTTGAGCTGGAACGTCACCGGATAACGACCGTCCTGGAAATCGCCGAAAAGGTCACCGAGGTCGGGATGGTCGACGGGCTCGCCAGTCTCGTCCGGGACAAGGTTCTGTTCCGAAACATAGGCCACATAGTAGCTTTGGCCGTTCTCGGCGAGCAGGTGGTAGAAGGGCTGATCCTTCGAGGGACGGCTGTCTTCGGGAATGTTGTCGTACCATTCCTCGGTGTTCGAGAAGATCGCGTCGACATCGAACACCACGCCACGGAAAGGGTGCTTCCTGTGTCGAAGCACCTG
>JBKBJC010000156.1:0-521 GCA_046294075.1 Tabrizicola sp. | reverse complement strand
CGCGTTGATCGGGAACAATCAGATGATGAAGCAGATGGCGGCGGCAATCCTCGTTCTGACGTTGGCCGGGTTAGGAACCGCAAGGGCGGACGACGATTGTCACGTTCCGATGGAGAGGTGGCAGCCGCGCGAGGCGGTGCAGACGATGGCGGCTGGGCGAGGCTGGACCGTTACCCGGATCAAGATCGACGACGGCTGCTACGAAATCCGCGGAACCGATGAAGGAGGTCGCCCCTTCAAAGCCAAGATCGACCCTGCGACGCTCGAAATCGTCAAGCTGCGCTACAAGGATCGGGATGACGACCATCACGGAGCAAAGCGCCAACGGACGCAGGGCATCGGGTCGGAAACCGCCGGCGAAGCGTCTGCGGACGGCCTGCTCGGGACGAATACGCGGCCAAAGGCTGTCGTGAAATAAGACGCCGCACTTTCGCTCCGGCGCATCTCAAGGAGACCACAATATGCCCGACAAGTCGCATCGCTATTCGGCGAGCATGATCGTCATCCACTGGCTAACCGCC
>JBKBJC010000155.1:0-522 GCA_046294075.1 Tabrizicola sp. | reverse complement strand
GCGCGTCCCGGCGCCTTCATCTTCGTCGGCAATGGCGAGAACAGCGCGGGGCTGCACCATCCGGCCTATGACTTCAACGATGACGTCATCCCTGTGGGGGCGTCCTACTGGGTGCGGCTGGTCGAAACCGCGATGCCGGCATAGAGCCAGCCACGACTCCGTTCGATCCGGCCAAAGCGGGAATCCTGAAAGAGCGCACTCTGTGAGCGCGCGCTTTCGGAACGGATGTTGCTGCCGTTACTGCACCGTCTCTGGCTGCTTATCGCCGGGCGCCGCAGCCTGCACTTCGGCGATCGCATTGGCGATGACCGGGGCCTGTGCTGCGATCCCGGCCGGACGCCGCCGGAGTGCGGCGAGCACCTTCGGCTGCAGGCCGGTCCAGAACGCAAATTCGTTGATGCGCCGGCCCTCGATCGCAGCGATCGCCGCCGCGGACAGGAACGGCAGGCTCTGGACCACCAGCACAATTGCAAACAGGTAGATTTCCGTGATGTGCAGCGGATTGTTCGCGACCAGCACGAC
>JBKBJC010000154.1:0-525 GCA_046294075.1 Tabrizicola sp. | reverse complement strand
TCCGCATCAGCCAGCAGGCCGTGGACATAGGAACCAAACACCGTTCCGCCCGCATTTATTGCGCCATCGCGGAGGCCATCAGCGAACACGGCGAAGGGCCGCTGCATATCCGGCCCGCTGGTTTGCCCCATGTGCATTTCATACCCCTGAAAAGGCGCGCCCATCGCCAGCCCGCTGACCGGGCGCAACGCCTTGTGGGCGTGCAAGGTCGTTTCGACATCCAGCAGGCCAAGGCCGCTTGAGGTGCTGGCCGAACCTTCAAGCCCATCAGGATCGGCGATGTGTCTGCCGAGCATCTGGTAACCGCCGCAAAGCCCCAGGATCAGCCCGCCGCGCCGGTGATGTGCCAGAATATCGATGTCCCAGCCCTCTGCGCGCAGCGCGGCCAGATCGGCGATGGTCGCCTTCGATCCGGGCAGGATGATCAGTGCAGCCTCCACCGGGATCGGCTGGCCGGGCGGGACCATGCGCAGTTCGACACCCTCTTCGAGTTTCAGCGGATCGAGGTCATCGAAATTGGAGATG
>JBKBJC010000153.1:0-525 GCA_046294075.1 Tabrizicola sp. | reverse complement strand
GCGGGCCAGAGGGGCTGCCCGCCGCCCCGGGCCGCATCCGCAAGGGGAGCAGAGCGGCCAGTCGCTGCTGACCGGTGGTTAGCCCAGCGCCTCGATCTCCGCCTTGTTCGGACAGAAGTCCGGCATCCGGCGGGCCGCACCCGACACGCTGAGCCAGTGTTCGCATTCCTCGCCTCGCCGACAGGCAGCACAGCGGGCTATCAGATCCTCCAGCTCGGCACGCTGCAGCCAACCCTCCACCACCGCGCGCGGCAGGTTCACACCGGCAATTCGCGCCATGCCACGAGTAAGCCACCAAGCCCTCGGAGCCTCGGGATAGCCGATCATCGTGAGATCCTCCTGACCCAATGACCGCATGGTGCCGGGATGGACGCTGCGTCGCCTTGACGCAGATCAAGGGCCCAGCAGGCGTCGGACGGTCGCGGCCACCTGCGCCTTGCGCTGCGCGTTCGGCGGGTGGCTGCCGAGGAACTTGTCGCCGGGATCGGGCAGCCGGTCGAAGAAGCCCGAGCCGCGCACCGGGTC
>JBKBJC010000152.1:0-527 GCA_046294075.1 Tabrizicola sp. | reverse complement strand
ACAAGCGGTCGCGGCTCGGATCACCCCGGATCAGGAGGGTCGCGGTGCGCTCGATCCTGGCCAGCCTGTGCGCAGCGCAAGGCAGGCGGTGCATCAGGGAAGCGCCAGCCCTTGGCCCGCCGTGGCACCCCGATCAAGCAGACGCGCGCCGCATCAGGTAGATGTCCATGATCCAGCCATGTTCGGCCCGTGCCCTGGCGCGGGTCCGGGCGATGCGATCGGCCATCTCGGCCAAGGGCCCGGCCAAAAGGATCTGGTTGCGCATCCCGACATAGGCCCCCCACCAGATGCTGACCCCGTCGGGGGCCAGCGAGGCAAAGGCCCCGCCGTTGTCCAGCATGACAACAACCGTGTCGGCCCCCTCGGGCCAACCGCTGCCACGCAGGCGCCGGCCCGTGGTGATGACGACCGGGGAGGCAAGGTCGTTCAAGGGTATCTCATGCGCCGCACATAGCATCTGCACAGCGGTAATGCCGGGAATGACCTTCAGCCGCAGGGCGATCTGGCGGGCAAGCCGATGCGCGATG
>JBKBJC010000151.1:0-532 GCA_046294075.1 Tabrizicola sp. | reverse complement strand
ACTTGAAGTACCCGACCTGCAGCACCACCGACGCGATCTCCATCAGGAACACCCCGCCCATGATGAGCAGCAGCAACTCCTGACGGATGACGACCGCGATGTACGCGAGCACGCCCCCAAGCGCCAGCGAGCCGGTGTCGCCCATGAACACCTGCGCCGGCAGACAGTTCCACCACAGGAACCCCAGGCACGCCCCCGCGATCGTCGCCGCCAGCACCAGCAGCTCCTCCGACCCCGGCACGCTCGGCACCAGCAGCAGCTTGGCCACGTAGTCATCGCCGGCGATCTGCGTCAGCACGATCATCCCGATCGCGACGATCGTCGTCATGCCCGCCGCCAGGCCGTCCATCCCGTCGGCGATGTTCACCGCGTTGGACATCCCCGCCACCATCAGCACCGCCAGCATCACGAACGCGGGCAGCCCGAGGTAGAGCAGCGCGGCGTTGGGCTCCCACCCCGCCCCGGTCTCCGGCCTCGTCCAGGTCTTCTGGAACGGCAGGCTCAGCACGTGGCCCATGTCGTTGGTGACGTC
>JBKBJC010000150.1:0-539 GCA_046294075.1 Tabrizicola sp. | reverse complement strand
GATGATTGCCGGGTTCATCGAGGATCAGCATCTGCGGTGGCTGCGGCGCGCCGAGGACGCAGGCGAGCCCGGCGCGAAGCACCTGCCCGCCGCTGAGCGTGCCGACGATGCGATCGGCGGCGTCGGCGCGAAAGCGGAAGCGTGCGAGCGCGGCGCGGCAGGCATTGTTGCCGACCCCGGGGTTGCGCCGCAGGAAATTGTCGGCGATCGAAAGTAGCGGATCGAGCAGCGCGACGCGCTGATCGAACAGCGCGAACGGCACACCGACGCGCACGCTCCCCGACCAGGGCGTCAGTGTTCCGGCGATCAGCGCGAGCAGCGTCGATTTGCCCGATCCGTTCGGGCCGGTGATTGCCAATCGCTCGGGTCCCGTGATCGTGAACGACAAATCATCGATGACGGGTGCGCCGCCGTCATAGCCCGCGCGGACATGCTCCAACGCTACGACCGTCCGCGAAGCCGGGAGACCCGTCGACGGCAGCGCGATCGCCAGCGGATCGACGATCTCGATCCGGCTGCGCGCCGCGGCGAGCGCCTGC
>JBKBJC010000149.1:0-543 GCA_046294075.1 Tabrizicola sp. | reverse complement strand
CGAGGTCGGTCCACCCCGTGGCGCTCATCGTGAAGACGCGCACGCCGAGGCCGGAGATGATGCGCCGGTGCTCGGCATTGCGCACGTCGAGGGCGCCGAGCCGCTGGCGGTCCCAGGCGACGGTGGAGGAGGCGGCCAGCGCCCGGTCGTCGGACTGGACGAAGAGCGAGATGCGCGACGGGCGTGAGATGCGCGCCATCTGCTGGCGGAAAACCTCGACGTCGAGGTCGGGCGCGGCGAGGATCACCTCGCCAAGACGGCCGCCGAGCTCGCCGTTGCCGGCGATGGAGGCCTGCCGCAGCGCCTCCATGGTCAGGAAGGCGCCCATGGAATGGGCGAGGATGTGGATACGGCCGACGCCCGGCGTGCGGCCGAGATCGGTCAGGAGCCTGTCGAGCGCATCGCGCGAGGCGGTCGCCACCTCGCGGTCGCCGCCATAGGCGAGGACGCGGCGGTAGCTCGGCCAGGTGAAGAGCACGTGCGTGCCGCGGAAGCCACCGTCCGCCGCCACCTGGACGACGCGGAAGGCGGCCTCGTCGTAGT
>JBKBJC010000148.1:0-547 GCA_046294075.1 Tabrizicola sp. | reverse complement strand
CTGGCTCAAGGCGATGACTGAAAAGGTGTCACGCCGCCGTTCGTCCGCCCATTCACTGGGCAGAAACCCAGAACCGGTACCCCCCTTCCATTATTGCGGAACTGGCGCAAAGCTTGCAGCGTTAGGCGTTGCTGGGAGGGCTCTTGGGGGACATGCCGGTTGCGTTCGACGAGATGAATGGTGTGGACGGTCAGGTCCGGCCCGCCTATTCGCAATTGGCATCGTGGCTGTCGGAAGTACGCCCCGATGTCCTGGACTTCCGGCGGCGCGAAGCCGAGGTGCTGTTCCGCCGCATTGGCATCACCTTCGCGGTCTACGGTGAGGCCGACTCGACCGAACGGCTAATCCCCTTCGACGTTATCCCCCGCATTCTCTCGGCCAGCGAATGGCAGACCCTGCGGCGCGGGCTCGAGCAGCGCGTCAGGGCCATCAACGCATATATCAGGGACGTCTATGGCAAGCGCGAAATCCTGCGCGCTGGCGTCGTGCCTGAAGACCTCGTTTTCCAGAACCCGGTATTCCGGCCGGAAATGAACGGCCAGAAGGT
>JBKBJC010000147.1:0-556 GCA_046294075.1 Tabrizicola sp. | reverse complement strand
GTGCGCGAGATCGGGCGGCGCTATCCGGACCTCGAGCCGGCGCGTTATGCGCCCGAGCTGATCCGCCGCCTGATCACCTGGATGATCGACGATGTTGCGGCCGAAGCCACGCGGCGGCTGAATGCGCTCGCACCATCGTCTGCAGACGACATCCGCAACGCCGATCGCGCGGTGATCGGCTTTTCCGCGCCGATGGCGGAGGCCGAGCGCAGCATCAAGGACTTCCTGTTTCCCCGCATGTACCGGCATGCCCGCGTCATGCGCGTCATGGGCGAGGCGGAGGGCGTGCTGCGCGACCTGTTCCGCCATTTCGTTAGCGCGCCGGACGATATGCCGGAGGAATGGCGGATCGGGCTTGCCGGTGCGGGGGAGGCGACCCGTGCCCGCCGGGCCGGCGATTTCATCGCCGGCATGACCGACCGCTTCGCGCTCCAGGAACACCGGCGTTTCTTTGACTCGACCCCCGAACTGCGTTAGCAGCCAACGCCCGTCCGATCCCGCGAAAAGCCGATGGCGAAGCACATCCATTACGACAATCTGTTTGCCACCATGCTCG
>JBKBJC010000014.1:61033-64803 GCA_046294075.1 Tabrizicola sp. | reverse complement strand
TGGCGGTCTGCGCGTAGAGCTCGGGGTGGGTCTCCTTCAGCCAGAGGATCTTGGGGCCGACGGATTGCGAGGTCAGCGCGTTGCCGCAGCGGGCGTGGATGGTGTCCGCACCGATCCGGGCGTCGAGCGCGGCGATCTGGTCGGTCGCGCGGGTATCGACGCCGTAGAGGACGCCGTTCATCAGGGGCCGGCCCGCGCTGTCCACCGGCAGCATGCAGGGGCCGATGGCGCTGGTGGCGACGGCCTTGATCTCCTTCGGGTCGAGGCCGGACCGATCGAGGAGTGCGCGGGTGATGTGGACGAAATCGCCCCACCAGTCCTCATCCGCGCGGTGTTCGGCCCAGCCGGCGCGGGGGACGATCATCCTGTGCGGGCGCGAGGCCTGGGCGGTGATCCGCCCCCCGGCATCGACGAGGACGCCCTTGGATTCGAAGGTGCCGATGTCGATACCGAGGGTGTGGGTCATCGGGTGAGCCTGAGGTCGGGGGTGATGGCGGAGAGGCAGGTGTCGAGGAGGGTGACGAGGCCTTGCAGGTCGGCAGGGTCCACGACCTCCAGCGCGGAATGGGAATAGCGCAGCGGGAAACCCACATCCAGGCAGGCGACGCCCTCGGTCCCCATGAACTGGATGTAGCTGAGGTCGGTGAGGGCTCCGGTGTGGGCGGAACGTTGCAGGGAGAGGCCCGCGGTTGCGGCCGCCGCCTCGGCCAGGCCGACGAGGGCGGGATGCGGGATGACGCCGTTCAGCGTGCCGCGGCCGTGGAAGGAGTAGAGGCTGATGCCGGGGCCGCCGCCCAGGGTCACGTCGCCTCGGGTGGTCATGTCGGGGGTGTCGCACGCAAGAAGAAGGTCGATCTGAAGGGCGATGGCGGGCTGAAGTGCGGTGGCGGCGGGCAGGACGCCGCGGAGGTTGAATTCCTCCTGCACCGACCAGACGAGGTGCAGGGTCGGGCCGGGCTTTTCCTTGCGCGCCTCGGCGAGTTTCAGCAGCGCCGCACAGCCCGCGCGGTCGTCGGCGGCAGTGCCGGCGATGCGGCCGTTGGCAAGGGTGAGAGCGCGGGGAAGGTAGGTGACAGGGGTGCCGATGCGGACGCCGGCAGCTTCGGCCTCGGCCTTCGAGGTGAAGCCCGCATCGACGTAAAGCTCGGCATAGGGGACGACGCGGTATTTCTCCTCCGCGCTGGTGGCGTGGTGGCTCTTGTTGGCGATGACGGCTGGCAGGTCGCCCTGGTCGGTGCAAAGGACGACGGCCTGCGCGGCCAGCGCGCGTTCGGGGACACCGCCGAGGCGTTCGAGGCGGATCAGGCCGGAGGGTTCGATCTTGCGGGCGACGAAGCCCAATTGGTCCATGTGGGTGAAGACCATGACCGGCGGCAGCGCGGGGTCGCCGGGTATGGTGCAGGTCAGGTTGCCGAGGCGGTCGGAGCGGTGCGGCAGGCCAAGGGTGTCGAGATGCCCGGCGATGACGGCGGCGACACGGGCTTCGTGGCCCGCAAGGCCGGGGATCAGCATCAGCTGGACGGTCAGGTCGGCGACGGAGGGCAGCGTCATGTGCCACCCCGTGCCGCGCGGGCGCGGGCCATGAAATCGGCGGCGCGGTCGGGATCGACCGGCGCCCAGGTGTCGCCGCCCACTTTCAGCGCCGAACCGACGATGCAGCCGTCGGCCACGGCCAGGACATCGGCGACGGTTGCATGTTTGACGCCGGTGTTGGCGAGGACCGGAGTGTTGGGCAGCACCCGCTTTACACCCTCGAGATCCTCCATCCGCGCGGCCTCGCCGGTGATCGCGCCGGACACGAGCACGGCGTCGGGGATCGAGGAGAACACCGCCGAGCGCGCCCGGTCCGGCAGGGGGCGGCGATCGAGGCTGTCGGCGAACTCGGCCGAGACGTTGTAGAGCCGCGCCACGCCGCCCGCGCCAAGGCGCTGCGCATAGCGCACGGCCGCCCCGGCGTCGGGGGCCCAGACGCCCATGTCGGAGGCATAGGTGCCGGTGAAGATCTCGCGCACGAAGGCCGCGCCCGTTGCGGCGGCGACGGCGAAGCTGGCCATCGGATCCCACAACACGTTGACCCCGAAGGGCACGGTGATCTCGTCGCGGAGGCGGCCGATCACATGGGCCATGGTGGCCGAACTGGCGGTGTCCACCCTCAGCTCGTAGGGGCGGTCATTCTCGTTGCCGAACATCACCGCATCGAACCCGGCGGCCTGCAGCGCCTTCAGGTCGGCCCGGGCCCCGGCCACGATGCCCTCGATCCCGCGGTCGGCGTCGTAGAGCGGTGCGCCGGGCGAAGCGCCCAGATGCACCATGGCGATGACGGGCTTGCGGTCCCCGAAGACGGCTTGAAAACGCGACATGTGATCCCCCCTGCCCGGCCACGCTAGCGCGAAAGGAGTTGGACGGGAAGTCGGATCACACTAGCATGTCAGCACGCGAGGGAGGCTGTTCATGCTGGCGACACGACACTGGGATCGGCTGGGCAACGGGGGGCTGACCTTCACCGAACTGGGCTTCGGCGCGGCGCCGCTTGGCAATCTCTTCAGGGAGATCAGCGACGACGAAGCCCATGCGGTGCTGGAGGCCGCCTGGCTGGGCGGCGTGCGGTATTACGACACGGCGCCCCTTTACGGGCTGGGCCTGTCAGAGACCCGGCTGAACCGTTTTCTGCGCGGCAAGCCGCGCGACAGTTACGTCCTGTCCTCGAAGGTGGGGCGGCTCTTACGGGCTGTCCCGCCGGGTCAGGGAGACGGCGCGGGGAAATGGGTCGATGTCCCCTCGCGCAAGGAGATCTACGACTACAGCTATGACGGCGCGATGCGGAGCCTGGAATTCTCGCTTGAGCGTCTGGGCGTGGACCGGATCGACATCCTCTATGCCCATGACCTGGACATCTTCAACCACCGCACCCAGGCGGCGCTGCAGGAGAGGCTGGACGCCTTCATGGCGGGCGGCTATCGGGCGCTGGTGGCCTTGCGCGACCAGGGAGTGATCCGGGCCTTCGGCGGCGGGATCAACGAATGGCAACCCTGCCAGTGGCTCCTGGAGCGGGGGGATTTCGACATCTTCCTGCTGGCGGGGCGCTATACCCTGCTGGAGCAGGAGGCGCTGGAGAGCTTCCTGCCGCTCTGTCAGGCGCGCGGGGTGGGGATCGTGGTGGGCGGGCCCTACAATTCGGGGATCCTGGCGACGGGGCCGCGGCCGGGGGCGCACTGGAACTACGCGCCGGCGCCGGATTGGGTGATGGCGAAGGCCGCGCGGTTGCAGGCGGTCTGCGAGGCCCATGGGGTGCGGCTGGTGGATGCGGCGTTCCGCTTCCCGCTGCGGCATCCGGCGGTGGTTTCGGTCATTCCCGGCGGGCAGGGGCTG
This sequence comes from Tabrizicola sp., assembly GCA_046294075.1. Taxonomy (GTDB): domain Bacteria; phylum Pseudomonadota; class Alphaproteobacteria; order Rhodobacterales; family Rhodobacteraceae; genus Tabrizicola. The sequence continues at coordinate 61,434 of JBKBJC010000014.1, read as the reverse complement.
GCGGAGATGGCCTCCAACCTGGCGGCGGCCGAAGCGGCGATCCCGCAGGCGCTGTGGGAGGCCTTGCGGTCCGAAGGGCTGATCCGGGCGGACGCGCCGATCTGAGACCTCCTGCGTCGCGCCTTCGGCTTCTCGTCGGAGGGTCGGCAGCGAGGAGTGACGAAGTCATCGACGAGCGTCGGTCAGCCACCGTAGAGCGCGGCCATGACGATGCGCGTGGCGGCGGCGGCGTCCTGGCAGGTCTGCGCCTCGGCCAGAGCAGGATCGGCGGCGAGGGCGCGCGCGATGGCGCGCAGCCGGTCGGTCGCGGCGATGTTCGCCCGCGCCTCGCCCACCGGGTCGGTGCCGCCATGGTCGGGGAAGGTGTCGAAGTAGATCACCCCGTCGTATCCCAGCCGGTC
>JBKBJC010000014.1:0-60777 GCA_046294075.1 Tabrizicola sp. | reverse complement strand
CGGGGTTCGTTGGGCTTGTATTCGATGGCGATGTCGATGCCGGGGTTGTGGTCGGCGATCTCGGCGATGGCGGCGATGCTGTCGTCCCACATCCGGGCGTAATCGGCCTGGAAGGAATAGTCGAACCCGTCCTGCCCGAGCCATAACGTCATCAGCCGACCGCCCATCTCGGCCAGCGCATCAAGGCCGCGCTTCGTCAGGTCGATCGCGGCGCGGCGCACGTCCGGGTCGGGGTTGGAGAATGCCCCGAGCCGGAAGCCCGGATCGGTATAGTAGCGCATGGCCAGCCCGTTCAGCGCCATGCCGTGATCGGCGAGGATCCGGGTCAGATCGGCCGGCCGGTGGTGGTCGAAATGGTCGGGAAAGTTCAGGTCGGCAGCATCGAGGCCCCCCACCCGCGCGGCGGAGGCGATCATCCCGGCCACGGTATCGCCCTTCGTCCTGAAGGCGTTCAGCCGGGTGGCGTAGCGGGGTTTGTTCGCAATCATGGGGCTGCGAAAAGCTCGGGGTGGGCGCGTTCCAGCGGCTGGAGGTAGGTCAGCAACTGGCGCAGGTGGTGCTGCACCGCAAGGCGGGCGGCCTGCGGGTCGCGCGCCTCGAAGGCGGCAAGGATCGCGCGGTGTTCCTCCAGCGTCGCCCGAAGGCGGCCTTCGACCGGCAGGATCAGTTGCCGGGCGCGATGCACGGTGAGCCAGGCAGTCTGCGCCACCTGGGCCAGGTGCGGAAAGCCGGTGAAGGACAGCATCAGCTGATGCAGCTGGCCATCCAGCGCCATGAAGCCCTGCCGGTCGTCATCGGCGACCAGCGTCTCTTGCAGCCGCAGGTTGCGGCGCAGGTCGCGCAGCTGGTCCTCGGTGATCCGCTCCGCCACGAGTTCGGCGGCGGCGACCTCGATCGCCTCGCGGATGAAGGCACCCTCGCGGATGTCGGTCATCGACAGCCGGGTGACGAAGGTGCCGGCCTGGGGCACGATGTCCACCAGCCCGTCCGCAGCCAGCCGGGCCACTGCATCCGCGACCGGGCTGCGCGAGACGCCGAGGCGGTCGCATATCTCGGGTTTGCGGATGCTGTCGCCGGGACGGAAATCGAGATCGAGGATCGCCTGTTTCAGGCTTTGATAGACCCGCTGGCCGAGCGAGCCCTGGAACCGGTCCAGCGGTTGCAGCCGGCTGGCTCCATTCAGGTCTTGTGATCCGGTTGCGGGCGCTGGTAGCATGCTAACATGTTAGGCTGAGAGATCTGGCTGTCAAGCAGCCCGACCCCGCGGCGAAAGGGGGAAAGCGATGGCGGATGCCGTAATACGGTTGCATGGGCGTGACAACCTTGTCATCGCGCTGGCCGACCTGCCACAGGGCGCCGAGGTGCCGGGGGTGGAGGCGCCCCTGCCCAGCCCGGTGCCGCGCGGCCACAAGATCGCCGCCCGCCGAATTGCCGCTGGCGAGACGGTGTTGCGCTATGGTCAGGCGATCGGCCAGGCGATCGAGGACATTCCCGCGGGCGCCCATATCCACAGCCACAATCTGGGGATGGGACCACATTCTACCGACTATGCCATCGGGGCCGACGCGCGCCCGCTGCCGCCGCTGCCCCCGCGCGAGTTTCTGGGATATGCCCGGGCCGATGGGCAGGTCGGCACGCGGAACCATATCGGCATCCTGACCTCGGTGAACTGCTCGGGGTCGGTCGCGCGCTTCATCGCCGAGGCGGCGGAGAAGGATCCGGTTCTGTCGACCATGCCGAACATCGACGGCTTCGTTCCCATCGTCCACAACACCGGCTGCGGCATGTCGGGCACGAACGAGGGCTATGCGACCCTGATGCGCACGCTGAAAGGCTATGCGCGGAACGCGAACTTCGGAGGGATTCTGCTGGTGGGCCTCGGCTGCGAGGTGATGCAGGTGCCCGACCTCGTGGGTCAGGGGCGGCTGCGGCCGGACGGGAACTTCCGCTACATGACCATCCAGGGCGAGGGCGGCACGCGGGCCACGATCGAGCGCGCGCTGAAGGTGCTGCGCGAGATGGCCGAGGTCGCGGCACAGGTCGCGCGCAAGCCGGCGCCGGTGTCGAAGCTGATCGTGGGGCTGCAATGCGGCGGGTCGGACGGCTATTCCGGGATCACGGCGAACCCGGCCCTGGGCCACGCAAGCGACCTGCTGGTGCGGATGGGCGGCACGACGATCCTGTCCGAGACGCCGGAGATCTACGGGGCCGAACATCTGCTGACCCGTCGCGCCGTCAGCCTCGAGGTCGGCGAGCGCCTGCTGGAGCGCATCCGCTGGTGGGAAAACTACACCGCGATCAACGGCGGCGAGATGGACAACAACCCCAGCCCCGGCAACAAGCGCGGGGGGCTGACCACGATCCTGGAGAAATCACTGGGCGCGGTGGCCAAGGGCGGCACGGCGCCAATGTCCGGGGTCTACAAGTTCGCCGAACCGATCACCACGTCGGGCTTCGTCTACATGGACAGCCCCGGCTACGACCCGTGCAGCGTGACCGGCCAGATCGCCAGCGGCGCGACGCTGATCGTGTTCACCACCGGGCGGGGCTCGGTGTCGGGCTACAAGCCCAGCCCCTGCATCAAGCTGGCGACCAACAGCGAGATGTATGCCCGGATGAAGGAGGACATGGACATCAACTGCGGCGACATCCTCGATGGCACCAGCATCGAGGCCAAGGGAGAGGAGATCCTGGAGAAGATGATCGCCGTCGCCTCGGGCGAGCGCACCTTGTCCGAACAACTGGGCTTCGGCGGGGCCGAGTTCGTGCCCTGGCAGATCGGCGCGGTGATGTAGGGGAGACTGTGACCGGCCTTAATCGACTTTGGGGCCTGAGGAGTAAAGGGCAGCGCCTGACCGCCGGGCGGGCGAGAAGCGCCCGCCCGGGGGGGCGGTCGGGCGCTGCCCGTGGTTCCCACGGGCGGGACAGCAGATTTGCCATACTTCTATCAAGGTCGGATGGGCCCTACAGCCGGTAGAAGGCCCGCGCCGTGTCGCAGAAAATCTGCCGCCGCTCCGTCTCCGACAGGTCAGCCGTGACCTCGTCCACCAGCGCCACCCAGTCACGGTAGCCGATGGCCAGCGTCGCCACCGGCCAGTCGCCGCCGAACATGATCCGCGAGGGACCGAAGGCCTCCAGCGCGACCTCCATGTAGGGGCGCAGCGTTTCCGGCGTCCAGCCGGCGGCGGCCTCGGTGGCCACACCGGACAGCTTGCAGACCAGGTTCTCGCGCCGGGCAAGCTCTCGCAACTGGTCGGCCCAGGGCTGCATCAGGCCAGCTGCGATGCCGGGCTTGGCGATGTGGTCCACGACCATGGGCACGTTCGGGCAGGCATCGGCAAGGGCGATGGTCGCGGGCAGCTGGGGATGTTTCAGACAGAGGTCGAAGGACAGGCCACAATCGGCCAGCGCCCGGACCCCGGTCACGAAATCGGGGCGCAGACAGAAGTCGGGATCGGGTTCGTCCTGATAGATCCGGCGGATGCCGCGCACCTTCTCCACAGCCGCCAGCCGTTCGAGATCGCCGCGCACCGCGTCGCCCCTTTCCAGCGCGGCGTTGCAGACCATGGCGGCGATGCGCGGCTCTTCCACCGCCCAGCCGAGCACCGCCTGCGCCTCGTCGAAGGTCTGCTCCGGGGCGGCGGCACATTCGAGAAAGACCAGCGCCTCGATATCCACCCCTGCGCTGGCCGCGCGGAAGTCGGCGGGCAGGAACGGGCGGTCGAGCGGCATGCCCTTGAGCCAGGGATAGCTCAGCCGCCGGGGATCCCAGAGATGCAGGTGGCTGTCGATGATCGGAAAGTCGGGCATGGGGGCCTCGTGCCGGGGTGGCTGGCCGCGATGCTACACCGGCGCGCAGGCCAGGCAACAGTTGCGCAGGGCGGCGCGGGCCGTAACCTGTGACAGAAGCCCGGAGGATCCCACCCGTGACCACGCCAACCGTCCTTGTCGTCGGCAGCCTGCACCATGACATCATGGTCGAGGCCGACCACCTGCCCCGCCGCGACGAGACGGCGGTCGGGCGGCGCTGGTATCCCAAGTTCGGCGGCAAGGGCGGCAATCAGGCGGTGGCGGTGGCCCGCGCCGGCGCCCCTTGCCGGATGTTCGGCGCGGTGGGGGATGACGGCTTCGGCGCCTTCCTGCGGCAGGGCTTGCGGGCGGGCGGGGTGGAGGACCGCTTCGTCCAGACCCTGCCCGGCGTCGGCTCGGGGATGAGCGTGGCGATCCTGGACGCGCAGGGCGACTATGCCGCGACCATCGTTTCCGGCGCGAACCTGAAGGCCGATGCGGCGGCGCTGGCCGCACCCGATCTGTGGCGGGATGTGGGCCTTCTGATCCTGCAGAACGAGATCCCCGAGGCGCTGAACCGGGCGGCGGCGCGCGAGGCACGGGCGCGGGGCGTGCGCTGCCTGCTGAATGCCGCCCCGGCGCGGGAACTGTCGGCGGACCTGGCGGGGCTGGTCGATCTGCTGGTGGTGAACGCCGTCGAGGCCGAGATGATGGGCGCGGGCGCCGTCCGGTCGCTGGCGGAGGCGCGCGCGGCGGCCGAGAGGCTGGCGTTGCGGTTCCCGGCGGTGATCGTCACCGCGGGCAGTCTGGGCCTGGCGGCGGCCGAGGGGGAAGCGGGGTTTGCGCTGCCGGCCGAGAAGGTGCGGGCGGTGTCCAGCCACGGGGCGGGCGACGCCTTCATCGGCACGCTTGCCGCGGGGCTGGTGCGCGGGCTGGACATGCGCGCGGCAGCGGGCGCGGCATCAAGGGCTGCCGCGCGGCATGTCAGCGGGGCGGCTGAGGGCTGACGGGTATCCGGTCCGGCCCCGTCCATGCAGGACGGCAACGGCGATCCGATCGGACTCAATGGCCCTGCGCGGGGGTATTTACCCCTCGTCAACCCCTGTGGTCTCGCGGTCGAGCAGGGCCTGCAAGGTGGCCAGGTGATCCGCCTCGGCAGCGGGCTTGTCGGGGCGGATGCGGTTGATGCGGGGAAAGCGCATCGCCACGCCGGACTTGTGGCGGCTGGAGCGGTTCAGCCCCTCGAAGGCCACCTCGACGACGCGGGTCCGCGCCACCGCCCGGACGGAACCGAAGCGATCCACCGTGTTGTTGCGCACGAAACGGTCGAGTTCCTTCAGCTCTGCGTCGGTGAAGCCGAAATAGGCCTTGCCCACCGGCACCAGCTCGTCGCCGTTCCAGACGCCGAAGGTGAAGTCGGAGTAATAGCCCGACCGCTTGCCATGGCCACGCTGGGCATACAACAGCACCGCGTCGATGAGGTAGGGGTCGCGCTTCCACTTGAACCAGGGGCCGCGCACCCGCCCGGCCAGATAGGGGCTGTCGCGGCGTTTCAGCATCACGCCCTCGATCACCGCGAGGGGGGGTGCGGCGCGCAGCGCGGCGAGGTCGTCCCAGGTGGAAAAGTCCAGCTGCGGCGACAGATCGATGCGCGGATCGAGCCCCGCCACCGCCCCGGCCAGCACCGCGCGGCGGGCGTCATAGGGCCGGTCGCGCAGATCCTGCCCCTGCCAGATCAGCAGGTCGTAAAGCCTGAGCCCCGCCGGGTGTGAGCGCAGCAGCGCCGGTGTCACCGTCTTGCGGTTCAGCCTCTGTTGCAGGTCGCCGAAGGGCGCGATCTCGTCGCCGCGCCGCACCAGAAGCTCGCCATCGAGGGCGCCGTCAAAGTCCATAAGCGCGAGAACGTCGGGAAAGGCGGCGCCGATGTCCTCTCCGGTCCGGGAGTAGAGCCGCCGCGTCCCGCCATCGCTGACCGCCTGGATGCGGATGCCGTCCCATTTCCATTCGGCGGCGAAATCGCCGGGGTCCAGTTGTGAAAGGGCCTCAAGGTCGGTGGCGGTTGAAAGCATCACCGGCCGGAAGGGCGCGCGGAGGGCGGCTTCGGGGCGCGGGGCACCGGCGGCCCAGGCGAAAAGCTCGGTGTAGGGCGGCGCGAGGGCGTGCCAGATCTCCTCGATTTCGGTCAGGGGCAGGCCCGCCCAGCCGGCAAAGGCGCTGCGCGCGAGCCTTGCCGACACACCGACCCGCAACGCGCCGGTGGCGAGCTTCAGGTAGGCATAGCGTTCCGAGGTGCCGAGGCCGTCGAGCCGTCCGGCAATCAGCGCCGGCAGGCGGGTTTTCGGCGTGGTGGAAAGTTCGTGGACGACCTCGGACAGGGGCGGGTCGGACCGCGTGCCCTCGGGCCAGATCAGCGCGATGGTCTCGGCCAGGTCGCCGACGAAATCGTAGCTGGCGGCGAAAAGCACGGGATCCACCCGCGCCTCGGTCAGCCCGCGCAGCAGGCTGGGCGTGACCTGTCGCAGCTTCAGATCGCCGGTCAGCGCCGCCAGCATCAGGCCGCGTTCGGGGTCGGGCTGGCTAGCGAAGGCGGCGGCGAGCAGGCGTTCCTTGCCGAGCCTTTGCGGAGTGAAGGCAAGCCGTTCGAGGAGGGTTGCGAAGGCAGAAAGGCTCATTCCGCCTCGTCCTCGTAGCCGACGAGATGGAGGGGCTTCGCGGCGCGCTGCGTCAGGTCGCACCAGCGCATCAGCGCGTCCTCGCGGCCGTGGGTGATCCAGACTTCCGCCGGGTTCAGCTCCTCGATGGTGGCGGTGAGGTTCGGCCAGTCCACATGGTCGGAGATCACAAGAGGCAGTTCCACTCCGCGCTGGCGGGCACGGGCGCGGACCTGCATCCAGCCCGAGGCGAAGGCGATGACCGGATCGGGGAAGCGCTGCGCCCAGGTGGCGGCGAAGGCCGAGGGCGGCGCGATGACGATGGCGCCGGCGTAATCGGCCTTCTGCCCGGCGGTGGCGGGGCGGAGCTCGCCCAGGTCGATGCCCCGCGCGACGTGATAGTCGCAGAGCCGTTGCAGCGCGCCGTGGACGTAGATCGGCGCGTCCCAGCCGGCCTGACGGATCGCCGCGATCACCCGCTGCGCCTTGCCCAGCGCATAGGCCCCGATCAGGTGCGCGCGGTCGGGGAAGGCCCGCACGCTGGACATAAGCCGGGCGATCTCGGCCTGCGGCGGGGGGTGGCGGAAGACCGGAAGCGCAAAGGTCGCCTCGGTGACGAAGATGTCGCAGGGAACCGGTTCGAACGGGTCGCAGGTGGGGGTGGGGACGCGGGCATAGTCGCCCGAGACCACGATGCGCTGCCCCTGCCCTTCCACCGCGATCTGGGCCGAGCCGAGAACATGGCCCGCCGGGTGGAAGCTGACCGTCACCTCGCCGATCCGGATGGGGTCCCCGGCCGTCTGGCGGCTTTGCGTGAAGTCCTCGCCATAGCGGATGGCCATGATGTCCAGCGTCTCGGCCGTGGCCATGACGGCGCCGTGCCCCGCGCGGGCATGGTCGGAATGGCCGTGGGTGACAAGCGCGCGGGGCACGGGGCGCGTGGGGTCGATGAAGAAGTCGCCGGCGGGGCAGTAGAGCCCCTCGGGTCGCGGGATCAGGAGCGGCGGTCGGGCCATCCGGGCCTCTGGCTGGGTCGGGTGTCGGCATCGCGCGAAGGGCGCCCTGGGCCCCGACGCGGCCGTGGCCCCGTCGGGCACTTGACTCTGGCGCGATCGTGCCACCGGGGCAATGGCCTATCTGAGCGCAGTTGCGGATGCGGCACATCAGACCCGGGCCGGTCTGCCTGCGCCGGATCCGGTGGGATCAGGCCGGAACGGCCGGGCAGGCCGGCGCGGACCCGTCCGAGAAGATGCGCCCGACGCCGAGGCCTTGCACATCGCCCGCCCCGGGGCGGCTGAGGAACAGGGCGTCGAGCCCTTTCTGCGTTGCAAGCCGTGCGCCCGCATCAACGCCCAGGACCATCAGAGCCGTCGCCCAGGCATCGGCCTCGGCGCAGGTGCGCGCGATCACGGTGACGGATGCGGGCGCGGCGAGAAGCGGCGCGCCGCGCGCCGGGTCCATCGTGTGCGACAGATGGCGACCCTGGACGGTGATCCAGTGGCGATAGTCCCCAGAAGTGGCCACGGCCGCATCCTCGAGCGCCAGGATGGAATGGGGCGCGCGGCGGTCACGGTCGGGCGCCTCGACGGCAATCGTCCACGGCGTGCCGTCGGGGCGCAGGCCCATGGCGCGCATCTCGCCGTCGATGCCGACCAGGGCGTCGCGGACACCGTGGTCGTGCAGCACCTCGGCCAGCCGATCCACGCCATGGCCCTTGGCGATGCCGTTCAGGTCCAGCGTCAGGGGCGCGGTCTTGCGCAGCCGGGTGGCATCGAGCTCCAGCACCTCGTGAGCCGGACGTCGCGCGACCTGCATCGCGGTGCGGATGGCGGGAGGATCGGCAGCTTTGGGGCCAAAGCCCCAGGCTTGCACCGCATCGCCCATCCCGATGTCGAAAGCCCCGCCCGAGGCGCGGCCGACCGTCAGGCCAAGGGCCAGAACCCGCGCCAGATCGCTGGGGATGTCCTGCCATTCCCCGACGGGTGCCGCGTTCAGGCGCATCAGGTCGCTGTCCGGTTTCCAGGTGGACATCTGCGCATCGACCGCATCCACAGCGGCCTGAAGGGCGGCCTGCACCGGGCGAGGGTCAAGGTCCGGGACAGCGAAGAACAGCGCCGACCAGCGGGTGCCCATGGTCTGGCCGTTCAGCGCATGGCGGACGCGGTCAGTAGACATCCTCGACATAGCGCCCCCCGGCCTTGAGCATCGCCGGCGTCAGTCCCGTCGGCGCGAGGATGTCTTCCAGCGCGCGACAGACGCCTTGCGCCATCTCGCGTCCGCCGCAGACCATCACCCTTGCGCCCCGGCGGACCGCCTCGGCCACCTGTTCTGCCTCGGCCCGCAGCGCATCCTGCACATAATGCGGCCGCGCGCCGCGCGAGACGGCGGTCGTCAGGGAGGACAGGCGCCCGTCGGCCTTCCAGTTGGCAAGGTCTTCGCGATAGAGGAAGTCGCTGTCCGCATGGCGCATTCCGAAGAACAGGTGCGCCGGGCGGCGGCGCGCATTGGCGCGAATGAACCCCGCAAGCGGCCCGATCCCGGTGCCCGCCCCGATCAGGATCAGCGGCGTCCGGCCTTGCCCGGCATGGAAGCGAGGGTTGCGGTGCAGGAAGGCCTGCACGCGGTCGCCCGGCTCCAGAGCCAGAAGCTGACCGGAGCAGAGGCCGCCGGGATGTTTCCTGACGACGATCTCGACAAAGCCGTCGCGGCTGCCCGAGGCCAGCGAATAGAACCGCGGCACGGAAGAGCCTTCTGGCAGGATGCCCAGGAGATCGCCGGCCTGAAATCGCGCGAACCCCCGGCCGGTCAGCCGCGCAAAGAGGCCCGCCTTCGGCAGGTCGAACCGAAGGATCGCGGTCGGAGCCTGCACCTCGGCGCCGTAATCGCGGCGGGAGGTCAGGGTCAGACCTTCGGCGGCCGGGCGGTCGGGCTGATGGTGAAGCTCCAGCGCAAGGCCAAGGGCCTGCCCCAGCGCCCGGCCCCAGCGCGCGAAGTCCTGCGGCGACTGGCGGTCCACGCTGTCCATGGGCAACAGCGTTTCCCAGCCCCTCGCGCGGGCGGCGGTCTCCACCTCGGCCGCAAAGGCGCAGAAGGCCGGAAAGCTGCGGTCGCCGAAGCCCAGCACGGCCAGTGGAGCGGTCGGTGCCGCGGTCATGCGCGCCAGGCGTTCGAGGAAGCCCTTGGCCGAAACGGGCGCATCGCCCTCGCCATAGGTGGCGGCGAGGATCAGGAAGCGTTCCGCCCGGGGGTGACGGGCGGGGTCGAAGGCGGACATGGCTGCGACATGCACCGATTGCCCCGCCTGCCGCAGCGCCCGGGCCAGCGTCGCGGCAAAGCCCCAGGTGCTGCCGCCTTCGGATCCCACCAGGATCACCGTCTGCGCGCGGCCCGCGGGGGCGTTGTCGCGCAGCCGTGGCCGGCCTCGCCGCCCGGCAAACCAGACCAGCGCGCCGGTTGCGCCCATCACCGGCACGGCCAGCGCGATCAGGCCCAGGATCAGCCCCAGCGCCGCCGCACCCTGCCCGGTGTGCAGCATGTAGATCGTCTCGGACACCCGCTGCAGCGGCGTCGGATCTGCCCAGGAAAGCATCTCGCCGGTGCCCTGGTCGATCAGGCCGATGCCGGTATCGGTGGCCAGGGTATAGACGTCCTGCGCATCGCCGGCGTAGGGAAAGCTCAGCTTGCGCAGGGCGCTGACCGGCACGTCCCGCAGCGCGGCCATCCGGTCCAGCGGAAACCCCGTCTGCCCGCTGACCGTCGCCGGATCGGCTGGGCGTGGCGCATCGTCGGACAGAAGGTCGAAGGTCGAGGCCGTCATCCACAGCGCCGTCGCCGCCGACAGGGCAAGGCCAGCGACGGCAACCCGCGCGATCTCGGCGTGCAACCGTCCGGCCAGCGGCCCGCGCAGGCGGGCGAACCAGCGCCGCCAGCCCCCGGTGCGCCGGGCCACCAGCGCCGCGCCTGACAGCGCCAGCACCAGCATCGCCGCCGCGCCCGCAGCCATGACCAGCCGCCCGGCGTCGTCCAGGAACAGCGACCGGTGCAGGTTGGTCAGCCAGCGTTCCACCGGGTTCGGGTCGGCCGATCCGACATCCGCCCCGGTCGCCGGGTCGACCACCGCCGAGCCAGGCGTGCCGCCATCGAACCACCAGGCGGTGATCCGGCCCGAGGGAGAGCGGCGGATCTCTTCCAGCCCCGGATGGCTGGCGGCCACGCGGGCGGCCAGATCGGCCACGCTCTGGCCCGCCACGGCCTGCGGGGCCGAGAGCCGATCCGCCGCCGGAAAGACCGACAGCGCCGCACCGCTGAGGGCGAGGACGATCACGAGACCCAGGGCCATAAGCCCCGGCCAGCGGTGAAGCGCGCGGATCATGGGACCGGACCTCTACTGGTAGACGAAGCTGGCGATATAGCGGCGGCCCTGCACGGGCGTGCCGGCCCCGGCGCTGGTCAGCGGCACCGCGATCTCGTTGGGGCTGTCTCGCATGTCCTCGACCGCGGCGTCGATGTGCAGCGTGTAGCCCGCGTCGAACAGCGCGTCGGCCAGGTCCAGCGTGATCTCGAGCGTCCGGCCGGCGCCGACGCTGGCGCCGGTGATGCCGTTGATCTGCGCCGGATCACCGCCCGTCGCGGCATACCAGTCGTCGAGGTGCTTGTAATACTTCGACTTGCGGCCCGCCAGCCAGAGACTGCCGGCATAGGCGCCGGAGGGATCGGTGACGTAGAGCGCGAGGTAGGCGCCATCGCCGCCATAGTTGTTCAGCGTGGTGGTCAGCGTCACCGGGCGGGCCAGCGCCAGCCCCGGCAGGGTCAGCGCCGTGGTCAGGGCGAGAGTCGCGAGAAGGGATTTCATCGGAGGTCCTTTCGACAGGAAATGGCCCCCCGCGGGGCGGGGGCCAGGAAGCGGGTGAGGATCACCTGGTCACGACAGCGGGCGGCGCGCCGTTGCCGAACAGCCCGTTCGCGGGTGGCGCCACGGTGCCAGCGGGCGCGGGATTGCCCCGTCCACCTGTGCGCATGCAGACCTGATCGTCGCCATCGTCTTCCTCGCAATGCTCTGCCCTGTCGTCGTCATCCTCGTGGTCGTCGTCATCCTCGTGGTCGTCGTCTTCGTCATCTTCCTCGTCGTGGTCGTCGTCATCGCCGCTGACCCGGATCAGTTGCGCGGTGAGGTCATCCGCGCTGAACACCGCGGCGCAGATGCCACCGCAGCGGTCAGTCGTGCTGGCCGGGGTCGGCACCGCAGCAAGGGCCGGCAGGCCGAGCGCCAGGGTCAGGGAGGTCGAGGCGAAAAGAAGGGAAAGTCGGGATGTCATGGCTTGGTCTCCTTCGATCTGATGGCAGCAACCTGGGCCCCGGACCTGAGCGATTCCTGACGCGCGGGGATTTTCTGCTTCAGCTTGCCGTCAGGTAGAAAAGGCCCCGCCGGGACAGGGCGGGGCCAGTCGGACCACAGGGAGGGGTGGTCGGGGAAACGGATCAGGCGATGTCGCCCGGGGCGGCTGCGCGCTTCTGGCCGGTGACCATGGCGCGGGCGAGGTTCTCGCGGTGACGGACCGAGGCAAGGACAACCCCGCCGACATGGGCCGCGATCAGGAGAAGCAGGAGGTTCGCCAGGGCCTCGTGCACCTCTTTCAGCGGACCGTCGGTCTCTCGCCGCTCGCCATATTCGTCGCCGTCTTCATCCGCCCAGGCTGGGGCCACGACCTGCGGCAGGGCAGGCAGCATCGCCACGCGCGCCGGGTCGGCGATCAGCCAGCCTGTCAAGGCGGTGCCCGAGAGCGTCAAGAGCAGCGCCAGGATCATTGCGGCGCCGGCCGGGTTGTGTCCCAGATGGCGACGCTCCTGCCCGCGCAGCATGGCGCCAAGGTAGGCCAGCGTCGCCCCCGGCCCCTTCACGAACTGCGCAAAGCGCGCGTAGCGGCTGCCGACAAAGCCCCAGACCAGTCGGACGGCCAGCAGGCCCGCAACCGCGTAGCCCGCCACTTCGTGAATCGGCTGCAGCTCGTCGGCGGTCAGCCATGCGGCGGCGACAGCGGCGACGAGGCCCCAGTGGAACAGCCGCACCAGCGGATCCCAGACCCGCACCGTCGCGGCACCCGCAGCAAGAGCCGAAGCCGGGTCAGTCATTTTCCTGTCCCTCGCGTTCGCGCCCGTGACCGTCATCCTCGAATTCCATCTCGACGATATTGAGCGTTCCGGGATGCAGCTTCACCTCGATCGCGCGGCCTTTCGCGTCGCGACCGTCGATCTCGTAGCAGCCGTCGTCGATCTTGATCCGGCGCACCGTCCAGCCTTGCGCGGCCGCGAACCTGGCGACCGCCTCGCGCGGTTGCCAATCGGCCATCGGAACGAAGCAATCGTCATCGGCAAGGGCTGCTCCGGCTGGAAGTGCTGCCAGGAAGGCCAGAATTGTCAGGGTCTTTCGCATGGGCCACACTCCGCGACACGGCCGGTCTGGAAACCGGGATACGCGCCGAAGCTTACCGTAGCCTGAAGGCGGCTGGCAGGCTGCTTCAGCCTGCTGTCAGGCGGGCGGCTCAGAACAAGGCGGGAAAGGCCCGGAGGGACGGCAAGAGACAATGCGCATATTGCTGATCGAGGATGACATGGTTCTGGGCGCGGCCGTGCGCGACCAGGTCGCCGCCGACGGCCATTCCATCGACTGGGTGCAGCGCCTGGACGCGGCCGGGGATGCGATGACGGGCGCAGGCTTCGACCTGGTGCTTCTGGACCTGATGCTGCCCGATGGCCGGGGTATCCCCTTCCTGCGCCGCCTGCGGACCGCGGGCGATGTGACGCCCGTCATCATCCTGACCGCGCTGGACCAGATCAGTGACCGGATCGAGGGTCTGAACGCGGGGGCCGACGATTATATGGTGAAACCCTTCGACCTTGCCGAACTGTCCGCGCGTATCGGGTCGGTCGCGCGGCGCTATGCCGGCAACCCCAATCCCATCGTCATCCACGGGCCCCTGACGATCGACCTTGCCGCCCGCAGCATCCATCGCGATGGCCGGCCCGTCACCCTGACCGCCCGCGAATGGGCGCTGTTCGAGGCGTTCCTGTCCCGCCCCGGCCAGCTTCTGTCCAAGGCGCAGCTGGAAGAAAAGCTCTACGCCTTCGGCGCCGAGATCGAAAGCAACACGATCGAGGTCCATGTCAGCCGCCTGCGCAAGAAGCTGGGCGCCGGGGTGATCGAGACCGAACGCGGCCTCGGCTACCGGCTGGGCCGCGCATGAGGGCGCCGCGCAGCCTTCAGGGGCGCCTCGGGCTCTGGCTGGGCCTTGCGCTCACGCTGATCTGGGCCGCCGCGGCCAGCGTTACGGCGCTGCTTGCCCGGGGCGAAATCGAAGAGGTCTTCGACGCTGCCCTTCAGGAAACGGCGCAGCGCATCCTGCCGCTTGCCGTGGTCGACATCCTGAACCGCGAGGAAGCGGGCATCAGCCAGCGCCTCGCCGCGATCCGCGAGCACGACGAGTTCTTCACCTACATCGTGCGCGACGATCAGGGCCGCATCCTGTTGCAATCGCATGCCGCCGACCCTGCAACCTTTCCGGCCTGGGACGGGACCGGGTTCCGCCAGACGGCCACGCACCGGATCTTCAACGAAGCGGCCGTGCGGGGCACCATCCGCATCACCGTCGCCGAGCCGCTGGATCACCGCGCGAGCGTCGCCCGCGAGATCCAGATGGGCCTTGGTCTGCCGCTTCTGATCGTGCTGCCCGTGGCGCTTATTGCCATCGTTCTGGCCGTCCGAGCCAGCCTTGCGCCCTTGCGCCAGTTCCGCGACCGTCTGTCTGCGCGCGGGGCAAGCGATCTGAGCCCCGTGGCCAGTGCCGATCTGCCAGCCGAGATCGCGCCGCTTGCCACCACGATGAACGGCCTTCTGGCCCGGCTGGCCGCTGCCTTCGAGGCGGAACGCAGCTTTGCGGCGAACGCCGCGCACGAGCTGCGCACACCGCTGGCCGGCGCGATCGCCCAGGCGCAGCGGCTTCAGAGCGAGACGCGGGATGCCGAGGCACAGGCGCGGGCGGCCGGGATCGAGGCGACGCTGAAGCGCCTGACCGGGCTGTCGGAGCGCCTGCTGCAACTTGCGCGGGCCGAGGGCGGACGGTTGCGGCTGGACAACCCGGCGGACCTGCGGCCGGTTGCCCGCATCCTGACCGAGGACATGCAGCGCCTTGCCGGTCCGGGGCGGATCGTCCTGACCTTGCCGGAGGCGCCGGTGATGTCCGACCTGGACCCCGACGCCTTCGCCATCCTCTTCCGCAATCTCGTGGAGAATGCGCTGCGGCACGGGGCCGAAGGGGGCGCGGCCGAGGTGTGCCTGCAGCAGGACGGCACTTTCGCCGTGGCAAACGACGGTGCGGTCGTGCCGCCCGCCCTGATGGACCGTCTGACCGACCGCTTCGAGCGCGCCGGCGCGCAAGCGGAAGGAAGCGGGCTTGGCCTCGCCATCGTGTCGGCAATCGCCGAACGCATCGGCAGCCGACTTGACCTGCAATCGCCCCGCCCCGGCCATGCGGCCGGGCTGGTGGCGAGCATCCGGTTGCCGATCGTGCCGACACCCCCTGCATGAGGGAGCCGTCAATCGCCGGGACCGGGCTGCCCCTCTCCGGCCGCTGCCCCGAACCGGAAGCGCGACCCTGTGACGGCACCTGCCGCGCCCTGAAAGGCCAGCCGGGGACTGGTCATCGGGGCATCCATTCGCAGCAGAGCGGCCGATGCGTCAGGTCTGGAACACATAGGTCCCCGGTGCCGGGCCGAGGGGCGCAAGGCCCTCGGCCGGCGCGCCGGGCGCGGGCGGCAGGACCGGCCCGCTGCTGTGGCCTTCCAGCCAGTCCTTCCAGTCGGGCCACCAGGAACCCTGCCGGGAGTGCGCCTTTGCCGGCCAGTCGTCCGGGCCGACATACAACGCGCCGGCAGCGCGATGCGACAGACGGAAATGGCTGCGCGGGTTTCCCGGCTGGTTGACAATCCCGCTGTTGTGCCCGCCGCTGGTCAGCACGAAGGTCAGGTCGCAATCGGTGAAAAGCTGGGTCTTGTAGACCGATTTCCACGGCGCGATGTGGTCGGTTTCGGTGGCGACCACGAACATCGGGGCCGAGATGTCCTTAAGCGCGATCACCCGGCCCTCGACCGAGAAACGCCCGGCAGTCAGCCGGTTTTCCAGGAACAGTCCGCGCAGGTACTGCGAATGCATCTGCGCGGGCATCCGGGTGGTGTCGGCCACCCAGACACCCATGTCCGTCGGCAGGTCGTCCTCGCCAAGCAGATAGCGCCGGACGGCCCGGCTCCAGATCAGATCCTCGGACCGGATCGTCGAGAAGGTCCGCGCCATCTGCGGCCGGTCCAGATAGCCCTGATCCCACATCATGTCCTCGAGGAAGGCCACCTGGCTTTCATCGACGAACAGCATCAGTTCCCCCGCCTCGGCGAAATCCACCTGTGCGGCCATCAGCGTGATGCTGGCAAGCCGGTCATCCCGGTCGCGCGCCATGGTCGCCGCCGCGATGGCAAGCATGGTGCCGCCAAGGCAGTAGCCGACCGCATGCACCTTGCGGTCCGGCACGATCCGGTTCACCGCCTCCAGCGCGGTCATGACGCCTCTCCTGCGGTAATCGTCCAGCGACAGGTCGGCCTGCGCGGCCGTCGGGTTGCACCACGAGATCATGAAGACCGTGAACCCCTGGCCGACGAGGTAGTTGACCATCGAGTTGTGGGGCGACAGATCGAGGATGTAGTATTTCATGATCCACGCCGGCACGATCAGGATCGGCTCGGACACAACCTTGTCCGTCTGTGGCGCGTACTGGATCAGTTCGAAAAGATCGTTGCGGAAAACCACCGTCCCCGGCGTGCAGGCCAGATCCTGCCCCACCCGGAACCCTTCGGGTGCCGGGTCGTGGGTCTGGGTAAGGGTCTTGACCATGTCGTGCGCAAGATGCGTGGCCCCTTCGGTCAGGTTGCGCCCGCCCGTGGCCACGGTCGCTGCGATGATCTCGGGGTTGAGCATCGGGAAGTTTGAAGGCGAGACCGTGTCCAGCGCCTGCCGCGCCAAGAAACGGACGCGGTCCGCATCCTCGGGGCGCAGGCCGCGCAGAGTGTCGGTGGCGTGGTCCCACCAGTCCTGCACGGCGAGGAAGCCCTGCTGCCACAGCCGGAATGGCAGCTTCTGCCAGTCCGCGTGGTTGAAGCGGTGGTCGTAGGGCTTCGGCTTGAAGGGAGGCGGGTCTTGCGCATCGGTGCGCATGGCATGGGCGATCAGCTTGAGCGCGTTCTGCTGCGCATGCTCGATCAGGTCCAGTTGACGTCCGGGCGCCTCACTCAGGTGGAAGGCCCAGTCGGTCCAGGCGGTGATGAACGCATGGGCCGAGACGCCACCGCTGAGCCGCGCCATCGTCGCCCTCACGCCGCGATCGAGCGTTTCACGCGCATGTGCCGGCCGCTGCGGCGCCGGAGGTTCGGCCAGGGCCGGGACCGAGGCATGCTCCAGCTGCCGCAGTGCGGCGCCCCTGCCTGGTGACTTGACCGGCTTTTCGGACATGCTCGTCCCCCTTCCTTCAGGATACTGGCGCCCGGGCTACCCTGTCTTTGTCCCGCAACGCCGGTGGATTGCCCCGACAGGACATCGCGCAGTCGGCACCTGGACTGGCAACAGGTGCAGTGGCACCAGACAATCCTAGCATGAAATCCTCCGCGCCGCGATCACGCCGAAATGCTTCGTCCCGGCTTCTTCGGCGGACAGGCCGGAGGCACCACGACGCAGTGCGCTTTCCGGTCTCGGCCTGGCGCCGGCCTGGCGCAAGGCGGGGCCGCCCGCAGGCTGGGCCAGACTTCGGCTCCGTCATGGGAGAGCCATGTTTCGACCCTTTCCGAGGGAGCTCGGGAAGGGCGTGAAGCCAGTGCGAGGATCGCATCCGACCGTTTCTCGAATCGGGGTTTTCCACCGGGATATTGCAGGATGGTCATCAAAGTTGTATCTTTTATATGAATTTTTGTCGCAAGAGCGGCCGCAGATGCGTCTGACCCAATACTCGAACTACGCGCTGCGGATCCTGCAGTATGTCGCCCTCCGCGATCCCGAGATCGTCACGGTTGACGAGGTGTCGCGGGTGCACAGGATCTCCAGGGCCCACCTCGTCAAGGTCGCCCACGACCTGGGTCAGCGCGGCTATGTCCAGACAATTCGCGGGCGCAATGGCGGCATGCGGCTGGCGCGACCTGCCGACCAGATCGTCGTGGGCGAGGTGGTGCGCTGGACGGAAGGCCCGCTTGATCTGGCCGAGTGTTTCAACACCGAGACGAACACCTGCCCGCTGCTGGGCGTCTGCCACCTATCCCGCGGATTGCAAAGAGCTTTGCGCGCCTTCCTGTCCGTGCTGGACGACATGACGATTGCGGATGTCACCGTCAATCGCGGCAGTCTCCTGGATCGCCTCGCGCCTCAGCAATCGGGCACGCAGTAGACCCGGTAAAGCGTCTCGAGCACGGCCTTCACCTGGGTGCTGGCCAGACTGTAGTAGATCGTCTGCCCGTCGCGGCGCGTCGCCACCAGACGCAGCGCCCGCATCTTTCCCAGATGCTGCGACAGGGCGGCTGGCGTCAGGTCCACGATCTCGGCGAGGTCGCCGACGGACCTCTCTCCCTTCAGAAGGGTGCACATCACCAGAAGGCGCTTGGGATTGGCCATGGCGTCCAGTGTTGCCGCAACCTCTTCGGCTTTCGCCGAAATGGCTCCGATAGCTTCATCAGAGATGCTCATTTCCATGCTTGACACTTTAGCACTTTCGAATATACAAAGCAATACTCGCTGTCCAGGAGGAGGATAAGACGGCAAATGTCGGATCGCCAGACCACACGCCCCCTATCCTGCCTGGCTGCGCCGTGCCGTCCGCCGCCGTCCTGCCGCAGCTTGCCGCCCTGTTCGCCGCCCGGGCCGCATGGATGGTCGCAGCCCATCCGCGTCGCGACCTGCACGACAGGCATCAAGACCGCCGTCCAGACTTCAATGCATGACCCCAAGTATCGGAGCCAGCCAGCGAGATGATCACCGAATTCACGCCCCTTGCCTCGTTCCTCGGAGGTGTCCTGATCGGCCTCGGCGCCGTCATCCTGATGGCCTTCAACGGTCGGATCGCAGGCATGACCGCCATGTTGGGGGGCGTGCTGTCGCCCGGCAATCCCGACAGCTTCTGGAGGCTCGCCTTTCTGCTCGGAGCCATTGCCTCCCCGTTCATCGCAACCCGGTTCGGGTTCGAGTTCGGCTTTTCCTCGCCCACGAGCGGGCTGCTTCTGGCCGTCGGTGGCGTCGTCGTGGGCATCGGAGTGACCTACGGGTCGGGCTGCACCTCGGGACATGGCGTCTGCGGGTTGGCCCGACTGTCGCCGCGGTCGCTGGTCGCCACCCTGACCTTCATGGCGACGACGTTCGCCACCGTTACCGTCATCCGTCACGGCTTTGGAGAATGAACCGATGAACCGTATCCTTTCCGCCCTCGTGGCAGGACTGATCTTCGGCCTCGGGATCGCCATCTCGGGCATGGGCAATCCTGCCAAGGTTCTCAATTTCTTCGACCTGTTCGGGACCTGGGACGCAAGCCTCGCCTTCGTCATGGGCGGTGCGCTGCTGACAACCGCCATCGGATACCGCCTGATCTTCGGTGCCCGTTCGGCCCCGCTGCTTGACAAGCAGTTCCATCTTCCCGCCACGAAAACGATCGACGCCCGGCTTGTCGGCGGCTCTGCCCTGTTCGGCGTGGGCTGGGGCATTTCCGGGTTCTGCCCCGGCGGCGCCGTCCCGGCGCTTGGCTTTGCGCCATGGCCGACCGCATTGTTCCTGATCTCGATGGGGGCCGGCATCCTTGTCGCCCGCTGGCTGCAATCCCTGCCCCAACGCCAAACCGCCTGACCGCTCCGGAGGATCGACCCATGACTGCCATCGCCCCGATTCCGCATGCCATTGACCGCTCGGTAAAGCCGGAAGTGACCGCCTTCTTCGACCAGCCCACCAATACCGTGACCTATGTTGTCCGCGATCCGGCCAGCACGGCCTGTGCCGTGTTCGACAGCGTGATGGACATCGACTATGCGGCGGGTCGCATCAGCTATGCCTCGGCCGACGCGGTGATCGACTTCATCCGCAAGAACGGCCTGACCCTCGAATGGCTGATCGAGACCCACGTCCATGCCGACCATCTGTCGGCCGCGCCCTATATCCAGAGCAAGCTCGGCGGCAAGATCGGCATCGGCGAGAAGATCACCGTCGTCCAGGACACCTTCGGCAAGGTGTTCAACGAAGGCACCGAGTTCCAGCGCGACGGGTCGCAGTTCGACCGGCTGTTCAAGGATGGCGACACCTACCAGATCGGCACCATGACCGCCTTTGCCATGCATACCCCGGGCCATACGCCGGCCTGCATGACGCATGTGGTTGGCGACGCGGCCTTTGTCGGCGACACGCTGTTCATGCCCGACGGCGGCTCTGCTCGTGCCGATTTCCCCGGGGGCGACGCCCGCACGCTCTACCGCTCGATCAAGCGGGTGTTGTCGATGCCGGGCGAGATGCGCCTGTTCATGTGTCACGACTACGGGCCGAACGGCCGCGACATCCGTTGGGAGACAACGGTGGCCGAACAGAGGGCCCACAACATCCATGTGAGGGACGGCATCAGCGAAGACGAGTTCGTGAAGCTTCGCGAAGCCCGGGACGCGACGCTGGCCATGCCGAGGCTGATCATCCCGTCCCTTCAGGTCAACATGCGCGGTGGGGAACTTCCGGAGCCCGACGAAAGCGGCAAGCGCTTTCTGAAAGTGCCGATCAACGAGCTTTAGGTGGCAGACGGGAACATCTCCGTGAGGACAGAGCCAATGACAGCCAAACCGATCACAGCCACCCTGTCGGTTTCCGAACAGATCCTGCCAGGGGACCTGGCGGCACTTTCTGCCGCAGGGTACAGGTCGATCCTTTGCAATCGGCCCGATGGCGAGGGACCGGACCAGCCGACATTTGCCGAAATTCGGTCGGCAGCAGAGGCCTTGGGGATGCGGGCCGCCTATCTGCCCATCGTGTCCGGCAAGGTCGGCGATGGCGACGCGGTTGCCTTCGGCGACCTGATGGACAGCCTGCCCAAGCCGATCCTGGCGTATTGCCGCACCGGGACCCGATCGGCCACGCTTTGGTGCCTGTCCGAAGGCGGGCGCGGCCGTCCCCTGCCCGAGATCCTGGCGGCGGCCAGTGCCGCGGGCTACAACATGGCCGGCGTCGTGCGCCGCATCGCGAACGGCGGGCGCACGCCCAGCGACGCCGTTGATGCAAGCCATGCCGTTGTCATCATCGGCGGCGGGGCGGCAGGCATTGCAGTCGCGTCAAGCCTGAAGGCGCGCAAGCCCGACCTGGACATTGCCATCATCGAGCCGACGGACATCCACTATTACCAGCCCGGCTGGACGATGGTCGGCGGGGGCATCTTTGATCCCGGGACGACGGCAAGGACCATGGCCTCGCTGATCCCCGCGGGGGTCAAATGGATCAAGGCCGCCGTTGCAGCGTTCGAGCCAGACAAGAATGTGGTGATCCTGGAGGGCTGCCGGGTCGTCAGGTATGGCCGACTTGTTGTCGCCCCGGGCTTGAAGCTGAACTGGCAGGGGATCGAAGGCCTGACCGAAACGCTCGGGCGCAACGGGGTCACCTCGAACTACCGCTACGACCTTGCCCCCTACACCTGGGAACTGGTCAAGGGGCTGGAACGCGGCCGCGCCGTGTTCACCCAGCCGCCGATGCCGATCAAATGCGCCGGAGCGCCGCAGAAGGCGCTCTACCTGTCGTCCGACCACTGGTATCGATCCGGCCGGATCAGGAACATCGAGATCGACTTCTACAACGCGGGCGCGGTGCTGTTCGGCGTGAAGGACTATGTGCCCGCGCTGATGGCATACGTCGAAAAATACGGTGCGAATCTGCATTTCCAGCATCGGCTGACCCGTGTCGACGGCCCGGCAAGAACCGCCTTCTTCATCCGGACCAATGCCGATGGCAGCACCGAGACGGTCGAAACCGGCTTCGACATGATCCATGTCGTGCCGCCGCAGGTCGCGCCCGATTTCGTCCGGGTCTCGCCGCTGGCCGACGCGGCGGGATGGGTGGATGTCGATCGGGCGACCTTGCGCCACAACACCCTGCCGCACGTCTATTCACTGGGCGATGTCTGCAACGCGCCGAACGCCAAGACCGCTGCCGCCGCGCGCAAGCAGGCCCCGGTCGTCGCACATAACCTGCTGAAGGACATGGGCCTGATCAAGGACGCGGACGTCGCCTATGACGGCTACGGCTCCTGCCCCCTGACGGTCGAACGCGGCAGGATCGTGCTGGCCGAATTCGGCTATGGCGGCAAGCTGCTGCCCTCATTCCCCAAGTGGAT
Organism: Tabrizicola sp.; assembly: GCA_046294075.1. GTDB lineage: Bacteria > Pseudomonadota > Alphaproteobacteria > Rhodobacterales > Rhodobacteraceae > Tabrizicola. The sequence continues at coordinate 38,915 of JBKBJC010000014.1, read as the reverse complement.
CATCGACGGCACCCGGCCCAGCCAACTGGCGTGGTTGCTGAAGGAACGGATGCTGCCGCCGATCTACTGGAAGGCCATGCTGCGCGGGCGCGAGTGGATGGCCAAGCCGCAACCTGTCACGGTGACGTAAACCAAGGTCCAAGCCGTTGAAATTCCTCAAGTCCATCCTGCCAATCCTTGGCTGGGCCCCCGGCTATTCCAGACTGGAGGCGCAAGGCGATCTGGTCGCCGCAGTGATCGTGACCATCATGCTGGTGCCGCAGAGCCTCGCCTATGCCATGTTGGCGGGCCTGCCCCCGCAGATCGGTCTCTATGCCTCGATCCTGCCGCTGATCGCCTATGCGATCTTCGGCACCAGCCGGACACTTGCCGTCGGGCCGGTGGCGGTCGTGTCGCTCATGACGGCGGCGGCGGTGGGACAGGTGGCGGCGGCAGGCAGCGCCGAGTATGTGACGGCGGCGATCACGCTTGCCTTCCTTTCCGGCGTTGTCCTGGTGGCGATGTCAGTCCTGAGGCTGGGCTTCCTGGCGAATTTTCTCAGCCATCCGGTCATCTCGGGGTTCATCACCGCTTCGGGCATCCTGATTGCCACCAGCCAGGTGAAACACATTCTGGGCATCAGGGCCGAGGGAGACACGCTGCCGGACCTCCTGACCGGGATGGTGGAAGGCATCGGGGGGCTCAACCCCTACACGCTGGTCATCGGCGTTGCCGCGACGGCCTTCCTGTTCTGGACCCGCAGGCAGTTGAAGCCTCTGCTTCTGGCCCGAGGGTTGCGGCCGCGGGTGGCCGATCTGATCGCGAAGGCGGGACCGGTGGCTGCGATCATGTTGTCGATTCTGGCCGTCGTCGGCTTCGGGTTGGCAGAAAAGGGTGTGAAGATCGTCGGCGAAATTCCCGCTGGCTTGCCACCTTTCGTACTTCCCTCGTTTGACATGGCGCTCTGGCAGCAGCTCCTTTTGCCGGCCGTGCTGATCAGCCTGGTGGGATTTGTCGAGTCGGTCTCGGTTGCGCAGACCCTGGCTGCCAAGCGGCGGCAAAGGATTGTGCCCAATCAGGAACTTACTGCGCTTGGCGCCTCGAACATCGCCTCGGCCCTGTCGGGCGGGTATCCGGTGACGGGCGGTTTTGCGCGGTCCGTGGTGAACTTCGATGCCGGGGCCGAGACGCCCCTTGCGGGGGCCTTTACCGCCGTGGGCATCCTTGCCGCCACGGTGTTCCTGACCCCGCTGTTCCGCTTTCTTCCGCAGGCGGTGCTGGCCGCGACCATCATCGTCGCCGTGCTGTCGCTGGTGGATCTTGCCGCCATCAAGCGAACCTGGACCTATTCCAAGGCCGATTTCGCCGCCATGGCCGTGACCATCCTGACCGTGCTTGGGGTCGGGGTCGAGACAGGGATCACGGCTGGCGTGGCCCTGTCGCTGGCGCTGTTCCTGTGGCGTACCGCGCGCCCGCACATGGCCATTGTGGGCCAGGTGCCGGGGACCGAGCATTTCCGGAACGTGGACCGTCACAAGGTGATCACCGAACCGGACATCCTCTCGATCCGGGTGGATGAAAGCCTCTACTTCGCGAATGCCCGCGCGCTTGAGGATGCGATCTATGACCGCATCGCCGAACATCCGGCCCTGAAACACGTCATCCTGATGTGCCCTGCCGTGAACGCAATCGACGCCAGCGCGCTGGAAAGCCTGGAAGCCATCGCTCACCGGCTCGGGTCGGCCGGGGTCGGTTTCCATCTGTCCGAGGTCAAGGGCCCGGTCATGGACGCGCTGAAACGTTCGGACTTCATGGACCACTTCACCGGGCGCATTTTCCTGTCGCAGTTCCAGGCGGTGCAGGCGCTTTCCGGCAAGAGCCCGGACCCCCACCCTGCCCTCACGACGGCCGGTGAGCCTGTTGCCAGGGACAACCGGCAGCAGGACTAGCCTGACGCGGGGCATGTTCCCGCGGTTCCTGCACCGGGCCGGGACCGACGGACCGGGACCTACTCGGGCTGGAAACCGGCAATCAGGCGGCGCAGACCGACCAGCGCGCCGGCAGCGATCGCGGCAAGCGTGACAGGTCCCGACCAGGCCAGCGTCGCGAAGCCGGTCACGCCCTGTCCGACCGAGCAGCCCATCGCCACCACGCCTCCGATACCCATCAGCGCGGCGCCACCGACCTGACGGCGAAGTTCGCGCGGGTCCTCGCAGGCCTCCCACCGAAACAGGCCACGGATCAGCGAACCGGCCAGCGATCCTGCCATGACGCCTACCACGGATCCCACGGAGAAGGTTATGCCTCCGGCAGTCGAGGTCATCAGGAAGATCAGAGTGCGTCCGACTGGCGCCGTGAAGGACGGCCCTTCGACCCCGATCTCGCCCAGGCTTTCACGCGCAAGCCAGGTGGTGCCAATGAAGCACCAGGCCACCGCCAGCCCGGCAGCGACGCCCCAGCCGATCTGCCGGGGGCTGTGCCGCAGCTCGGTGTGCGACATGGCCCAGGCCAGGAACGCAAGCGCAATCCCGACAATCACCACGGCAGGCGGCAGACCGATCTGCCCGAGGTCATGCACGATGCCCTGTGGTCCGGTCGCTTCGGGTTGCGGGAACAGCAGCACGCGCCTCGGCGCCAGAGGACCTGACAGCGCGATGAAGCCGAAGATACCCATCACGACCACGACGACCAGGGACCGCATGTCACCGCCGCCGAACCGCACCAGAGCGCCGAAGCCGCAGTTTCCGGCCATCGCCATGCCATAGCCGAACATCAGCCCGCCGACGATCGATCCAAGCGCATTCCATTCCAGGGAGTGGTAGAACGTGCCCGACAGGTCGATCAGCCCGGCCATCGCCCCCCCCTGCGTCGTCAGGATCGCCACCGCCAGCACGACGCCCCAAAGCCGCAGCCTTGTCTGATCCCCGCCATACGCGGCCGATTCCAGCGCTCCCAGCGTGCAGAAGTCGCCCAGCCGGGCCGCAAGGCCAAGCACCACACCGCCCGCAAGACCGACGAGGGCCGCCAGCACACCGATTGGAACCGTTTCCAGCATTCACCCTCCCCCGATTGTTCAGCCGCCCCTGTGCGTGGCGAAGACCCGGGCCAGTGCCTCGATCATCTCGGTGACTTTTGGGTCCAGCAGAGAATAGTAGATCGCCTGCCCTTCACGCCGGGCGCTGACCAGCCCCTCCAGCCGCAGCCGCGCCAGTTGCTGACTGACGATAGCCTGACGCGCCGATAACAGGTTTTCAAGTTCGGTTACGCTTTTCGGCCCGGTCTTCAGGTGGCACAGGATCATGAGCCGCCCCTCGTGCCCCATCGCCTTGAGCAACGTCGATGCGGCTTCGGCACAAGCCACCAGGGCGCGCAGGTCCGGGGCATCCCCCCCTTCCGCGGCCTCGGCGTTGCCCTGTGTCGGCAGTTGTCCTTCGATCACGCTGTTTCTGCCCCGGTTTCCCCCGCTCCGTTATGGCGTGCGCCCGCCACGCAGGGCAACCCGTATCGCCCGGAGGCATGCGTTTTGGCGCGGCATTGCGATGTGCCTGCCTCAGTCCACGGCGGCGGCTATCAGGCCGGCCAGCATCGGCCAGAAGAAATCCTCGCCGGGATAACCTTCGATGCGGCCGATCTCGATACCGTCCGCCACGAGGACGAAGGTCGGCGTGAACACCAGCGGCGAGACCAGCGAAAGTCCGTCGGGCAAGGGATCCCGAAGCTGCAGGCGGCGCAGAGGCGCGGCCTTGCCCTCCTCGGTCAGCGGATATTCCGGAGCGACCTCTTCGTTCCAGCGCGCGCAGTAGATGCAACCGGGCTGTTCGAACATCAGAAGCCGCACATCGCGCGCCAGCGCGTCGGCGCCGGACAGGATAACAAGCCAGAGCGACAGAAGCAGGCGCGCAGCCACGTTGACAGCCTTATAGAAACATAGAACTATCGTAATCTAGCTTTGCCCGGCAGGCAATGCAAAGCTTCCCGTGGGAGGAGCGGCGATGCTTGATATCACGTTCGGCGGCGCGGCACTGGCGGGGCTTCTGTCCTTCCTGTCGCCCTGCATCCTGCCGATGGTGCCGTTCTATCTGTCGTATATGGCGGGGCTTTCGGTGAAGGAGCTTCGGCACGGTGACGCCATAGCGCCCGGGGCGCGCGGTCGGCTGGTAGTGCAGGCGCTGGCCTTCGCCCTTGGCGTGACGACGATCTTTGTGCTTCTGGGTCTGGGTGCCACCGCTCTTGGCCGCAGCTTTGCGCAGTGGAAAGAGCCGCTGTCCTATGTCGCCGGTGGCGTGCTGATCCTGTTCGGGCTGCACTTCCTTGGCGTGCTGCGCATCGGCTTTCTCTACCGCGAGGCCAGGGTCGAAAGCGCGGGCAACCCGCGCACCCTGGCCGGAGCCTATCTGATGGGCCTGGCCTTCGGCTTCGGCTGGACCCCCTGCGTCGGCCCGGCGCTGGCGGCGATCCTGATGGTCGCCTCGGGCATGGGCGACCTGTGGCGGGGGGCGGCGCTTCTGCTGGTCTACGGCCTGTCCATGACCCTTCCCTTCGTCCTCGCCTCTTTCTTTGCAGGGCCATTTCTGGCCTGGGTCGCACGGCATCGCGCGCTGATGGGACATGTCGAGAAGGCGATGGGGGTCATGCTGATCCTGTTCGGCATCCTGATCGCCACCAACTCCGTGAACCTGATTGCCGACTGGCTGATTCGCAACTTCGACTGGTCCGGCACCCTGACCTGAAAGGAACTGCCATGCTGCGCGCCCTAGCCATCGTCGCCGCGTTCTTGTCGCCACTTCCGGCCATTGCCGTCGAACTGGGGGACGACGGGTTGCACAAACCCGCCTGGTTGCGCGAGACGTTCAAGGATCTTCGCGACGACCTGGCAGAGGCGAACGCCGAGGGCAAGCGGCTGATGGTCATCTTCGAACAGCGGGGCTGCATCTACTGCACCGAGATGCATGAGAAGATCTTCACCGATCCGGCCATCGAGCAGCTGATCCGGGACACCTATTTCGTCGTGCAGATGAACCTGTTCGGCGATGTCGAAGTGACCGACTTCGATGGCACAACGCTGTCCGAGAAGGAAATGGCGATGCGCTGGGGCGTGATGTTCACTCCGACGCTGATCTTCCTGCCGGAAGAAGTCGCCGATGGCGTCACCGCGCCGGACGCCGCCGTCGCCATGATGCCCGGCGCCTTTGGCAAGGTCACGACCAAGGCCTTGCTGATCTGGGTGCGCGACCACGGCTATGAAAGCGGCGAGAACTTCCAGAAGTTCGTTTCAGATCAAGCTCTTAAGGAGCAATGATGCTCATCGCGGGATCCTGAAACATAGCTATATAGTTTTCCTGCTATATTTTTCTTGCCCGAAGGCCGATTCCCCTACATAGTCGTGGCTGGAGGACTACTGGGAGGATACGGATGACACGCCAGCTTTGTCTGGTGACGGCAGTCTCGCTGTCACTTGCAACGCCAGCCTTGCCCGAAACTGCGCCGAAGGACGTGGCATATGACGGTGGCAAGGTCGCAGCTTCCCTGACCGGCGTGCCGGGCGATCCGGCCAACGGCGTAAAGGTGATGACGACCAACGCCCTTGGCAATTGCGTCGCCTGTCACAGCATCGCCGCCCTGCCGGACGTCCAGTTTCCGGGCAATATCGCGCCGCCACTCGATGGCGTCGCCAGCCGGTGGAGCGAGGCCGAACTGCGCGGCATCGTGGCCAATGCAAAGATGACCTTCGAGGGCACCTTCATGCCGGCCTTCTACAAGACCGAAGGCTTCATCCGTCCCGGTGGCGGCTATACCGGCAAGGCGCCCGAGGGCGACCTTCCCCCGATCCTGACCGGCCAGCAGATCGAGGATGTGGTGGCCTACCTGCTTACCCTCAAGGAATGACGGGCCGGACCTGACCGCCCCCAGACAGACAGGAGATTTCCCGTGACCCTCAGCAGACGCAAAGCCCTGACGCTCGGCCTTGGCGGCATCGCCTTCGCCGCCCTGCCCGGCCTGTCCGCCGCCACGACCATGGAAGAGCTGACCGCCGCCTTCACCGGCGGGGCAGCCCCCGGCACCGACGGCATCACCCTGACCACCCCGGAAATCGCCGAGAACGGCAACACGGTCCCGGTTTCGGTCGATGCGCCCGGCGCGGTGGCGATCATGCTCCTGGCCTCGGGCAACCCCGAACCGGCAGTGGCGACCTTCACCTTCGGCCCGGCCGCCGGCCGCCAGTTCGCCGCCACCCGCATCCGTCTGGCCAAGACCCAGGACGTGATCGCCATGGCCAGGATGGCCGACGGTTCGATCGTCCGGGCACAGGCCACCGTCAAGGTCACCATCGGCGGCTGCGGCGGCTGAGAGAGAGAACAGGAGAGACACCATGGTCGAAGAAGTCAAACCTCGGGTGAAGGTTCCCAAATCCGCCGCCGCGGGCGAGGTCGTCACCATCAAGGCGCTGATCTCGCACAAGATGGAATCCGGCCAGCGCAAGGGCCCGGACGGCAACCTGATCCCGCGCCAGATCATCAACCGCTTCACCTGCGACCTGAACGGGGTGAACGTGATCGACGTCGTCATCGACCCGGCCGTATCGACGAACCCCTATTTCGAGTTCGACGCCAAGGTGGACGCAGCCGGCGAGTTCAAGTTCACCTGGTACGACGACGACGGCTCGGTCTACGAGGACGTCAAGCCGATCGCGATCGGCTAGCGGTCGGCCCAAGGGGAGGAGAGAGCCATGCACCGCACAGCCACTGCAATTGCCGCGCTCGCCTGCGGGCTCGCCCTGTCGGGCGCGGTCCTGGCAGATCCGGTCGAGGACAAGCTGGTCATCGACACCGAGAACGGCCCCATCGAAATGGTGACGTCCGCCCCCGCGCCGGAGTTCCTGAAGGATACGATGGACACCATCTATTCCGGCTGGCACTACCGCGAGGACGAGACCCGTGATCTGGAACGCGATGATTTCGACAATCCGGGCATGGTCTATGTGGACCGTGGCCTCGACATGTGGAACTCGCCCATCGGCAAGAACGGCGAAAGCTGCGCCGGTTGTCATCAGGGGCCGGAAAGCATGGCGGGCCTGCGGGCGGTGACACCGCGCGTCGACGCCAAGACCGGCGCGCTGATGACGGTCGAGAACTACATCGACAAATGCGTGACCGAACGCATGGGCCTCGAATCCTGGAAATGGACCGGCGACGAGATGAAGGACATGTTGGCCCTGATCTCGATGCAATCGCGCGGAATGCCCGTGAATGTCGCCATCGACGGCCCCGCCGCCCCGTTCTGGGAAAAGGGGAAGGAGATTTACTATACCCGCTTCGGCCAGCTTGAGATGTCCTGTGCCTCCTGCCACGAGGACAATCAGGGCAAGTTCATCCGCGCCGACCACCTGAGCCAGGGCCAGATCAACGGCTTCCCCACATACCGGCTGAAGGACGCGGGCATCCTGTCGGCCCAACAGCGGTTCGTGGGCTGCGTACGCGACACGCGGGCCGAGACGTTCAAGCCCAACTCGGACGAGTTCAAGGCGCTGGAACTGTTCGTCGCCTCGCGCGGCAACGGGCTTTCGGTCGAAGGCGTCGCAGTGCGGCACTAGACCGGCCGGGCGGCCGCCGGTCCCTCGGCCGGCCGCCCCTGACAACGGAAATGACGGGACGGCCCGCATGACGCGCCTGCGCGATCGGCGAAGCCTTCCCGAAAGGGAGTGAACGCGATGATCACGCGGCGCGAGTTTCTTCAGGCTTCCCTTGCCGCCTCGGCGATTGTCGGGGCTTCGGGCTTCGGCAACTGGTCGCGGCTGGCCGCTCAGCAGTCGCTGACACAGGACCAGCTGTTGCAGTTCGACGATTTCGGCAACCTGACGCTGATCCATGTCACCGACATCCACGCCCAGATGCGGCCCATCTGGTTCCGCGAGCCGGAATGGAACATCGGCGTGGGCGAGGCAAAGGGCCTGCCGCCGCATGTGGTGGGCCGCGCCTTCCTCGACATGTTCGGCATCGCCCCCGGTAGCCCCGAAGCCTATGCGCTCAGCTACGAGGACTTCGCTGCCCTCGGCCGCAGCTATGGCCGGATGGGCGGCATGGACCGGGTGGCGACCGTGGTCAAGGCGATCCGCGCCGCGCGGCCCGAGAGCCTGCTTCTGGACGGCGGCGACACCTGGCACGGGTCGATGACCAGCTACCTGACCAAGGGGCAGGATGTGGTCAACGTGATGAACGCGATGGGGGTCGAGGCGATGACCAGCCACTGGGAATGGACCCTTGGCACCGCGCGCGTGCAGGAGATCGTGGAAAGCCTGCCCTTCCCCTTCCTCGGCGCCAACATCTTCGACGCCGAATGGGACGAGCCCGCCTTCGAACCCTACAGGATCTTCGACAAGGCGGGCCTGCGTGTCGCGGTGATCGGCCAGGCCTTCCCCTACATGCCGATCGCCAACCCGCGCTGGATGTTCCCCGAATACTCGTTCGGCATCCGGGAAGAGCGGATGCAGGAGGTGGTGAACGAGGTCCGTGCCGAGGGCGTGGACCTGGTCGTCGTGCTATCGCACAACGGCTTTGACGTTGACCGCAAGATGGCCAACCGCGTCCAGGGCATCGACGTGATCCTGACCGGCCACACCCACGACGCGATCCCCGAGCCGGTGCTGGTCGGGCAGACGATCCTGATCGCCAGCGGAAGCCACGGCAAGTTCGTCTCCCGTATCGATCTGGACGTGCAGGGCGGCAGGATGACGGGTTTCCGGCACAAGCTGATCCCGATCTTCTCGGATGTCATCACCCCCGACCCCGAGATGGCCGCCCTTATCGAGACCGAGCGCGCGCCGTTCAAGGCGGAACTGGAGGAGGTCGTCGGCCAGACTGAAAGCCTGCTCTACCGGCGCGGCAATTTCCAGGGCACCTGGGACGACCTGATCTGCAATGCCGTCCGCGCGGAACGCGACGTGCAGATCGCCCTGTCGCCCGGCGTGCGCTGGGGCGCCTCGCTGTTGCCCGGCGAGGCGATCACCCGCGAGGACATCCACAACGTCACCAGCATGACCTACGGCCAGGTCTATCGCACCGAGATGACGGGCGAGATGATCAAGACCATCCTCGAGGATGTGGCTGACAACATCTTCAACCCCGATCCCTACTACCAGCAAGGCGGCGACATGGTGCGCGTGGGCGGCATGGGCTTTGCCTGTGACGTGTCGAAACCCATCGGCAGCCGGATCAGCGACATGGTGCTTCTGGACACGGGCGAGGCGATCGACCCCGCCAAGTCCTACACCGTGGGCGGCTGGGCCAGCGTGAACGAAGGCACCGAAGGGCCGCAGATCTGGGACGTGGTGGAAGCGCATGTCCGCAAGCTGGGCACCGTCCGGCTTGACCCCAACCCCTCGGTCGCCGTGACCGGGATATGAACAGGAGCGTTCGCCAGATGACCGACGAACCCGCAACCAGCCGCCGTGCCTTTCTGGCCGGCACCGCCGCCGCCGGGGCGGGCCTGGTGGCCAGTGCCGCCACCGCCCAGACCGCGCCCGATCCGCTGATCGCCGAGGTCCAGCCATGGGCCTCGGTCTTCGGCGATCCGGTGGACGCCACGCCCTACGGCATGCCGATCCATTTCGAAAGCCATGTGGTGCGGCGCAACGTGGAATGGCTGACCGAAAGCCCGGTCAGTTCCATCAACTTCACACCGATCCATGCGCTGGAAGGCACGATCACGCCGCAGGGCTGCGCCTTCGAGCGTCACCATTCCGGCGCGATCGAGCTGTCGAAGCAGGACTACCGGCTGATGATCAACGGGCTGGTCGAACGTGAACTGGTGTTCACCTACGACGACCTGCTGCGATTTCCGCGTCATATCGCCATCGCCTTCTGCGAATGTGCGGCCAACGGCGGCATGGAATGGGGCGGCGCGCAACTGGAGGGCTGCCAGTTCACCCAGGGCATGATCCACAACATGGAATACACCGGGGTCATGCTGCGCGACCTTCTGGCCGAGGCGGGGGTGAAGCCCGAGGGAAAGTGGGTCTATGTCGAAGGCGCGGATGCCTCGTCCAACGGGCGCTCGATCCCGATGGAAAAGGCGCTGGACGACGTGATGGTCGCCTTCTTCGCCAATGGCGAGGCCCTGCGCAAGGAACACGGCTATCCCGTCCGGCTGGTGGTGCCGGGCTGGGAAGGCAACATGTGGGTCAAGTGGCTGCGCCGGATCGGTGTCTATGACCAGGCGGTGGAAAGCCGCGAGGAGACCTCGAAATACACCGACCTGATGCCGGACGGCCGGGCGCGGAAATGGACCTGGGTGATGGATGCGAAATCCGTCATCACCTCGCCTTCGCCGCAGGCGCCGATCCGGCACGGCAAGGGGCCGCTGGTCATCACCGGGCTCGCCTGGTCCGGCCATGGCAGGATCACCCGGGTCGATGTCTCGGTGGACGGCGGCAACACCTGGGTGCCCGCCCGCATCACCGGTGATGCGCGGTCAAAGGCGCTGACCCGCTTCCATTACGACATGACCTGGGACGGGCAGGAGATGTTCATCATGTCCCGCGCCATGGATGAGACCGGCTATGTCCAGCCCACCAAGCAGGCCCTGCGCGACATTCGCGGGCTGAACAACGTCTATCACAACAATGGCATCCAGGTCTGGTGGGTGCGTGCCGACGGAGAGGTCGAGAATGTCGAAATCGCCTGAGTTCCCGACCATCCTTCTCGTCACCGGCTGGGCCACCGCCGCAACGGTTGCCGCCGTGCTGTTCGCCACCACCGGCCCCAGGGCGCAGCAGGCCGCCCCGGCCCCCGCGTCCGCCATGACCGCCCCCGCGCCCGCGCCGGCCCCCGAACCTGCACCGGCCGCCGAGCCCGCTCCGGCCGGCAAGCCCGCTCTGGCCGAAACCGCCGAGGCCGCACCCGCCACCGAACCTGCCACGGATCCTGCCCGGGCCGAAACCGCGACGGCGGAACCGGCCCCCGTGGCCGCGGCAATGCCGCTGGGTCTTGGCCGCCCCGCGCTGCCAGAGGAGATAGAGGCCTGGGACGTGGCTGTCCTGCCCGACGGCACCGGCCTGCCGGTCGGTTCCGGGGATGTCGAGACCGGCGACGCGGTATTCGGCGAGAATTGCGCCTCATGCCACGGCGATTTTGCCGAGGGTCTGGATGCCTGGCCGGTGCTGGCTGGCGGCGCGGGCAGCCTGAAGGACCCGCGCCCGGTCAAGACCATCGGCAGCTACTGGCCGCACCTGTCCACCGTGTTCGACTATGTGCACCGCTCCATGCCCTTCGGCGGCGCGCAGACGCTGTCGGTGGACGACACCTATGCGATCACCGCCTTCCTGCTCTACTCCAACGGGCTGGTCGAGGATGACTTCGTCCTTTCGAACGAGAACTTCACCGAGATTGTGATGCCCAATGCCAAGGGTTTCTATTCCGACGACAGGGCAGAGACCGAATACCCCCTGTTCTCGGTCGAGCCCTGCATGGAGAACTGCCGCACCGCCGCGCCCACGGTAACGAAACGCGCGGTCGAACTGAACGTGACCCCGACCGACCCCGACGGCAAGCCGGCCGGCACTCTGCCGGTGATCACGCCGGTCTCAACCGAGGCCACGGCAGAGCCCGCGCCCCAGCCGGTCGAGGCACCCCCGACCGACGCCGCACAGGCGGAGCCCGCGGCGGAACCTGCTGCCGAGGCGGCTTCGACCACGCCCGAGGCCCAGCCGGCTTCGGGGGGCAGTGCCGATCCGGCGCTGGTTGCGGCGGGCGAAGCCGTGTTCCGCAAATGCGCCGCCTGCCACAAGGTCGGCGAAGGGGCAAGGAATGGCACGGGCCCGGTGCTCAACGGCGTCGTCGGTCGACCCATGGGCCAGGTCGAGGGGTTCAGGTATTCCGACACCCTTGCCGGAATGGGCGCAGCGGGCGGCATCTGGGACGATGCTTCGCTGCATGCCTTCCTCGAGAATCCCAAGGGCTTCGTGAAGGGCACGAAGATGTCCTTCGCCGGCCTGAAGACGCCCGAGGACCGTGACGCCGTGATCGCCTATCTGTCCACCTTCGCGAACTGACCATGCGCAGGACCCTGAGCACGGTCACGCTTTGCCTTGCCCTCGGCCCCGTGCCGGGGGCCGCCGAGGCGATCGGCGATGCCGAGCGCGGCGCAACGCTGTTCGCCAGGCAGTGCAGCGCCTGCCACCAGATCGGCGAGGGCGCGGTGAACAGGGTCGGGCCGAAGCTGAACGGTGTCTTCGGACGGCAGGCGGGTAGCGTCGCGGATTTCAACTATTCGAAATCCATCGCCCGCATGGGCGCCGACGGCCTTGTCTGGACGCTCCAGACGCTCGATGCCTATGTCGAGAACCCCAAGGCGCTGGTCTCGGGCACCCGAATGAACTATCGCGGCATGGCCGACGCCGAGGACCGCGCGGCACTGCTTGCCTATCTGCGTGACTGGTCCGACCGCCCGCAGGACATTCCCGAGTCCGAACCCACTGCCCGCAAGACCGATCCCGACCTTGCACCCGAGATCCTGGCGATCAGGGGCGACCCGGCCTATGGCGAATACCTCGCATCCGAATGCCAGACCTGCCACCAGATCGACGGATCCGATCAGGGCATCCCGTCCATCACCGGCTGGCCGGCCGAGGACTTCGTGGTCGCCATGCATGCCTACAAGCAGAAGCTGCGCCCGCATCCGGTGATGCAGATGATGGCCAGCCGCCTGAACGACGAAGAAATCGCGGCGCTGGCCGCCTATTTCGCCACGCTGCAATGACAGACGCGGAGGAACCGCGCGGAAAGACGCAACCAAAGGGGAGGAGAACCCGATGCAACTGAACAGACGCCATTTTCTGGGAACCGGTATCGCCGCCAGTGCCCTTCTGACTGCGCCCACCGTCTGGGGTCAGGCCAAGCCAAAGGTCGTGGTCATCGGCGGCGGCGCGGGCGGCGCCACCGCCGCGCGCTATCTGGCCAAGGACTCGGGCGGTGCGATCGAGGTCACGCTGGTCGAGGCGAACCCGGTCTACACGACCTGTTTCTTTTCCAACCTCTACCTCGGCGGCTTCCGCGAGTTCGAAAGCCTTCAGCACAATTACGACAAGCTGGCGGGCGGCGGGGTCACGGTCATCAACGACATGGCGACCGCCGTCGATCGCGCGGCCAAGACCGTCACGCTGGCCGGCGGGCAGGTGCTGCCCTATGACCGGCTGATCCTGTCGCCCGGCATCGACTTCAGGGACGGCTCGGTCCCCGGCTGGTCGCTGGACGCGGCCGAGACGATGCCGCACGCCTACAAGGCCGGGCCGCAGACCCAGCTTCTGAAGAAGATGGTCGAGGAAATGCCCGAAGGCGGCGTCTTTGCCATGATCGCGCCGCCGAACCCCTACCGCTGCCCGCCGGGGCCCTATGAGCGGATCAGCATGATCGCCCATGTGCTGAAAGAGCGGAACCCGACGGCCAAGATCATCGTCGCCGATCCGAAGGAGAAGTTCTCCAAGCAGGCGCTGTTCGAGGAAGGCTGGAACAGGCACTACGCCGGCATGGTCGAATGGATCGGCCCCGATTTCGGCGGCGGCAAGGTCGAGGTGCGCCCCGACGCGATGGAAGTGGTGATCGACGGCGAGGTGACCAAGGTCGCCTGCTGCAACGTGATCCCCGGCCAGATGGCCGGCAAGATCGCCGCGCTGGCGGGGGTCACCGATGACTCGGGCTGGGCGCCGGTGCATCCCGACAGCATGAAGTCGAAGGCCGACGAGAACGTCTGGGTGCTGGGCGATTCCAGTGCGCAGGGCGACATGCCGAAATCCGGCTTCTCGGCCAACAGCCAGGCCAAGGTCGCGGCCATGACGATCCGGGGCGAGCTTACGGGCTCCAAGACCTTCCCGGCCAAGTATTCCAACACCTGCTGGTCGCTGATCGCGCCGGACGACGGGGTGAAGGTCGGCGCCTCCTACGAACCCACACCGGAAAAGATCGCCAGTGTGGAAAGCTTCATCTCGGAAACCGGCGAGGACGCGGCGCTGCGCAAGGCGACCTACGAGGAATCGCTTGGCTGGTATGCCGGGATCACCGCCGACATGTTCGGCTGAACACATCCTCCCGAACTGGCGGGCGCCGGCTTCGGTGCCCGCCCCCTTTCACGGATGTTCTCCCATGCTGACCCGCCGCCACCTTCTGACCACCGCCGCCGCCGCGCTTGCCGTGCCGCTGGGGGCAAGGCGGCTTTGGGCTGCCAGCACGCTGACGCTCGGCGAGGTCCGGATCGACACGCTGTCGGACGGCAGCCTGGTGCTGCCCGGCAACTTCATCCTGGGCGGCATGCCGCAGGAAGAGATGCGGGCCATCGTTGCAAGATACGGCCTGCCGACCGACCAGCTGACACCGCCCTGCAACGTGACGCTCTTGCGCGACGGAACCAACACGGTGCTGTTCGACGTGGGGGCGGGACCGGATTTCCAGCCCTCGGCCGGCAAGCTGATGGAGGCACTGGAAGCTCTGGACCTGACGGTCGAGGACATCACGCATGTCCTCTTTACCCATGGCCATCCCGATCACCTGTGGGGCCTTCTGGACGATTTCGACGAACCGGTATTCCCGAACGCGCTGCACATGATCGGCCAGGCGGAATTCGATTACTGGACCGATCCCGAGACGGTCGAAAGCATCGGCGAGGCGCGGACCACCTTCGCCGTGGGCGCCGCGCGTCGGCTGGGCGTGATCGCGGAAACGGTGCGCCTGCTGGCAGATGGCGAGGAAGCCTTGCCCGGGATCACCGCCCGGCTGACCCCCGGGCATACTCCGGGCCACCTGGCATTCGAAATCGCCGGGACTGCGCCAGCATTGGTGCTTGGCGATTGCATCGGCAACCACCATGTCGCCTTCGAACGGCCGGACTGGGCCAGCGGCTCGGATCAGGATGCCGAGCTTGCGGCGAAAACGCGGGTTGCGTTGCTTGATCGGCTGGCCACCGAGGGTCACGCGATCATCGGCTACCACTTGCCCGAGGGCGGCATCGGCCGCGTCGAACGGGCGGACAAGGGCTATCGTTTCATCGCCGGGATCTGATCCCGGCTTGCAGAGAGAGGTGCCGCCATGACCAGACTTGCCGCAACCGTCCTCGCCTTCGCTCTCGGCGGCCAGACGGCGCTGGCGCAGGATGCGACCACCTATGCTTTCGACGGCAGTTTCGAGGATGCGACATTTTCGGTGGAATCGGCTGTCCTGGACCGGGGTCTGGTGATCGACTACCGCAGCCATGTGGGCGAGATGTTGAACCGCACCGGCGCCGATGTGGGCAGCGACGCGAAGATCTACGATCAGGCGGATGTGTTCCTGTTCTGCTCGGCCGTCCTGTCGCGCAAGGTGATGGAGGCCGATCCCCTGAACATCGCGCATTGCCCCTACGGCATCTTCGTCACCGACCGCGCGGGCGAGGTCGCCATCGGCTATCGCCACCTGCCCGAAGGCGCGATGCAGGAAGTGCAGTCCCTGCTGGACGCCATCGCGCGCGAGGCCGCCGGCCAATAGCGCGGTCGGGGGCTCTGCCGCGATCAGGGATGACGCATCCTGAATGCCCGCGGACAAGCTGTTGAAATTGCTTGGTCGGGTTGTTTGTCCACGCTGGACGGCTGGTCAGGCCGTGGCGGGCTGGCGGCGCAGGCCGCTCTGGTCCACCAGCCAGTCGGTGACGACGGCACCGACCCACATGCAGAACAGGGCCAGCCAGGCGGTTGCGACAAAGATCGACCCGCCGGTGACGCCCGCTCCGATGGCGCAGCCCCCGGCCAGCATCGCCCCGAACCCCATCAGCGCCGCCCCGGTCATCGACCGGCGCATCTGACCCTCGCCTTCGAAGCCCTTGAACTTCAGCTCGCGCCCCCAGGCCGCGGCGAGAAGGGCACCAAGGAACACCCCCGGCACCAGACCGATGTCGAAGTCGAACTTCGGATCCTCGGTCAGGAAGAACATCAGCGTGTCGGCCGACGGTCCCGAGAACGTGGCCGAAGTCACCGCCATCGGCTCGAAGGCGACCTGCGCCAGCGAATAGGTCAGCACCCAGCCCAAGGCGACGGCAAAGCCCACGCCCGAGGCAAACACCATGGTCGAAAGACCAACCCCGTTACGGCGAACCAGCACGAAGGCCAGCGCCGCGATGGCCATGCCCAGCACCAGACCCGCGGCTTCGGGCAGGCCAAGAGCAGTCAGCAGGTTGACATTCGCGCCCCCCGGCGTGACCCACAAGCCCGCCAGCCAGCCGCGCAGCGGTGCGAGCCAACCGCGGAGAGACATCTGCGCCACCACGGCGAAGATCAGGCCCGACACCACCGATCTCAGGTTGCCCGTCGCCGCCAGCACCAGAAGCCGGCCTGAGCAGCCCCGCGCCAGCACCATGCCGACGCCGAACATCAGCCCGCCGATGATCGCCCCGGACCAGGATCCGGCCACCGCCATCATCCGTGCCTCTTCCACCTGGAACAGTCCCGACAACGCGGCCGCCTGCACCCAGATCACCGCCGTCGAGAAGGCCAGAAGCCAGACCGCCACCCGCGACCCAAGCCGACCACGTGCAAACTCCACCGTGGCTGCGCGCAGGCAGAACTGCGACCGTTGGGCGGCAACGCCAAACACTATGCCCGTCAAGATGCCGAAGGCCGAGGCCAACTGGGCTTCGTCAACGAAATCCAGGATATCGACCAGGTCCATGTGCCCACCTCCGCACCTGGATCATGTCCGAAACGTCATGCGGCATCCTTGATCCAGGTCAGACGACTAGGCCCTGAGGACCCCGAAGGAAACGGCGTTCCGGGCAATGCTAGCGCCATTCCCACTGCAAGACAATGTCCGGCAACTGGCTGAAATCATTGAAAGCCACTGCATGATGCAGGTCCTTGACATCTGTCTTGCGATAGCCCTCGGTGAACAGGAGGAACGGCAGACCCGCGTTCCGGGCGGTCTCGGCATCCACTTCGCTGTCGCCGATGTACAACACGCCCGGCCTGCCCAGCCGGCGCGCCGCCTCTGTCACCATCGCCGGGTCGGGCTTGCGCGTCGGCAGGCTGTCGCCGCCCAGAACGACCGGGAAGAAACCATCCATCCCGACATGCCGGAGCGCCGCGAGCGCCGGACGCAGTGGCTTGTTGGTGGCAACCGCCATCGGACAGCCCATGACCGAAAGGCGCCGCAGCGCCGCAAGCACCCCCGGGTAAGCCGTGTTGCCCTCGACCTCGGTCTCGTAACGCAGGATCAGGTCATCATGCACGACGGCATAAAGCGGTCCTTCCGGATCCTGGCCGTGGCGCTGCAAAAGGCACCGCACCAGATGCGGCACGCCCTTGCCGACAAAGCTGCGGACCTCGTCCTGGTCAAGCGCGGGAAAGCCCTGCCCGGCCAGAACGGCGTTTGAGACCGCGTGGATGGCCGGGGCGCTGTCGATCAGCGTGCCATCCAGATCGAAGATCAGCGCGGGCGCTGGCCGGTCGGGCAAGGGCCCGGTGTCGAGTCTGCTCATCCCGTCATCCCCCGGTTCTCGCCCCTTTCCCGCCCCAGAAGCTGCGCAAGGGCCGCCGGATCGGCGATCTCGGCAAATTCGGCCACGACCGCCGCTGCCCCGGCGAAGTCCTCGCCGTCGGTATAGGTCGAGGGCGAGACGACGCAAGCCAGCCCGGCAGCACGCGCGGCGCGCAGACCGTTGCTGCTGTCCTCCAGCGCCACAGCAGCGTCAGGCGTCAGGCCCAGCCGGTCAAGCGCCAGAAGATAGACATCGGGGGCCGGCTTTTTCGCCGCCACCTCGTCGCCGCAGGCCAACACGTCGAAAACCCGCTCGGCGGGCTGGCCGAAAGCGGCCTGGGTCAGCGCCTCGACATTGGGGCGGCTGGTCGTGGTGGCGACCGCCAGCCGCAGGCCGGCGGCTCGCGCAGCGGCGATCAGTTCGGCGATACCGGGGCGGAGTGTCACACCTCCCTCAGACATCAGGGAGGTGTAGCGGTCGGTCTTGTCGCGGTGCAGGGCCGGGATGTCGAACCGGGCGGGATCGGCCCCACATTCACGGATATGGCGGGCAATCCGTTCCTTGCCGCCGGTCGTCGTCAACAGACGGCGATAGTCGTCACGGGTCCAGTGCCAGTCCAGGCCGCGGGCCGCGAAGGTCCGGTTGAACGCCTCGCGGTGCAGCTCTTCGGTTTCCGACAGGGTGCCATCCACGTCGAAGATCAGGGCCTCAAGCAATGGCAGCACCCGCCGCCAAGCGGATCGCCCTGATATTGTCCCCGTAGACTCCGGGAGTATCGACCGAGCCGCCCTTGAACACGGCGGATCCGGCCACCAGCACATCCGCCCCCGCTGCCACCATCAGGGGGGCTGTCACCGGGTCCATCCCGCCGTCGATCTCGATATGCACGGGCCGATCGCCGATCATCTGCCGCAGCTGGCGGACCTTGGCCGTCATGTCGATGAACTTCTGCCCGCCGAAGCCGGGGTTCACGGTCATCACGCAGACCAGGTCGGCCAGATCCAGGAGATGCGCCACCGCCTCGGCCGGAGTGCCGGGGTTCAAGGCCACGCCTGCCTTCATTCCGGCCGCGCGAATGGCCTGAAGCGTGCGGTGGATATGCGGACCGGCCTCGACATGCGCGGTCAGGATGTCGGCCCCGGCCTTGGCATAGGCGTCAATGCTCGGGTCTACCGGCGTGATCATCAGATGCACGTCCATCACCGTCTTCACATGCCGCCGGAACGCCGCCACGGCGGGCGGGCCGAAGGTCAGGTTCGGGACGAAGTGGTTGTCCATCACATCGACATGCACCCAGTCCGCGCCCTGATCCTCGATCGCGCGGATCTCGCGGCCGAAGTCGGCAAAGTCGGCCGACAATATCGACGGGGCGATCTTGATTGTGCGGGAGAAGCTCATTCGGCAGCCTTTCGTTCATGGGCCAACCCGCCCTGAAACACGCGGGAGGCACGGATATCCGCTTCCTCGATGGTCGACAACGCCTCGGCCGTCACCGGACTATCGGCCGAGAACAGGCGGTTTGCAGCACGCAGACGCGCCCGGTCCAGAGCATTGCGGATCGACCGGGCATTCGCGAAATGCGGCTGCGCACTGCGATGGGCGATATATTCGTCCATCGCAGCTTTTGCAGCAGGAGTGAAGCGATAGTTCTGCGCCGTCAGCATCCCTTCGGCGATGCGCCCCAGTTCCTCGCCCGTGTAATCGGGGAACTCGATGTGATGCGCGATGCGGCTGCGAAAGCCGGGATTCGACTGGAAGAACTTTTCCATGCGATCGGCATATCCGGCCAGGATCACCACCAGATCGTCGCGATTGTTCTCCATCACCTGCAACAGGATCTCGATCGCCTCGGCGCCATAGTCACGCTCGTTGTCAGGCTTGTAGAGATAGTAGGCCTCGTCGATGAACAGCACGCCGCCCATCGCCTTTTTCAGCACCTCCTTGGTCTTGGGCGCGGTATGGCCGATGTACTGGCCGACCAGATCGTCGCGCGTCACGCTGACGAGATGACCCTTGCGGACATAGCCCAGGCGATGCAGCAGACCGGCCATCTTGAGCGCGACGGTCGTCTTGCCGGTGCCGGGATTTCCGGTGAAGGACATGTGCAGGGTGGGCGTCTCGGTCGAGAGCCCGAGCTGCCTGCGCGCGCGTTCGACCAGCAACAGCGCCGCCGTCTCGCGGATTCGCGCCTTGACGGGGGTGAGGCCAACAAGCTCGGCGTCCAGCTCGTCAAGCACCGCCTTGACGCCGCTTTCCTCGAACTCGGCCCTGAGATCGACCGTCTCACCCATCTGCTTTCCCTTCATGCTGGCAAAAATACCCCACGGGGGGTCCGGGGGGTGTGAAACCCCCCGGCGCCGTCTTCAGCGCACGACCTCGTGCGTGTAGCGGATCGACCGCCCGTCCACCTCCTGCCGGGTCATGCGGATGCGGCCTTCGTCGGCGGGACGGTTGACGATGAAGCTCATCGTCACCGATTCCACCGCCCGCGTGCTGTCGAAGGCGATGATGCGGATATAGGCGTCGCCATGCACCTTGCGGCAGGCGTCCAGCTCCATCATCACGCCCTTGGGGTCCTTCAGGTCGAACATGGGGTTGCCCCACATCTCCCAGTAGACGTTCCGCGGATGCGGGTCATAGGTGTATTCCACCCCCACGGCCCATTCCTTGCCAAGGCAGTATTCCACCTGCGCGCTGATCTGCTCGTCCGTCAGGTCGGGCAGGAACGAAAAGCAACCCTGAGTGATACGCATGGTCCTGTCTCCTCACATGGCCACAGACGGCATCGGGGTGAAATCCGATGTGTCGGTCGAGGTGTAGTTGAAGGTGATGTTGCCCCAGACATCCAGCGCGGCCTCCAGCGGCTTGCACCACTTGGCGGCGGCGCGCAGGATTTCCGGGCCTTCGACGGCGATGTTGCGGCCTTCGTTGCGCGCCAGAACCATCGCCTCCAGCGCCACGCGGTTGGCCGTGGCGCCGGCCTGGATGCCCATCGGGTGCCCGATGGTGCCGCCGCCGAACTGCAGCACCACGTCGTCGCCGAACAGATCCAGCAACTGGTGCATCTGCCCGGCGTGGATACCGCCCGATGCCACCGGCATCACCTTCAGCATGTCGCCCCAGTCCTGCTCGAAGAAGATGCCGCGCGGCAGGTCCACCTCGTTCTTCTGCTGGCGCAGCACGTTGTAATAGCCCTGCACCGTCATCGGGTCGCCTTCCAGCTTGCCCACGGCAGTGCCCGCATGCAGGTGATCGACCCCTGCCAGACGCAGCCACTTGGCAATCACGCGGAACGAAATCCCGTGGTTCTTCTGCCGGGTGTAGGTGCCGTGGCCTGCGCGGTGCATGTGCAGGATCATGTCGTTGTTGCGGCACCACTCAGAGATCGACTGGATCGCGGTCCAGCCCACGATCAGATCCACCATCACGATCACCGAGCCCAGCTGCTTGGCGAATTCCGCGCGGCGATACATCTCTTCCATCGTGCCGGCGGTGATGTTGAGGTAGTGGCCCTTCACCTCGCCCGTCTCGGCCGAGGCCCTGTTCACCGCCTCCATGCAGTAGAGGAACCGGTCGCGATAGTGCATGAAGGCCTGGGAGTTGATGTTCTCGTCGTCCTTCATGAAGTCGAGGCCACCCTTCAGCCCCTCATAGACCACGCGGCCATAGTTCTTGCCCGACAGGCCCAGCTTGGGCTTGGTGGTCGCGCCCAGCAGCGGCTTGCCGAACTTGTCCAGGCGCTCACGCTCCACGATGATCCCGGTCGAGGGGCCCTTGAAGGTCTTCACATAGGCCACGGGGAAGCGCATGTCCTCCAGCCGCGCGGCCTTCAGCGGCTTGAAGCTGAACACGTTGCCGATGATGGATGCGGTCAGGTTGGCGATGCTGCCCGGTTCGAACAGGATCAGGTCGTAGGCGATGTAGACAAAATACTGCCCCGGGGTTCCCGGCACCGGATCCACCCGGTAGGCCTTGCCGCGATACTGGTCGCAGGCGGTCAAGCGGTCGGTCCATACAACCGTCCAGGTCGCGGTGGAGCTTTCGCCGGCAACGGCGGCGGCGGCCTCGATCGGGTCCACGCCCTCTTGCGGGGTGATGCGGAACAGCGCCAGGATGTCGGTATCCTTCGGCTCGTAGTCGCCGTCCCAATAGCCCATCTGGGCATATTTCAGCACGCCCGACTTGTAGCGTTCCTTCTTGTCCTTGATCTCGGTCTTGCTGTCTCCGTCAGCCATGGCTTGTCCTCCTCATGCAGCTTTTGTGGTGGTGGAAGCGGGCGAAAGCGCCCCGCTGGCGTAGCGTTTGGCCATTTCGTCCATTCCGATCACCCTGATCGACGCCGCATGGCCGGCCGTTCCGAAGGCCTCGAAGCGCTCGCGCACCAGTGCCTCCATTTCCTTCATCGCCGGGATCAGGAACTTGCGCGGATCGAATTCGGCCGGGTTGGCCTTTGCCACCTTGCGGAACTGCCCGGTGATCGCCATCCGGCAATCGGTGTCGATGTTCACCTTGCGCACGCCGTGCCGGATGCCGCGGACGATCTCCTCCAGCGGCACACCATAGGTTTGCGGCATCTGACCACCGCTTTCGTTGATCAGGTCCTGCAGGTGCTGCGGGACCGAGCTGGAGCCGTGCATGACAAGGTGGGTGTTCGGGATCCTGGCATGGATCGCCTCGATCACCCGCATCGCCAGGATGTCGCCGTCGGGCTTGCGGCTGAACTTGTAGGCGCCATGGCTGGTGCCGCAGGCGATGGCAAGCGCGTCGACCCCGGTCTTGGCCACGAAATCGGCGGCCTGGTCGGGATCGGTCAGAAGCTGGCTTTCGTCCAGCTTGCCCTCGGCGCCCGAGCCGTCCTCTTCGCCCGCCTCGCCGGTTTCAAGGCTGCCCAGCACGCCAAGCTCGCCTTCCACTGAGGCGCCAACCCAATGCGCGGCATCGGCAACGCGGGCGGTGATGGCGACATTGTAATCATAGCTTGCCGGGGTCTTCATGTCCTCCAGCAGGCTGCCGTCCATCATCACGCTGGTGAAGCCGTGGCGGATCGCCGACAGGCAGGTGGCCTCGTTGTTGCCGTGGTCCTGGTGCAGGCAGATCGGGATCGTCGGGTGCATTTCCGACAGCGCGGTGACCATGTGGCGCAGCATGATGTCGCCGGCATAGCTGCGCGCGCCCCGGCTGGCCTGCAGGATCACGGGCGCATCGCAGGCCTGTGCCGCCTTCAGGATCGCAAGGCCCTGCTCCATGTTGTTGATGTTGAAGGCGGGCACACCGTAGCTGTGCTCGGCGGCGTGGTCCAGCAGTTGTCTCAGTGTTATCAATGCCATGCTGCCCTCCCTAGATCAGCTTGCCCATGGCGACAGCGGTGTCGGCCATGCGGTTCGAGAAGCCCCATTCGTTGTCGTACCAGGACAGGACGCTGCACAGCGTGCCGTCCATCACCTTGGTCTGGTCCATGTGGAAGACCGACGAATGCGGATCGTGGTTGAAGTCGGAACTGACGTTCGGCTGCGTCGTGTAGCCGAGGATGCCCTTCAGCGGCCCGTCTGCCGCCGCCCGGATCGCGGCGTTTATCTCCTCGACGCTGGTCGCGCGGCGGGCGATGAACTTCAGGTCGACAACGCTGACATTCGGGGTGGGCACGCGGATGGCGAAGCCGTCAAGCTTGCCTTTCAGGTCGGGCAGCACCAGGCCCACGGCCTTGGCCGCGCCGGTCGAGGTCGGGATCATCGACAGGGCCGCCGCACGGGCGCGGTAGAGGTCCTTGTGCATGGTGTCCAGCGTCGGCTGGTCGCCGGTGTAGCTGTGGATCGTGGTCATCATGCCCTTCTCGATCCCGATGGCATCATTCAGGACCGATGCGACGGGCGACAGGCAGTTGGTGGTGCAGGAGGCGTTCGAGACCACCACGTCGGCGGCGGTCAGGGTGGTGTGGTTTACGCCGTAGACCACGGTCCGGTCAGCCCCGTCGCAGGGCGCGCTGACCAGCACCCGACGCGATCCGTTCGACAGGTGGGCGCTGGCCTTGTCCTTGCTGGTGAAGATGCCGGTGCATTCCAGGGCGATGTCGACTCCCGCCCAGGGCAGTTCGGCGGGGTTGCGGATGGCCGTGACCTTGATGCGGCCGGTCCCCGCGTCGATCCAGTCCTCGCCGGTCGTCACCGTGCCGGGAAACCGTCCGTGGACGCTGTCAAAGCGCAAAAGGTGGGCGTTGGTTTCCACCGGGCCGAGGTCGTTGATGGCCACGACCTGAATGTCCTTGCGGCCCGATTCCACGATGGCGCGCAGCACGTTCCGTCCGATGCGGCCAAAGCCGTTGATGGCAACTTTCACTGTCATTTCCGTCTTTTGTCCTTATCCGATAAGTTTCCGGGCAGCCTTGGCAGCGGCCTCGGCGGTGATTCCGAAATGGGCGTAGAGAGCAGGCGCCGGGGCGCTTGCGCCAAAGCCCGTCATGCCGATGAACGCGTCATCTTCGCGCAGGACGGCATCCCAGCCCTGACGGATCGCTGCTTCGATCCCGACGCGCGGCGCCTGCCCTAGAACGGCGGCGCGATAGTCGGCGGGCTGGGCGGCGAACAGTTCGAACGAGGGGGCCGAGACCACGGCAGCGCGGATGCCCTCGGCAGCCAGAAGATCGGCGGCGGCAAGGGCGATTTCCACCTCGGACCCGGTGGCGACCAGGGTGACCTGCCGGTCGGTCGCGTCGCGCAGAAGATAGGCGCCCTTCGCCGTCATGTTCACATCGGCCAGGCTCCGCACCAGCGGAAGATTCTGGCGGCTGAGCGCCAGAAGGGTCGGCGTCCCCGTCGAACCCAGGGCGATTTCCCAGGCCTCTGCGGTCTCCACCGCATCGCAGGGGCGAATGACGGTCAGGTTCGGGATCGCGCGCAGCGAGGCGAGGGTCTCCACCGGCTGGTGGGTCGGGCCGTCCTCTCCCAGGCCGATGCTGTCGTGGGTCATCACATAGGTCACCGGCACCCCCATCAGCGCGGCCAGCCGGATCGAGGGGCGGCAATAGTCGGCGAAAGCCAGGAAGGTGCCGCCATAGGCGCGGAAGCCGCCATGCAGCGCGATGCCGTTCATCGCCGCGGCCATTCCGTGTTCGCGGATGCCGTAGTGAATGTAGCTGCCCGAATAGTCTCTGGCGGTCACCGGACGCTGGACTTTCGCCCGCGTCAGGTTCGACCCGGTCAGGTCGGCCGACCCGCCAACGACGAAGGGAAGCGCCTCGGCCACCACCTGCAACGCCATTTCGCTGGCCTTCCTGGTGGCAACCTTGGGCTTCTCGGCCAGAAGCTGGGCCTTGTGCGAAGCCATGGGTGCGACAAGCGCCCCCGTGTCCGCCGCCTGCGCCGAAAGGAAGGCCTGACGGTCGCGGGAGGAGGCCAGCCTCGCCTCCCAATCGGCGCGGGCGGCAGCCCCCCGCGCGGCAATCTTGGCCCAGGCCGCGCGGATGGGTTCGGGAATGTCGAAGGGCTCTGACGTCCAGCCCAGATGCGCACGGGCGGCTGCGATCTCGGCCTCGCCCAGGGGGGCGCCGTGCACATCGTGGCCGCCCTGCTTGTTCGGAGCGCCGTAGCCGATGACCGAGCGGCAGGCGATCATCGAGGGCCGGGGATCTGCCTTCGCCGCCGTGATGGCCGAGGCGATCGACTCCATGTCGTGCGCGTCGCACTCCGCGACATGCCAGCCCGCCGCCGCGAACCGTGCCTTCTGGTCGGTCGAGGTCGACAGCGCAGTGTCGCCGTCGATGGTGATGCGGTTGTCGTCCCACAGGACGATCAGCCTGCCCAGGCCAAGATGCCCGGCCAGGTCGATGGCTTCGTGGCTGATGCCCTCCATCAGGCAGCCGTCGCCGGCGATGACCCAGGTCCAGTGATCGACGAGTGCCGGAAACCGCGCCGCGGCCATGCGTTCGGCCAACGCCATGCCGACTGCGGTGGCGATGCCTTGCCCCAGCGGTCCTGTCGTGACCTCGATCCCCTTGGCATGGCCATATTCGGGGTGGCCTGCGGTGCGGGCGCCAAGCTGGCGGAAGGCCTTGATCTGGTCGATCCCCATGTCGGAATAGCCGAGCAGGTGATTGATCGCATAAAGCAGCATCGAGCCGTGCCCGGCCGACAGGACGAAGCGGTCGCGGTCGGGCCAGCGATCGTCGGCCGGGTCCAGCGTGATGAACCGGTTGAACAGGACGGTGGCCACGTCTGCCATGCCCATCGGCATCCCGGGATGGCCCGAGTTCGCCTTCTGCACTGCATCCATGGCCAGCGCCCGGATCGCATTGGCCATGTCACGTTCGGTAACGATCGATGCGGGACTGTTCATGGTGTCCTCCCTCAGGCGCGCTTGCTGTCGCGGATCAGGCGTTCGATCAGCGGGGTCAGGATCAGCTGCATCGCCAGGTCCTGCTTGTTTCCGGGGATCACGATCGAGTTCGCGCGGCTCATCCATGACCCGTGGATCATCGAGACGAGATAGGGGAAATCGATGCCGCGCGGGTTCTTGAAGCGGATCACGACCAGGCTCTCGTCGGGCGTCGGGATCCAGCGCGCGATGAACGGGTTCGAGGTGTCCACCACTGGCACACGCTGGAAGTTGATGTCCGTCTCGGTGAACTGCGGCGTGATGCAGTGCACATAGGCATGCATCCGGCGCAGGATCGTGTCGGTCACAGCTTCGGTCGAATAGCCGCGATGGGCGCGATCACGGTGGATCTTCTGGATCCATTCCAGGTTGATGACCGGCACCACCCCGATCTTCAGATCGGCCAGCGCCGCAAGGTTCACCTTGTCGTTCACGACCGCGCCGTGCAGGCCTTCGTAGAACAGCAGATCCGACCCGTCATCGAACGGGGCCCAGGCGGTGAAGTTGCCGGGGGCAACACCGGTCTTGGCGGCCTCGATCTCGTCATGCACATAGGTGCGGGTGCGACCCTTGCCGGTTTCGCCGTATTCGCGGAACACCCGCTCCAGCTCTTCCAGCTCGTTCGCCTCATAGCTGAAGTGGGAAAAGGTCAGGTCGCCTTCGGCCGACCGGCGGACCAGCTCGGCCTTCATGTCGGCGCGGTTGTAGCGGTGGAACGCGTCACCCTCTATGGAAACGGCCGAGATGCCCTCGCGGCGGAAGATCTGGTCGAAGGTGTGCTTGACGGTGCTGGTGCCCGCACCGGACGACCCTGTAACCGAAATGATGGGGTGCTTCTTGCTCATGGTCTGTCAGCTCCGAAACAGGCCGCGCTTGCCGAACAGGGCAGCCTCGGCCTCTGGCATGTCGTGGTAGGCGGCAACGCGGGCGACCTTGCCCTGCGAACCGAAGATGAAGGGCGTGCGCTGGTGCAGACGCTCTACCCGCTGGCGCAGGATCGGATCCGTGCCGTCGGTCGCGCCGCCGCCTGCCTGCACCACAAGCATCGCAATCGGCGCGCATTCGTACAAAAGGCGCAGGCGTCCCTTCTCATAGCCCTTCCGCTCGTCGCTCGGGTAAAGGAAGATGCCGCCCCGCGTCATGATCCGGTGGACTTCGGCCACCAGGCTTGCGATCCACCGCATGTTGAAGTTCTTGCCGCGCGGACCGTCGATTCCGGCTACCGCGTCATCGACCCAGAACCGGATCGGCTTCGGCCAGTGCCGGTAGTTCGAGGCGTTGATCGCGAATTCGCTCGACTCGGTCGGAACGACGACCTTCGGATCCGTGAGGACAAAGCGCCCGGCCTCGGTGTCCAGCACATAGCGCTGCACGCCCTGCCCGAAGGTCAGCAGCATTGCGGTCTGCGGGCCATATATCACATAGCCCGCCCCCACCTGTTCGCTGACCGGACGGCAAAAGCTGGCCTCCGGCTCGGCCGCTGCCTCGTAGAGCGAGAAGATCGTTCCGACCGAGACATTGGTGTCGATGTTCGACGATCCGTCCAGAGGGTCGATAGCCAGCGCAAACTGTCCATCCGGACCCAGCGTCACCACCTCGTCCTGCTCTTCGCTGGCAAAGTGGCGCACCCCACCCTTGCGGGCGGCGGTCTGGAACAGGTCGTCGGCAATGACGTCCAGAGCCTTCTGGGCATCGCCATCGCTGTTGGTGCCTGCCAGAGCCCCCAGCGCGCCATCCAGCCCATTGCGCGAGATCAGCCGGGACAGGGCAATCGCCGCCCTGGCCAGTTCCTCCATGATCGGCCGGAGCTGCATCGGCACATGGTCTATGGGCAACACACTTTTGTCGCTGAGCATGGTCCTCCCCCGGTGCCAAGTGACGTCTCTGCCAGCAGAGTGGAGGCAGTGGGCTTGAATGAAAATTTCAAAAAGTTATTATGACATTCAGGAAATTTTAATGTCACACGAGAGCTCCATCACCTTGCGCCAGTTGCGCGCCCTCGCCGCCGTTGCACGGCTGGGGTCGATGACGGCTGCGGGGAAGGAGCTGGGGCTTACCACCCCCGCAATTCACAATCAGATCAAAAGCTTGGAAGATATCCTCCAGACGCCTCTGTTGCAGCGCCATACGGATGCGGCGGGGTCTGGGCTCACCCAGGCGGGGCGCGTGCTGCTGGAGGGAATCGAGCGGATCGAGGTCGCTTTGTCGCAGTCCCTGGCCCGGATCGCAGCGATCCAGGCCGGAAAGGAGGGGCGCGTGGTGCTGGGTGTGGTGTCCACCGCCAAGTATTTTGCGCCTCGGCTGGTCCAGACTCTGCGCCAGCTGCATCCCGAGATCGAGATCTCGCTCCATGTCGGGAATCGGGAAGAGATCCTGCGCGACCTGACGCTGATGCAAGTCGATCTGACGATCATGGGACGTCCGCCGCGACATCCCCCCGTTGATGCCCAGCCGATCGGGCCGCATCCGCATGGGCTGATCGCCTCGCCACAACATCGCCTGGCGGGACAACCGGCGCTGTCGGCGGCGGACCTGGCCGGTGAAACCTTCCTGTCGCGCGAGGAAGGATCGGGCACCCGCATCCTGATGACGCGCTATCTGGATCGTCTGGGTGAAGGCCAATCGTTCGATCTTGTCGAGATGGGATCGAACGAAACGATCAAGCAGGCGGCGATGGCGGGCCTCGGGATCGGGTTCCTGTCTCTGCACACCGTCGCCGACGAGCTGCGGATGGGGACGCTGGTCAGACTGGCCGCGCCGGGATTGCCGATCGAGCGGCACTGGTTCCTGGTGCGCCACCTGCACCAGCCGAACCTGCCGGCGGCTCAGCTTCTTGCGACCACGATCCTGAAACTGAAGGACTCGTTCCTTCCCAGAATTCCGTGAACGAGAGATGGTTCGAGCCGGCTCGGCACCCTTCGCTCTTGCGTCTGCGGCGTGATCCGGCCTCTGCGAGGAGACGGGCGAACGGGCAACCTTGCCTGGTTGACCGAGGCGTGAGCGGCATGGGGACAAGGCCCGGCATCCGGGGCGCGAAGTCGCGAGGCAGGTCACGCCCGCTATGCGGCGAGGCAGGCTCCTGCCCTTTCGCAAGGCCTGGCTTCCAGCTGCAGGGTGACGTGGCCGATGCCGAAGTCGTGTTCCAGATCGTCGGTCACATGATCAAGGAAAGCATCGGCATCGCCACCCTGCCAGACGACATGCGCCGCAAGCGCGGTCCGCGTGGTCGATAGCGCCCAGATGTGCAGGTCGTGCACTCCGGTCACTCCCGGCTGGTCGCCGATGAAGCTGGCCACCTTCTGCATGTCGATGCCTTCCGGCACTCCGTCGAGGCTGAGGTGCAGCGCGGCGCGCAGCAGGCCGGCCGCCGTTACGGCGATCAGCAGGCTGACCGCGATCGCAACGGCCGGGTCGATCCAGGTCTTGCCGGTCAGGATGATCCCCAGCGCAGCCAGCACCACCGCGCCGGACACGGCCGCATCTGCGGCCATGTGCAGGAAGGCGCCCTTGGCGTTCAGGTCGTCCTTCTGCGATTTCATGAACAGAAGCGCCGACCCCGTGTTCACGAGGATCCCGATCAGCGCGACCCACAGGATGGTGCTGCCCGGCACCTCGACCGGCGTGTGGAAACGGTGCGCGGCCTCCCAGATCACCGCGCCGACCCCGACGATGATGGCGATGGCGTTGAGCATCGCCGCCATGATCGTGGCACGCCCAAGGCCCCAGGTATGGGCATGCGTGCCCGCCCGTTTCGCCAGCACCGCCGCGCCCCAGGCGATCAGAAGGCCCGCAATGTCGGTAAGGTTGTGCGCGGCATCCGCCAGAAGCGCCAGCGAGCCGGTGACGAAACCGGCAGCCCCCTCGATGATCACATAGCCGACGTTAAGCCCGACCGCCCAGCGAAAGGCAGGGCCGAGATCCGCGGGGGGACGGTGGTCATGGGCGTGATCGTGGGGCACGGTGACAGTCCTTCAGGCGGCTGGTGCCGGATGGTTCGGTCGCTCAGGCGGCATCTTCAAGGCTCCAGCCCGCGATGAGCAGAAGCACGAACCCGGTGCCGATGCTGGCGATGCTGCTCAGCACCGGCGACGAGGGAAAGACGTAGAGATCCATCAACAGCCAGGTCCCGCGCCAGATCGAAACGACCGCGACAAGCCCGGCGAGGGTTGCGAACCACCGGCTGCGGGGGTTGCTGGCTTCGAACCGTTCCTGCAGTCGCCAATGTGGCCGCATTTCCCGGTCTTGGGGCCCATGACGAGGATTGGTGGGCATCGTCCCGGTCTCAGCAACAAGCGGAGGACGGCTCGCCACCGCAGCAGGACGACGGACTTACGGTCGCCGCCGCACCGCCGCAGCAGGACGACGCTGCCTCGGATGCCTCGACCGCCTTGGGCGATCCGGTGACGGGGAAGCCGCGCGCCACCCAGCGGGCGATGCCGGGCCTCATGTTCATCACCCGGTCATAACCCTGATACATCAGGAAATAGGTCGCCTTCAGGCTGCGTTCGCCCACGGCGCAGGCCAGGATCACATCGCGGTCGCGCGGGATCTCCTGCCAGCGGTCCTCGAACTGGCTGAGCGGGATGTTCACCACCTCGCAGCCGGCATAGCCCACCTGCGCCACCTCGGCGGGTTCGCGCACATCGACCAGCAGCGCACCTTCCTTCAGCAGGCGCTGCGATGTGGTCGGGCAGACTTCGCGCGCTTCGGACAGATCTTTCTTCACGACGGTATTCATGGCGTTTCCTTTCAGGCTTGCACGCCAAGCAGACCGGCGGTCAGCTTGCGCGCGATGGGGGCAAGGAAGAAGATCACGGGCACGGCGATGACATAGGCAATCGCAAAAACCCGCGCCCAGGCGCCCAGAAAATGCGGGCCGAATCCAAGGTTCACCGCGGTGATCACGAAGGTCATGAGGAACACCATCATCGCGCCCATGATCGACGAAAAGACGAGATGGAATTTCTTCTGCGGGGCCATGATGTCAGCCCAGCCAACTCAGGACCTGGTCATGCGACGGGACAGACCCCTTGTGCACGACCTTGCCACCCACCACGACGGCAGGCGTGGTCATCACGCCGTAGCCGACGATCTGGCGCATGTCCTCGATCTTTTCAATCTGCACCGTCTTGCCCGCCTCGGCGGCCACGCGGGTGATCAGATCGGCGGTGGCCTTGCACTTGGCGCAGCCGGGGCCAAGAACCTTGATGTCCATGGTTTGTCCTTTCAGAACAGGAAGTTGAACAGATAGCCGACGGCAAGAATGCCTGTTCCGACCACGCCGACGAACACCGCAATCAGGCGCAGCGTCAGCACCTGTTTCAGGATGATCATCTCGGGCAGGCTCAGCGCGATCACGCTCATCATGAAGGCCAGCACCGTGCCAAGCGCGGCCCCCTTGCCCAGAAGCGCCTCGACGATCGGGATCACGCCGGCGGCGTTGGTGTACATCGGGATGCCGATCACCACGGCGGCGGGAACCGACCACCAGGCATCGGCGCCCATGATCCGCGCCATCAGATCCTCGGGGACATAGCCGTGGATCAGCGCACCCATGCCGATGCCAAGGATGATCCACATCCAGACCCGGCCAAAGATTTCACGCACCGCCTCGATACCCAGGTGATAGCGGTCCACCAGGGTCAGCGGCGCATCATCGGCGGCTTCGGGCGCGGTGGCCCCGGAGTGGATGTCGCGCACCCAATCCTGCAACCAGCCTTCCAGCTTCAGCTTGCCGATCACCCAACCGGCAATGACGGCGATGGTCAGGCCAAAGGCGAAATAGGTCATCGCCACCTTCCACCCCACCAGCCCGAACAACAACGCCAGCGCCACTTCGTTGACCATCGGCGCGGCGATCAGGAAGGAGAACGTGACCCCCAGCGGCACACCGGCCGACACGAGGCCAATGAACAAGGGCACCGCCGAACACGAACAGAACGGTGTCATCACGCCCAGCCCCGCCGCCATGACGTTGCCGACGCCTTCGCGCTTGCCTGCCAGCAGGGCGCGGGTGCGTTCGGGCGAGAAATAGCTGCGCACCACACCCATCGCGAACACGATCAGCGTGAGCAGCATCATCACCTTGGGCACATCGTAAAAGAAGAACGCGATCGCCTCGCCGGAGTGGCTGTGGCGGTCCACCGGGAACAGCGAGGTCACCAGCTCCGAAAACGGGATCAGCTGGCGATAGACCAGCCACCAGACCGCGACAAAGGCCACAAGCCCCGCGTGCCAGACCCAATCGGGCCTCGGCGCGGGGTGAGAGTTGGTTTGCACGCTCATGCGGCGCTCCTTTCGCAAGCCTCCGCCTCGGCGGCGGCCAGAACAGCATCCAGAATGGCGCGGGTCGCCGGTGCCAGGTCCGGGTTCAGCCGATAGCGCACCCATTGCGCATCCCGCCGGTCCACAACTAGACCGGCCTGTTTCAAGGTTTGCATGTGCCGCGACATCCGGCTTTGCGTTGCATCAAGCCGCGCCATCAACTGGCAGACGCAATGTTCCTGACCATCGGCCAGGATCCGGATCGCCCCAAGGCGGGTGGGTTCGGACAGGGCCGACAGAATCGCAACCGGCATGCTCTGCTCCTGCGCTTGTGTGTCAGGGCAGAGATACATCCGGTCATTAAATGCGTCAACCCGCATATGCCTATTACCGCATAATTTTTCAGCCGCGCGGCCGGCATGATCCGCGCACTCCGCATCGTTCGACGTGGCTGTCAGGACATGGCTGGCAGGCTCACCAGGTTCCTCACAGGCTGACAGCAGGAAACGTCACGGGGAGGTCCCGCTCAGGCCCGGCCATGGCCCGGCCAGCCAGACCCGAACCTCAGGGCAAACTGGACCAGAAGAATCAGGGCGGGCACTTCGACCAAGGGGCCGATGACGGCGGCGAAGGCAACGGGCGAGGCAAGACCAAAGGACGCGATGGCGACAGCGATGGCCAGTTCGAAGTTGTTTCCGGCGGCGGTGAACGCAAT
Organism: Tabrizicola sp.; assembly: GCA_046294075.1. GTDB lineage: Bacteria > Pseudomonadota > Alphaproteobacteria > Rhodobacterales > Rhodobacteraceae > Tabrizicola. The sequence continues at coordinate 6,103 of JBKBJC010000014.1, read as the reverse complement.
GGCCGTGCTGCGCGGGTAATCCTTGGCGATCAACCGGCCGAGGAAGAAACTGACGATGAACTGGATCACGAAATAGAGCATCAGCGGCACGGCGATCTGCAGCGCATCAAAGGGTAGCCGCACCACCTCGCCGCCTTTCAGGCTGAACATGGCCACGATGGTGAACAGCAGCGCCACCAGGGTCAGCGGCGCGATGCGCGGCAGGAATTTTTCCTGATACCAGTCGGCGCCCTTGCGGGCGATCAGGGTGCGGCGTGTCAGGAACCCCGCGAGAAACGGGATGCCAAGGTAGATCAGCACCGCCTGCGAGATGGTCCGGAAGCTGACGTTGATCACGCTGCCTTCCAGTCCGAACAGGCCGGGCAGCACCGACAGAAACAACCAGGCGTAGGTGGAGAAGAACAGGATCTGGAAGATAGAGTTGAAGGCGACCAGTGCCGCGACATACTGGCTGTCGCCCCGCGCCAGATCGTTCCAAACCAGAACCATGGCAATGCAGCGCGCCAGTCCGATCAGGATCAGTCCCGTCATGTATTCGGGTTGATCACGCAGAAAGATCACCGCCAGAGCGAACATCAGCACTGGCCCGACGATCCAGTTCTGCACCAATGAAAGCGCCAGAACGCGGCGGTCGGCAAAGACGCGGGGCAACTCCTCGTAGCGGACCTTGGCCAGAGGCGGATACATCATCAGGATCAGGCCGATTGCGATGGGCAGGTTGGTGGTGCCGACCGCCATCGCCTCCAGCCGCGCCGGCACGCCCGGAAAGATCGTGCCGAGTACGATGCCAAGGGCCATCGCGGCAAAGATCCACAGCGTCAGCCAGCGGTCAAGGAAGGACAGGCGTTTGGGCAGGGTCCGGGTGGGCATGGGGTTCGGGCCTTCTGGTTCAATGGGCGGCAGGCATGCAAACCCCTGCCCGTTTCAGGATGCGCAGCTGTCTGGGCACGCCGGCACGCGCCCAGCCAACGGCTCCGACAAAGTCGTGGCCCATGCAGCCCGGCGTGACGGTCAGAGGCCACAGGAACCGCGGCCGCGCAAGATGCGCGAGGCCTTCTGCCAGATCGCATTGCGCGACGTCGGATGCCATGAGCGACTCGGTTCGTTCCTGCTATCGTAGTTCGTCGATATTCGATCAGGACGGTGTGGGCAATGCGGCATGAACGGTGGCCGATCGGGGTATCGAACCCATGTCGGTGCCCTTGCACAAGTTGCTTTCGGAATTAATCATTTGAATACAGTGCTTTGTCTGGAAGGCAAGGGCAGACCGCCGCCCCCTTTCTGCAAGACCTGGAACTGGCCCGCGGACTGCGCAGCGTTCAAGCGCCGCGACTCGCTGACGATCTGGTTCGATCCCGGCATGGCCCGGGAGGCTGCGTCGGGCGACCGGCCTTGCCGAAAGCCTGCTGCGCCTGATCGGTCTGAACGGGGCTGTTCCGAACTTCTGCGGGCGCAGCCGGCCGCCAGAAGCCCCTCAAGGTCAACATCCCGTATCGCGGATCAGATGGCCCGCTGCACCTGCCGCTGGACATCGAGCCGGTGAGCGTCACCGGTGATGGCCCTTCGACAGCCGCCGGTCCCATGACACCATCGCTGCCCGCGCTGCCGCCGCCATCGTTCCGCCCCGCAGGAGCGCCAAACCCTGCAAGCCCCAGCACCGGGTGCAATCGCGCGCAACGAGGGCCTGCGCGTCTCGAAATGCTTCACCCGGAGGATCTGGCGGCGATAAAGTCGGCTTGTCACCAAACTTTTGCACCGGAACCGGTGGGCATCACGCCACGGGTTTGGCCGTGACGAGAACAAGCCCGGCCTCGTGAACCAGTGCGGTGACGCGGTCGAGGAATGGGGCCACGGCCTCCTGTTTCTCGGAGGTCACCTCAAAGCTCATGAAGGACGGGGCCTTCTGCCGCGCGCCCTTCACGGTCGGCACCTCCAGGCGCAAGTTCACGATGTCGAAGGGCTGGTCCGCGATCAGCTCTTCCAGCCGGACGAGGAAGCGCTTGTCGCCGAACTCGCCCGCAACCTCGACCTGCGCGCGCGTGGGCACCGCCGCAGCGGCAGCGCTGGTAGCCGCGACCGAGGCGCGCGCCTTCTGGGCATCGTCGCGTTCGTGCTTGGCCAGCGCTTCCTTCTTCACGCTGCGGAAGATCTGGTGTTCGCGTTCGACCTTCCAGACGGTGTCGAGCGCGGGGAAGCTTATTGCCCCCGTCGGGCAGACATTGGCGCAGGTCGAGCAGCCGACCATGCATTCCATGGCCGCCACCGGCACCGCCACGCCACCCTCGATCTCGTAGACGCCCCGCCCGCAGGTGACATAGCAGAGCTGGCAACCGATGCAGGCCTCGGCATCGACCGCCGGCTTCCACGGGATCTCGTCGCGCGGGATGCCGTGCCAGGTCTTCTTGTCGCCGCTCATCGCTCAGGCCCTCCGGTTCAGGATGCTGCGCCAGCCGTCCAGGGTGCGCACATAGTTCAGCCGCGTCCAGGCCGTGGGGTCCGGCGCGCGGTCGAGGTTCAGGATGCCGCGGAGGGCATCGCATGTCGGGAAACCGCCCGTCGCGAGCGCCCGGCGGAACCCGTCGAGGATCGTCCCGATCCGCTCGGGCCCCTGGGCAAGCGTGGCCGATGTGACCTGCACCACGGCGGCCCCGCAGGCGATGGCCTGGACCGCGTGCTGGCCGGAATGGACGCCCCCGGAACAGGCAAGATCCAGCCCCGGCACCCGCGCCGAAAGGATCGCCAGCGCGTGCAGGCGGGACGGAAGTTCGGCGGCGCTGGAAAGCTCCAGGTGCCGCTCGACCTCGAGCGCCTCCAGATCGACGCGCGGGGCGAACAGGCGATTGAACACGATCACACCTGCCGCCCCCACCCCGCGCAGACGCATGGCGAAGGCGGGAAGCGCAGTGTAGGTGGGCGCCAGCTTGACCGAGACGGGGATGGTGACGGCCTGCACGACTGCGGCCACTAGCCCGGCCTGCCGCGCCTCGACTGTGGCAGCATCCTCGGCCGGGTCAGTCGCGATGTCGTAAAGGTTCAGCTCCAGCGCATCGGCACCGGCCTCTGCCAGCTTGACCGCATGGCGCGTCCAGCCGCCGTTGCTGGTGCCGTTCAGCGAGGCGATGACGGGCACATCCACCGCCCCCTTCAACGCGGCAAGCTCCGCCAGATACCCCTCGCCATCCATCGAGAACGCGCCCGAGGGCAGGAAGCCGCCCGCTTCGGCATCGTGATCCGCCAGCGCGTCGATCATAAGATGCGCGGCCATCTGTTCCTCGGCCAGTTGTTCCTCGAACAGGGAACGCATCACGATCGCTCCGGCGCCGGCCTCCACCGCCCGCCGGGCGGCGTCGGGGTCTTGCGACAGCGGTCCGGCGCCGACGATGACGGGCGATTTCAGGGTCAGACCCAGCCATCGGGTTGTCAGGTCAATCATCGTCGCCCTCCTTCGCGGTCGGCAGATGGATGCCCGACAACTGCCGATACAGGGCCTGCCGCTGCCTCACTCCTTCCCGCGCGGACTCAAGCAAGGCTCTCGCCCGCTCGGGCGAGCGCAGTTCGACCATGCGGAACCGCGCCTCCTGTCCCATGTAGTCGGCCATGTCGAGCGAAGGCTCGGGCGCGTCGAGTTGCAGGGGCGCCTCGCCCCGCGCGATCCGGGCGGGATCGAAACGGTAGGGGATCAGCGCCCCCGCAGCGATGGCCCGGCGCTGCTGGCGGGGGGACTGGGCAAGGTCATAGCCATGCGCGATGCAGGGGCTGGCCGCGATGATGAGCGACGGGCCGGGATGCGCCTCGGCCTCGAGCAGCGCCTGCACGGTCTGGTCGGGCCGGGCCTGAAGGCCGACCTCGGCCACATAGACATGGCCATAGGACATGGCCAGAAGCCCCAGATCCTTCTTGCGCCCCTCCTTGCCCGCCACGGCAAACTTGGCCGATGCACCGGTCGGCGTGGCCTTTGACGCCTGCCCGCCGGTGTTGGAATAGACTTCGGTATCCAGCACCAGCACGTTCACCTTGCGCCCCGAGGCCAGCACATGATCGAGGCCGCCATAACCGATGTCATAGGCCCAGCCATCGCCACCGACGATCCAGAGGCTGGTGGGCAAAAGCGCGTCGAGGTCATGTGCAAGGCCGTCGCCCGCCAACGCCGCCGCCTCTGCCAGCAGCGCCCTGATGCGCGTCACCTCGGCCGAATCGGCGGTCTGCCGCGGGATCGCCGCCAGCTCTGCTGCCAGCCGTTCGGGCAGGACGGCCAGCGCCGCCGCCAGCACCCGCGCGCGCCGGCTGTCGAGCGCCAGACGCATCCCCAGCCCGAACTCGGCATTGTCCTCGAAAAGCGAGTTCGACCAGGCCGGGCCGCGCCCCTCGGCGTTCTTCGTCCAGGGCGTCGTGGGCAGGTTGCCGCCATAGATCGAGGAACAGCCGGTCGCATTGGCGATCAGGAGGCGATCGCCGAAGAGTTCGGACAGAAGCCGCAGATAGGGGGTTTCGCCGCAACCGGCGCAGGCGCCGGAGAATTCGAACAGCGGCTCGCGCAGGCTGGCGGTGCGGCGGTCGACGGGCAGGGCATCCAGCGGGGCGGATGGCAGGATGCGGAAGAACTCCCACGCCGCCCGCTCTGTTTCCAGATGGTCGGCCAGGGGGGCCGCGTTCAGCGCCTTGCGCTTTGGGTTCTGGCGGTCGCGGGCGGGGCAGAGCTCGATGCAGAGCCCGCATCCGGTGCAATCCTCGGGTGCGACCTGAACCGTGTAGTGCATCCCCTCCAGCGCCGGCTCGAACGCCTCGGGGCGCGAACGGAATCCCTCTGGCGCATCGGCCAGGGCCGACGGATCAAAGACCTTGGCGCGGATCGCCGCATGAGGGCAGATCATGGCGCAGCGCGTGCATTGCACGCAGAGGTCGGGCTCCCAGATCGGGATCTCCAGCGCGATGGCGCGCTTTTCCAACCGGCCGGTCGCCGAGGGCCAGGTGCCATCCGGCGGGAAGGCACTGACCGGCAGCGTATCGCCCCGACCGTCGAGAAGCGCGCGCGTCACCCTCTGGGCGAAATCATCGGCATCCAGGGGCACTGACGAACGCAGGGGATGGTCCGAGGTCGCCTTTTCGGGCAACGGCACCGCCCGCAGGCCCGCCAGGGCCGCGTCGATGGCGGCCACGTTGCGGCGCACCACCTCGGGGCCGCGCCTGCCCCAGGTCTCGGCGACCGAGTCCTTCAGTGCGGCCAACGCCTCGTCTCTCGGCAGAACGCCCGACAGAGCCAGGAAACAGGCCTGCATCACCATGTTGATCCGCCGCCCCAGCCCTGCCTTGCCGGCGATCGCATAGGCGTCGATCACATGCAGCTTGCAGGCCCGGTCGATCAGCGCGCCCTGCGCCTCGCGCGGCAGGCTGTCCCAGAAGCGCGCGGGATCAAGGGGCGTGTTGACCAGCACTGTGGCGCCCGGACGGGCGCGGGCGAAGATGTCCCGCCGCTGAAGGAACTCCGGCGCGTGCACGGCCACGAAGCCGGCATCGGCAATGCCATGGGTCGCCCGGATCGGGCGGGGCGAGATCCGCAGGTGCGAGATCGTCGTCTGCCCGGCCTTGCGGCTGTCGTATTCGAAATGCCCCTGCACATTGAGGCCGGTATGTTCGCCGATCAGCTTGATCGTGGCCTTGGCCCCCGACACGGTGCCGTCCGAGCCAAGCCCGAAGAACAGCGCCTCGGTCACCTCCGGCGCGATCAGAGAGCGTTCGAAATCGTGATCGGGGTCAAGGGATGTCCCCGACACGTCATCGCGGATCCCCAACGTGACCCGCGCCTTCGGCCGGTCGCGGGCCATCTCGTCGAACAGCGCCTTGACATGGCCGGGCGTGAAGTCCTTGCCGCCAAGGCCATAGCGCGCTCCGATGATCCGCGGCAGGCCCGCGCGCCGCCCGTCCTGCACGGCCATGGCCAGCGCCATCGTCACTTCCTGCAACAAGGGCTCGCCCGAGGAACCGGGCTCCTTGGTGCGGTCCAGCACAGCCAGAGAGGTGACGGTTTCGGGCAACGCGGCCAGCAGGTGATCGGTCGAGAAGGGGCGGAACAGACGCACCCGCAGGACGCCGACCCTCTCACCCC
>JBKBJC010000146.1:0-559 GCA_046294075.1 Tabrizicola sp. | reverse complement strand
CGGAGTCTCTTGCAAAAAAGTGTTGAAGCCATCTCGCCGGCGCGAGATGGCACAACGAGCCGTGCAGCAGCGCGGGCTGTCGATCCGGGCGGCTTGTCAAGCCTTTCGGATCAGCCAGGCCTGCTACCGCTACGAGGCCCGGCGCGACACCGAAGACGAGGAGATCGCCCAGTGGCTGCTGCGGCTGACCGACAATAACCGCACCTGGGGCTTCGGGCTGTGTTTCCTGTACCTGCGCAACGTCAAAGGCTTTGCCTGGAACCACAAGCGGGTGTACCGGATATACCGGCAACTGGAGCTCAACCTGCGCATCAAGCCGCGCAAGCGGCTGGTGCGCGACAAGCCCGAGCCGCTGAGTGTGCCGCAGGCCATCAACGAAGTCTGGTCGATGGACTTCATGCACGACCAGCTGCAAGACGGACGCAGCATCCGGCTGCTCAACGTGATCGACGACTTCAACCGCGAGGCTCTGGGCATCGAAGTGGACCTCTCACTGCCCTCGCATCGTGTGATGCGCACGCTGGAGCAGATCATCGTGCAATCCTCGATTGCGCTGACC
>JBKBJC010000145.1:252-564 GCA_046294075.1 Tabrizicola sp. | reverse complement strand
TTGGCGGCGGCGAGATCGACGTCACCGCGAACCGGCAGAGAACCCTTCTTCAGATTGAACGCGACCTGCGTTGCGGGTGCGACCAGGGTCGCTGCCAGAACGTCCTGTGCAGCGGACTTTTCTTCGTCATCGAGAACGGGGAAGTAGAATGCGTCACCACCGGTCGAGATAATCTCGTTCACGCCGAGGCCCGGAAGGCAGGTATAGTCCTTGCCGGCAACCTGGTTTGCCAGAGCGAATTCGCCCTGCGCCCAGTCACCCATGATCTGACCGCCGGCCTTGCCCGTGATGACCAGATTGGTTGCCTGGTTC
>JBKBJC010000145.1:0-242 GCA_046294075.1 Tabrizicola sp. | reverse complement strand
TTCCAGTCCTGAACGTTCGAGCCCTTGGACATCTTGCGGGCATCGTCGGCGGCCTTGAAGACCTTGGCGATCTCGGGTCCGGCTGCGACGTCCGCATCCTTTTCCTTGAACACCTTCTCGAAGGTTTCCTTGCCGGCGATGGCGACCATCAGAACGTCGAAGGCACCGGCAGACTGCCAGGGCTGGCCGCCGACGGCGAGCGGAATGATGCCCTTGGCTTCGAGCGCGGGGGCGGCTGCGAC
>JBKBJC010000144.1:0-577 GCA_046294075.1 Tabrizicola sp. | reverse complement strand
CGACGAGTGGGAACTGACCGAGGCCGGCAAGGCCTGGGCCGAGGCGATGCCTTACTCCCGCAACGGGCACAGCGGCTACCAGATCCTCTGGAACCCTCTGGTGGCCGAGCGGCTGAAGGAGGTGGCGTGATGGCCCTTCCCATCATCACCGCCGACCAGCGGCTGCGCGAGAAGCAGGGCGTCAAGCTCGTGCTGCTCGGCAAGTCCGGCATCGGCAAGACCACCCGGCTCAAGGACCTCGACCCGGCCACCACGCTGTTCCTCGACATCGAGGCGGGCGACCTCGCCGTGGCCGACTGGCCCGGCGACACCATCCGTCCGGCGTCGTGGCCGGAGTCGCGCGACTTCTTCGTGTTCCTCGCCGGGCCCGACAAGTCGCTGCCGCCGGACGCCGCGTTCTCGCAGGCGCACTACGACCACGTCGTCGAGAAGTTTGGGGACGCTGGGCAGCTTGATCGCTACCAGACCTTCTTTCTGGACTCGATCACACAGTTGGCGCGGCAGTGCTTTGTGTGGTGCAAGACGCAGCCCGGCGCGGTCAGCGACCGTTCCGGCAAACCCGATCTGCGCGCGGCCT
>JBKBJC010000143.1:0-582 GCA_046294075.1 Tabrizicola sp. | reverse complement strand
GCCAAAGGTCGCGCCTGCGCCTGCGCCGGAACCCGCGCCGCCGCCCGAGCCGTTGCCGCCGCCACCCGAGCGGTCGTCCGACGAAGTCGCCGCCGCTGCTGAGCGCCAGCGCGGCGTGGTGCGCGAGACGCCGGTGCTCAGCCATGAGGCGCTCGACGAAGCTGCCGGGGCGGAGGTGCTGATCAAGGCCGAATGCCTGCAGGTGACCGGGAGTTTCAAGATCCGCGGGGCGATGAACCGGCTGGCGCAGGTGCCGCCCGAAGGGAAGAAGGCAGGCGTGGTGGCGTTTTCCTCCGGCAACCATGCGCAGGGCGTGGCGCGGGCAGCGAAGCTGCTGGGGATGCCGGCGCTGATCGTGATGCCTGCGGACGCGCCGCAGGTGAAGGTGGACGGGGTGATCGCCGATGGCGGCGAGGTTTACCTTTATGATCGCAACACGGAGGATCGCGAGGAAATCTGCGCGCGGTTGGCGGCCGAGCGCGGGGCGGTCATCGTTCCGAGTTATGATGATTTTGACATCATCGCCGGGCAGGGCACGGCGGGGCTTGAGTTTGCGCGCCAGGCCGAGGCGATGGGCAAGCC
>JBKBJC010000142.1:0-582 GCA_046294075.1 Tabrizicola sp. | reverse complement strand
TCTCGGCCTCCGCGCCAGCCGTGCCGTCGGGCGAACACTCGCGGCCCGGTGCGGGGTCGCAGGTGATGCGTCCCCGCCAGGGATGGGCCGGCTGGTTCGCCGCGCCGGTGTGCGGGTCCGGCAGCGCATTGTCCGCCGGGACGTCCATCATCACGAAGGGGATCAGCGTCACCTTCAGGCCGCGCTCCTTGAGGTCGCGGATGGCGCGGATGACGGTCGCGTCCGAGGGCCTCGGAGACGAGACGGGCGGTGGCGCGCGTCTCGCCGGCGCTCAGCCATTCGAGGCCTGCCACCTCCTTGTCGCGGCGCTCCACGGCCGGGCGGATGGTGCAATGGCCGGCGCGCAGGTCGTCGCCGAACCAGGCGACGACGAGCGAGACGCCCTCGAGATTCGGGCAGAGCGCCTGCGCCTCGTCGAGGGCGACGGTGAAGTCGGAGCCGTCGCGTGTCGTGTGGCGCGTCTCGGGGGCCGAGCGGCCGAAGCCGTGCTCGCGGGCATGGATGCCGGGCTCGTAGCCGAATTCGGTGGCGCCGGGGATGACGACGAGCGCCCGCACCATGGGCTCCAGCACGCCAACCGGG
>JBKBJC010000141.1:0-582 GCA_046294075.1 Tabrizicola sp. | reverse complement strand
GGTGTATCCGTACCTGCTGCGCGGCATGGCCATCGAGCGGGCCAATCAGGTCTGGTCCATGGACATCACCTACATCCCGATGGCGCGCGGCTTCGTGTACCTGACGGCGGTGATGGACTGGCACAGCCGCAAGGTGCTGGCGCACCGCGTCTCGATCACGATGGATGCCGATTTCTGCGTCGAGGCGCTGCGCGAGGCCATCGCCCGCTACGGCGTGCCCGAGATCATGAACACCGATCAGGGCAGCCAGTTCACCAGTGCCGAGTTCACCGGCGAGCTGAAGGCGCACGGCATCGCCATCAGCATGGACGGTCGCGGCCAGTGGCGCGACAACGTCTTCGTCGAGCGGCTGTGGAAGACGGTGAAGTACGAGGAGGTCTACCTGAAGGCTTATGACAGCGTCAGCGCCGCACGGGCGAGCATCGGCGCCTACCTGGACGATTTCTACAACACGCGCCGGCCGCACCGCGCGCACGAGGGGAAGACGCCCGATATGGTCTACTTCGCCTCGCTGCCGCGGCTGAAAGCGGCGGCCTGAGCGATGAGCCCGCCTTGCCCACAGGGCGCTTCGCGGTTGTGGAC
>JBKBJC010000140.1:0-583 GCA_046294075.1 Tabrizicola sp. | reverse complement strand
AAGGCGGGGGGCAGCATCCGCATCACCCCGTGGCGCATGATCCATATCGCCAAGGGATCCGAGATCGGGCGCGAGCTGATGTTCGATCGCGATTTCATAACCTCCTCGGACGACCCCTTGCTTCGCGTCGTCGCCTGCACGGGCGCGCCCGGATGTCCACAGGCCTGCAGCGAGACGAGGACGTTCGCCCGCCGGATTGCGCCCTGGGTGCCGCGTGGTGCCACGGCGCACATCTCCGGCTGTGCCAAGGGCTGCGCCCATCCCGGCAAGGCGGACTTCGCCCTGACCGCGACACCCGAGGGCTACAGGGGGGCCCGCAACGCAACCGCCGCCGAAGCCGCTGCGGCCGAAGCCGGGGTTGCGCTCGATCCCCATGACCTCGAAACCTGGCTCAACCACACCGCAGCACCCGAGAAAGCCTGAATGCCCCACGCCTACCAGACCGACGGCGCCGCCATCTACGCCGAGAGCTTCGCCACCATCCGCGCCGAGGCGGACCTGTCTCGGTTCACGCCCGAGGAAGAACCGGTCGTCGTCCGCATGATTCATGCCGCGGGGATGGTCGGGTTGGAACGCGATGTCC
>JBKBJC010000139.1:0-592 GCA_046294075.1 Tabrizicola sp. | reverse complement strand
GGCCCGGTCCGGTGCGGGCGCTCGTTGGTGAACCCATGCCGGCAGGCCGGCTGGTGCCAGCGTCGCGCCGCGACCATGAGGCATCGGCTCCGGCCAGGCACCGCTTTCGTGCCGCCGCCCGGTTTCGCCTTGCACGACGATGTCCACGGCCCCGGCCTTCTCGATCGCTTCGCCGACGAGCGAATGCCAGCTTTCCGTCCCCTTACCCGCTTCGCCAGCACCACAGACGATCAGCCAGCATTCTGCCCGCGTCATCGCGACGTAGAGCAGCCGCATGCGTTCCTCGCGTTTCCGTTCCTCGAGGGCCGCGCAAGCCACCGCGACCGGTGCGGGGTGTTCCTCTGCGTTCGTCCGCCAGACCGCGCGGCCGCCCAGCGAAAGGATCGGGTCGCCGCGACGGTCGCCATGCCGAATGGTGTCGGGAAGGATCACGACGGGTGACTCGAGCCCCTTGGCGCCGTGCACCGTCATCACCCGGATCGCCCGCGTCGCGGTGTCGAGCCGCCGGGTGACTTCCACCTCTCCGGCGTCGAGCCATCCCAGGAAGCCGGTGAGACTCGGCACCGAAGCCGTCTCGTAGCCGAGCGCCTCG
>JBKBJC010000138.1:0-597 GCA_046294075.1 Tabrizicola sp. | reverse complement strand
ATTGCGACCCAGATACCGAGTTCGTTCGGACTGAGATTTTCGCCAAAGCCCTGGGCGGGCCCGGCTTGCGCCAGAGCGGCGCGGCCGAACGGCAGATCGAAGCCGAGCGCCATGCCGCCGGCCGCGGCCGTGCCGATCACGAAGGCGCGGCGATTCATCTTCGGACCGATGTTCTTGGAAATCATGTTCATGCGCGCCTCCCTCAAGCCTTCGCCGCGGCATGAATCGCCGCGCGGATCTGCTGGAAGGTTCAGCACCGGCAGATATTCGTCATTTCACGGTCGATGTCCGCGTCGGTGGGCTTCGGATTGTTCTTCAGGAGTTCCACCGCAGCCATGATCTGACCCGACTGGCAATAGCCGCATTGCGGCACGTCATGATCGATCCAGGCCTGCTGGACCTTATGCAAGGTACCGTTCTGGGCGAGGCCCTCGATCGTGGTAATCGACTTGCCGTCGATATCTCCAATCTGAAGGCTGCAGGATCGGACCGCACCCATTCCTTCGACATGCACGGTGCACGCGCCGCATTGTGCAATGCCGCATCCATATTTGGTCCCGGTCAGGCCGACATTCTCGCGGATGACCCAAAGAAGAG
>JBKBJC010000137.1:0-616 GCA_046294075.1 Tabrizicola sp. | reverse complement strand
ACAACATGCGTTGGGACACGATCCTGCGAACATCCGGCCATTTCCGTGTCGCATGGGTGTTGCACGGAGAAAATCGGAACGGCTGCAAGCCTTTGGAATCGCCGAGAAACGTGTTGTTCGGTGTTGCAACGCAAAACGCGCCCCGTGGGGCGCCTTGCATCGGACTAAGGCATTGATATCTTGTTAGATATTTTGGTTGCGGGGACAGGATTTGAACCTGTGACCTTCAGGTTATGAGTCGTGTCGAACGAACCATGAACAGTCGCGCAGGATCGCGAGTTTTTGCGCGGTTTCCGCCAGTTGCGAGTCCGGTCCCCGAGGCCGGCCTGCGCGCGGATTGTCAGGATTGCGCAGCGGTTTTTCCCCTCGTGCTTCCACCATGCTTCCGATGGGTGGTGGAATGATTTTCCGGTAGCACGGCCATCATGCGTCCATCCGCGACCAGAACCCGGTCTTCTTGCCATGCTCGGCCTTCAGGCGCGCGGCATATGCGTGATGCGGCTCTACTGGTCCGAAGTCCTCGATGCGTTTGGCAAGTTCGGCACAGGTTGCCAAGTGCTGGGCAGCATAGCCATAGCGCTTCTGCCTCCCTTGGATCAGGGTGAAATCGATCATC
>JBKBJC010000013.1:0-75756 GCA_046294075.1 Tabrizicola sp. | reverse complement strand
TCAGGCGCTGGTCGCCGTGGCGGCGGTGCTGTTGATCCTGCCGGGGTTCCTTACCGATGCGCTCGGCGGTCTGCTGCTGATTCCACCGTTGCGCCGGGCCGTCATCGGACTGATGGCGCGGCGGATGGCCGGTGTGACGGTGATCCACCGGCACCTGCCCTGAGAGCGGTGCCACGCGGCGATCGAGGCCAGGGTGCGCCGGTCTGGTCGGCTGCATCGGCTGGTGCTGTCGGGAGAGGGCGCGCATGCTGCCGCCTTGTCCGCCCTCGGGCGCGAACGTGATTTCCTGCCGGCGTTGCCGCGAGGGCCGAGGATCCCCTGCCGGGCCCAGTCGCACCGGATCACGCCGCCTCTGGCCTTGCGGCGGGAAATTCCAGATCGACCCTCACGAACTCGCTCTCTTGCCGCAGCGTGACCGTCCCGCCCAGCTGGGCCGCGAACTGGTGGAGCATGCGTTGCGGCAGCGCCGGCAGGCCCCAGGTCGTCTCGGGCTGCAATTCCGGCACGACAGGGCCTTCGACCTGAAGCCGCACCATGCCCTCGCTTTCGGACAGCGAGACCGAGACGGCCCGCTGCGCAAGCCCCGGACGCGAGAAATGGCAGCCCACCGCCTCGGCCAGGGCAAGGGCAAGCGGAACCGCTGACTGCGCGTCCATCCGCACCGGCTGGAAGTCCTTCGACGCCACCCCCAGCCCGACACCATGGATCTCCTTCAGGCGCCGGACCACGTTGGTCAGCACCACGTCCATCGCGATGTCATGCCTGCCTGACGCCGCGTAGAGGCTGGTGTGGGTCGAAGAGAGCGCGATCACCCGGTTGATGAGGCTGTCCAGCACCTGCCGCAGCTTCGGGTCCGTCGCCTCGCGCCGATGCATGCGCATCACCGAGGCGATGATCTGCAGGCTGTTGCCGTTGCGGTGGTCCACCTCGCGCAGAAGAACGTCCTTGTCGATCGGCAGGTTCTGCAACTCGGCCTCTTCCTGCTCGATCGTTCGGATCAGTCCTTCGTAGGCGGCATGCAGGCGCTGGATCTCGGTCGGCGCGCCGGAGAGGTCGGGGATCTGCACCCGACGCCGGCCGGTGATGTGGTCGTCCATCGAACCGGCAAGCGCGCGGACATGCCGCACCACCAGCCGGGAGGAGGCGAAGCCGGCCGTCGGAGGCCAGCAGAACCGATCCGTCCGACTGGAAGGTGGCCAGGTAGCTTGGTCGCCAGGATGCGACCGCGTCCACATAGGCGCCCGGGGCGACGGCAGCGTAGTTCAGCTAAATGGTGACGAATCCCTTCGCGGCGCCCGAGGCATCGAACACCGGATGGGCCACGCCCACGATCGCCATCCCGGACACCGGGCCCTGCGGGCTGTAGATCAGCCGGGGCACCGGGGTCTCGACCATCACCCGGAGGCGCGGGTTGTCCGTGAAATCGAAGACCGCGCCGGTCGAGGAACAGGTCATCAGGCCGGTCAGCGGAATGTGGGCGACCAGGATTGCCTGCGGAATGTCGCGGGCCAGGGACCGAACCCAGTCGCGGCAGGCCGGCCCGTCCGGGCCTTGCCGCGACAGGATGGATACCGGCGCCCGGGCCGAGATCCGGGCCTGGTTGATCAGCTCGATCTGCGGGCGGACCGATTGCACGGCCGCGCCGCCGACGCCTTCCAGCGTCGTTGCGTCAAGCTGCGCCAGCGCGTCCCGGGTCTGGACGATGGACAGAAGCCCCAGCGGCAGCAGTGCAAGCATCAGCGTCGCCCCCAGCCGGTCGCGAGGGTCTGCCGGCACCAGCGGCACGACGAAGGAAGGCGAGGTCATTGCGCACCGTCCTTGCCCGAACCGTCGCGCGCCTTCAGCTGCGCCAGAAGATCGCGGAACCGGTCCGGCAGCTCTTCGTTCAGCGCGGCCGCGTAGACCCGCTTCAGGTTCTCGTCGATCTGCGCCCGGATCGCCCTTCGGTCGTGTCCGTCCTTGTCTCGGTCTTTCGTCATGGCTTCGGCTTCCTGTTCCTTCGGACCGCAACGCGCACCGGCCATCATGGTTCCGCTGATTTCTGCCCGGATCAAAATACTTCCGGATCTTCGGGAACCGAACGCCGCCCGCCGCGTTCGGTTCCCGACGCAAAGCAGAACATACGCCACCAGACACTGAGACAGACCTCATGCTCGCACAGGAAGCGGCGGACCATTCGGCAACCGTGGCGCGGCACCTGCCCTGTCTGCGCCGATATCCAGCTGGCCGAAAATTCCTCGGGCATCGAGGCGGTGAACGAGATCCTGGCCCGGTTCGGCGACATCCCGGTGATCTTCATTACCGCCTTCCCCGAACGGTTGCTGACCGGCGATCGGCCCGAGCCGGCCTTCCTGATCAACAAGCCCTACACCGAGGAACAGGTGCGCTCTTCGGTCAGCCAGGCGCTGTTCTTCTCCTCGACCGACACGCTGCGCGAGGCGGGGCCCGGCGTCCCGAAGCCGGTGCATGCATCGTGCGGCCACCCTGCACAGCAGGATTGGCGCTTTCGTGAAGCCGGAGGTCGGCGGCGAGCCTGGAACGTCGCAGACTGGCATTGCGGCTGCGGTGCGACTGCCGCAAAGTCGGCGTTGAACGGCGACACCAGACGCCCCAGACAGGCAGGGAGGCGCAATGCGATACCACACCCCGAAAAGCTTTCAGGATGCGGCCGCCATCGCGGCGGCATCGACGGGAACGCTGCGGTTTCTGGCCGGGGGAACCGATGTCCTTGTGCAGATGCGCGCCGGGACGGTGCAGCCGGACGATCTGATCGACCTCAAGCACATCCCCGGCGTGGACAGGATCGAGCGCACGCCCGAAGGTGGATGGCGAATCGGCGTGGCGGTGCCGGGCATCGTGCTGGGGGCGCATTCCGGGCTGGTCTCCGACTGGCCTGGGGTGGTCGAGGGGATGAACCTTGTCGGCTCGACCCAGGTGCAGGGCCGGGCGACGCTGGCGGGGAACCTGTGCAACGGCTCTCCGGCCGCCGATTCGGTGCCGGGGCTGATCGCGGCGGGGGCCACGGTTACGGTGACGGGGCCGAAGGGGTCGCGCGAGATCCCGGTAGAGCATGTGCCGGTGGGGCCGGGCAAGACCTCGCTGGCCAAGGGCGAGGTGATTTCCGCGATCACCCTGCCGCCACGGGGCATGAACGGCGGCGACGCCTATCTGCGCTTCATTCCCCGGACCGAGATGGACATCGCCGTCGTCGGCTGCGCGGTGAACCTGCGGCTGGACGGGGAGAGGATCGTCGAGGCGCGGGTGGCGCTGGGGGCGGTGGCGCCCACGGTGATCCTGTCGGAGGCCTGCGCGAAGGCGATCATCGGCACGACGCTGGACGATGCGGCGCTGGCCGCGCTGGCCAAGGCGGCCGAGGATGCCGCGAAGCCGATCTCGGACAAGCGCGGAACCAGGGAGTTCCGCATCGAGGTGGCAGGGGTTCTGGCCCGCCGGGCGGCGAAGATTGCCTACGATCGGGCAAAAGGAGCGAAGGCATGAGCAGGATTCACGTCACCGCCACCGTCAACGGCGACCCGGTGGAGTTCCTGGCGGACCCGCGGGAAACCCTGTTGGACGCGCTGCGCAACCATCTGGACCTGACCGGCACCAAGGAAGGCTGCGGCACCGGCGACTGCGGCGCCTGTTCGGTCACCGTGGACGGGACGCTGGTCTGTTCCTGCCTGATGCTGGCGGCCGAGGCCAACGGCAAGCGTGTCGAGACCATCGAGGGCATGGCCAAGGAAGAGCTGCACCCCTTGCAGCGCAAGTTCATCGAACATGCGGCGCTGCAATGCGGCTTCTGCACGCCGGGCATCCTGGTGGCCGCGAAAGCCCTTCTGGAGCGGAATCCGGATCCGAGCGAGACTGAAATCCGCTATTGGCTGGCGGGGAACCTGTGCCGTTGCACGGGTTACGACAAGATCGTGCGCGCCGTGCAGGATGCGGCGGCTGAGATGCGTCAGGATCATCGGGGGGCTGCGTGATGGCACGGGATGAGGTGAAGACCGGATACAAGTATATCGGCACGCGGCCCAACCGCCCCGATGGCCTGGACAAGGTGACGGGCCGCGCGCGCTATGGCGCGGATTTCTCGTTGCCGGGGATGCTGCACGCCGCGGTGGTGCGCAGCCCTCATGCCCATGCCCGGATCGTCAGGATCGACGCCTCGAAGGCGCTGGCGCTGGAGGGGGTCAAGGCCGTGGTCACGCGGGCCGACCTGCCCACCGGCCTGAGCGGCGAGGACCTGAACCTGCAGGACAACACCCTGGCCGGGGACCGGGCGCTTTACGACGGGCACGCGGTGGCGGCGGTGGCGGCGACCTCGCAGCTTCTGGCTCAGGACGCGGCGCGGCTGATCGAGGTGGAATACGAGGTCCTGCCGCATGTGACCGATGTCGATGCCGCCATCGCGCCGGACGCGCCGGTGATCCGACCGGGCGTCGCCGACTATTCGGTGCCGGAAGGCATGCACGGCAACGTCGCGCGCTACATGGAATTCGGGCATGGCGATGTCGAGGCCGGCTTCGCTGCCGCCGACATCGTGCGCGAGCACACCTACCGCACCGAGGCGACGCATCAGGGCTATATCGAGCCCCATGCCGCCGTGGGCCAGCTGGGCGAGGACGGGCGCGGCGAGATGTGGGTCTGCACGCAGGGCCACTGGTACATCCGCCGGATGAGCGCCGCCGTCCTGGGGATCGAGGCCGCGAACTTGCGCGTCACGCCCTCGGAAATCGGCGGCGGCTTCGGCGGCAAGACCACGATCTTCATGGAGCCTCTGACGCTGGCGCTGTCGAAGAAGGCCGGCGGGCGCCCGGTCAAGCTGGTGATGAGCCGGTCCGAGGTGCTGCGCGCCACCGGGCCGACCGCCAGCGCCTCGATGGACGTGAAGATCGGAATGAAGAAGGACGGCACGATCACCGCGGGACAGGTCTATTTCCGCATGCAGGGCGGGGCCTTTCCCGGCATGTCGCCCATCGGCGAGGCGCTGCCCTGCGCCTTCGCCTGCTACGACATTCCCGCGCTGAAGCACGAGGGCATCGAGATCATCACCAACCGCCCCAAGGCCGCGGCCTACCGCGCGCCGGGCTCGCCCATGGCGGCCTTCGCGGTGGAAAGCATGATCGACGAGCTGTGCCGCGAGCTGAACCTCGACCCGATCGAGGTGCGGCTGAAGAACGGTGCCAAGAACGGGTCCAAGTCCAGCTACGGCCCGGTCTATGACGTGATCGGCCTGCAAGAGACGCTGGCGGCCGCCAGGGCGCATCCGAACTATGCCATCCCGCTGGGCCCCAATCAGGGGCGAGGCGTCGCCTCGGGCTTCTGGTTCAACCACGGCGGCGAGACCTCGGTCAGCCTTGCCATCGGCGAGGACGGGACGGCCACGGTTTCCGTCGGCACGCCCGACATCGGCGGCAGCCGCGCCTCGATCGGGCTGATGGTGGCCGAGCATCTGGGCATTCCTTACGAGAATGTCCGGGTGAACGTGGTGGAAACCGGCGCTCTGGGGGTGAACGAACCCACCCATGGCAGCCGCGCGACCTTTGCCAGCGGCAAGGCGGCGATCGAGGCGGCCGATCAGGCGATCCGCGAGATGTGCCGCCGCGCCGCCGCCGACTGGGGGATCGAACCGGACGCCGTGGAATGGCGCGACGGCGCGGCGCATCCCGCCGGCCCGAATGCGGGCAAGCACCCGCCGATGACCATCGGCGAGATCGGGGCCAGGATGGGCTCGACCGGCGGGCCGATCTCGGGCCACCACGAGGTGACGGCGGGCGGCTACGGCGCCAGCTTCGGCACCCATGTCGTCGATGTCGAGGTGGACCCGGAAACGGGTCGGACCACGATCCTGCGCTATCTGGTGGTGCAGGACGCGGGCACGGCGATCCATCCGGCCTATGTCGAGGGCCAGTATCAGGGCGGGGCGGCGCAGGGCATCGGCTGGGCCTTGAACGAGGAATACGTCTACGGCCCCGACGGGCGGCTGCAGAACCCGGTGTTCCTCGACTACCGGATCCCGGTGGCCTCGGACCTGCCGATGATCGACACGGTCATCATCGAGGTGCCGAACCCCGGCCACCCCTATGGCGTGCGCGGCGTGGGCGAGACCGGGATCACCCCGCCCTTGCCGGCGGTCGCCTCCGCCATCGCGGGCGCCGTGGGCGTGCGCATCCGCAGCCTGCCCTGCTCTCCGCCCAAGGTGCTGGCGGCGATCAAGGCGGCGAAGGGGTAGGGCATGGCCAGGGTCCATCTCTGGGCGAGCCTCAGGCGGTTCGCCGACGGGCAGGAGGTGGTGGAGGTCGAGGCCGCGACCGTGGGCCAGATGCTGGATGCGCTGGTGAAGGCGCATCCGGGTCTGGCACCGGCGGTTGCGGCCGGCCTGTCGGTGGCGGTGGACGGCGAGGTGATCGCCAACAACCGTGCGGCGCCGGTGCGCCCGGACAGCGAGGTCTATCTGTTGCAGCGGCTGAAGGGCGGCTGAGGAGGGCGCATGTTTCCCAATCGTCTCAAGGCGCTCTGGGCCGAGGGGAAGCCCACGATCAACGGCTGGTGTTCCATCGCCAGCCCCTTTGCGGCCGAGATCATGGCGGCGCAGGGTTTCGATTCGGTCACGGTGGACATGCAGCACGGCGCGCTGGATTATGCCGACCTGCTGCCGATGTTGCAGGCGATGCGGGCCTCGGGCGCGGTGCTGCTGGCGCGTGTGCCCTGGCTGGAACCCGGCATCATCATGAAGGCGCTGGATGCGGGTGCGCAGGGCATCATCTGCCCGATGGTGAACACCTCCGAGGAAGCCGCGCGCTTCGTCAGCTATCTGCGCTATCCTCCGCTGGGGGTGCGCAGCTTCGGCCCGACGCGGGCGGCCTTTGCGGTGAAGGGTGACTATGCCGCGCAGGCCAACGCCAACATCCTGGCCTTCGCGATGATCGAGACCGCCGAGGCCATGGCCAACCTCGACGCCATCACTGCCACGCCCGGGCTGGACGGGATCTATGTCGGCCCGGCGGACCTGTCGATCTCGCTTTCGGCCGGGCGGCTCGCCCCCGGCATGGACCGGGAAGAGCCCGAGATGCAGGAGGCCTTCCGGGCGATCCTGGCCGCCTGCAAGCGCAATGGCCTGCGCGCCGCGCTGCATTGCGGGACGCCCGACTATGCCGCCCGCGCCATCGGCTGGGGCTTCGACATGACCACGGTCGGCGGCGACACCAAGTTCCTTTCGGCTGCCGCCGGGGCAGCTGTCGCGGGCTTCCGCAGGCTGACCGGGATGGGCGGGGGGCAGGCGGGGCCGGGCGGCTACTGAGGCAGCGTCGGGTCAGACCATCGTCCGCGCCAGCCAGCCCGCGGCGAAGGCCAGCGCGGCCAGCGCGGGCCAGACCAGCCAGCGAAGCGAGGGTTGCGGGCGCGGGGGCAGGATGGTGGGGTTCCCGACACGGATCAGTTGCGCCTCGACCAGGCCGGGGAGTTTCGGGCCGAACCGGGCCAGCACCCGCGCGGTCTTGACCAGATCGCGCAGCACCGCCTTCGGCCCGATGCTCTCGCGGATGTAGCGCTCCACGATGGGGCTGGCGACCTGCCAGATGTTGATGTGCGGGTCGAGCGATCGCGCCACGCCTTCCACTACGACCATCGTGCGCTGGAGAAGAATCAGCTCGGTCCGCGTCTCCATCCCGAAGCGTTCGGTCACTTCGAACAGGTAGGCCAAGAGACGCGCCATCGAGATGCGGCTGGCGTCCATGCCGAAGATCGGTTCGCCCACCGCGCGCAGGGCGCGGGCGAATTCGTCGATGTCGCGGTCGGGGGGGACATAACCCGCCTCGAAATGCACCTCGGCGACGCGGTGGTAATCCTTGCGGATGAAGCCCATCAGGATCTCGGCATAGACCCGGCGGGTGTATTCGTCGATCCGGCCCATGATGCCGAAGTCATAGGCGATGATGTCGCCGTTCGCGGCCACCTTCAGGTTGCCCTGATGCATGTCGGCGTGGAAGAACCCGTCGCGCAGCGCATGGTTCAGGAACAGCTGCAAGACCCGCGCGCCCAGAACCCGGCGATCATGGCCGGCGGCATCGATCGCCTCGACATCGTTCAGCCCGATGCCTTCGGCCCAGCCCAGTGTCATGACGTTGCGCGAGGACAGGAACCACTGGGGCCGTGGCACCTGGAAGCCCTCGTCCTTCTCGGTATTCGCGGCGAACTCTGCGGCCGAGGAGGACTCGAGGCGCAGGTCCAGCTCTCCCATCACCACGCCTTCGAAATGGGCGATCACGTCCACGGGGCGCAGGCGGCGGGAGAACGGCGCAAGGCGCTCGATCCAGCGTGCGGCGAGGTAGAAGGCGTCGATGTCCTTGCGGAAGGCGCGCTCGATGCCGGGGCGGAGCACCTTGACCGCGACCTCCTCGCCCGTGTCGGCCAGCCGCGCGCGATGGACCTGGGCGATCGAGGCAGCGGCCACCGGTTCGGAGAAATCCGAGAACAGGTCGGCGACCGGCACTTCCAGTTCCGCCTCGATCATCTTCTTGGCGGTCTCGGTCGGGAAGGGGGGCAGCTTGTCCTGAAGGTATTTAAGCTGGTCGGCAAGCTCCTCGCCCACGATGTCGGGGCGGGTGGACAGGATCTGGCCGAACTTGATGTAGGCCGGCCCCAGAGCGGTCAGCGCGCGGGTGGCAGGCGGCAGCGCGGGATCGCCCTTCAGGCCCAGCCACTTGAACGGCCAGCCCAGCATCCGCGCGGCAAACCGCAGGCGGGGGGGTGCTCGGAAGGCCTCCAGCACCACGTCCATCGCGCCGGTGCGCTCCAGGGTCGCGCCGGTTCGGATCAGGCGGACGATGTTGTGCGGGCCCTTCACAGTTTCCAGCCGGAATGGAGGGCCGCGATGCCCATGGTCAGGTTGCGGTATTTCACCTGGTCGAACCCGGCGGCGCGGATCATGGCGGCGAAGGTTTCCTGATCCGGGAACCTGCGGATGGATTCGACAAGATACTGATAGCTGGCGCGGTCGCCCGCGATCACCTGACCCATCACCGGGATCATGTTGAAGGAATACAGGTCATAGACCTTTTGCATCAGGTCATTCGGGATCTGGCTGAACTCCAGCACCATCAGCCGTCCGCCGGGTTTCAGCACGCGGAAGGCTTCTGACAGGGCATCGGGGATGCGGGTCACGTTCCTTATGCCGAAGGATATGGTGTAGACATCGAAGCTGTTGTCGGCGAATGGCAGGGACATCGCGTCGCCCACCACCCAGTCCAGGCTGTGGGCCAGGCTTTCCGCCTCGGCCCGCTTGCGGCCCTCGATCAGCATCGGCTCGGTCATGTCGCAGACCACGGCCCGGGCGCCGGGCGCGCGTTTCAGGAAGCGGAAGGCGACATCGCCCGTGCCCCCCGCGACGTCCAGGAGCCGCTGGCCGGGGCGCGGCGCCAGCCAGTCCATCATCGCATCCTTCCAAAGCCGGTGGATGCCCAGCGACATGGCGTCGTTCATGATGTCGTATTTCGAGGCCACGCGCGAAAAGACGCCATGCACCATGCCGGCCTTTTCGGCCTCGGGCACGTCCTGAAAGCCGAAATGGGTCGTCTTTTCTTCGCTCATCGGTCTTGCGATCCTTCGCCCTGACGCCTCCTTATAGTCCGCGAACCTGCGCCTGCAATGCGCCGATCTGTCATGGACCGCCGATGCCCGAACTGCCCGAAGTCGAAACCGTCCGTCGCGGCCTGCTGCCGGTGATGGAAGGCGCGGTGATCGCCCGGGCCGAGGTCAACCGCCCCGACCTGCGCTGGCCGCTGCCGGAACGGATGGCCGAGCGGCTGACGGGCCGCAGCGTCACGGGGCTGCGGCGGCGGTCGAAATACCTGCTGGCCGATCTCGACAGCGGCGAGACGCTTCTGGTGCATCTGGGCATGTCGGGGCGGATGCTCGTCTCGGGCGCGAAGATCGGCAGCTTCCACCACGATCATCCCGCGCCGCAGAAGCACGACCATGTGGTCCTGCACATGGAAAGCGGCGCGCGGGTGACGTTCAACGACGCCCGCCGCTTTGGCGCGATTGACCTGATGCCGACCGACCGGGCCGCCGACCACATGCTGTTGAAGGAACTCGGCCCCGAGCCCTTCGGCAATGACTTCAACGAACCCTACCTCGCGGGCCGCCTGAAGGGCCGCAGGACGCCGATCAAGGCCGCGCTGCTGGATCAGCGGATCGTGGCGGGGCTGGGCAACATCTATGTGGCCGAGACGCTTTATCGCGCGCGGATCAGCCCGCTGCGGCTGGCCGGCGACCTTGCGGAACGGCAGGTCCACGCCCTGGTGCCGATCATCCGCGAGGTGCTGGCCGAGGCGATCGAGGCAGGCGGATCCTCCCTGCGCGACTTTCGGCAGGCCAACGGCGAACTTGGTTATTTTTCCAAGCATTTTCAGGTTTATGACCGGGAAGGTGAGCCATGCGAGACGCCCGGCTGCCCCGGCACTGTGACCCGCAGCGTGCAGTCGGGGCGGTCCTCGTTCTGGTGCCCCGCCTGCCAGAGTTGACTTGCCAACGCGCCGTTTGGTGCTAGGAGTCGCTGCAACTCTGCCATGAAGGAGGCCGCGATGGCCTATGAAACGCTGATCGTCGAGACCGAGGACTATGTCTCGCTGATCCGGCTGAATCGCCCCGAAGCGATGAACGCCCTGAACCAGACGCTGATGCGCGAGCTGGCGGCGGCGGTGGCGGCGGCGGAAGCCAACGACAAGGTGCGCTGCATCGTCATCACCGGGTCGGAAAAGGCCTTCGCCGCCGGGGCGGACGTGAAGGAGATGGCCGGGAAGAGCTTCATCGACGTCTATTTCGACGATCTTTTCGGGCCGGAGGCGGCAGTGATCTCACGCGCCCGCAAGCCGATCATCGCGGCGGTGGCGGGCTATTGCCTTGGCGGGGGGTGCGAGCTGGCGATGCTTGCCGATTTCATCATCGCCGCCGACAGCGCGAAGTTCGGCCAGCCCGAGATCAACCTCGGCATTGTCGCCGGCATGGGTGGCACCCAGCGTCTGACCCGCGCGGTCGGAAAGGCGAAGTCGATGGACATGCATCTGACCGGGCGCTTCATGGATGCGGCCGAGGCGGAGCGCTGCGGCCTGGTCAGCCGGATCGTGCCGGCAAAGGCGCTGCTCGAAGAGACGATGAAGGCCGCGCAGAAGATCGTCGAGAAGTCCGGCGTCACCGCGATGGTGGTCAAGGAATGCGTGAACCGCGCGCAGGAGATGCCGCTGGCCGAGGGCCTTCTGTTCGAGCGTCGCATGTTCCACGCCATGTTCGCCACCGAGGACCAGAAGGAAGGCATGGCCGCCTTCCTGGAAAAGCGCCAGCCGCAGTTCCGTGACCGGTAGGCCGTCTCGACAAGCTTTGCCAGAGGGCTTTTCTTTCCGCTGCGCATGCCGTATAGGCCAGCGTCACATGCGCGTGGGCCCGCTTAGGCAAGAATCACTCCCGATCCCGGATCGGGGCTTCGTGGTCTTTTCGCGCAACCGAAACGCAAAGACCCGAAGGAAGCCAGATGGCCAATACCGAACAGTCCAAGAAACGCGCCCGCCAGTCCGAGGCGCGCTATGCCGTGAACAAGGCGCGCCGCTCGCGCATCCGCACCTTCCTGCGCAAGGTCGAGGAAGCCATTGCCTCGGGCAATGCCGAAGCCGCCCAGGCCGCACTGAAGGCCGCTCAGCCGGAACTGGCCCGCGGCGTGACCAAAGGCGTGCTGCACAAGAACACCGTCGCGCGGAAGATGTCGCGCCTCGCCTCGCGCGTTAAGGCCGTCGTCAAGGCCTGAGCCCGATCCGGGCTGCACGACACCCGTCGCAAGGGGCGCGCCCGCGGGGCCGCGCCCCTTGTCATTTCTGCCGCCCGGGACGGTCCGGATCAGCGCCCAGTTGCCGATTTGCCAGAGGCTCCGGATTCGATTTCGGCGGAGCCCTGTCAAGCGCGTTGTTCGGTTGCAGTGCCCGCGGCGGCCTTGCTAGCGTTACGCTGCGATTCACTTCGTCTTGGGGGACAAGAACGGATCTGGACGGGAAAGCTGCTGCACGGATCGAACGCGCCATGCGCACTCGGATCTGAGTTTTCCCTTCTGGATCAATGGATTGGAGATGGCAGCCAAGCCATCCCATTTTTGCATGGCCCAGCTGTCGGTATTCCGGCGGTGCAGTCCTGCGTCGTTCCGTCCCCCGGCAAACCGTTCGACCGCATGGCCCTTCCGGCCGTCGGTGGGTTTGGTCGGGGTAGGTTCGTTTGACAAGGGTAAAGGGCAGGGCCGAGGCCGCGTGCTTTCGGTTCAGGGACATTGGCAGGTTGTAGTATGACGAATGAAACCTGGGGGCAGGTTCGCGAAGGGCTCATCAAGCGGGTCGGCAAGCATAATTATGCCACATGGATCGAACCGCTGAAGCTGTCGCAGCTGAAAAATGGTGTCGCCCGGTTCGAGGTGCCGACGATTTTCTTCGGCGATTGGGTCCAGCGCAACTACGGCGACCACATCCGCAGCCAGCTGTCCAGCGCAGGCGCCCCGGTGGAGCGTCTGGAATTCGCTGTCGGTGAAGCGACGGCGCCTCTGCCATCGCGCGCCCCGAAACCGGCTGGCAAGCCCGCGCGGCCCCGGGTCTCGGAAGAGGAACTGCCCGGCGCGCCGCTGGATGCCCGCTTTACCTTCGACACCTTCGTTGTCGGCAAACCGAACGAACTTGCCCATGCCGCCGCCCGCAGGGTGGCCGAGGGCGGGCCGGTGACCTTCAACCCGCTGTTCCTTTATGGCGGTGTCGGCCTTGGCAAGACCCACCTGATGCACGCCATCGCCCACGAGCTTCATGTCCGCCGTCCCGAGCTGCGTGTTCTCTATCTTTCGGCCGAGCAGTTCATGTACCGCTTCGTCCAGGCGCTTCGCGACCGGCAGGTGATGGATTTCAAGGAGCTGTTCCGGTCGGTCGATGTGCTTATGGTCGATGACGTGCAGTTCATCGCCGGCAAGGACTCGACCCAGGAAGAGTTCTTCCACACCTTCAATGCACTGGTCGATGCCAACAAGCAGATCGTGATTTCCGCCGACCGCGCCCCCGGCGAGATCAAGGATCTCGAGGAGCGCATCAAGTCGCGCCTGCAATGCGGCCTGGTCGTGGATCTGCATCCGACGGATTATGAATTGCGGTTAGGTATCCTCCAGCAGAAGGTGGAATTCTACCGCAGTCAGTATCGCGGGCTGGTCCTTGCGGATGGCGTGCTGGAGTTTCTCGCTCACCGGATCACCACCAACGTCCGGGTGCTGGAAGGCGCTCTGACCCGGCTTTTCGCCTTTGCCTCGCTGGTCGGGCGCGAGATCACCCTGGACCTTGCCCAGGACTGCCTGGCCGATATCCTGCGCTCCTCGGACCGCAAGCTGACGATCGAGGAAATCCAGCGCAAGGTGGCGGAACATTACAACGTTCGCCTGTCCGACCTGATCGGACCGAAGCGGCTGCGCACCATTGCCCGCCCGCGGCAGGTGGCGATGTATCTGGCCAAACAGCTGACCCCGCGCAGCCTGCCAGAGATCGGGCGCCGCTTCGGCGGGCGCGACCATACCACGATCATGCATGGCGTGCGCAAGATCGAGGAGCTGATGCTGACTGACAGCCAGTTGGCAGACGATCTGCAGCTTCTGCGCCGCCTGTTGCAGGGGTAAGGGCGGGGGCCGCACTTGACGGCCCCGTGAAAGCCTTTCACAGTCCATCGAGACACTTGTGAACCGGTGAAAACCGGATAAGTTCGTCGTCCCTTCAACGGGTCGGCAGGGGGAAGTCAGATGAAGCTCTCGATCGAACGCGCCACGCTTCTGAAGGCGCTGGCGCAGGCGCAATCGGTTGTCGAACGCCGCAACACGATCCCGATCCTCGCCAATGTGCTGATCGAGGCCGAGGGCAGCCAGGTGTCCTTCCGCGCCACCGACCTTGACATCGAGGTGGTGGACCGCGCCCCCGCGATGGTCGAGCGTGCCGGGGCGACCACGGTGTCGGCGGTCATGCTGCACGAGATCGTCCGCAAGCTGCCGGATGGCGCGCTGGTCAACCTCTCCGAAGATGCCGCTGCGGGGCGTCTGACCATCACGGCGGGCCGGTCCACCTTCAGCCTTGCGACGCTGCCGAAAGAGGACTTCCCGGTGATGGCCTCCAGCGAGTATTCGTCGAACTTCTCGGCCAGGGCGCCCGAGTTGCGCCGGTTGTTCGACAAGGCCAAGTTCGCGATTTCCACTGAGGAGACGCGCTATTACCTGAACGGCGTCTACATGCATGTCGCCCAGGGCGAGGGTGGCAAGGTGCTGCGCTGTGTGGCCACCGATGGCCACCGGCTGGCACGGATCGACGCGCCCTTGCCGGACGGGGCGGACGGGATGCCGGGCGTGATCGTGCCGCGCAAGACGGTGGGCGAGTTGCGCAAGCTTCTGGATGATGACGACGCGACGATTGCCGTCTCGGTTTCCGAAACGAAGGTTCGCTTTGCGACGCCAGCGATAACGCTGACCTCGAAGGTGATCGATGGCACCTTCCCGGATTACACCCGCGTCATCCCGACCGGCAATACCCGCAGGCTGGAAGTTGACGCTGCGGAATTCGCCAGGGCGGTGGATCGCGTGGCGACCGTGTCGTCGGAACGCTCGCGTGCCGTCAAGCTGTCGCTGGAGGAGGACCGGCTGGTCCTGTCGGTCAATGCCCCCGATTCCGGCGCGGCCGAGGAGGAACTGGCGGTCGCCTATGGCGATGACCGGCTGGAGATCGGCTTCAACGCCAAGTATCTTCTGGAAATTGCCAGCCAGGTCGACCGCGAGAATGCCGTGTTCCTGTTCAACTCGGCGGCAGACCCGACGCTGATGCGGGAGGGCAACGACACCTCGGCGGTCTATGTCGTCATGCCGATGCGGGTCTGAACTGGCGGCAAGCCCTCGATCTGAAAGGTGACTTCGGTGGGCGGTCTGGCGATCGAAACCCTTTCGCTTTCGCATTTCCGCAGCCACCGGGCGACCCGGCTGGCCTTCGATGGTCGCCCCGTGGCCATTGTCGGTCCCAACGGGGCGGGCAAGACGAACATCCTGGAGGCCGTCTCGCTGCTGTCTCCGGGGCGGGGCTTGCGCCGTGCCGCTGCCGAGGATCTGGGCCGCAAGCCGGACGCCGTTGGCTGGAAGATCGCCGCCACGGTCCGGGGGCTGGGCGCCACACATGACGTGGAAACCTGGGCCGAACCATCCGAGGCGCGGCAGGTCCGCATCGATGGCAAGGCCGCCACGCAGGCAAGCCTCGGCCGCGTCTTGCGCGTGCTGTGGCTGGTGCCGGCGATGGACCGACTCTGGATCGAGGCTGCCGAGGGGCGCAGGCGCTTTCTTGACCGCATGACGCTCAGCTTCTTTCCCGAGCATGCCGAACATTCACTCATATACGAAAAGGCGATGCGCGACCGGAACCGGCTGATCAAGGATCAGGTTTCCGATGCGCATTGGTACGCGGCGCTGGAGGCCCGGATGGCCGAGGCCGGAGAGACCATCACACGCCATCGCCGCGCTGCCCTGGACCGCATCAGTGCTGCCGCCGATCCGTCCAGTGCCTTTCCGTCTGCCGATCTGGTCCTGACCGGCCCGGACGGCACCGAGGAGCCGCCGGACCTTGCCATGGCCCTTGCCGAAGGGCGCCGCCGCGATATCCTTGCCGGCCGAACGCTCGTCGGTCCGCACCGTGCCGATCTCCTTGCGCGCTACAGGGCAAAGGACGTTCCTGCCGACCAGTGCTCGACCGGAGAGCAGAAGGCACTGTTGATCAGCCTGATCCTGGCCAATGCCCGCGCTCTGGCGCAGGAACTGGGCCGTGCCCCGATCCTGTTGCTGGACGAGGTGGCCGCGCACCTGGACGAAAACCGCCGGGCCGCGCTCTACGACGAGATCTGTGCGCTCGAGGCCCAGGCGATGATGACCGGCACCGAGGCCGACCTGTTCGCAGCACTTGGCGACAGGGGCCGGAGGTTGCAGGTCATCGACACCGATGGCGGGTCACAGGTGGATTGATGAGCGTCGGGATCATACCGGAATATCTGCTCATAAATACCGGCGATGCCGTCGAGGCTCTGCTTCTGGTGCGCTGCCTCGGTCCTGTCCGTGACCTGACCTGGACGAGGACTGGCCAGCCGAACTGGGACCGGTCGGAGCAACGGCTTCAATGACTTGATCTGGGGCCGGAAACGTGGGACGGGACCGCGTCGCTCGATCGTCATGGCGGGCTGTTCTGAGGTTTGCGAATGACTGTCACGCTCTGGCAGCTCTGGCTTTACGCGCTTGGCATGGCTGCGCTCTGGGCAGTCCCAGGCCCGGTCTGGGTCGCGTTGACTGCCCGCGCGCTGGCCTTCGGGATGGGCGGGGCCTGGCCGCTGGCCGTCGGCGTCGCTCTGGGAGACCTGATCTGGCCGCTGGCAGCGATCTTCGGGCTGAGCTGGATCCTGTCGGTATATGGCGACTTCCTGAGCCTGCTGCGCTGGGTCGCCGCGGCGGTCTTTCTGGTGATGGGCGTGCTTCTGATCCGCAAGCCCGCGGCGGCGATCGACGCCGACAGCCGGTTGACCCGCCCAGGGGCCTGGGCCGGGTTCGCGGTGGGTGTCGCGGCGGTGATCGGCAACCCCAAGGCCATCCTGTTCTACATGGGCGTGCTGCCCGGCTTCTTCGACCTGTCGCGCGTCACGGCACCCGACATCGCCGCGATCCTGCTGATCTCGGCGCTGATCCCGATGCTGGGAAACCTCGCGCTGGCCTGGTTCCTGGACCGTGCGCGCCGGCTCTTGTCCAGTCCCGCGGCCATGCGGCGACTGAACATTGCCTCAGGCTGCCTGCTGGTTGCCGTGGGGCTGGTGATCCCCGTCACCTGACCACCAAATCTTGTGCCCAAGGGGTGACATTGCATGGCCGAGCCGCTATAAATCGCGGACAACGACAAGGGTTTCCCGCACATGGCTGACAAGCCCAAGAAGCCGGCAGAATACGGCGCCGATTCCATCAAGGTTCTCAAGGGGTTGGAGGCGGTCCGCAAGCGCCCCGGCATGTATATCGGCGACACCGACGACGGTTCGGGGCTGCACCACATGGTCTACGAGGTGGTGGACAACGGGATCGACGAAGCGCTGGCCGGTCACGCGACCGAGGTCGTGGTGAAGATACACGCCGACGACAGCGTTTCCGTGCGCGACAACGGAAGGGGAATCCCGGTCGACATGCATCCCGAAGAGGGCGTATCGGCGGCCGAGGTCATCATGACCCAGCTGCACGCGGGCGGCAAGTTCAACAACACGGACGAGGGCGGGAACGCCTACAAGGTCTCGGGCGGGTTGCACGGGGTCGGCGTCTCGGTTGTGAACGCCCTGTCGGAATGGCTGGAGCTGACCGTCTGGCGCAACGACACCGAATACCGCGCGCGGTTCGAGGATGGCGACTGCACGGTCCATGTCCACGAGGTCGGCCCCGCTCCGGGCAGGCGCGGGACCGAAGTGCGCTTCCTTGCCTCGGCCAAGACCAACAGGCCGGACGGCACGTTTTCCAACCTCGACTACAGCTTCAAGACGCTGGAGCACCGGCTTCGCGAACTGGCCTTCCTGAATTCCGGTGTGCGGATCCTGCTGGAGGACGAACGCCATGCCGAGCCGCAGAAGGTGGAGCTCTTCTACGAAGGCGGCGTGCGTGAATTCGTGAAGTACATCGACCGTTCCAAGACCAGCGTGATGCCCGAGCCGATTTACATGGTGGGTGAGAGAAACGGGATCGGCGTCGAAGTTGCGATGTGGTGGAACGACAGCTACCACGAAACCGTATTGCCGTTCACAAACAACATCCCGCAGCGTGACGGCGGTACCCACCTGGCCGGTTTCCGGGGGGCGCTGACCCGGACGATCACCGCCTATGCCCAATCCTCGGGCATCGCCAAGCGCGAGAAGGTGGACTTCACCGGCGACGACGCCCGCGAAGGACTGACCTGCGTGTTGTCGGTCAAGGTGCCGGACCCCAAGTTCTCGTCCCAGACCAAGGACAAGCTGGTGTCGTCCGAGGTGCGCCCGGCGGTCGAGAATCTGGTGAACGAAAAGCTGGGCGAATGGTTCGAGGAGAACCCCGGCCCGGCGAAGATCATCGTCGGCAAGATCATCGAGGCGGCGCTTGCGCGCGAGGCCGCCCGCAAGGCGCGCGAGTTGACCCGGCGCAAGACGGCGCTGGACGTGGCCAGCCTTCCGGGAAAACTTGCCGATTGCCAGGAACGCGATCCGTCCAAATCGGAACTGTTCCTCGTGGAGGGTGACTCGGCCGGCGGCTCGGCCAAGCAGGGCCGCAGCCGCAGCAACCAGGCAGTCCTGCCCCTGCGCGGCAAGATCCTGAACGTCGAACGCGCGCGGTTCGACCGGATGCTCTCCAGCCAGGAGATCGGGACGCTGATTACCGCGCTCGGCACCGGGATCGGGCGCGACGAATTCGACATCGGCAAGCTGCGCTACCACAAGGTCGTCATCATGACCGACGCCGACGTGGACGGCGCGCATATCCGAACGCTTCTTCTGACTTTCTTCTTCCGCCAGATGCCGGCGCTGATCGAGGGCGGCTACCTCTACATCGCGCAACCGCCGCTCTACAAGGTCGCGCGCGGCAAGTCCGAGGTCTACCTGAAGGACCAGGCCGCGCTGGAGGACTATCTGATCGAGATGGGCACCGAAGGCGCGGTCCTGCGCCTGACCGACGGGCAGGAAATCGCCGGCAACGACCTTGCCCGCGTCATCGAGGGCGCGCGCCAGTTCCGCCGCGTGCTGGACGCCTTCCCGACCCACTACCCGCGCCCGATCCTGGAACAGGCGGCCCTGGCCGGGGCCTTCGAGCCCGGCAGCGCCGACGCCGACCTCCAGGCCGTCGCCGACACCGTCGCGAAACGCCTGAACCTGATTGCGCCCGAGTTCGAGCGTGGCTGGCAAGGCCGGATCACCCAGGATCACGGTATCCGCCTGAGCCGCATCCTGCGCGGGGTCGAGGAGTTGCGGACACTGGACGGCGCAGTGCTGCGGTCGGGCGAGGCCCGCAAGCTTTCCCAGATCGCCGGGCAATATCGCGACATCTACCGCGACCCCGCCCGCCTCGTCCGCAAGGACCGGGAACAGGCGATCCACGGACCGATCGACCTGCTGAAATCCATCCTGGCCGAGGGCGAGAAGGGGCTGACCCTGCAACGCTACAAGGGTCTGGGCGAGATGAACCCCGACCAGCTGTGGGAAACCACGCTCGATCCCGAGGCGCGGACGCTGTTGCAGGTCAAGGTGGACGATCTGGCCGAGGCTGACGACATCTTCTCGAAACTGATGGGCGACGTGGTCGAGCCGCGCCGCGATTTCATCCAGCAGAACGCGCTGAGCGTCGAGAACCTGGACTTCTAGGGCCAGTCCGGCGGGTGCACCGAATAGCCGTAGCGGGCAGAGCCGTCGGGGAAGCGATGGACCAGTTCTCGGGCGTGATCGGTCGGCCTTCGGGCACCCAGCGACCCCATCGCGCGGCGATGATCGCGTGGATGCCCGATCGACGCCCAAGCCTTTGAAGTGCAAGGAAAAGATAGTGGTGCATGAAGGGGCTGGCCAGCGCCGGATGGCCCTTCACCGGTCCGTCCCGCAGGTCCAGGTCGTGATGCGGACAGGGCGCGTCCCGCACCACCACGTTGGGCGTGCGCGCCAGCACTTCCTCGGCCCCGGTGTGCAGATCCACGACCAGCACCTTGGCATTGGTCTTGCCGATGTCCAGAACCGCGATCCGCCGCATGTTCCCGCTCTCCCCGCAAGCTGCGAGGCACCGCCTATCCGGCTGATTTCAAGCAGGGAAGCGCAAGCATGGTGACCCCGGCAGGACTTGAACCTGCAACCTTCCCCTTAGGAGGGGGACGCTCTATCCGTTGAGCTACGAGGCCGCCGTCCCCCTCATGCGACGAAACGGGCGTCATTTCAACCGGACAAAAGAAAAGGGGAGGCAAGTTTTGGCCCACTACCTCCCCCCTGGTCCGTCGCATCCGAAGTGAGAGCTTGCAGGGATGCTCAGGATATGGCCAGCCATAAAGGCTGTTAGCGGTAACAATATCAGACGATTGCGCCTTGGACAAGCCCCGGCTTTGGCGCTAACAAGAGATATACCCACTGCCGGACCAGTGCCTTGACCAAGCCGACCCCAGACCCGCGCCACGCCCTGACCCTTCGCGATGTGTCCGAAGCCTCGGGCGTCTCGGAAATGACCGTCAGCCGGGTGTTGCGCAACCGGGGCGACGTGTCCGGCCCGACGCGGGAAAAGGTGCTGGAGGCCGCACGGGCGCTGGGCTATGTCCCGAACAAGATTGCGGGCGCGCTGGCCAGCCAGCGGGTGAACCTCGTGGGCGTCGTCATTCCGTCGCTGTCGAACATGGTCTTTCCCGAGGTCATGACCGGTATCTCGGAAACGCTGGAAGGCACCGGACTGCAACCCGTGGTGGGCGTGACCAACTACCTGCCCGACCGGGAAGAGAAGGTCATCTACGAAATGCTGTCGTGGCGGCCCTCGGGGATGATCGTCGCGGGGCTGGAACACACGGCCGCCTCGCGCGCCATGCTGGCCCGGGCGGGGATTCCGATCGTCGAGATCATGGACATCGACGGCGAGCCCATCAACCACGCCGTCGGCATCTCGCACCGCCGCGCCGGGCGTCAGATGGCCGAGGCGATCATCGCGGCGGGCTATCGCAAGATCGCCTTTCTCGGCACCCGGATGCCGAACGACTTCCGCGCCCAGAAGCGGCTGGAAGGCTTTGAAGAGGCGCTGGGCAAGGCCGGGCTGTCGCTGGTGGACCGCGAATACTATTCCGGCGGCTCGGCGCTCCTGAAGGGGCGCGAGATGACGGCCGCGGTCCTCAACCGGACGCCTGATGTGGATTTCCTTTATTTTTCCAACGACATGATCGGGGCAGGGGGGCTGCTTTACTGTCTCGACAAGGGGCTGGATGTGCCGGGCCGCATCGGGCTTGCCGGGTTCAACGGGGTGGAACTTCTGGACGGCCTGTCGCGCAAGCTGGCCACGATGGACGCCTGCCGGCTGGAAATCGGGCACAGGGCGGCCGAGATCATCGCCGGAACCGCCACTCCGGGCACCAAGATCGAGCTGTTTCCGACCCTGCAACCCGGCGACACGATCCGGCACTGACGGATGGCCGGCGCCGCCAGAGGGGCCTGACCCGATGCAGTTGCCCTCCGACCTTCTGGCCGAGCTCCTCGCCGCCCTGCCGCTCTCCGACATGATCGAGGTGGTGGACGTCGGCGCTTCTGCGCTGCCCACCAGCGGGACCCCGCCCTATGCGCCGCTGCTGAGCCACGGCCTCGCCCGGCTGACGGGGTTCGAGCCGAACCCCGAGGAACTGGCGAAGCTGCCTGCCGACCCCCGCCGCCGCTATCTGCCGCAGGTGGTGGGCGACGGCGGCCCGGCGACGCTGCACCTGACGCGCCATCCGGGCTTCACCTCGCTGCTGGCCCCCGATCCCGAGATCGCCGCCCATATCCATTCCTTCGCCGCGCTGACCGAGGTGGTAGCGCGCCGGCCGGTGCGGACCGTCCGGCTGGATGACCTGGCCGATCTGCCCCGGATCGATCTTCTGAAGATCGACATCCAGGGCGGGGAGCTTGCGGCCTTCCGGGGCGCGGCGGGCAAACTCTCTGCGGCGCTCTGCGTGCAGACCGAGACCGCCTTCATCCCGATCTACCGCGACCAGCCGCTCTTCGCCGAACAGGACGCCTGCCTGCGCGATCTGGGCCTGCGCTTCTTCGGCTTCGCCTCGGCGAACCGCTTTCCCTTCACGGGGACGCCGAGCGACCTGTATTTCAAGGCGAAACGCCGCGACATCGGCCAGTGGATCGACGCCGACGCGGTCTATCTGGCCGATTTCACCCGGTGGGAGACGCTGTCCTCCCCGGGCCTGATCCGGCTCTTCCTCATCGTGACGCTGTGCTATCCCGCGCTGGGCGCGACGCTGCGGCTGGCCGGCCTCCTGTCGGCGCGCGGCCTGTTGCCGGATGGGATCATCCGCCGCCTTGTCCAGCACGCCGCCCCACCGCCAGCGTAGGGTGCGCTAAAGCGCACCATCCCGCAGCCCTCCGGCTCTGGTTTACATCCGGTAAACGCCCACGGACATCCTCTTGAGATCACGGGGCGATTCCGGATTGTCCACCGTGGACAGCCTGCATCTCCGTCCAGGCGATCCCGGCCCGCCGCTGCATCTCGGGCACCGTTTTGGGGTGGGACAGGAAGGTGGCGACCGGCATCAGCTCCCAACCCTGCCCCTCGTCGCCAAAGCGGATCCGCCCGATCTCCTGCCGGGTCAGCCGCCCCGCGAAGAAGAAGGATTTGCGCCCGGCCTCGACCATCGAGGGGAAGACCCGCCGCCAGACCAGCCGGTCGGCCGTGAGCCGCAGCCCGAACTCCTCCCAAAGCTCGCGCAGAAGGCAGTCCTCGGGGGTCTCCGCCCCCTCGCGCCCGCCGCCCGGCAGGTCCCAGAACCCCGGCCAGCGCAGGTCGGGCCGGTTGTCGCGCAGGCAGGTCAGCACCGAGGCCCCGCAGAACAGCGCCGCCTTTGCCCCGGTGAAATCCACCTCAACGCTGGTCGTTGATGTCGCGGTCCCAGACCTTGACCTGGCCCTCGCGGACGCCGACCAGCCGGCGCAGCACGGCCCATGCCGCGACCGACAGCACGGCGAAAGTCAGGATCAGCGCCGCCAAGCCGCCGGGCGCGATGCCAAGCCCGACCAGCACCCCGGTCAGTACCGCCCCGATGGCGAAGCCAAGGAAGATGTAGCCCGGCGCGAGGACCTCCAGCACCCCCAGCGCGAAGCCAAGAATGATCCAGGCCCACCAGGTTCCTGCGATCGCTGCCATCTCACCCCCGCCCTTTCAGCATCTTGAACGCGTCGCCGAAGGCCTCGAGGGCATTCGCCGGCACCAAGATCGTCTGCTTGCCCTGACCCACGGCCACGGCCTGCAAGGCCTCGACCTGCTTCAGCGCGACCTGGAACTGCGCTGCCTCCAGGCCGTTTTCCTTGATCGCCCCGGCGATCACGCCCGTCGCATAGGCCTCGGCATCCGCCGTCACCCGCCGCGCCTTCGCGGCCTGTTCGGCAGCGTAGAGATCGGCGTCGGCGGCAAGCTCGACCGAGCGCTTCTTGCCTTCGGCCTCCATCACCTGCGCCCGCCGCGCCCGTTCGGCGTTCAGCTGCTGCAACATGGCCGCGCGCGTCGCCTCGTCCAGGTTCACGTCCAGGATCTCGGCGCGCGTCACCTCCACCCCCCAGTCGTCAACCATGGCCGTGACCTGCTCGCGCACCCGCTCGATCAGCTGGGCGCGGTTCGACTGGACCTGGTCCAGTTCCAGCTTGCCGATTTCCGACCGGACGATCCCGGCAACCGTGGTGGCGATCGCCCCGTCCACGTCGCGGATGCGGTAGACGGTCTTTTCCGGTTCCGTCACCCGGTAAAACACCGATGTCTCCACCTTCACCAGCACGTTGTCCGCCGTGATCGCGTCCTGGCTGGCGTTCGGCAGCTGGCGTTCCAGAACCGACACCTTGTGGGCGATGCGGTCGAGGAAGGGGACGACGAAATTGATGCCGGGCCCCAGCACCGACCGCAGCCGGCCGAACCGTTCCACCACATGCTTTTCGGACTGCGGCACGATCCGCACGCCCAGGAAGATGCAGAGGATGATGAAAAGCGCGATGGCCAGATAGACCCCCGGCCAGCCAATCAGGAAATCAAGGTCCACGACAATCCCTCCAGATCAAGGACAGCCACGCCGGGCGCCCCCCGGGAATGTGACCGCTGAGCCCGGTGCGTGCAAGACCCTTGCCCGACTTCCCCCTGCCCGGCGAACAAGATAGGGTCGCCCCGCGTCTGAACCGAACGGAGCCGATCATGACCCAGCGCCTGCATCTCGTCTTCGGTGGCGAGCTGGTGGACCCGCAGAAGAACGTCTTCCGCGACGTGAGCCAGATCCATATCGTCGGCATGTTCCCGGACTACGAAAGCGCCTTCAAGGCGTGGAAGGGAGAGTCGCAGCGCACGGTAGACAATGCCCACATGCGCTATTTCATTGCCCATCTCCACCGGCTGCGCGACGAATCCAAGGCGGCCTCGGCGACCGAGGAACTGGGTAGCTGATCCATGGCGGCCTCGCTGGGCCTGACACTCTACAACCTCGGTCACCGACGCGATTCGGTCGAGGTTTCCGAACGGCCGGCGCGGCCCTTGGGGCGGGTGGTCTGGCTGCACGCGCCTGGCGAGGCGCTGGTCAGCCCGATGCGCGCCCTGGCGCGTCGCCTGGTCGAAGAGGACGGCCTGCCCATCCTGTTGACCGCGCCCGACGCCGGGCCGGACCTTTCGGGGGTCATCACGCAGCCGCCGCCGCCGGACAATCCGGCCGATGCGCGCACCTTCCTGGAGCACTGGCGCCCCGAAATCGCGGTCTTTGCCGGCGGCCAGTTGCGTCCGGCGGTGATGCACGAGGCGGCCGAGCGTGGCATCCCGATGCTGGTGGTCAACGGCAAGGCTCCCGCCTTCCTGCGCGATCGCGACAGCTGGTATCCCGGGCTGATGCGGCAGGCCCTGGCGCGGTTTCATGCGATCCTCGCGGTGGACGAAGCAGCGGCCCGGGCCTTCCGCAAGGGTGGGGCGAACCTGTCCGCCGTCGCCGTCGCCGGACGGATGGAAGAGGAAAGCGCCGTCCTGCCGGCGCAAGAAGCCGAGCGCGCGGCCTTGTCGAAACTCATGACCGCGCGGCCGGTCTGGTTCGCTGCGGGTTGCGCCGAAAGCGAGGAGGCCGCCGTCCTTCAGGCGCACCGCATGGCCGCGCAGCATTCGCATCGGCTGCTGCTGATCCTGATGCCGCAGGATCCCGCACGCGCGGGGCCTCTGGCAGCCGCGCTGGAGGCGACCGGCGAATGGGTCTTGGCCGAGCGCGCCAAGGAGGAGGATCCCGAGCCCGGGACCG
Organism: Tabrizicola sp.; assembly: GCA_046294075.1. Lineage (GTDB taxonomy): Bacteria > Pseudomonadota > Alphaproteobacteria > Rhodobacterales > Rhodobacteraceae > Tabrizicola. The sequence goes on along the minus strand of JBKBJC010000013.1, from coordinate 50,725 downwards.
AAATCCTGGTGGTGGACAATCCGGCGGAATACGGGCTCTGGTACCGGTTGGCGCCGATCACCTTCCTGGGCGGAACCCTGTCCGGCAAGGGCCCGGTCCGCAACCCGATGGAGGCTGCGGTGCTGGGTTCGGCGATCCTGCACGGGCCGAGGACCGGGCAATCCGGGCTGGTCCTGGGTCGGCTGGGCGCGGCACGGGCAACGCGGGCGGTGGCCTCTGCCGGCGGACTGGGAGAGGCGCTGGGCGACCTTCTCGCGCCCGACCGTGCGGCCCGGCTGGCGCAGGCGGCCTGGACCGTCGCCAGCGACGGCGCCGAAGTGACCGAGACGGTGATGCAGCGCATCCGCGCGATCATGGACGGCGAGGAGTGATGCGCGCCCCCGGCTTCTGGTTCGCGCCCCCGGACCGGCCGGGCCTCGCTTCGCGCCTTCTGGCGCCGCTGGGTTGGATGTATGCGGCAGGCACCGCGCGCCGACTGCGTAAACCGGGCCATGTCGCCCGCGTCCCGGTGATCTGCGTCGGCAACCTGACGGCGGGCGGGGCGGGCAAGACGCCCACCGTCATCGCCCTTGTCGAGCGCTTGTCGGCGCGCGGCCATGCGGTGCATGTGGTCAGCCGGGGCTATGGCGGGCGGCTCGAGGGGCCCGTGCAGGTCGATCCGGCCCGACACGCGGCCGCCGAGGTTGGGGACGAGCCGCTGTTGATCGCGGCCTTGGTTCCGGTCTGGGTGGCGAAGGACCGTGCTGCCGGCGTCCGTGCGGCCGAGGCGGCGGGGGCGGGGGTGATCCTCCTGGACGACGGGTTCCAGAGCCCGGCTGTCAAGCCCTTGCTGTCGCTGGTGGTGGTCGATGCCGCGCGCGGTTTCGGCAACGGCCGCTGCATCCCCGCCGGGCCCTTGCGCGAGCCGGTGGCGGTGGGCCTGGCCCGCGCCGACCTGGTTCTGAGCATCGGCGATGCGGCAGCGCAGGCGCGGTTCGACGGCTTCTGGTCCCATGCCGTAACGCAGCCCAGGCTGCGCGGGGCGCTGCAACCTCTTGCGATGGGGATGGACTGGCACGGCGCCCGCGTCCTTGCCTTTGCCGGCATCGCCGATCCCGACCGCTTCTTCGCCACCCTGCGCGCCGAGGGGGCCGAGGTCCTGCGCGGCGAGGCGCTGGGCGACCATGCCGCCCTGTCCGAGACCCTGCTGAAGCGGCTGGAAGCCGAGGCCGCAGCCGCCGGGGCGCAGCTGGTGACGACCGAGAAGGACGCCGCGCGCCTCTCGCCCGCCTGGCGGTCGCGGGTGCTGACCCTGGTCGTGCGGTTGCAGGTCGAGGACTGGGCGCCGATGGATGCCCGGCTGGCCGCGCTGGGCCTATAGGCCGACAAGCCGTCCGGTGGTCATGTGCCGCTTCCGCCCGAAGCCGGGGCGGCGGGCGACGGCGAAACCCGCCTCGGCCAGCGCGCGTCGGACATGGCCGGCGGCGGTGTAGGTGGCAAAGGTTCCCCCCGGCGCGGTATGGGCGGCCACCGCGCGCATCAGGTCCGGCGACCAGAGTTCGGGGTTCTTCGCGGGCGAAAAGCCGTCGAGGAACCAGGCATCGGCGCGGCCCTCCCATCCGGGCAGCGTCTCGCGGGCGTCGCCGACGACGATCCGGGCGGTGAGGTTCGGAAAGTGCAGGATGCGCGCGCCCGCGGCCCATTGGTCTAGCAGGCGGTGCGAGATTTCCGCAAGTTCCGGGAAGGCACGCAGCGCGCGCGCCATCTCGGCGACGGACAGCGGGAAGGCTTCGAAACTGGTGTATCGCACCCGCGCGGGCCCCCGATGCGCGGCAAGAAGCGCCAGAAGGTTCAGCCCGGTGCCGAAGCCGAGTTCTGCCACATGGAAGCCCTCGCACAGCCGCGCGGGCAGGTCGTTCCCGGCGAGGAACACATGCCGTGTCTCCTCCAGCCCCCCGGCCAGCGAGAAATAGGGGTCATCGAACCGGCGCGAGACCGGGATCACATCGTCGCGCCAGTCGAGGTCCGGGGGTGTCTCTGGGGTCTGGTCGGCAGGGGGCATCGGGAGTAGTCCTTTCCCGGTTCATGGCGCCGGGGCAGGGGAATGGCAAGCATCGACGTGACGATCCGGGGCGCGGGCATCTTCGGGCTATCCATCGCCTGGGCCTGCCTGCGACGCGGGGCGCGAGTGCGTGTGATCGAGGCGGCGCATCCCGGCGCGGGCGCCTCGGGCGGTCTTGTGGGCGCGCTCTCGCCGCATGTGCCCGAGGGGTGGAACGACAAGAAGGCCTTCCAGCTGGACAGCCTGCTGATGGCAGCAGACTGGTGGGCGGGGGTCGAGGCGGCCTCGGGCCTGCCCTCGGGTTATGCCAGGACGGGCCGGCTGCAACCGCTGGCCGACGACCGGGCGCTGGCCGCCGCGCGCCGCCGGGCCGAGGAGGCGCGGATGCTGTGGCGGGGTCTGGCCGACTGGCAGGTGGTCCCAGCCACCGGCGCTGCGTGGGAGCCCGTCTCGCCCGCGGGTTGGCTGGTGCGCGACACGCTCTCGGCCCGGCTGTCGCCCCGGATGGCGCTGGCGGCGCTGGTCGCGGCGCTGCAGGCGGGCGGGGCCGAGATCGGGGGGGCAGAGGCGGCCGAGGCGGGGACCGTGGTGCATGCAACGGGCGTCGCCGGATTGCAGGATCTGTCCCGCGCCTTCGGAGTGCCGGTCGGGTCGGGAGTGAAGGGGCAGGCGCTTGCGCTGCGCCACGACGCGCGAGAGGCGCCACAGCTTTTCATCGATGGCCTGCACATCGTGCCCCATGCCGATGGCACGGTGGCGATCGGGTCCACCTCGGAAAACAGCTGGACTACCGAGGGCACCGATGCCCGGCTGGACGGGCTTCTGGACCGCGCCATGGCCGCCCTTCCGGCGCTGCGCGGAGCCGAGGTCGTGGCGCGCTGGGCCGGGGTGCGGCCGCGTGCGGCGAGCCGGTCGCCGCTCCTCGGTCCCTGGCCGGGGCGGCCGGGGCAGTTCGTGGCCAATGGTGGCTTCAAGATCGGTTTCGGCGTGGCGCCCAAGGTCGCCGAGGTCATGGCCGCGCTGGTGCTGGACGGGCGGGACGCGATCCCGGCCGGCTTTCGGGTAGAGGCGCTTCTGTCCGGCGCGGACGGTGCCTGAGCGAGGCGCTTCGCAACATCTTGGGGATAACGCGCCCGCTTTTGCCCAGATGCGGGGGGTCGGGTTGACTCCTGCGTCCCCCGGCGGGAACATCGCCCACTGCGACTCGTGAGTGACCCGTGCGTCTGACCCGTCTGCGCCTGAACGGCTTCAAAAGCTTTGTCGACCCCACGGATCTGGTGATCCATGAGGGGTTGACCGGTGTTGTGGGCCCCAATGGCTGCGGCAAGTCCAACCTGCTGGAGGCTTTGCGCTGGGTCATGGGCGAGAACCGCCCAAGCGCGATGCGCGGCGGGGGCATGGAGGACGTAATCTTCAACGGCGCGGCCACCCGGGGCGCCCGGAATTTCGCCGAGGTCGCGCTGGTGATCGACAATTCCAACCGGCTGGCGCCCGCGGGCTTCAACGATGCCGACCAGATCGAGATCGTGCGGCGGATCACCCGGGACGCGGGGTCCGCCTATCGCTGCAATTCCAAGGACGTGCGTGCGCGTGATGTGCAGATGCTGTTCGCTGATGCCTCGACCGGGTCGCACAGCCCGGCACTGGTGCGGCAGGGTCAGATTTCCGAACTCATCAACGCCAAGCCCAAGGCCCGCCGCCGTGTGCTGGAAGAGGCCGCCGGGATCAGCGGGCTGTATGCCCGTCGGCACGAGGCGGAACTGAAGCTTGCCGGGACCGAGGCCAACCTGACCCGCGTGGACGACGTTCTGGAACAACTGGCGCAGCAACTGTCGGTGCTGACCCGGCAGGCCAAACAGGCGGCGCGCTACCGCGAGATTTCCGAGGAATTGCGCAAGTCGGAAGGCATGCTCTTGTGGCGCCGCTGGCGTGAGGCCGACGAGGCGCGGTCGCAGGCCGAAGCGGCCCTGCGCGAACGCCTGATCGCCCAGCACCAGGCCGAGGCGGCGGCTAGGGCAGCGGGCAAGGCGCGCGAGGCGGCCGAGGATGCCCTGCCACCGAAGCGCGAGGAAGAGGCGATTGCTTCGGCGATCCTGCAACGGCTGGTCCTGCAACGCGACGCGCTGGGCGACCAGGAGGCCCGCGCGCTGGCGCAGATCGACACGCTGAAGGGCCGGATCGAACAGCTGACCCGCGACATGGAGCGCGAGGCGGGCCTGAACCGTGACGCGGGCGAGGTGATCGAGCGGCTGGACTGGGAAATCGAGCAGCTGGCCCGCGCCCATGACGGCCACGAGGAAAAGCTGGCCGAAGCGGTCGAGGCCGCGCGCGAGGCCGGCGCCGTGCTGGCCGAACGCGAGGCGGCGCTGGCCGAACTGACCGAGGATGCCGCACGGCTTGCGGCGCGGCACCAGTCCACCCAGCGGATGCTGGCCGACACCCGCTCGGTGCTGGCCCGCGCCGAGGAGCAGGCCGCTGCGGCCCGCGAGGCGGTGGCTGCCGCGACCGGGGCGCTGGAGGCGGCCGGCGAGGCCTTCGCGGCCGCCGAAGAGGCGCAGGAAGCCGCCGTCGCCGAGACCGAGGCCACCGAGGCCGCGCTGGAGGCCGCCGAGGCCGCCCGGGCCGAAACGCAGGGCCGCGAGGCCGAGGCGCGGGCGGCGCGGTCGTCGGCCGAGGGCGAGGCATCCGCCTTGCGGGCGGAAGTGGCCGCACTGGCGCGGCTGGTGGAACGCGAGGCGCAGGCCGGTCATCAGCTTCTGGATCGGCTGGTGGTGGAGCCGGGCTACGAGAAGGCCCTGGGTGCGGCGCTGGCCGATGATCTGCGCGCTCCCGAGATTTCGGGCGATGCCCGGTCGGGCTGGGCCGTGCTTGCGCCCTATGGCGACGTGCAGCCCCTGCCTGCGGGTGCCGAGCCACTGGGGGCGCGGGTCGAGGCCCCGGCCGTGCTGGCACGGCGCCTGTCGCAGATCGGGCTTGTCAGCCGCGAAAAGGGTTTTCAGCTGCAAGCGTCGCTGCGGCCCGGGCAGCGTCTGGTCAGCATCGAGGGCGACCTCTGGCGCTGGGACGGGTTCCGTGCCGGGGCCGAGGATGCACCCTCTGCCGCGGCGCTGCGCTTGCAGCAGTTGAACCGTCTGGTGCAGTTGAAGCGCGATCTGGAGGAGGTGGCCGCCCGCGCCGATGGCGCGCGGCAGGCGCATGAGGCCTTGCAGGCCCGACTGTCCGAACTCGCCGCCGCCGACCAGCGCGCCCGCGATGTGCGGCGCGCGGCCGATGCGCGGCTGGCCGAGGCGAACCGCGCGCTGGCCCGTGCCGAAGCGGATCGGTCGATCGCCGGGGGCAAGCTGGAGGCCGCAAGGCTGGCGGTCAGCCGCTTCGAGGACGAGGCGATGGCCGCCCGCGCACGCCTGCACGAAGCCGAGGCCGCGGTGGCCGACCTGGGCGACCTTGACGCCGCGCGGGGGGCGGTCGAGGCCGCGAAGATCACCGTCGAGGCGGCGCGGATCACCATGATGACCCGCCGCTCCGCGCAGGACGAGGTCCGCCGCGAAGGCGAGGCGCGAGTGCGGCGGCGGCAGGAGGCCACGAAGGAACTGTCGGGTTGGAAGCACCGGCTGGAGACCGCCTCGAAGCGCACCGAGGAACTGACCGAACGCCGGGCCGAGACCGAGGCGGAACTGGCCGAGGCGATGCTCGCCCCCGAGGAAATCGCTGCCAGGCGTGACGAGCTGGTCGAAGCCATCGCCGAGGCCGAGGAGCGGCGCAAGCGGGCCGCCGATTCGCTCGCCGAGGCAGAGGGTGCGCTGCGCGAGGCCGCGGTGGCGGAACGCGAGGCCGAGCGGCTGGCCGGAGAGGCCCGCGAGGCCCGCGCCCGGGCCGAGGCGCGGCTGGATGCGGCGCGTGAAGGTGTTGCGCTGGCCGCCGAACGGATCGCCGAGGAGGACGACCGGACGCCGGACGAACTGCTCGCGTCCCTGCGCACCGACCCCGACAAGATGCCCGACGCCGAGACGCTGGACCACGATGTCAGCCGGCTGAAACGCCAGCGCGAGGCTTTGGGCGCGGTCAACCTGCGCGCCGAGGAGGACGCGCGGACAGTCGAGGCAGAGTATGACGCGCTGGCCGCGGAAAAGGCCGACCTTGAGGAAGCCGTCAAGAAGCTGCGTGCCGGGATCGCGGGCCTGAACAAGGAAGGCCGCGAACGCCTGCTGACCGCCTTCGAACAGGTGAACGCGAATTTTGCCACCCTGTTCACCCACCTTTTCGGCGGCGGCGAGGCGCGGCTGGTGCTGGTGGAATCCGACGACCCGCTGGAGGCGGGGCTGGAGATCCTCTGCCAGCCGCCCGGCAAGAAGCTGGCGACGCTCAGCCTGCTTTCAGGGGGCGAACAGACCCTTACCGCGCTGGCGCTGATCTTCGGCGTGTTCCTCGCCAACCCGGCGCCGATCTGCGTGCTGGACGAGGTGGATGCGCCGCTTGACGACGCGAACGTCACTCGGTTCTGCGACCTGCTGGACGAGATGACCCGACGCACCGAGACTCGCTTCCTCATCATCACCCACCACGCGGTGACGATGGCCCGGATGGACCGCCTGTTCGGTGTGACGATGCAGGAGCAGGGGGTTTCGCAACTTGTCTCGGTGGACCTGAAGAAAGCCGAGGCACTGGTCGCCTGACCGGCGGGCGCTTGGTTAACGGCTTGGAAAGCAGAATCGGGCAGAACAGGACGTGAACAAACCGTCCTTTCGAGGCCCGCCATGCAGATGCTTCTCTCCGCGACCACCATCCTTCTCCTGTTCGCCTGGGCTCAGGAAGAAGTTGCCAAGCTTCCCCCGGTCTGGTCGCCCTTCTCGGCCATCGAGGCCGCCGTCCGGCCCTGACCTTGCGAATTTGCGCCGTGGCGAAAACCGCTGCGCGCATGGCGAAAACCGACGGCTTCCTGCGCCGGATCGGGCCTAGAACAGGCCCGGAAGCAGGAGACGGCCCATGCGCTATTCCGGATTTCGGGTCATTGCCGAGGCTCTTACCGGCCACAAGGGCTGGAAACCCGTCTGGCGCGACCCAGAACCGCAATCCGAATACGACACCATCATCATCGGCGGCGGCGGACATGGCCTTGCCACGGCCTATTACCTTGCCAAGGAGTTCAGGCAGTCGCGGATCGCGGTGCTGGAAAAGGGCTACCTTGGCGGCGGCAACGTGGGCCGCAACACCACGATCATCCGCTCGAATTACCTGCTGGACGGGAACGAGCCGTTCTACGAGTTCTCGCTGAAGCTCTGGGAAGGGCTGGAGCAGGCCTTCAACTACAACGCCATGGTTTCGCAGCGCGGGATCATCAACCTGATCCACACCGATGCGCAGCGCGATGCGGCCACCCGGCGCGGCAATGCGATGATCCTGCACGGCGCCGACGCGCGGCTTTTGTCCCGCGACGAGGTCCGCCAGATGTATCCCTGGCTGAACTTCGACAATGCCCGCTTCCCGATCAAGGGTGCGCTGATGCAGCCGCGCGGCGGCACGGTCCGGCACGACGCGGTGGCCTGGGGCTATGCGCGCGGGGCCGACCAGCGCGGCGTGGATCTGATCCAGAACTGCGAAGTCATCGGCATGCGGATCGAGAACGGCCGCATCCGGGGGGTGGAAACCACCCGCGGCTTCATCGGTGCCAAGAAGGTCGGCGTGGCCGTCGCCGGGTCCTCCTCAAAGGTCATGGCCCATGCCGGGATGCGCCTGCCGATCGAAAGCCATGTCCTGCAAGCCTTTGTCTCCGAGGGCCTCAAACCCCTGATCGACGGCGTGATGACCTTCGGCGCGGGCCACTTCTACGTCAGCCAGTCCGACAAGGGCGGCCTCGTGTTCGGTGGCGATATCGACGGCTACAACTCCTACGCCCAACGCGGCAACCTGCCGGTGATCGAGGATGTCGCCGAGGGCGGCATGGCGCTGATGCCCGCCATCGGGCGGGTGCGACTGTTGCGGACCTGGGGCGGGATCATGGACATGTCGATGGACGGCTCGCCCATCATCGACAAGACCGGGATCGAGGGGCTCTACTTCAACGGCGGCTGGTGCTACGGCGGGTTCAAGGCCACCCCGGCAAGTGGCTGGTGCTTTGCGCACCTTTTGGCAAGGGACGAGCCGCACCCCACCGCCCGCGCGTATCGTTTCGACCGGTTCCTCAAGGGGCTGATGATCGACGAAAAGGGCCAGGGCGCCCAGCCGAACCTGCATTGAAGGCGATTACGAATGATCATTCACCATCCGATCCTCGGACCCCGCGACGCGCAGGAATTCGTCTATCTTGGCGATGCCAGCCTGATCGACCGGCCCGATGGCATGACTGCCGGGGTCGAAGCCTTCCACGATTACCTGTATCAGCGCACCAATCCGGCAGGGGAACACCGCGAACTGTGGTATCACGAACAGGGCGACCGGTCGTGGCTGGTCGTCACCCGCAACACCGTCACGCATGAGATCACCAGGGTCGAACTGGCGCGCGATGTCGCCCGGTCGCGGGGACGGTCGAAATGAGCCAGTCGCACCGGATCGAAGGCGGCTTGATCGACCGCAGCAGCACGCTCCGCTTTACCTTCGACGGCATCCCCTATCAGGGCCATCCTGGCGACACGCTGGCCTCGGCGCTGCTGGCGAATGGCGTGCGCCTGATGGGCCGCAGCTTCAAGTATCACCGCCCGCGCGGGCCGATCTCCTCGGGGTCGGAAGAGCCTAACGCGCTGGTTGAACTGCGCAGCGGCGCGCGGCAGGAACCGAACACGCGGGCCACGGTGGCCGAGCTTTACGACGGGCTGACGGCCAATAGCCAGAACCGCTGGCCCTCCCTGCGGTTTGACGCCATGGGGATCAACGACAGGCTGTCCAGCTTCTTCGCGGCCGGGTTCTACTACAAGACCTTCATGTGGCCCAAGTCCTTCTGGGAAAAGCTTTATGAGCCGATCATCCGCCGCGCGGCGGGCCTTGGATCGGTCACGCGGGAGGAGGACCCGGACGCTTATGACAAGGGCTTCCTGCACTGTGACCTGCTGGTGATCGGCGCGGGTCCCGCTGGTCTGATGGCCGCCCTGACCGCCGGTCGCGCGGGCAAACGGGTGATCCTGGCCGACGAGGATTTTCGCATGGGCGGTCGGCTGAACGCCGAAAAGTTTACTGTCGGCGACGCAACGGGGGCCGAGTGGGCTGCGGCCACGGTCGCGGAACTGGCCTCGATGCCGAATGTCCGCCTGATGACTCGCACCACGGTCGTCGGCGCCTTCGATCACGGCATCTATTCGGCGGTTGAACGGGTCAGCGACCACCTTCCCACTCCCGCCCCGGGAAAGCCCCGCCAGATCCTCTGGCGCATCTACACTGGCCGCGCGATTCTTGCCGGTGGGGCCACCGAACGCCCCATCGCCTTTGAAAACAACGACCGTCCCGGCATCATGCTGGCCGGCGCCATGCGCGCCTTTGCGAACCGCTGGGGCGTCAAGGTTGGTGACCGGGTGGCCATCTTCACCAACAACGACGATGGCTTGCGCACCGCGCTTGACCTGCAAGCCAAGGGCGTCGATGTCGTTGCGGTGGTTGACAGCCGCGAGGGGGGCGACCTGCTTCCCGGGATCCGCCACCTTCGGGGGGGCGAGGTGATTGACACCTCGGGCAGGCTGGAGCTCAAGGCGATCACTGTCCGGCAGTTGAGCGGCAAGACGGAAACGATTGCGCTCGATGCTCTCGGTGTGTCCGGCGGTTGGAACCCGAATGTGAATATCCATTCACATCACCGTTCCCGCCCGGTCTATGACCCGGCAATCGCCGCTTTCGTTCCGGGGCAGGACGGACCACCCGGCCTTCTTGTCGCCGGGGCTGCCGTGGGCGCGCTGTCGACCCATGCCGCCCTGCGCATCGGCCGCGACGCCGCCATCGCGGCGCTGGATCTGACAGGGGCAGCCCCGGACCTGCCGCAGGCCGAGGACGCGCCCGTTCGCATCTCACCACTTTGGCATGTCCATCACGGCAAGGGCCGGGCCTGGATCGACCAGCAGAACGATGTCACCGTCAAGGACGTGAAGCTGGCGAGGCAGGAAAACTTCACCAGCGTCGAACATCTGAAACGCTATACCACCCTTGGCATGGCGACCGATCAGGGCAAGACCGGCAATGTCATCGGCCTTGCGATCATGGCCGAGCTGACCGGCCGTTCGATCCCGGAAACCGGCACTACGATCTACCGCCCGCCCTACACTCCCGTTGCGCTGGGCGCGCTGGCGGGGCGGTCGCGGGGCAAGGAATTCAAGCCCTTCCGCCTGACCCCCAGCCATCATTGGGCCAAGGAACAGGGCGCGGTCTTTGTCGAGGTCGGCAACTGGCTGCGCATGCAATGGCTGCCGAAGCCGGGCGAAACCGAATGGCGGCAGTCTGTCGACCGTGAGGTTCTGGCGACCCGCAAGTCTGTCGGCATCTGCGACGTGACCACGCTGGGCAAGATCGACATCCAGGGCACCGACGCCGGGGCCTTCCTTGACCGGGTCTATGCCAACACCTTCTCCACCCTTGCCGTGGGCAAGTGCCGCTATGGCCTGATGCTGCGCGAGGACGGGATCGTCTTTGACGACGGCACCACCGCGCGGATGGGGGAGCACGAATATGTCATGACCACCACCACGGCCAATGCGGTTACGGTTTTCCGGCATCTGGAATTCTGCCGCCAGTGCCTCTGGCCTGAGCTGGACGTGCAGCTGATCTCGACCACCGAGGCCTGGGCGCAGTTCTCGGTCGCTGGTCCCAATGCGCGGAAACTGCTGGAGAAGGTCGTCGATCAGGACATCTCGGATGCCGCCTTCCCCTACATGGGTGCGGGAAATGTCACCGTCTGCGGCGGCCTGCGGGCACGGCTGTTCCGCATCAGTTTCTCGGGCGAACTGGCCTACGAGATCGCGGTCCCCACGCGCTATGGCGACGCGCTCTTGCGCGAGATGCTGGCGCGGGGGGCAGAGTTCGATCCGGTCGTCTACGGCACCGAGGCGCTGGGCGTCATGCGCGTCGAGAAGGGCCATGTCGCCGGAGGGGAACTCAACGGCCAGTCTACCGCACTGAACATGGGGCTGGGCAAGATGGTGTCGAAGAAGAAGGACTCCATCGGCATGGTCCTGTCGCAGCGCGAAGGGATGGTGGACGAGAACGGCTATCGGCTGGTGGGCGTCAAGCCAGTCGATCCGAACGGCAAGCTGACCGCCGGCAGCCATTTCCTGGAGAAGGGTGCGGCCGCGGTGGCGGCAAACGATGGCGGCTGGCTGACCTCGAAGGTCTACTCGCCGCATCTCGGGCATGACATCGCGCTTGGTTACCTGAAAGGGGGAGACCGCAGGATCGGCCAGCGGATGCGCGCGGTGAACCTGCTCGCCAATCAGGATACCGAGGTCGAGATCATCTCGCCCCACATGTTCGACCCGCAAGGAGTGCGTCTCCGTGGCTAGTCTCCAACCCCTCACGGCCCTCGGCAAGCGCGAGGCAACGACCGTCACGCACGGTCCGCTGACCATCAGCGAACGCACCGATGTTGCGCTTGCCTCGGTCGCCGCGCGCAAGGGCCGCATCGCCGACCTCTCCGCCGCAGCACGAAAGGCAGGCGTGCCCCTTCCCGACCCGGCCCGGCATCAGTCGGGGACGCCCTGGTCCGCCTTCTGGGTCGCCCCGGAGATGTGGTTCGTCGAGGGCCCTCATGCGACCCACGAACTGATCGCCGATCTGCTGAAGTCCGCCCTCGGCGACGCTGCCAGCGTGACCGAACAGACCGATGCGTGGGTCGTGTTTGATCTTGCGGCCACCGACCTTGCGCCGCTCATGGAGCGGCTGTGCAACGTGGACTTTCCGACCGTTCCCGCGGGATACGCCACCCGGACGGCGATGGAGCATCTGGGCGTCTACATGGTCAAGCGCGCGCCCGGCGCGGTTCGTCTCTATGGCCCCCGGTCCAGCGCGGAAAGCCTGTTGCACGCCCTTGAAACTGCTGCGCATTCCGCGTTCTAGGGCTTTTGCTTGATAGTGGGCATGTTTCCTTGTAGTGAAATGAAATGTAGTTGTTTCACACGGGATGTTCACCCATGTCCGACGGTTCTGCCAATCCGACGCTGCCGCGCGGCAAGCCTGCCTTCGACCAGGACCCCCACCGCGTCCGCGAGATCACCGAGCGCAACCTGGAGGCCGCCATCGGACGCGAGGTCAGGAACTTCCGCCGCCAGCAGGGGATGACCGTGGCCGATCTGGCCAATGTCACCGGCCTGTCGATCGGAATGCTGTCGAAGATCGAGAACGGCAACACATCGCCTTCGCTCACCACGCTTCAGGTCCTAAGCCACGCCTTTTCAGTGCCCGTCACCGCCTTCTTCCGCACCTATGAGGAACGGCGAGAGGCACAGCATGTAAAGGCCGGTGAGCATGTCGAAATCGAGCGCCGTGGCACCCGGGCAGGGCATCAGTATCATCTGCTGGGCCATATCGGCTCGAACAGTTCAGGGGTGGTGGTAGAGCCCTACATGATCACCCTTACCACCGAAAGCGACACCTTCCCCACGTTCCAGCATGAGGGGCTGGAGCTGCTCTACATGCTGGAGGGCGAGGTCGATTACCGGCACGGCGATACGGTCTATCCCCTCAAACCCGGAGACAGCCTGTTCTTCGACGCCGACGCGCCACATGGACCGGAGGGTCTGGTGAAGCTTCCGGCCCGCTACCTGTCGGTTATCGCCTATCCGCAGGGCTAGCATGCGATTGATCGAAGACCTCGCCGTCGTCGTCGGCGCCACGAACGTGCTGACCGGCCCGGACACTCGCCGCCATGCCCGCGACTGGATGGGACGTTACGAAGGCCAGCCGGTTGCCGTGGTCCGCCCGGGATCGACCGAAGAGGTCGCAGCCTGTGTGAAGATTGCCGCGCGGCATGGGGTTCCCGTCGTGCCCATATCGGGCAACACGGGCCTTGTCGGCGGCACGATGACGCAGGGTGGCCTGATGCTTTCCCTGGAACGGATGAACCGCATCCGCGAGGTCAAGCGCGATGCCCGGATCGTCATCGCCGAGGCTGGCGTGATCCTGACCCGCCTGCACGAAGCCGCCGAAAGGGAAGGGCTTTACTTCCCGCTCTGGTTCGGCGCGCGGGGCTCTGCCATGCTGGGCGGGGTCTTGTCCACCAATGCGGGCGGCTCCAACGTGCTGCGCTACGGCTCGACCCGCGGCCTTTGCCTGGGGCTGGAGGTGGTTCTGGCCGACGGCAGGGTGCTGAACCTGATGTCTGAACTGCACAAGGACAACTCTGGTTACGATCTGAAAGACCTTTTCATTGGTGCCGAGGGAACGCTGGGCATCATCACCGCCGCGGTCATGAAGCTGGTTCCCGCGCCCAGGGCGCATGCGACCGCGACGATCGCCGCCCGCTCGCTTGCCGACGCGCTGCGTCTGCTGAACCGGATGCAGGAGGCCACCGGCGGCCGGGTGGAGGCCTTCGAATTCATGCCGCGCAGTTACTCTGAGCGCCTCCGGCAGGCCCGCCCCGACCTCGGCCTGCCCTTCGACCACATCCCCGACGTCACCATCCTGATCGAGGCCGCCACCACCGTTCCGGACGAGGCCAAGCCGGATGACCAGGGCGAGATTCCCCTTGTCGCGACGCTTGAGTCCATCCTCGCAGAGATGATGGAGGCGGGCCTGGTCACCGATGCCGTCCTTGCCCGCAGCGAACAGCAGCGCCGGGCGATGTGGGCGCGGCGCGAGGCGGCGGCCGAGATCGGCGTCGGGCTGCACCCGGAGGTTGACACGGATGTCTGCCTGCCGCTCGACAAGGTGGAAACCTTCCTGAGCCTTGCGGTCCGGCGTCTCGAGGCGATTGACCCCGGCGCGCGCACGATCACGGTCGCGCATCTTGGCGACGGCAACCTGCATTTCACCGCCTATCCGACCCGGGACGACAGTGCCCTGAAGGATCAGGTGCTCGAGGCGATCGAGGACGTGGTGGTCCAGCTGGGCGGTAGTTTCTCGGCTGAACACGGGGTTGGCCTGTCCAAGCTGTCCTCGATGCGCCGCCGCAAGGATCCCGTCGCTCTGGATGTGATGCGGGCGCTGAAACGGGCGCTCGACCCGCAGGATCTGATGAACCCTGGCAAGGTGATCCCCTGACCTTGCGGCCTACCGGCAGGCGAGATAGCCACGCGCCATGTCCGCGATCCGCCTCTGCCTGAGCGACCCTGCGCTGCGCGCCGCCGGCGTGGTCATGGTCCTGCAGGGTGCCGTCGTCTGCTCGTTCGGTCCCTATCTATCCACCCTGGCCGTCAACACATTCGGTTTCCGTGACAGCGGCTATGCGATCCTGCTTGCGGTTTCCTCGCTCGTTTCGGTTTCGGCTGCGGTGATCGGCGGCATCCGCGCCGACCAGACCGCGAACCGCCGGATGGTCACGCTGGCCGCAGTGGTCTCGCTGCTGCTTGCCACCCTGCTGATGACCGCCATCCCCGGCTCGCGGGTCTTTGTCCTGACCGTCGCCGTTCTGGTCCCGATCAGCGGCATCACCTTCGGACAGGTATTCGCGCAGGCGCGCCTTGCCGCCTTCCGGTATCCGGTAGAAATCCGCGATGGCATCATGGCCGTGATCCGTGCGTTTTTTGCGGCGCCCTTCGTGATCGTCCTTCCCCTCTGGTCGCTTGCGTTCGCCGCGGGCACCCCTGTCACCGCGGTCTTTCCCGTGGGTCTGGTCCTTTCGGCGCTCATGCTGATGGTCGTGCTTCGTTTCTGGCCGGCCCATGGCGACACCGTCACGGATGACCGACCGTCCGGCCTGACCTTCCGTGCCGCCCTTGCGGAGATGGGTCGCCTTCCCGTCGCCGCCCGTGTCCTGGCTCTCGGCTCCGTGTTCAGTGCCACGACTGTCTACATGGCGATCATTTCCCTGGTGATGACCCCTTCGATCGGGCGGTCCACGGCCGATGTCGCCCTGTATGTCGGCCTGGTCGCGGGGCTCGAGGTGCCGTTCATGCTGCTGATCCCCGGCCTTACCCGAGGGTTGCCACGAACTGCGCTGATCTTCGCGGGTGCCGCGCTCTACAGCCTTCACGTCGCGCTGCTGCCCGTGCTGGCGGCCACGCCCTTCGTCTGGCTGCTTGTGCTACCTGCGGCCGTTGGTGGCGCGGTCATCCTTACCGTTCCGATCGCCTACCTGCAGGACCTGCTGGCCGACCGACCCGGCGCAGGGGCATCGCTCATGGCGGTGCAGCGCCTTGCCGGCGATGCGACCGCGGCCAGTTGCTTTGCTCTTGGGACCGCGCTGGCCGGCTACGGAGCGGTTGCCCTGCTTGGCGTCGCAGCATCGCTTGCCGGCGCTGCCGCACTCTGGCTGATCGATCGTCGCTAAGTTTCTGCGCAGAAAGGACTGCGCAATGCTGCAAGATTGCTGCGCAGCAAATCTTTAAAAGCAACGAGTTACTAAATTCGATCTTCTGGAGGGGCATTCTGTTGCCGCAGCCCTCAGACAGCCATCCCCAACTTCCGCCCCTCATGAAAAGCATAGGCGGCCAGCCGCGGTGCCGCGCAGGCGCCGATACGGTGCAGCACCTTGCCCGGCATCGTCTCGGGCTGCGGGTCGAAGGCCCGGTTCGTCGTCGCCATCACCAGCCCGGAGGCCGGGATCGCCAACTGCTCGCCGGTCAGGAAGGACCGCACCGTCGCCCCGTTGCCATGCCAGCGCACCAGGCGGTGCTCGGCCAGCATCCGCACGCCAAGGGCGCCCAGACGCCGCCGCACCACCCCGTCCGCCGCTGTTCGCTCCAGATCCCTACCGACGTAAGGCTCGGGCGTGACGATGGTCGCGCGCTTTCCCGCCTCGGCCAGCGCCCAGGCCCTGCCCATCCCGCGCCAGTTACCACCCTCGTCATAGACCTCCACCGCATCGCCCAGCCGTGCCTCGCACCGCAGGACCGCCTAGGGCGACCAGACGCCGCCCGCCTCGATGCCCGGTAGCGTCATCGCTTGTGGCGCCCAATGCTGAAAACCGCTTTCAGCGGAGAGCGAGCCCCCTGTCGACCACCACCACCTCGGCCGGATGCGCCGCGACTTCGTCTGCGTCGAGGAAGCTGTTCAGCCGCAACATGCGCTTCCAGAAGCTCCTCGACCTCGGCCCCGGTCATCGCGTGCCTGCCATCCGACTCGTGATAGGACGGCCCCCCGGAGGGAGACCGGTGCGGCGCAAAGTTCAGGTCGGAATCGCCATGCGCATCGATGTGGTAAAGCTGCTGAAGGATGACCGCCCCCGCTGCCTTCACCTCGTCGGTGATGGTGCGGAAGGCGGGGACTAACCCGGTCGTCGCCATGAAGCAAATTTCCCCGCGTCAGCACTCCGGTCCGATGCACCGGCACGGGTTCGGCCACCACCATCGCCGCGCCGCCCAGGGCGCGCTCAAGGAGATACTTGCCGAAGCGCGGGCCCGGCATCCCCTGATCCGACATGTTGGCGGTATGCGCGCCAAAGACGATGCGGTTGCGCAGCGTGTGGTCGCGCAATTTCAGGGGGGACATCAGGCGGGGATGCTGGGTCATGGCGGCCTCCGGTCACCGCCATGTCAGCCAATCTCGACACTCGTGTCAATTTATTGCGGAACGAGTCGGCCGGGCCCAATTTTCTTCGAAGAAAATTGCAAATTCCTTCGAAGGAATTTGGCCCCGGCCCGACCTTCGTGCGCTACCCCGCCGCCAGGTCCCAACCCGAGATCGCCTTGACCTCCAGGAACTCCTCGATCCCCCAGACGCCACCTTCCCGCGCCCGCCCGGAGGCCTTGACGCCCCCGAATGGGGCCCCGGCGCCGCGCGACTTGCCGTTCATCTCCACCATCCCGGCCCGCAACTGCCGCGCGAGCCGGTTGCGCCGCGCGCCGTCCGCCGACTGAACATAGTTGGTCAGGCCATAGGGCGTGTCATTGGCGATTCGGACGGCCTCCTCCTCGCTGTCGAAGGGCATCATGCAGAGGACCGGACCGAAGATCTCTTCCCGCTCGATGGTCATGCCGGGTTTGACGTCGGCAAAGATCGTGGGCCTGACGTAGAAGCCCTTGTTCATCCCCTCGGGCAGACCGAGGCCCCCGGCCACCAGCCGCGCGCCCTCGTCGATGCCCTTCTGGATATAGGTCTGGATCTGGTCCCACTGGCGCTTGTTCACCACCGGGCCGATATGCTTGCCGGGCTCACTGGCAGGGCCGACCTTGATCCCGCTCGCCACCTCGGCTGCGATCTCGACCGCCCGGTCGTAGAAGCTGCGTTCCACCAGCATCCGGCTGGGTGCATTGCAGCTCTGGCCCGAGTTGTTCATCATGTGCCGCACGCCGCGTTCCACCGCGCGGGCGTCGGCATCGGCGAAGATCAGGTTCGCGCCCTTTCCGCCCAGTTCCAGCGTGACCCTCTTCAGTGTGTCGGCCGCGGCCTTGCTGATCGCGCGGCCCGCCCGTGTGCTGCCGGTGAAGCTGATCATCTCGACGTCCGGGTGGCTCGACAGCCGCGTGCCCACCCCGGCGCCGTCGCCGTTCACCAGGTTGAACACGCCCGGCGGCACGCCTGCGTCATGGCAGAACTCGGCAAACAGCAGCGACGACAGGGGTGCCTCTTCCGACGGCTTCAGCACGCAGGTGCAGCCCGCGAGCAGAGCCGGGATCACCTTCAGCGTCACCTGGTTCATCGGCCAGTTCCAGGGGGTGATGAGGCCGACCACTCCGATCGGTTCCTGAGCGATCATCGTGTCCGGGGCATGCGGGCCCAGCGGACGGATCCATTCGATCTGGTCGAAGGCCTTCAGGAAGTTCTTCAGATGCCAGGGCAGGCACTCTGCCTGATCGTTGCGGCTCATGTCGATGGGGGCACCCATTTCCAGGCTGATCGCCCGAGCCATTTCCTCCTTGCGCAGGTCATACTGCTCCAGGATGCCTTCGACGATCCTGCGGCGCGTGGCGGGCGGGGTCGCGGCCCAGGCCGGGAAGGCCGCCTTGGCCGCAGCCACCGCCCGGTCGGTGTCGGCGTCCGATCCAAGCGAGATCACCGCGCAGGGCTCTTCGGTCGAAGGGTCGATCACCGGGCAGTCCTGCGGGACCAATGGCGCCACCCAGGTCCCGTCGATGTAGAATTCGCGCTTCTCGATCATGGCTGGTCTCCCGAGGGGTGAATTTGATCATATTCTGTCAGGTCGTCCACCGGTCCACAAGGGCCGGCGGCAATGGCTTTCCGATCCTTGACGCCCACAGGCAACGCCTTGACGAAAAAGGCGCCGGTCGATCAGTCCAGCGTGGGCGGCTCAGTCCAGCGGCCGGATCATCGCGGTCGAGGCGGCGAACCCGAAGACAAGGCGCAAGAGCCCCATCCGGTCGGTCCGCAGCGGTTGGAAGCCCTGCCGCTGATACAGCGCGATTGCCCGGTGGTTGCTCTCGACCACATCAAGCCTTATCGCTCGGTAGCCCCGTTCCGCAGCCTCCCGGTAGAGCGCGGCCAGCAGCATCGACCCGACCCCGCGGCTGCGGTGCCGCTCGGCGACACAGATGCCCTCGATCAGAAATCCTTCATCCTCCTTCTCGTCGCGGACGAGAAGCCGCAGCAGCCGGCCGCGGACCTGTCCACCCAAGGGGCCATAGACCGCCGTCAGGTCGGACCAGGTGCCCCCGGCAAAGCTGCCGAAGGCGAGCCGGTAGCCGGCAATCCCGATCAGCTCGCCGCGGCTGGTGACGGCGGAATAGCACAGGTCGCTGCGGATCACCCGTTCCAGATAGCGCAGTGCACGGCGTTTCGGGCCAAGCACGCGGCCAAGTTTTCCGCCAAAGGCCTGCCAGTAGAGCTGCGCCGCCTGGGGACGCAGCTCGTCATGCAACCCGCGGAACAGGGTTACGCCCATGTCAGCGCCTCCCGCAACAGGTCGGCCTGTCCGGCGCCGAGGATCCAGCCCTCTTCCGCCGCCTCAGGCGGAGTGGCGAACAGCGGGGCAAGGCGGTCTGCCCGGGCCAATGCGAAGAGCGCCCGGGACAGCAGCCGCACCTGCGCCCGGTCGGGGATCGAATCGCCCGAGGCGGCCACGACGGGCGCAAGCAGAGAGGGATAGACCTCGGCCAGCGTCAGCGGGCCGGGGACATCGAAGGGCCAGACCCGCGCGCCGCTGGCCTTCGCCAGCCGGTGCACGACCGGGATGCCCAAAAGCGCCTGCGACCCTACCGAGCCCGCGCCCATCAGCTGCCAGACCGGCTTGGCGGGTGGGTTCGCCGACTCCACCCGTCGCTTCTCGGCCAGGCCGAGGGCGGCGTAATCCACCGCCTTGACCGATGGTAGATGCGGGATCTGCCGCGCCCTGGGCCGGCCCCAGAAGGGTCCCGTGCCGCCCAGACTGGCGTTGATCTCCGCCGCCACCTCGAACCGGTTGTTGTGGTTGTCCGGCCCGTCCTCGATCCGTTCCGCCAGCCAGCCATGCAAGGCGCGGGCCTCGTCCCGGCCGGTCACGAGGCGCGCAAAACCGGTCGGATAGCCCAGCGGAAAGTCGAAGCCGACCAGTTGCCGCCCAGCTTCGGTGAGCCGGGCGGACAGCCAGTCGGACGCC
Organism: Tabrizicola sp.; assembly: GCA_046294075.1. Lineage (GTDB taxonomy): Bacteria > Pseudomonadota > Alphaproteobacteria > Rhodobacterales > Rhodobacteraceae > Tabrizicola. The sequence continues at coordinate 31,088 of JBKBJC010000013.1, read as the reverse complement.
TCGGCCCGGGTGCGGAAATAGTGTTCTTCCTGCCGGTCCGTCTCGCACAGACCGGCCCAGATCGCGTCGCGGACCGGTCTGGCGGGGCTGGGTGTGCCCCGTCCGGACCAGTCCACCACGATCACCCGGTCAAACAAGCCCGACCTCGCGCAGGATGAAATCGGCCACCGCGCGTGTGTTGTTCAGATCCAGGACCGGCACCGGCAGCTCCAGAGGCGCATCGGTTGCCACGGCGCGCACCAGGGGGTCGCCGCTCTGGATCGGCGGCTGGCCGGTCTCGCTCCGCCAGACCTCGACCTTCAGGTGTGCGTCGCGCTTGTAGCCCTCGACCAGCACCAGGTCGACTGGAGAGAGGCGGGTCAGCACCTGCGACAACTCCGGTTCCGGCCCCCGATGTTCCACCAGGATCGCCAACCGCTCGGCCGCCGCCAGCACGACCTCGCGCGCGCCGGCCTGGCGGTGGCGGAAGGTGTCCTTGCCCGGCTGGTCCAGATCGACCGAATGATGCACATGCTTGACGGTCGAAACCGAAATGCCCCGGCTGGTGATCTCGGCCACCAGGCGCTCCATCAGGCTGGTCTTGCCGGAATTCTTCCAGCCGATGACACCGTAGACCTTCATGACGCGCTGCCCAGGACCCGCTCTGCGTTGGCCAGATCATCGGGCGTGTTCAGGTTCACGAAGGCCCGCGGATCGGGGAAAGTCGCGCGGCCCGCGCCATGCGCCTCGGCAAAGCGCAACACCTTCGATTCTCCGCCCTCCACGAAGGCGGCAAGCGCCGCGGCAAGCCCGACGGGCCAGAGCGCGGTAGCCGGGTGCTCCCCGCTCTTGTCGGCGGCGATGGCCAGCCCCGCGGCCGAGCCTTCCGCCGCCATGAGCAGCCGCGGCACCAGATCGCCCGGCAGGAAGGGTGTGTCGACCGGGGTCGAAACGAGATGCGTCGCCCCCATCTCCGCGCCCGCCCGCAGCCCGGCCAGGACACCGGACAGAGGCCCCTGCGACCGGTCGTCCGGCACCACGCGGCAGCCGAAGCCGGCAAAACGTCCCGGATCGCCGTTGGCCGAGATCAGCACCTGCTCAACCTGCGGCTCCAGCCGGTCCAGCACATGAGCGATCAGGGGACGACCCGCGAGCGGCAAGAGCGCCTTGTCGGTACCGCCCATGCGGCGGCCCGCTCCCCCTGCAAGGATCACTCCGAATATGCGCATGCCCCTCGATCTTCCGTATCCGGGCCCGAACCCTAGCGCATCCCTCGCCCGGTTCAAGCAAGCCAACCCCCGCCTAAAGCGGCGTACCGTCCCGCTGCACCAGCAGCACACCGTGGTTGTCGTCGGCGTCGTCATCCGTGATGACCCGGGTCGTCACCCCCGGCAGGCGGCCGAACGCTTCGGAGAGTTTTCGCGGGTAGAAGGTCTGCGGCAGCGATTCAAAGCCCGGCACACCGCGCAGAACCGAAGAGGTCGCCTGGGTACACATCGCCTTCGGCACCGCGCCATAGGCCTTTACACGGGCCAGGACCAGCTCGGCCACCTCGGGCGAGACATAGATCGTCTGCTCGATCGTGTTGTAGGTGATGCGGGTGTGATAATCGAGATAGAAGGCGACGGCCTTGTCGGACATCCCGAAATGCACATCGTGCCGCTCCGGCAGCTTCGGGTGATACCAGGTGCCTGCCGGGTCGAAGATCACCCGTTCCGAGGCATTGACCAGGATCGCCGAATGCGCGCCCGAGCCGGTGCGCGTGTTCACGACCGTGTATAGCGTGATGTAGGTCGGAGGACCGGCGACAAAGCGAGCGGCATCCACCTGCTCTTGCGGTGCCCATTTCGAATCCGCCCCGCAGGCCGCAAGGCTGAATGCGACAGCGAGGCCGCAGAGCAAGCGCAGCAGGCGGCCCATTGTCAGGTCCGGGATCAGGAATTCACGAGGGCCATGAAAATCAGGACGCCGATGACGATGGCTACGACCCAGACCGTCATGCGGACAAAGCCGGCGAAGGTCCTTTCCTGCGCGCGGATGTCCATCGAGCCGTGTGCGTGATCGGTGAGCTGGTGGTCGGCCATGGTCGGTCCCCTGATAGTCCGGTGTTCCAGCCTGATAGCGGATTCGCTGCGGCGTGTCACGGGGTCGGCTTACATCGGGGTCCGGGTATCGGTACAACCTGCGCATTCGACTGCGTCTCCTCGTCGGCGAGGGGAGCGAGGAGCGACGACGTCGAGGACGAGCACTCGTCCGGTTCAGCTTGCCGAGCCGTCGCCGGAATCGCCCCCGACCCATCCGGCGTTCAGCTGGAACCCGATCCGGCGCGGCGGCTCGGCCTCGGCTTTCTTCGGCACGGCGCGCAGCGTGACGGAAAGCTGCGTTACATGCTGCATCAGCTGGGTTTTTGCGCCGTCCTCGTCGCGGTCGTAGAAGGTGATGATGTCCGGGTCGAAATAGCCCAGGCCCTCGATCCGCAGCACGCCGGATTCGTCCGGGGCAAAGCCCATGGCGATTTCCTGTTCCACATCCAGCCCGGCCTCGAAGCTGCGGATATAGGCGACCAGCCGGTCATGCGCCGAGGCGGCGGGGCTTTTCGGCTTTTCGCTCCTGGATCTGGCGGGCTTCCGGGTGGTGGCCATGCGACGCTCCCTCTCGCGCGGAAGGCCAGAAAACGCGACTGCGGTCCGGCCCGCGAGGGGTCAGCCGAGGCCCGCCTCGGCCGCGATCTCTGCCTTCGACTTCCGCGCGCGTTCGGTGGCCGATTTCAGCTGGCCGCAGGCGGCCATGATGTCCTCGCCGCGCGGAGTGCGGATCGGGCTGGCGTAACCCGCCTTGTAGATGATGTCGGCGAAGGCGTGGATGCGGTTGCCCGAGGACCGCCTGTAGGGCGCGCCGGGCCATTCGTTGAAGGGGATCAGGTTCACCTTGGCGGGAATCCCCTCCAGAAGCTTCACCAGCCGGTGCGCATCTTCCTTCGTGTCGTTCACCCCGTCTAGCATCACATATTCGAAGGTGATCCGCTCGCTGTTCGACAGGCCCGGATAGGTCTTCAGCGCCTCGAGCAGGGTGGCGATGTTCCAGCGCTTGTTGATCGGCACCAGAACGTCGCGCACCGCGTCGGTGGTGGCGTGGAAGCTGACGGCCAGCTGGCAGCCGATTTCCGTCGCGGTGCGGGCGATCTCTGGCACCACGCCAGAGGTGGACAGCGTGATCCGCCGGCGGCCAAGGGCGATCCCCTCGCCGTCCATCACGATCTGCATCGCGTCGCGGACGTTCTCGAAGTTGTAGAGCGGCTCTCCCATCCCCATCAGCACGATGTTCGAGATCAGCCGCACCTCTTCCTTGGGCGCACCGGGGACCGGCCATTCGTCCAGATCGTCGCGCGCCATCATGACCTGGCCGACGATTTCGGCGGCGGTCAGGTTGCGGACCAGTTTCTGCGTGCCGGTGTGGCAGAAGGAACAGGTCAGCGTGCAGCCGACCTGGGACGAGATGCACAGGGTGCCCCGGTCGGTTTCGGGGATATAGACCACCTCGACCTCGTGCCCGCCGGCGATGCGGACCAGATACTTGCGGGTGCCGTCCTCGGAAATCTGGCGCGTCACGACCTCGGGGATCTCGATGGTGAAATGCCGTTCCAGCAGGGCGCGGTAGTCCTTGGCCAGGTTGGTCATCAGCGCAAAGTCGCGGACACCCCAGTGGTAGACCCATTGCCAGACCTGGCCGAGGCGCATCTTCGCCTGCTTCTCCGGGGTGCCGGCTGCGATCAGCGCCGCCCGCAGGGCATCGCGGGTCAGTCCGACGATGTTGGTCTTGCCGCCCTCCGGCAGCTTGCGCGGGATCGTCAGCACGTCTTGCGTAATCGGGGCAGTCATCGCGGCAGATCCTTGCACGGGGCCTTGTCACAGGCGATCTGAAGTGGCGCGGATATAGGACAAGGAGTCACAAAAGAAAAGCGCCCCGCTAAGGGGCGCCCGGCTCATCTGCCGCCGCACCTTACTTGCAGCGCTTCTCCGCATCTTCCATCGCAGCGGTGAAGCCGCGCAAGCTGAACGTGTCCTTGGTCTGCGTGCCCTTGCCGGACCGCGCGGTCAGCACCGCCGTGGTGCCCTTCTTCATCGCGGCCAGCAGCTTGGCATCTTCGTCCGTGCTGCCCGGCCAGGCCCATTCGCCGTCGGTGAAAAGCTGATAGTTGCTGCCGTCGATCGCGACATCGACCGTCGAGCCGCCGGCAAAGGGATAGCCGCCGGTAAAGCTGATCTCTCCCGGCTTGCCCGGACGGAAGGTCACGAACAGGAGGATGTCGCCACGCCGCACCGAAACCGGCTGTCCGTCGCGGGTGTTCACCGTCTCCTTCGGCTTCGAGACGCCCCAGCATTCCTTGGGATTCTCCTCGGTGAAGACGTTCCAGTCCGTCATCGTGGCGACGCGATTGGTCGACTCCTGGGCCTGGGCAGCCGCCCCGGCAAGCGTGATCGCGGCAACCGCCAGCGAACGACCGAAAAGGGATGTCATGGTTGACGCAGCCTCCAAGCTGTCTTCCTTTCGCGCCGTTCTGCCCTGCCCGAATGGCCTTTTCGGCTGGCGCGGCGCCGTTCTACCCGATATTGCAGCCATACTCAAACGGGCAGGGCGGCGAAAGCCCTCTGGGCGACAATTCGCGCATATGTGACGGAGGTTCCATGGCACAGATCAGGGCACAGGTCGGCGAGGGCTCGGTTCCGATGCTGGAAGTCTGGCGCGGCGGGCTTCTGGAATGTGTGCATCGGGGCCATGCGGTGATCTGCGATGCGAAGGGCATCGTCACGGCGTGGGGCAACCCGGATGCGGTGATCTTCCCGAGGTCGTCGGCCAAGATGATCCAGGCCCTGCCGCTGATCGAGACCGGCGCGGCGGCTGCGCATGGCCTGACCGATCGCCAGCTGGCGCTGGCCTGTGCAAGCCACGAAGGTGCCGAGCTGCATGTCGGCATGGCCGCGCGCTGGATCGCCGATCTGGGCCTGACCGAAGCCGATCTGCGCTGCGGCGCGCACGAGCCGTCCAACCGCGCCGAACGCGACCGGCTGGTCCGCACCGGCGAGGCGCCCTGCCAATTGCACAACAACTGTTCCGGCAAGCATTCCGGCTTTCTCACCGTCACACGGCACCTGAAGGCCGGACCGGAATATGTCGAGATCGACCATCCCTTGCAAAGGGCCGTCCGTGCCGCGACCGAAGAGACGACGGGCGAAACGGTCGCCGGCTGGGGTGTCGATGGCTGCTCGGCGCCGAACTTCGCGATGTCGGTCGCGGGACTGGCCCGGGCCATGGCCGCCTTCGCCACGGCGCGCGAGGGGCATGGAGCGCGTGAGGACGCGATGTATCGCCTCACGCGCGCGATGGCCGCGCATCCCGAGCTGGTCTCGGGCGAGGGGCGGGCCTGCACGGAGCTGATGCGCGCCATGGGCGGGCGCGTTGCGCTGAAGGGCGGGGCCGAGGCGGTCTATGTCGGCATCGTGCCGGAAAAGGGCCTGGGCATCGCGCTGAAGGTGGTGGACGGCGGCGAGCGCGGCTCGCAGGCGGCGATCGCGGCGCTTCTGACGAAGATCGGGGTGCTGGACCCGGCCCATCCCGAGGTTGTGAAACGGACCGCAGGAATCCAGCGCAACTGGCGCGGGCTGGAAACCGGGTTCCTGCGGCTGGCTCCGGGCTTTCCCGGTTGATTTGGGGGGCAAAGCGGGTAAGCTTCGCGGATGAACGTCGAGACGCCGATCCCGTTTCCGCAGTCCGACCGCATCTCGGATGAGGTCAGCTTCGACCGGAAGGAACTGGGGCAGATCCTGCGGGTCTACGGGCGGATGGTTGCCGCCGGCGAGTGGCGCGACTACGCCATAGCCGCCATGCGCGACCTTGCCGTGTTTGCGGTGTTCCGCCGGACCTCGGAAACCCCGCTCTACCGGATCGAAAAACGCCCGAAATTGCGCCACCGGCAGGGACTGTATGCCGTGGTCGGGATGGACGGGCGTGTGCTGCGCCGCGGCCATGACCTTGATCAGGTGCTCAAGGTGCTGGAACGCCGGCTGATCGGCCCCGTCTGAGACAGGCACTGCCTTGTCGCGCCGTGTCGGCGATCCGTCCTAAAGCCGCTGCCGCGTCTGAACCAGCCCGCCGCCGCCGGCCGAGATCCGGGCCACGGCGTCCTTCATCCCCTCGAAGGAAACCGACATCGTGTGGCCGTTGGCATGGATCACCCGGTCGCGGTCCACCACCATCGCGACATGACCTTTCCAGAAGACCAGGTCGCCGCGCTTCATCGGCTCGTTCGGGGCCAGCTGACGACCGAGCTGCATCTGCATGTCGCTGTCGCCGGGGCAAGGCATGCCGCAGGCGTGCAGCGACAACTGCACCAGGCCAGAACAGTCCAGCCCGAACCGCGAATTGCCGCCCCAGAGATAGGGTGTGCCAAGCAGGCTTTCGGCCACCGCCACCGGATCGGTCGCCCAGTCGCCAAGGGCCCGCAGGTGGCGCAGTGGGACAAAGCCGTGCGGGGTGTTGGCCCAGGCTCCCCAGGACCCGATGACCGTCAGTCGCGACCCGAGGCTCAGCGCCATGCGTTCCGGCGCCTGGACCTGCGGCTCGGCATAAAGATGCGTGCCGGGCGCTGCCACCCAATGCGTCGGTGCCGGGCCCTGGCCGAGGTCGCTCTCCTCCATCCAGCCGCAATAGCCGTCCTTGGCCGACATCACGAAGACATGGCCCTGATCGCGGTCGATCACCGTCACCGCCTCGCCCAGCAACAGCTGGCGGTCCCGCTGGCCGCCGGGGCTGTCGCAGAGATTGGCCACCGGCACGAGCACCTGGGCCTGCAAGCCTTCCGTCAGCGGCGCGTTGACCAGACCCGAAAGCGACACATGCGCAACCCGGCCGGAAAAGGGCGTCAGCCTGCGGTCCATCAAGATTTCCTCCACTCGTCCACTCACTGCCCGCCAAAGCCCGCGGGCCTGACCGCCCCCACAACGGTTCCGCTAAAGTTCCATCATTTCCGCCAGGCCTTCAAGCACGGCGCGGGCGCCCTGGCCGACGCCGCCCTTCGGTCGGGCTGGCTGGTCGCTCGGCGTATGGCCGTAGATGTCGAAATGCAGATATCGCGGCCCCTCGACAAAGCGGCGCAGGAAGAGGGCGGCCGTGATCGACCCGGCGAACCCATAGCCGGGCGCATTGTCCAGATCGGCGATCCCCGGTTCGATCACGCTGTCATAGGGGTCGTGGAAGGGCATCCGCCAGACCGGATCGAAGCCCTTGCGCGCGCCGGCCTCCAGCGCCGCCGCGAGGCCTGCGTCATCGGTGTAGTAGGGCGCGAGGTCCGGCCCGACCGCCACGCGCGCGGCGCCGGTCAGCGTCGCCATGCTGATCAGCAGGTCCGGCGTCTCTTCACAGGCATGGGCCAGAGCATCGGCCAGCACCAGCCGGCCCTCGGCATCGGTGTCGTTGACCTCGACCGTCAGGCCCTTGCGGCTGGTCAGGATGTCCTTCGGCTTGATCGCGTTGCCCGCAACCAGGTTTTCTACCGCCGGGATCAGCACGCGCAGACGCAGCGGCAGGTTCAACGCCATGACCATGCGCGCCAGCCCCATGACCGTAGCGGCGCCGCCCATGTCCTTCTTCATCAGGTTCATGCCCGACGAGGGCTTCAGGTTCAGCCCGCCGGTGTCGAAACAGACCCCCTTGCCGACCAGCGTCAGCCTCGGCCCCCTGTCGCCCCAGCGCAGGTCCAAAAGCCGCGGCGCCCGCGGGCTGGCGCGGCCGACGGCGTGGATCATCGGGAAGTTCTGCACCAGCAGATCCTCGGCCCGGATCGCCCGGACCGAGGCCCCGAACCCGGCCCCCAGCGCCACCAGCGCGGCTTCAAGCTCGTCCGGGCCCATGTCCTCGGCCGGCGTGTTGATCAGGTCGCGGGTCAGAGCCTCGCCTTCGGCCATGGCCAGCAGGCGCGCCGAGTCCAGTTCCTTCGGGCAGATCAGCCGCGGCAGTTCTGCGGACTTGCGGCCCGGGCGATAGCGGTCGAAGCAGTAGCCCGAAAGCAGCCATGCCAGGGTGGCCTCGGTCGCCTCTGCCCTGTCAAGCGCGCCCTCAAGCCGCCAGGCGCCCGCGGGCAGTCCCGCAACTGCCTTGGCCAACCCGAACCGCATCCGGCGCCGTGCCTGTGGCGTGCCAAAGCCCGCGACCGCCCCGGCAAGACCGCCTGCCGGATCGGGCAACAGCCGCAGCTCGCCCAGTCCGGCCTCGAAACCGGTCGATTTCAGCCAGTCCGACCAGGCCAGGCCGGGCCCATTCAGGAAGCCCGGCAATTCCTCGGGGCGCAAGACATGCAGGGGTCTTGCGGCGGCAGTGGGTTCGGCAAAGGCGAAGGTCACGCGAGGTTTCATCCCGGAGGCTGGTCTGCAAACTTCATCCACATGGCTTGCTTCCTTGTCAGAAAGCAAGCATTTCCAGAGTATTGCGCCAGATTGCCGATGATTTTCCGCAAATCGGGTTCCCGGGCAGCGCACTGTAGCGCGGGCGTGACTGCACTCTTCGGCGGCCGATTGTGCGCGTCATTCCTCTTGCAACCGTTGCTTGCGCGACTCGCCCGCCATCGCCGCTGCCCCGCGACTGCCGCAGAGGGCTCCCTCGCCGTCTGCGCAATCCCGGCCGGTCGATCCACGGTCGATCATCTCAGCTGGTCGGCATGCCCCGCCTCGATCGCCAGCGACCGCTCGGCTACCCGCATCAGCCGCGCCCAGACCGCCGAGAAGGCGGTGCTGTCGGCGCGTTCCAGGCAGGTTTTCGCATCCCCTGCCACGGTTGCAAGGCTCGACAGGCCCAGGTCAGCTGCCAGCCGTGCCAGACGCCCCAGTTGCCGCGCCAGATCGCGCAATTCCTGCGAACGGACCTTTTCGGCAATTCCTGCCATGGTCAGCGCCAGCTCGCCCAGGGCCCGCGTCACCATCTGTTCGGCCACCGGCGCGCCAAGGTTGCGGTAGATCACCGCGATCGCCTCGACATCCTGACATACCACCTCGCGTGGTCTGAGAGTGGCAATCTCCCCCATCGCAAACACCCAAGTTTCATCACACCCTTGGCCAGCCTGCGCCGGCATGCTGAAGAATTGGTTGCCCGCGCCGGATCGGGGGCGGATTTTGCCTTTCGAATTTTCCGCGAATGCAGCATAGCCGGGGACGCCCAGCAAGGATGCCCGCGCATGACTCCGATCCGCCTGCTTCCCACCTACCTTGTCCAGCGCTTTCACGGCTGGCGCGCCACGACCTATCAGGACAACCGCGCCTGGTATCGCCGCCTCGCGGAAAGCGGCCAGCATCCGCGCGCCATGGTGATCTCGTGCTGCGACAGCCGCGTGCATGTCACCTCGATCTTCGGCGCCGACGAGGGCGAGTTCTTCATCCACCGGAACGTCGCCAACCTGGTGCCGCCCTACAACCCGGATGGCGAGTACCACGGCACTTCGGCTGCGGTGGAATATGCCGTAACCTCGCTGGGGGTGGCGCATATCGTGGTGCTGGGACATTCCAATTGCGGCGGGGTCAAGGGCTGCCACGACATGTGCCGCGGCCACGCGCCGGCACTGGAGGAAAGGACCAGTTTCGTCGGCCGCTGGATGGACATCCTGCGCCCCGGCTTCGAGAAGGTCGCCCATCTGCCAGACGACCGGATCCTCGAGGCGCTGGAGAAGCAGGCAGTGCTGACCAGCCTGGATAACCTGCTGACCTTTCCCTTCGTCCGATCTGCCGTCGAGGATGACCGGCTGACCCTGCACGGGCTGTGGACCGACACCGGCGAGGGTGGACTTGAACACTACGATCAGAATCGGGGCGGGTTCTTTCCGGTCTGATCCGGCACCGCCGCGGCAGACTTTGGTCGGATACGCGCCTGCCGTCGCCACGCCTATGCTGCCGCAATGCGCGTGCTTCTTTGCCTTGTCTGGTTTTGCCTCTCGGCCGTGCTCGCCGCGGCCGATCCGAGCCCGCGCGACCGCATCGCGGCCTTGATCGTGCCGCCCTATGCCCTGGGCGAGCTTCTGGACGACCGTGGCCTCTACAGTCTCCTGAACTCGGGCGGGGCCGAAGCGGGCTATGTGTTCGAGACCGGCCCGCTTGCCCCCCTGCCCGGCTTTTCCGGCGCGCCGATCAACCTTCTGGTCATGCTCGACCTGCAGGGCACCTTCATCGAGGTGCGGCTTCTGGACCATAACGAGCCGATCTTCGTCTCGGGTCTGGGCGAGGCACCATTCCTGAAGTTTCTCGAACAGTATCGCGGCCACTCGATCAACGAGCCACTGGTCGTCGGCAACCCGTATGGTGCGGGTGGCGGGGCCGATCTGGTCTATCTGGACGGGGTGACGAAGGCGACCGCATCGGTCCGCATCGCGCATGAATCGATCCTGGCCGCCACGCTTGCCGTGGCGCGGGAACGGATGCAGGGGGTCCAGGCAGCCCCCCCGGCCCGGCCCGACCCTGCCCATGATGAGGCGCTGACCTGGGACGATCTTGTGGCCCAGGGCATCGCCCGCAACCTGCGCGTCACCAACGCCGAGACCGACACGGCCTTTGCAGGTACGCTCTGGGCCGCCGACGACCCCGAGGCGCGGGCGGATCCGCAGGGGCTTTACCTCGACCTCTGGGCGGTGGACCTCGGCCCGCCCGCCATCGCCAGCGCCATCCTCACGCCGGAAAGCCTGACCGACCTGGCCCGATTTCTCGCCGTCTCGCCACAGGACGAACCGATCCTGGTGATCGACACCGCGCGCCACGGACTCGTCTCGCCGGACTTCGTCCGCAACACCGCGCCCGACCTTCTGTCGGCGACGCAAGGCGGCCTGCCGGTCGCGCTGCGCGATGCCGATCTTCTGTTCGAGACGCTGCCCGGCGTGCCTGAAGGCACCGCGATGATCCTGCGCATCGACCGCCGCCTTGGCTTCGATCCCGCCGCGGACTGGCAGCTTGCCGCAACCGCCCTGCGCGAACACGGTCAGTTCCAGCCGCAGATCGGCAGCGCGCATTTCGCTCTGACGCTGGCCGCGCCCGAGCGGTTCTTCCTGCGCGAGAGGCCGCCGCAAAAGCTCGCCCCGTGGCAAGAGGCGCTTCTGAACCGGCAGGGCGACCTCTGGCTGCTGTCCGGGTTCCTCGGCCTTGTTTTCCTTGCCCTGGGCCCCGGAATGAACCGGCTGGCCGACCACCGTCTGTTCACTCCGATCCGCCTGACCGTGCTGGCGGTCGTGGCCGGCTTCGTCGGCTTCTGGGGGCAGGGACAGTTGTCCATCGTCACGCCGCTGGCCGCGCTGCGCAGCGTGATCGACGGCGGATCGCTGGCCTTCCTACTCTACGACCCCTTCTCGCTGCTGATCTGGGCGGTGGTGATCATCGGCTTCTTGCTCTGGGGCCGGGGGCTGTTCTGCGGCTGGCTCTGCCCCTTCGGCGCACTTCAGGAATTCGCCCATCACCTCGGCCGCCTTCTGCGCCTGCCGCAGTGGGAGCCGCCCGCCCGCTGGGAGCAGCGGCTGAAAACCCTGAAATACGGTCTTCTCGCGGCGCTTGTCGGGGTCACTCTCCTGACGCCCGATCAGCTGGATAGCGCCGTGGAGGTCGAGCCGTTCAAGACCGCAATCACCACTTTCTTCCTGCGCGACTGGCCTTATGTCGCCTATGCCGTGCTGTGGCTGGGCCTGGGGCTGTTCACCTTCAAGGGTTTCTGCCGCTGGGTCTGCCCGCTGGGCGCGCTCATGGCCATTGGCGGGCTAATCCGGGGGCGGGACTGGATCGCCCGGCGCCAGGAATGCGGCTCACCCTGTCAGCTGTGCCGGGTGCGCTGCAAATACGGGGCGATCAAGGCCAGTGGGCAGGTGCAGTATTCCGAATGCTTCCAGTGCCTCGATTGCGTGACGATCCACAACTCGCCCGCAGCCTGCGTGCCGCTGGTCCTGGCGGCGAAGGGCCGCCCGCTTGTCCAGCCCGCCGCGCCTGTCCTGCGCGAGGTGAAGGCATGAACCGCCGCCATTTCCTCGCCATGACCGCAGCCGCGCTGGCCAGCCGGGCAGAGGCGCAGACCCTCTGGCAGGGCCGAGCCTTCGGGGCCGACTGCCGACTGACCCTCTCGGGCCCGACCCGCCAGGCCGAAGCCGCGCTTGCGACGCTGCCCGCGCTGATCGAGACGATCGAGGCGGAGTTCTCGCTCCACCGCCCCTCGGCGCTCACCCGCCTCAACGCGACCGGCAGGCTTGCCGATCCGTCCCCGGCCTTCGCCGCGCTCATGGATCTGGCCGAGGCCGTTCACCGCCTGACCGATGGCGCCTTCGACCCGACCGTGCAACCGCTCTGGCAGGCCGTCGCCGAGGGGCGCGCTGCCACCGGCCCCATCGGCTGGCAGCATGTCCGCCGCGACGCCGGCGTGACGCTGCGCCCAGGTATGGCGCTGACGTTCAACGGCATCGCCCAGGGCTTCGGTGCCGATGCGGTGCGGGCCCATCTTGCCGCGCATGGCTTCGACCGGGCGCTGATCGACATGGGCGAGACGGCGGCCCTCGGCGGCCCGTTCCGCATCGGCGTGCAAGATCCCATCCACGGCCAGCTTGCTGCCCGGACGCTGACCGGCAGCACCATTGCAACGTCCTCGCCCGGGGCAACGCTGGTCGGCGGCCGGCCGCATATCCTGCACCCTCAGGGACTGCCGCCGCTCTGGTCCACCGTCTCGGTCGAGGCGACCTCGGCAACCCTTGCCGACGCCTTGTCCACCGCGCTGGTCTTCCTGCCGGCAGACCGGATCTCGCGCCTCCGCCACCCCGGACTGATCCGCGTCACGCTGATCGACACGGACGGCAACCTGACCACGATCTGACTGCCAGGCACCTCCCGCCACCCTCCGCGGGGGGATCGGCTGGTGGGGGGCCAAGATGACAAAGGCCCGGCGGATCGCTCCGCCGGGCCTTTCCTTCAGTCCGGTTGACTCAAACCGCCGCCGATACCGCCCGGCCGGTCAGGACCTTGACCAGGTTCGCCCGATACGCGGCCGACCCGTGCAGGTCGCTGTTCATCCCCGCCGGATCCACGCTCAACCCCGACAGGGCCGAGGCCGAGAAGTCCGCCGACAGGGCCCGCTCGGCTTCGGCCCAGCGGAACACGCCGTCGTTGCCGGCCCCCGTCACCGCGACCCGGACCCCATTCGCGAATTTCGCGACAAAGACCCCGGTCAGGGCAAAGCGGCTGGCGGGCTGATTGAACTTCACATAGGCCGCTTTCTGCGGGATCGGGAAGATGACGGTCGTGATGAACTCGCCCTCTTCCAGCGCCGTGGTGAAGAGGCCCTGGAAGTAGTCGTCCGCCGCGATCCTGCGCCTGTTCGTGACCACCGTCGCACCCGAGGCCAGCACCGCCGAGGGATAGCAGGCCGCGGGGTCATTGTTTGCGATCGACCCGCCGATGGTGCCGCGCGAGCGCACCGCCGGATCGCCGATGCCACCCGCAAGCGCCGCAAGGGCCGGGTAGTGCCTTGCGGCCTCGCGTGCGACCACGGCATGCGGCGTCGCCGCGCCGATGTGCAGGCCGCCGTCGCCCATGCAGACGCCCTGCATCTCGGCGATGCCCGTGAGGCTGACCAGCACTCCGGGCTGGGCCAGACGCTGCTTCATCGTGGGAATCAGCGTCTGCCCGCCCGACAGGGCCTGCGCCCCTTCAGCGGCCAAGGCCTTCGCCGCATCCGCGATGGTCGAGGGTTTTGCGAATTCGAAGTTGTGCATGATTGCCCCCTTACCCGTTGATCGCCGACCAGACCCGCGACGGCGAGACCGGCATGTCGATATGCGTCACATGGGTGTGCCCCCCGCGATGCAGCGCGTCGATCACCGCGTTGACCACCGCCGGAGGTGACCCGATGGCTCCAGCTTCGCCGCAGCCCTTCACCCCCAGGGGGTTGTGCGTGCACGGCGTCTGGCAGCTGTAGTCCACGTTGTAGAACGGCACGTCCTCGGCCCGTGGCATCGGGTAGTCCATGTAGGACCCCGTCAGAAGCTGGCCGTTCTCGTCATAGGCGGTGAACTCGCACAGGGCCTGGCCGATTCCCTGGCCCACGCCGCCATGCACCTGGCCCTCGACGATCAGCGGGTTCATCACGTTTCCGAAATCGTCCGCGCAGTGGAAGGCCACCACGTCCACCTTGCCGGTGCCCTCATCCACCTCGACCTCGCAGATATAGGCGCCTGCGGGGTAGGTGAAGTTGGCCGGGTCGTAGAAGGCGGTCTCCTCCAGTCCCGGTTCCAGCGTCTCCAGCGGGTAGTTGTGCGGGACATAGGCACTGAAGGCGATCTCGCCGAAGGTCTTGGCCTTGTCGGTGCCGGCGACCTGGAACTTGCCGTCCTCGAAGGTGATGTCGCCCTCGCTGGCCTCCAGCATGTGCGCGGCGATCTTCTTGCCCTTGGCGATGATCTTGTCCACCGCCTTGGTCATCGCCGTGCCGCAGACCGCCAGCGACCGCGAGCCGTAGGACCCCATTCCGAAGGGGATCTTGGCAGTGTCGCCATGCACGATCTCGACCGAGGATTCCGGTATGCCCAGCTTCTCGGCCACGATCTGCGCAAAGACCGTCTCGTGGCCCTGGCCGTGGCTGTGCGCCCCGGTCATCACGCTGATGTTGCCGGTCGCGTTCACCCGCACCGTCGCCGCGTCGTAAAGGCCGACACGGCTGCCCAGCACGCCCACCAGATGGCTGGGAGCGATCCCGCAGGCCTCGATCCAGGTCGAAAGCCCCATGCCGCGCAGCTTGCCGCGCGCCCTGGATTCGGCCGCCCGCTTCTCGAACCCGGCGACATCTGCGATCTGCATCGCCTTGTCCAGCGTCGCGTGGTAGTTGCCGGTGTCATACACAAGCCCGACGGGGGTCGTGTAGGGGAACTGGTCCGGCGTCAGCAGGTTCTTGCGCCGCACCTCGAACGGGTCGAGGTTCAACTCGCGACACATCTTGTCGATCACCCGTTCCAGGCTGAAGGTGGCCTCGGGACGGCCGGCGCCACGGTAGGCGTCGACCGGCGCCGTGTTGGTGAAAACGGTTTTCACGTTCACATAGACATGCGGCACCTTGTAGGGCCCGGCCATCAGCGTGCCGTGCAGGAAGGTGGGCGTTGCGGTCGAGAAGTTCGACAGATACGCCCCCACGTTTGCCAGCGTCTCGGTGCGGATCGCGAGGATCTGCCCGTCCCTCGTGCAGCCGAGTTCGATCTTCGTCACATGGTCGCGGCCATGCGCATCGGTCAGGAAACTTTCCGACCGCTCCGCCGTCCAGCGCACCGGGCGGCCCAGCTTCTTCGCCGCCGCCAGCACCAGCGCCTCTTCGCCGTAGTGATAGATCTTGGATCCGAAGCCGCCGCCCACATCGGGCGCCACGACCTGCAACTTGTTCTCGGGGATGCCCAGCACGAAGGCCGCAACCAGAAGCCGCGTCAGGTGCGGGTTCTGGCTGGTCGTTGTCAGCTTGTAGTCGCCGGTGCCGGGATTGTATTCGCCGATGGACGCCCGCGGTTCCATCGCGTTCGGCACCAGCCGGTTGTTCACAAGTTCCAGCGTCACCACATGCGGAGCGGCCTTCATCGCGGCGTCCACGGCGGCGCGGTTGTCCTCGATCCAGCCCCAGTCGAAACAGAGGTTGTCCGGGATCTCGTCATGCACGCGGTTCGACGGGTCGGCCACCGCCTGCCTCATGTCGATGATCGCCGGCAGTTCCTCGATCACGCTGTCCTCGGCCAGCGCCTCGGCCGCATCCCGGGCCTGGGCGTAGGTTTCGGCCACCACGGCGGCATAGGCGTCACCGACATGCCGCACCTTGCCATGCGCCAGCACCGGACGCTTGGGTTCCCGCATCGGCGTGCCGTCGCGGCTGTTGATCAGCCAGCCCGCCGGGTTGCCGCCGACATCCTTGAAGTCCTCGCCAGTGAACACCGCCAGTACGCCCGGCATCGCAGCCGCCCGCGCGGTGTCGATCGACTTTATCCGGCCATGCGCCACGGTCGAACGGACAAAGACCGCATAGGTCTGCCCGTGCAGCGCCATGTCGTCGGTATAGACCCCGCGTCCGGTCAGGAAGCGGACATCCTCGCGGCGCTTCATCGATGCGCCAATCCCATGATCCTTCGGCATGTTTCCCCCCTTACTCCGCGGCCAGCGCCGAAACGTCCTGCCCCGAGGCAGCCATCACGGCCTTGACGATGTTGTGATAGCCCGTGCAACGGCAGATGTTGCCGTCCAGATAGTGCCGGATCTCGGCCTCGGTCGGCTTGGGGTTCTCGGCCAGAAGGGCTGCCGAGGACATCACCATTCCCGGCGTGCAGAAGCCGCATTGCAGTCCGTGATGGTCCTGGAAGGCCTGCTGGATCACGCTCAGCGAGCCATCCGCGTTCGCCATCCCCTCGATCGTCCGGACGCTGGCGCCTTCCAGATCGGCGGCAAAGACGGTGCAGCTTTTCACCGGCTTGCCGTCCACATGCACCACGCAGGCGCCGCACTGGCTGGTATCGCAACCGACATGGGTGCCGGTCAGCCCCAGCCCCTCGCGCAGGAAAGAGGACAAAAGCGTCCTTCCCTCCACCTCACCCGAAACGGCCTTGCCGTTCACGGTCATCGAGACCTTGGTCATTCTCATTCCTCCCTGGGTCGTCCTAGGTAATGGCGTGCCGTCGGTTCAGCCGAGCAGTCGTTTGAACCAACCCTTCTTCTTTTCCCCCGAATCGGCAACAGCTTCTTCGGTCACCTGTTCCGTCTCTGGCTCCGGTTCCTCGACCGCGGCCTGGAACCGGGCAAAGAACTCATCCGCCAGTTTCCTGGCAAAGCTGTCGATGATCCGGCTGCCAAGCTGAGCCAGCTTTCCGCCCACGTTCGCCTCGGCCGCATAGGTCAGGCGGGTGCCGCCCGCGATGGGTTCGAAACTCACATCCGCGCCGCCCTTGGCAAAGCCCGCGACCCCGCCCTTGCCTTCGCCGCTGATCTTCAGCGACCGGCCCTCGACGATGTCGGACAGGTTCACCAGACCGGTGAAGGTGGCCGAAACCGGGCCGACCTTCTGCTTGACGACCGCCTCGTAGCCATCGGCGACAGAGCCGGTCATGCTTTCGCAGCCGGGAATGCAGGCCTTCAGCACCTCGGGGTTAAGGATCGCGTCCCAAACGACCTTCGGATCCGCCTTGATCTCGCGGGTGTCGGTCAGCTTCATCGTGCAAGTCCTTCTGTTTGGGCACAGCCTATGGGCGACAGGGTCATCGGGCTATGCTGCCTAAGTCGTAGGGTCATCAACGCTCGGGCGGAGTGAAGTCCAGCCCGTAATCCGCAAAGATCGCCGCGATCCGCCCATCGGCCAGAGCACTAGCCACGGCGTCATCCACCGCATAGCCAAGGTCGCGGTGGCTCTGGTGGACGGCCACGCCCAGCGTCCAGCGCGACAACTGGAACCCGGGCAGCAACGGCGCGTGGACCGCGATGCCGTCACTTGCCCCGGCCTGCAGTTGCGAAAGGGGGCCCATCACCGCCCAGACCTCGCCGGCGCCAAGGGCCTCCATCGCCGCCGCCACGGTCTTGTAGCGGGTGATCTTGGCCGAGGCTCCGAACGTCGCTGTCAGGTAGAAATCCGAGATCGAGTCGTTCTCGACCCCGACCGGATCGTAGACGAAGAACGAAGGCACCGGCGCATCCGGGTGGCGTCCGTCGGCATTCGGCTCCTGCACTGCGTCGGGATAGGCGTCGATGCGGTAGGCGATGCCGACCTTCTCGCCGGCATATTGCCCGGTAAAGACCACCTGCTCCACCCGGCAGGTGAAGTCACTGTTGTAAGGCACCCGCATCATGACGTTCGACACATGCCCGCCGATCGCCGCACCCTTCCAGACATAGTTCAGAAGGTCCGCTTCCAGTGTCTCGCCCGAGGCAACAAAGCGAAAGCGCGGCTCTACCCCGAGGCTTTCGGCGATGATCCGGCCGACTTCGACATCCACACCCTTCGCCGCGCCGCCCTCCTGCCAGGAATAGGGCGGGAAGTTCTCGTAAACCGCAATCTCGATCCAGCCGCGGTCAACGATCTCGTCCAGCGTCTGGCCGACGAACTGGCGCGATGTGTTCTGCGGCCGGACGGCCGGTGCGTGGTCCTCGCAACGGGCGCCGGCGGTGCTCGCCGCCGATACCAGGACAAGGGCCAGAAGCAGGACCCGGGCCCGCAGCATGTCAGTGCGCCGCCGACAGCCCGATCGTCAGCATCTCGGCCGCGTGTTTCTTGGCCTCAGCCGACCCGTTCAACGCCAGTGCCGCCCTCAGGGCCGCCGAATCCGCCTTGGGCGCCCCCGAGGCGGTGACCACCCCGGCCGCGATTTCCATCAATTCGGCCTTCAACGCCGCTTCGTCGCCGCCACCGGCTGCAAGTTCGTCGCGGATCGCCCCAAGCCGCGCCTTGTGTGCATCCAGCGCCCCGTTATCCGGTCGCGTCTCGATATAGGTGCGGATCGCCCAGGCCGCCTTCTGCCCGAGGATCTCGCCGAAGGCCGGCATCTTCGTCGTCCCGTCCTGGGTATAGCCATGCTGAAACCGCTCGGCGAACCATTCGTCGCCGTATTCCGCCGCCTCCAGGAAGCGCAGGTCCGGCGCCAATCCGCCCGACACCACACCCAGCCCGTGACAGCGCGCGCAGTTCTGGTTGTAGCCCGAATCCCCGATCAGCACCGCCTGCCACCAGACCTCCTCGCCCACCTTGTCGGCGCGGTAGGGATTCTCTGTCAGCCATTCCTCGCCCACATCGGGCAGAGCATCGGTGTTCACCGGCTGCGGGGCGACGTCGCCATGAGCCAGGGCCAGACGTGCGGTCATCGTCAGGGCCGCAATCAGGGCGGGGCCCGCCAGGGTCGTGCGCATTGTTCAGGGTCCTCCCTCAAGGTCTGCACAAGCCGTAACCCCTGCCTTCGTTCCCCGCCATTCGACCAAGGTGCAACCCGCGCATGCCGTCTCGCAATTGCTGTCCGACCATGGTCGTATTGGCCTGGCCAGACCCCTGCCTCAGGCTTTCGGGACTGGGGGGAGGGCTCCATGCTTCGACATCTCGTCGCCATTGCGGTGCTTTTCGTCGCCGTGCCGGTCGCCACGCCGGCGCGGGCAGAGCTGCCGGTGGCCATCGCCTATCTTCGCCTGGAGGTCGATCGCCCGCCGGTCCTGTCGAACCTCGACCCCGTGCCGGAGGATCTGGGTATTGCCGGCGCCGAAATCGCCATCGCGGACAACCGCACCACCGGCAGCTTCCTTGGCCACGCCTACAGTCTTTCGGTCGTCTCCGTCCCTCCCGGCGGCGATTTGACCGGCGCCGCCCGCGAGGTGCTGATGTCCGCACGGCTGATCCTGATCGAGGCCGACCCTGCCGCGATACTGTCCGTCGCCGACCTTCCCGAGGCGCAGGACGCCCTGCTGTTCAACGTTGCCTCCGGGGCGGAAAGCCTGCGCTCGGCCGACTGCCGGGCGAACCTGCTGCACACCGCGCCCGAGGACGCTGCCCGGGCCGATGCCCTGATGCAGGTGCTGCAGAAGAAGCAGTGGCAGGATACGGCGCTGATCGTCGGCCCCAAACCTGCCGACCGCGCCTTCGCCGAGGCCCTGCGCCGCTCGGCCGCCAAGTTTGCCATCCGCATCCTAGCCGAAAAGGACTGGACCTTCGACACCGACCTGCGCGACTCGACCATGGACGAGGTTCCGCGCTTCACCCAGGATTTTCCCGATCACGACGTGATGCTCATCGCCGACGAGACCGACGATTTCGCCCGCTATGTCGAACACAACACCTGGCTGCCGCGCCCTGTCGCCGGATCCAGCGGCATGGTCGCCACCGCCTGGAGCAGCGTGATCGAAAGCTGGGGTGCCGTGCAGTTGCAGAACCGCTTCGAGAAACAGGCCGGCCGCGACATGCGCGGTCAGGACTACGCCGCCTGGACCGCCGTCCGCGCCATTGGCGAGGCGGTGACGCGCACCAATGCGTCCGACCCCGCCACGATACGCACCTACCTTCTGAACCCCGATTTCCAGATGGACGGCTTCAAGGGTCGCGGCCTGTCGTTCCGGGCCTGGAACGGGCAGATGCGCCAGCCGATCGCGGTGGTCAACGCCCGGGCGCTGGTCACGCTCACCCCGATCGAGGGTTTCCTGCATCAGCGTGTCGAGATGGACTCGCTCGGTCTCGACGAACCGGAATCCGCCTGCACCGCCTTCAAGGAGGTCCAATGACCGCGCACTGCCTGCTCCAAGCGACTCCCCTCCCCCTTGGGGCGCGGGGATGGGGGTGGGGGGCCATGCTGGCCTTCCTCCTTGCCACCCCCTCGCTTGCCGACGAGATCTGGGTGACGAACGAAAAGGACGACACGATCAGCGTGATCGACACCGCAACGCTGGAGGTCGTCCGGACCATCCCCACCGGCGAACGCCCGCGCGGCATAACCTTTTCCAAGGACTTCAGCCGCGTCTACATCTGCGCCTCCGACAGCGACACCGTGCAGGTGATGGATCCCGAAACCGGCGAGATCCTGCACGACCTGCCCTCGGGCGAGGACCCCGAGCAGTTCGTGCTTCACCCCGACGACCGCCATCTCTGGATCGCCAACGAGGACGACGCGGTGACGACCGTGGTCGATGTCGAGACGCGCACGGTCGTGGCCCAGATCAACGTCGGGATAGAGCCTGAGGGCATGGGTGTCTCACCCGATGGCAAGATCGTGGTGACGACCTCTGAAACCACCAGCATGGCGCACTGGATCGATGCCGCGACGCATCAGATCATCGCCAACACGCTGGTGGACAGCCGCCCTCGCCATGCCGAGTTCACCGACAGCGAGCTCTGGGTCTCGTCCGAAGTCGGCGGCACCGTCACCGTTTTCGACGTTGCCACCAAGGCAGAGAAGGCAAAGATCCGCTTTGCGATCCCCGGCGTGAACAAGGACCTGCTGCAACCGGTCGGGTTCGAGTTCACCCCCGATCACGCGACCGCCTTCGTCGCCCTCGGCCCCTCGAACCACGTCGCGGTCGTGAACATGAAGACCTACGAGGTCGAAACCTACATCCTCGTTGGCCGCCGCGTCTGGCACATGGCCTTCAACCGCGACCACAGCCAGCTGTTCACAACCAACGGCGTTTCGGGCGATGTCACCGTGATCGACGTCGCCTCCCGCACTGCCCTGAAGTCCATCAAGGTCGGCCGCTTCCCCTGGGGCGCCGCCTTCCGCCCCACGGAGTAGATTTATGCGTCTTGTCCTTGCCGCCTGCCTTGCCGCCTGCCTTGCCGCCCTCGTGCCCTTTGCAGCACAGGCCGAGGAAGACGCCCTCGCCGGCCTCTTTGCCCTGTCCAACAAGCAGGATCTGCCCGAGATCGTCCTCTCTGCCGGAGAGCCCCTCGGTGCCCCCTGGGTGCTGAAGTCCGGCACCTACTACGAAGTCGAGATCACCGCCGACGGCAGCCAGGAGCTGGCGCTGGCGGGATCCGAGTTCTTTCGCGCGATCTGGATCGACGAGATCGTGATCGAGGGGATCGAGATACGGCCGCTGGCCCTCGACAGCGTGGAGTTCGACGAGGCCGGCACGATGGAGATCAGCTTCATCGCGATCAAGCCTGGCAGCTACACCCTGCGCACCCCGCAGGGCGGCGAGACGCAGACCTTGCAGATCACCATCGAATGAGCAACGCTCGCCTCGCTGTGCCGTCCGACCTTTGCCGAAACCCCGGGTCATGGCGTCTGGCCTCTCCCCTTCCGGGCGGGACCGGGGGAGATGGTCGCAGGCCGCCCGGCCCCCCTGTCGTGACAACGCCCCCATGAGCCTTCTGGTCGAGAATCTCTCCTTCGCCTACGGCCCGCGCAAGGCGCTGGACGATCTGGCCTTCTCGCTGGACGCCGGCAGCTTCACCGCCCTCCTCGGCCCGAACGGGGCGGGCAAGTCCACGCTCTTTTCCCTGCTCACCCGCCTGTTCACAGCCCCCCGCGGCCGCATTGTCCTCGCCGGGCACGATCTTGCCCGAACGCCTCTCAAGGCCCTTGCGGGCCTCGGCTGTGTCTTTCAGCAACCCACCCTGGACCTTGACCTCACGGTTCGCCGCAACCTGCTCTACTATGCCGCCCTGCACGGCCTGTCAGGCTCCACGGCCCGCGACCGTGCCGACGAGGCACTGGCAACCCTCGCCCTTTCCGACCGCGCCGACAGTCCTGCCCGCGGCCTGTCGGGCGGCCAGCGCCGGCGGGTGGAACTCGCCCGCGCCCTGATCCACCGCCCGCGGGTCCTGCTGCTGGACGAGCCGACGGTCGGCCTCGACGCCGCCTCGCGCCGGGCGATCACCGACCATGCCCACCGGCTGGCCGCCGAAGGCACGACCGTCCTCTGGGCCACCCACCTGACCGACGAGGTGACCCCCGACGACCGCTGCCTGATCCTGCACGAGGGCCGCCTTCTCGCCGATGCCCCGGCGCGCACCCTTGCCGAAGGCACCACCCTCACCGATCGCTTCCTCGCCCTGACGGCGGTGCCCGCGTGACTTTCCCTTCGGCAAATATCCCGCAGGGGGGGCCGGGGGGCGGCGCACGCCCCCCGGGGGCCGGGGCCGGGCGCTACCTCACGGCTCTCGCCGCCATCCTCCGCCGCGAGCTTGCGCGCTTCCTGGGTCAGAAGGGCCGCCTCGTTGCCGCGCTTGTTCGCCCGCTGGTCTGGCTGCTGGTCTTTGCCGCCGGTTTCCGCGCCGCGCTCGGCCTGTCGATCACGCCGCCCTACCAGACCTACATCACCTACGAGACCTACATCCTGCCCGGCCTGCTGGGCATGATCTGCCTGTTCAACGGCATGCAGTCCTCGCTCTCGCTGGTCTACGACCGCGAGATGGGTTCGATGCGGCTGTTGCTCACCGCGCCCCTGCCGCGTGGCTGGCTGCTTTTTTCCAAGCTCCTCGCCGGCACGCTGATCAGCCTCCTGCAGTGCCTCGTGTTCCTTGGCATCGGTTATGCCTGGGGCATCCGCCCGCCGCTTGCCGGCCTTCTCGCCGTGCTGCCCGCGCTCCTTGTCACCGGGCTGATGCTCGGCGCGCTCGGGCTGTTGCTCTCCTCGCTCATCCGACAGCTGGAAAACTTCGCCGGCGTGATGAATTTCGTCATCTTCCCGTTGTTCTTCCTCTCCTCCGCCCTCTACCCGCTGTGGAAGATGGCCGAGGCGAGCCCGGCGTTGGCCCGCGCCTGCGCGGTGAACCCCTTCACCCAGGCGGTCGAACTGATCCGCTTCTCGCTTTACCTGACGCCGAACTGGCCCGCTCTGGGCTGGACCTGCCTTGCCACCCTCATCTTCGCCGCAGCCGCCCTTTACGGCTACGACCCGGCCCGCGGCTTCACCCGGACCAAGGGTTAAAGCCGCCCGATCACCGCCTCCAGCGCGCGCGGGTCGATCGGCTTGTAGAGAACCTCGACCCCGGCCGAGGTCGCCGCGGCCCGCACGTCCCAGCCCCGGTTGGCCGTGATCAGCCGCGCCGGCACCGGCCCGTGCCGCGCCCGGCTGCGGGTCAGGAACTCGATCCCGGTCATCCCGTCGCCCAGCTGGTGATCGACCAGAAAGATGTCGGGCAGGATCCCGATCTCCTCGATCAGGGCCAGCGCCTCCTCGCCCGAGGCCGCCTCCAGCACCGTCATCCCCCATTTCTCCAGCAACAGACCAAGGGCCCGGCGCAGTTCGGCGTCGTTCTCCACCAGAAAAGCGATCTTGTCTGCCGCCACCGGCCCGGAGCGCCGCTCCGGAATCTCGACTGGCAGGGGCAAGACTTCGCCCGCATCACTCAGAGGCACCTGAACCATGAAACAGGTCCCGCGCCCTACCTCGGACTGCAAAGCCAGCGGATGCCCCAGAAGCGCGCAGGCCCGTTCCACGATGGCCAGCCCAAGCCCCATCCCCTCGCTCGCCGAGGCGCGCGCGTTCAGCCGGTGGAACTCCTTGAAGATGTCGTTCTGCGCCTCTTCCGGGATGCCCGGCCCGGTGTCCCAGACCTCCAGACGCACCACACTGCCGCGCCGCCGCGCCCCCACAAGAACCCGGCCCGAGACGGTATAGCGGATCGCATTGCCGATCAGGTTCTGCAGGATGCGGCGCAGATAGGCCGGGTCGCTTTCCACCACCGCGCTACAGGGGATGACCCGCAACCGAAGCCCCCTGGTGGCCGCGATCGGGGCGAATTCCTCGGACAGGGTCCTGAGCAGCCGGTCCAGCTGCACTGCGCCGACGCTGACCGCCGCCTTCCCCGATTCCAGCTTCGAGATGTCCAGAAGCGCGTCCAGAATGCCCTCGACCGAGATCAGCGCGTTCTGCGCCTTCTCCAGCGCCACCCGGGCGCCGGGGTCCATGCCCTCGCCCGAAATGGAACTGATGAACAGCTTGGCCGCCGACAAGGGCTGCAACAGGTCGTGGCTCGCCGCCGCCACGAACCGCGACCGGCTGGCGTTGGCGCGCTCGGCATGGGCCAGCGCATCCTCCAGCTCCAGCGTCCGCTCCATCACCCGGGCTTCCAGCGTCTCGTTTGCGCGGCTCAAGGCAACCAGTGCCGCGCGCTCGGCCGTCACGTCGGTGAAGCTGAACACGAAGCCGCCATCCGGCATGCCCTGCGCAAAGACATCCAGGATCAGGTCCTCGCCACGCCGCACCTCGAACTCCAGCGGCGCGCGGTTTCCCGCCGCGGCCACCCAGTCCATCAGGGTCTCGACGCTGAGATCGTCCGACTGCATCTCGGTTCGGAACCGGCTGAACAGGCTGTCGAACGAGGCCCCGATCCGCAACCGCCCCATCGGCAGCGACAGCAGTGCCCCCAGCCGCTGGTTCCAGCCGATGAGCCGCGCCTTGGCATCGAAGATGCCGACGCCCTGATTGATGTGGTCCAGGGTTGCCCGGATCACCCGCGCCTGATCGTCCAGAAGCTTGCCGCGTTCGTGCCGTTCAGCCCGGATGATGTCGGTGACATCGGTCTGCAACACCACCGTCCCGCCGTCCGCCGTGCGGTGTTCACTGACCTGCACCCAGCGGTCGCCCGACATGCGCACGTTGAAGATGACATGACGGTCCTTGTGCCGCCGCATCCGGCCCTGTGCCCAGTCTGCCGGGGTCTCGCCCTCGGGAAGCGCGAGGTCCGGCGACCGACTGACCAGCGCCACATAGTCGTGGAAGGCCAGTCCCGACCGCAACTTCGCATGGACATCGGGCATATGCATCGCGAAACGGCTGTTGCACATCACCATACGGTCCTCGCGATCGAACAGGGCAAAGCCCTCCTGCACCGTCTCGATCGCGTTCGACAGGTTCTGCCGCGCGGTTTCCGCCTCGCGCATCGCCTCGGCAAGGCGACCGTTCGATTCGTTCAGAAGATCCAGCGCCCGGCCCAGGTCGTGGGTGCGCTCGCGGACCTGATCTTCCAGGAGCGCCGCCCGCTGGAACTGTGCATAGGCCGCGCCGCTGTCATCCGTGACCTGCTCCACCCGCCGCATCAGCGCCTGGGCGATGGTCAACAGCTTCGCGGCCCGCCGCTCGGCACTGTCGGCCGGGTTGATCAGGGTCTCGATCATGCCGGATCCCTTGGCGGATAGATCGCGACCCCGGTCATGGTCTGGTTGACGTGCATCGAATTCAGCTGCTCGCCATAAGTGGAAAAGCCGACCACGCCATGCTGTTTCAACAGGCGCGACACGGCCCCGAAGCGTTGCTTCTCAAGCGCCTCGATCCGGCGCAGGATGCAGTCGCAGGCCAGGATCGCGGCCGGTCGGCCCGCTTCGGACAGCGCGGTCAGCGCCTTGTCCAGATGCACCGCCATGTCCTGCGGCTCGGCCAGGGTCAGCACCAGCCCTTCGTCGATGGCGGAGAAGAACACCAGATCGCCATTGTCGGCCATCTGCTGGATCGCGCGGACATGGTGACTGCCGCCGATGCGTACCACGACAGGGTGGGCGGCAAAGGTGAAGGTGGTCAGTTGCGCGGGGTCCTTGCCCAGAAGGCGGGCATATTCCTGCGCGGCAGGTTCTGCGTTGATCTGGTGCACGATCCGCCGGGCCGGGTCGGCTCCGGTCACGACCATCCGGCGGTCGGTCGGCAACAGGTGGTTCAGGCTGAACACATGCACCCTGCAGGCCGTGCGGACCAGCACCAGCACGGCCCAGCCCTGCCGGAACTGCCCGTCCTGCAAGACGAAGGTCGCGCCGAACCGCGTGCCGTCCCCGGCCGAGCCGCCGAAAAGCGGTACCGGACCAAGGCCGGGGCCTATGGCCGCAGTCAGCTCGTCCTCGCGGATCGACAGTCCATCGACCATCAGGAAGGCGAACTCGCCCTCCCATCCCGGCCGGCCGCGCGTGAGTCCGGCCCGCGCCCGGATCATCCGCCCGATCAGCTCCTGCCCGTTCAGCGCCGACAGATCGATCCCCAGACAGTCCACTGCAAAGCAGGAACGGGGCAGGGCGACCGCGACGATCTCGCCCTCGCAATATCCCTCGGGCGAGATTTCGCCGGCCGTGGTGCAGCCGATCACCGTCACCCCGGGAAAGGCTGCCGGCAGCCCGGCGGCCAGCGCAACCCGGTCCGCCTCGGGCGAGACGAACAGGATCACGGCGGCAAAGGGCCCCGGTCCCAGTTCCCGGGCCAGTTTCGCCAAGGCATCCGGGTCGCGCGCCCCGGCATGGGCGCGCGGCATCACTTGCGCGACTTTGGCAGAAGCCAGACTCTCGGGCGCGTTCATGAGGTCCTTCTCCCGCCCCCGATGCTAAGGCGAGCCATCCCATCAGGGCAAGGGTTTCGCGGAAGTGGTCAGCTGTCCTCGGGCATCAGGCTGGAGAAGTTCGTCTCGCGCGCGATCAGCACCGCCTGGGTCCGGCTTTGCACCCCGAGCTTGCGCATGATCGCCGTCACATGCGCCTTGACCGTGGTCTCGGCGATCGACAATTCATAGGCGATCTGCTTGTTCAGCAGCCCTTCGCAGATCAGTTGCAGGATCTTCGCCTGCTGCCGTGTCAGAAGTCCCAGCCGTCCGATCGCCTCTTCGCGCGCGGTGCCCTTCGCCTTGCCCTCGGGGACCGGCTCGTAGCCCTCGGGCAGGAACCGCCGGCCCTCGCGCAGCGCCTCGAAGGCCGCCCGGAACACCTCGCGCCGGGAATGTTTCGGCACGAAGCCCGCCGCCCCCGCCGCAAGACAGGCCCCGATCACCCGGTTGTCGGCCAGCGAGGACACGACCAGCACCGGCACCTCGCCCGCTGCCTGCCGCAGCCGGATCAACCCGTCGATCCCGTTCACATCGGGCAGGTTCAGATCCAGCACGATCGCATCGGGAGCCGGGCTCAGATCGACGCGGTGAATCGCCGTCTCCAACCGGTCCGCCGTCTCGATCTCCTCGATCCCGGCAACCGATTTCAGCGTCATCGAGAGGGCATCGCAGAACAGCGGATGGTCGTCCACGATCAGGGCAGAATGCACCGGACGGGCGTCGCTTTGGGGAACCATCGTCATCTTGCGCCTACTGGGTTGGTTCATGTCCAACTCTAGCCCGGCCCCGTCGCGGCGGATACAAGCCAAAAGTCCTATGCCGCGAATGGCACACGCGCGCCCGGTTTCCGGACGCGCGCGGCCTTGGCAGCGGTCTGACCAGAGGGGGTCAGTTCGCCATCGCCAGTTCCTTGGGCAGCTTGAACACCCAGACCATGCCGCCCTGGTTCAGGTAGTTGACCTTGTTCGCCACCTCGCCGCCCCAGAGCGGAACGGCCCCGCCCCAGCCGGACACCACGGCCACATACTGCTCGCCGTCCATCTCCCAGGTGACGGGTTGACCCACGATCCCCGAACCGGTCTGGAAGCTGTACAGTTCGGCCCCGGTCTCGTCGTCCAGCGCCTTGAACTCGCCCTCCGGGGTGCCGAAGAACACCAGCCCGCCCGCCGTCGTCATCACACCACCCCAGAGCGGCGCATTGTTCTTGTATTCCCACTTCCATTCGCCGGTCATCGGGTCGATCGCCTTCAGGCTGCCGATGTGGTCCTCGTAGTTCGGCTTGATGGTGAAGCCCGCCCCCAGATAGGCTGCGCCCTTCTTGTAGGTGATGGGCTCGTTCCAGATGTCCATGCCCCATTCGTTCGACGGCACATAGAACAGGCCGGTGCGCTGGCTGTAGGCCATCGGCATCCAGTTCTTCCCACCCAGGAAGGACGGCGAGGCGAAGATCACCTCACCCTTGGCCCCGTCGGCCGAAGCCGCCGGGTTGCCGGGACGGTTTTCCTCGTTGTAGATCGGCCGACCGTTCTCGTCGATGCCCTTGGCCCAGGTGATGTCCTTCACGAAGGGCCAGGCATTCAGGAACTTGCCGTCCTCGCGGTTCAGCACATAGAAGAACCCGTTGCGGTCGGCGGTGGCAAACTTCTTCGCCCCATCCTTGTCGGTGAAGGCGACGACCTCGTTCACGCCGTCATAGTCCCAGCCCTCGCGCGGGGTGGTCTGGAAATGCCACTTGATCTCGCCCGTCGCCGGGTCAAGCCCCAGCCGCGAGGCGGCATAGAGGTTGTCTCCGGTCCCGTCGTTCTTCTGGCCCGCATCGCGCAGCCAGCTGTTCCAGGGGGCGGGGTTGCCCGCGCCGAAGACGATGGTGTTGGTCTCGATGTCGTAGGACCCGCCCAGCCAGGTCGCCCCGCCGCCGGTCTTCCACAGATCCCCGGGCCAGGAGGCGTTCAGCGTCCCGGTCATGGTGGACTCCTTGCCCATGTAGGTGCCCATGTGGCCCTCGATCGTGGGCCGGGTCCAGACCAGCTCGCCCGTCTCGGCATCGCGCGCCTGCACTTCGCCCACGATCCCGAACTCGCCACCCGAGTTGCCGGTGATCACCAGACCGTTCACGATCAGCGGCGCAGCGGTATAGCTGTAGCCCTCCTTGTATTCGGCGATCTTCTTGTTCCAGACCACATCGCCGGTCTTGGCGTTCAAGGCCACGATCCGCGCGTCCAGCGTGCCGAAATAGATCTTGTCTCCGTAGAGCGCCGCGCCACGGTTGATCACGTCGCAGCAGGGCAGGATGCCTTCCGGCAGACGTGCGTCGAACTGCCAGATTTCCTTGCCGGTCCTGACGTCGATTGCGTAAAGCCGGCTGTAGGACCCGGTGATGTACATGATCCCGTCATGGATCAGGGGCTGTGTCTCCTGCCCGCGCTGCTTCTCGCCGCCAAGCGAAAAGGCCCAGACCGGCACCATCTTGCCCACGTTTTCCTTGTTGATCGTCGCCAGCGGGCTGAAGCGTTGCAGGTCCCGCCCCATGCCGTTGGTCAGGACATCTCCGACCGAGGCGGCATCACCCGCCAGGTCCTCTTCGGTGATCCCCGCATAGGCCGGGGCAGCAAGCATCAGGGCCGCCGAAACGGCAGCGACAAAGCGGTTCATCAGGATCCCTCCCTCGGGTTTTCGCGACTGGACGGCGCACCGGTCCCTCCCCCGGGCCCCTGTCCTGCGTCACTTTGCTTCCGATGCGGCGCGCAGGGTATTGGCCAATGGTCGTAAGACCCGCCCTTGTGCCGCGCCGTCCGGTGCCGGGCCCTTTCTCCGTCCGGCTGTCCCCCGCAGACATTCCCCCCGCAGACACAGCGCGCGGACATGCACAAGCCCGGCGCTCCGGGCGAAAGGCTTGCGCCGCAGGCGCTCGATCTTCCCTGCGTGGCTGCGACCGGCAGGCCGAGGGGCGGTGGCCCGGGCCTCGGGTCAGCCGCCGATCGACTTCAGATAGGCCAGTATGAAGTCCTGCACCGTCGGGTCCGCGATGCCGACATGACGCATCTTGGTGCCGGGGACGAACCCGTCGTTGTCCTCCATCCAGGCGCGCAGGGCGCCATCGGTCCAGACAAAGCCCGCACCCTTCAGGGCTTCGGAATAGGCATAGCCCTCGAAGGTTCCGGCCCGGCGACCGACCACGCCTTCCAGCAGCGGGCCATAGCTCGGGTCGGTGGCATTCGTGGCATGGCAGCGCCGGCAGGATGCTTCGAACAGCGTTTGCCCGGCCTCGACCTTCACGCGCTCGAAGGTGCCGGCCTCGTCTGCCTGGGCCGGAGAGCAGAGCAGAGCCAGCGCCAGCACGACCAATGCTCGAAAGAGGGGGGTCATCACGATCTCCTTGGCTGATGGAACAGTCGGAGTCTGCGCCTGCAGGCCGGTTCGCGGGTTTGACATGGGTCAAGTCGTCCCTGTCCGATGGTCGTAGAAACGGCCGGCTTATGGTCGTAGTCCCGCCGGGTTCGGGCCGTTTCCCCTGGCCGGCGACTGGTCCGACCGGCCCGAGTCCGCGCCAGTCAGTGCCGCTTCGGGATTGCGTCCGATCAGAACCTGTCACGCCGCGCGGCGTTGTGGATCTTCCCTCAGGGGTGCGATGCCGAAACGGCTCACCCCCTCAGGCATGCCCGGGACAAAACCCTTTCCAATCGGTAAATG
The DNA here is from genome assembly GCA_046294075.1 of Tabrizicola sp. GTDB lineage: Bacteria > Pseudomonadota > Alphaproteobacteria > Rhodobacterales > Rhodobacteraceae > Tabrizicola. The sequence continues at coordinate 638 of JBKBJC010000013.1, read as the reverse complement.
CCCAAGAGCAAAATATTGATAAATTTTAGAAAATAGAAAATGTCCACCGTGGTCACTCAGCCCCCGATCCGTCGCCAGCGCGCTGTTTCCAGTCCCGGGGCGTTCCCTTCGGCTGCCAGCAGAGCGTCCAGCTTCGCCCGTCCCGGGGTCCGTTTGCAGACCGGGTCGGGGGCCGAGGCGTCGCCCAGCACTGCCAGCGCCTGACAGCGGCAGCCGCCGAAATCCACCTCGCGCCGGTCGCAGGACCGGCACGGTTCCGGCATCCATCCGGTGCCCCGGAAGGCTGCGAAGGCCGGGCTGCGACACCAGATCTCTGCCAGCTCCGTCTCTCGGACATTGGCAAAAACCATCCCCGGGATCGTCTGTGCCGCGTGGCAGGGCAGCACCATTCCGTCCGGTGCGATGTTCAGGCCGGTCGAGCCCCAGCCTCCCATGCAGGCCTTGGGCAGATCGGCATGGTAGTCCGGTGGCACGAAGTCGATCACCAGCCGCCCGGCCCGGTCTGTCCTCGCCTCGGCCACCAGACGCTTGGCGGCCTCCACCTGGTCCCGCGTCGGCTGCAATACCGCGCGGTTTTCCAGCGCCCAGCCCTGGAACTGCACGCAGGCCACCTCCACCCGCCGCGCCCCCAGCCGTTC
>JBKBJC010000136.1:0-617 GCA_046294075.1 Tabrizicola sp. | reverse complement strand
CGCTCTGGCTCCGGCAACACCGAGCCCTTTGATGCCATGCTGCGGGCGCTGCATGCGCGGGGGCTGCGCGCGCGCGCTTGGGGCGTGGACAGCCTTAAAAACCCCCAGGTGCGCCAGCGCCTGCACGACCTGGCGCAAGCCGGCGGCGTGGACGTGGTGCTCAACGCCACGGCTTTTGCCCTCGGGCTGGAGGATGGCCAGACGCTGGCGGGCGATGCCCCGGTGCTGCAGCTGGTCACCGCGGGCATGACGCGCCAGCGCTGGGAGGACGACCCGCACGGCCTGCCGCCGCGCGACATGGCCATGCAGGTGGTGCTGCCGGAGCTCGACGGGCGCATCGCCACGCGCGCCATCAGCTTCAAGGCGGTGCAACGCCACGACCCCCGCACGCAAATCGACCTGATCCGCTACGCCGCCGACCCCGAGGCAATCGACTGGGTCGCCGAGCTGGCCTGGCGCTGGTGCCGCCTGCGTCGCCTGGCGCGCGCCCAGGTGCGGCTGGCCTTGGTGCTGACCGACTACCCGAGCGACGATGCCCGCATCGGCATGGCGCTGGGGCTGGATGTGCCGGCCTCGGTGGTGCGTCTGCTGCAGGCATTGCACCACGACGGCTACGA
>JBKBJC010000135.1:0-621 GCA_046294075.1 Tabrizicola sp. | reverse complement strand
GAAGCAGGGCGAGACCGACAACCAGCCAGAGGTTTTCCAAATTCCACGCCTCGGGCGAGGTGAGCTAGATCGTGCGGCGCCGCCGATGCGGTGCGGTCACTCGCTTGAACGACCAGAACTGGAACTTGTTTCGTAGATCATCGGATCCCCGTGATGGGATGGTGGGCGGAAGAGCCACCTACATTACTCGCCGCGCGGCGCCACGCGGATGATCGCCGCACCGGCGAGGCAAACGAGGGTTCCGGCCAGATCCCACCTGTCCGGCCGCTGTCACTCGGCGACCCACATCCAGAGCACCGAGGCGGCGATGTAGACGCCAACGTAGCCGTAAAGGCTCTGCCCGTGACGGAGCGAGGGTCAGAAGCCAACCGAATATGGCAAGACCGACCAGCGCCGCAACAAGCCAGAGAGCGGTCGCCCCTTGCCGCATCCAAGCCCAAATGGCGAAGCAGCCTGCAATTTCAGCCAGCGCGGCGTGGGCGCGGTCATGGCCGCGCCTTGACCTCATTGTTGTGGTGTTCAGTTGTGCAGAGCGAATGGTCGCCCAGCACCTCGATCACCCGGCAATTAGCAATTCGACCGCCAGCGCATTGCAAAACCATGCGCTCCAGTTCCGCCTTC
>JBKBJC010000134.1:0-639 GCA_046294075.1 Tabrizicola sp. | reverse complement strand
GTTACGGCGGATGATCTGGTAGTGCGCCAGCGTGGCGCTGCTGGTGGCGCGTGCCGGTTCGGCGACGGCCATCGGGTGGGTGGCGGACGAGGGGGAGGTGAGGGTGGTCTGCATGGATCCTCGCGGAAGATCAAGGCTGCGGATGCTGGCGTGTAAACACTAGATGTAGTGTTTGATGCCAGCCGAAAACACTACCCGTAGTGTACCGACGCAGGCCCCGGGGGCAAGGGGAAGACCCCAAAAAAAATTTATCCCCCAGCCCGATCCATATCCCCGGGTTTTTCCGGGGTGGGGGGCTGGCCGGGCGCCTCGCTGGCGAACCACGCCGCCGGCCAGCCGGTCAGGCGGATCAGCCGTGCCCAGTCGAAGCCGGGGCCCGGGTCGCGCTTGCGCCCGGGGGCGACGTGCTCGTGCCCGGCCACCGCGCGCAGCGCCGGCAGGCGTTCGCGCAGCGCCTGCAGCAGCGCGGCCAGCGCGGCGTACTGCGCGTCGGTGAAGGTGTCGCCCTCCAGCCCCTCCAGCTCGATGCCGACCGAGAAGTCGTTGCAGTTGTCGTGTCCCTGCCACGACGAGCGGCCGGCGTGCCAGGCGCGGCGGTCCAGCGCGACGAACTGCACGCACTCGCCGTCGCGGCGGATG
>JBKBJC010000133.1:0-646 GCA_046294075.1 Tabrizicola sp. | reverse complement strand
CACGCCATTTGGCGTCATCGGGCGGTGGCCGCACCAGAGATTGCGTTCCTCTGAAGTGGTGACCCCGGGAAACAGGCTGAATACGGAGCGTTCCAGCGTGCCCTGACGCTCCGGGCGCAGGCTGCGGTCGAAGCCGGCAAGTTCGGCCATGCCGCCGACGCGGACACGGTCTCCAAGGCGCGTGATGGCGACCTTGAAGGTTTCGTCCAGCAGAGTGGACTCTGGCGCGCGGGTTTCGTCCGTGATTGGCAGCGTGATGGAATAGCCCTTGACCGGATAGACCGGCAGGCGAAGGCCGAGAGGCCGGGCGAGGCCCGGCGACCAGCTGCCGGCGGCGAGGACGAACGCGTCTGCCTCGACGGGCTCCCCGCCAATACGCGCGCGGACGCGTCCGCCGCTTTCGGAGAGGGCATCGACAGAGGTGTTCCAGCGGAACTTCACGCCGCGCCCCTGCGCGATAGCGGCGAGCGTGTTGGTGAATTTGAAACAGTCGCCGGTTTCATCCCCCGGCAGGCGGAGACCACCGATAATGGGGTCTGTGGCATGGGCGAGGCCTGGCTCGGCGCGGTGGCAGCCCTCCCGGTCCAGAAGCTCGAAATCAATGCCGCCGGATTTCAGGACTTCGATGTCGCGCGCGGCGGCGTCA
>JBKBJC010000132.1:0-646 GCA_046294075.1 Tabrizicola sp. | reverse complement strand
CGACCGGAGACGGCACAGGCCCCGGTGCGGTCATCACGCAGCCGCCCAGCGCCAGGGCAAGGGCAAGCGGCAGGGCGGAGATGTGATGGAGACGCATCGGGACCCTCGGCGACGTCCACGCAGGGTAGGCAAATAGTCGGGGAAGGGAAAGGCCGCCTCACAGAGGTGTCATGACGCCTTTGCCGTTGCCGAGACGACGTGCCCCGGCTAGCCTTGGCCCATGTTCACCATCGAGCACGAATTCGACGCCACCGTGATCACCCTGGTTGACGAGGGCGGTGATCTGCCCCTTATGGAGGATGTGGTCATCAATGCCTTCGAGGACTGCGTGACGGTCGAACAGGCCGATCCGCAGACAGATGAGGTGCTGCGCATCACTCTGTCGATGACGCAGCTGCGCGATCTGGCAGCGGCGCTGAACCTGCCCGAAGGCAGCTACCGGCTGGAGCGCAAGGTCTGAAGCCCCGTCCGTCCGTCGAAAGCCCAGATTTGAACGGCCGGTCCCGGCCATCGGGGCGAAACCGCTTGACCTTTGGCCGGTGCTGTCGTTGAAGCACCGCTGATCCGGGGATCGGCATGGTGGCGGGCAGATGGAAGAGCAGAACAACAAGAACCTGATCCTGGCGATGGTTCTGAGCGCGGCGGT
>JBKBJC010000131.1:390-650 GCA_046294075.1 Tabrizicola sp. | reverse complement strand
GGATGATCCAGATCGTGGACATCACCGCCAAGCTGGTTGGCCACGCGCTTAGCCAAACCCGGGGGGGTGAGCTCGGGCCGCTACAATCCCCCGCTTAGTCATTGGGCCGCTGCTCGGCTCAGCCATGGATGGCCGCACGGGATCGATCGCAGGTAGCCGCAGCGAACACGGTCCCGTGCCTCAGACATCTGTGCGCAGCAGCCGGTACCGGTCAAAAGGGCTCATAGCTCAATCGGTTAGAGCAGCGGACTCATAATCCG
>JBKBJC010000131.1:0-380 GCA_046294075.1 Tabrizicola sp. | reverse complement strand
GCAGGTTCGAGTCCTGCTGGGCCCACCACGATGACATCCATGATGTGATGTCCGCATTGGCAGCCCAACCCGCATGAGGTCTCGGGTTCCCATGAGGGGCTGCCAGCATAAAGCGGCGCTGGCTCGCGCTGCTGCTGCCACAGTGATGTGGTTCGTTCCCTTCATCCAAACCAAGTATGTTGAAATCCTTGCGCCAGGACTGGCTATCCAATATCCGAAACGACCTGCTCGCAGGCATCGTCGTCGCGCTGGCACTGATCCCCGAGGCCATCGCCTTCTCGATCATCGCGGGTGTCGATCCCAAGGGCGGACTCGACGCATCGTTCTGCACCGCGACGGTCAGTGAATACACCGGAGGCAGTTCAGGCATGGTGTCCGCA
>JBKBJC010000130.1:0-651 GCA_046294075.1 Tabrizicola sp. | reverse complement strand
GCCTGCTCGGGCGCAACGGCGCGGGAAAGACCACCAGTTTCCGCATGACCATCGGGATGATCGAGCCCGACCGCGGCGGCGGGGGCAAGGTCTTCTTCGACGGCAAGGAGATCACCAACCTGCCCATGTACCGCCGCGCCAGGCTCGGCATGGGCTACCTCTCGCAGGAACCGAGCGTCTTCCAGCGCATGACCTGCGAACAGAACCTGCTGGCCATCCTTGAAACACTCCCGATGAGCCGCCACGAGCGCCACGCCCGCGCCGCCGAACTGCTCGAGCAGTTCCACCTGACCCACAAGGCCCGACACCAGGCCCGCACCTGCTCCGGCGGCGAGCGGCGCAAACTCGAGATCGCCCGCGCGCTGGTCACCGACCCCAAGCTCATCCTCCTCGACGAGCCCTTCAGCGGCGTCGATCCCATCGCCGTCGAGGACCTGCAGAAGGAGATCCGCGCCCTCACCCAGCGCGGCATCGCCTGCCTCGTCACCGACCACAACGTCCAGCAGACCCTGCGCGTCTGCGACCGGGCCTACATCATCGACGAGGGCAGGAAGTTCGCCGAGGGCTCGCCCCGCGAACTCATCAACAACGACCTCGTCAAGCGCGTCTACCTCGGCTCGCTCTTCCGCGGCGACGAGTTCGACGACCACC
>JBKBJC010000129.1:0-658 GCA_046294075.1 Tabrizicola sp. | reverse complement strand
CCTCTACGTGCCCGACGTGGACGCGGCCTATCGCAGAGCGCTCGCTGCCGGGGCCGTTTCGGTTCAGGAGCCGGCCCGTAAGGATGACCCTGACAAGCGTGGCGGGGTCAGGGATGCCGGCGGCACCACGTGGTGGATCGCAACGCAGGTCGGCACGGCTGCCCGCTGAACGGATGAGAAACAACGCCGCAGTCACGCGGCAGAACCGAGGTGCAGGATGGCCCGTCTGGTCTTTGGCATGAACATGTCGCTCGACGGATATGTCGATCACGACGCCTTCGGGCCGAGCCCGGCGCTCTTCCGGCATTTCGTTGCCGAGACGGCGGCGCAGACCGGCAGTCTCTACGGCCGGCGGCTCTACGAACTGATGCGCTACTGGGACGAGGACCAGCCCGGCTGGGGGCCCGACGAGGCAGCCTTTGCTGCGGCCTGGCGGCGGCAGCCGAAATGGGTGGTATCGCGCACGCTCACGGAGGTCGGGCCGACTGCCACCCTGCTAGGCGCCGATCTTGAAGCCGAGGTCCGGGCGCTGAAATCCGCTCAGGAAGGCGAGATCGAGGTCGCCGGCCCGACCCTGGCGGCAGACCTCGGCGACCTCGGCCTGATCGACGAATACCGGATCTACCTGCACCCGGTCGCGCTCGGCCGCGGCACGCCC
>JBKBJC010000128.1:0-660 GCA_046294075.1 Tabrizicola sp. | reverse complement strand
GCATCTGTCGCAAGGCACCATGTTCGAGTTCTCCAGCCGCTCGCCGCAACTCGCGCAGGATGTCTGCTATCTCGCACGCAGCCTTGGGTTCCTGGCGACGCTGCGCCGGAAGGTGGTAAACGAGGTGGATTACTGGCGTGTCCATCTGAGCGGCGAGTGCAACCAGATCCCAACCCGCGTGCTGCGCAAGCAGGCGCCGCCACGCCGGCAGATCAAGAATGTGCTGCGCACCGGTTTCACCGTTCACCCAGTCGGCCAAGGCGACTACTTCGGCTTCACCGTCGACGGCGATCACCGCTACCTGTTGGGTGATTTCACCGTCACCCACAACTCGGGCAAGACCATCATGCTCTCGGCCGTCACCGGCCGGGTGCTGACCGAGCCCGACGCCAAGGCCTGCATCCTCGCGCACCGCACTGAGCTTACCGGCCAGAACCGCGCCAAGTTCTCGCGGGTGAACCCGACACTCACCACCTCGGTGGTCGACGCCCACGAGAAATCGTGGCAGGGCCACGCCACCTTCGCCATGGTGCAGACCCTGTCGCGCAAGGCCAATCTCGAGCAGATCCCGACCCTGGATTTGCTGGTGATCGACGAGGCGCACCATGCCACCTCGCCCAGCTACCGGGCGGTGATCGAGCGCGCCCAGCAGAAGAACCC
>JBKBJC010000127.1:0-672 GCA_046294075.1 Tabrizicola sp. | reverse complement strand
CATTGTCGTTCGACACGGAATCGCAGTCCTGCAGGACCACCGCGACCTTGGCCGCGATTTCAGGCGTGCGCACCAGCTTGCGGATCTGCTGGATGACCGCGCCCTCGACCACCCCGGCGTTCAGCCGGACAAATGCCTCACGGCCTTCGCAAGCCCGGTTCCGGATCGCATCCATCGACGTGTAGTACCGATAAAGCCGCTGCCCCTTGCGGGTGAACGTCGGCGTCATGGCAATACCGCGGTCGGTGAAAATCAGCCCTTTCAGCAGCGCCGGTACCTGCGCCCGGGTGTTCGCCGCGCGCTGGCGCGGGCTTTCCTTCAGGATGGCGTGCACCTGATCCCAGAGCGGCTGGTCGATGATGGCCTGATGCTCGCCGGGATAGCTGGTGCCCTTGTGCACCGCCTCACCGAGATAGAGCCGGTTGCGCAGGAGCTTGTAGAGGAACCCCTTGTCGATCGGCTTGCCGCGCTTGGTGAGCACGCCCTTTGCGACCAGCTCGCGGGTCAGCAGGGTCGCCGATCCCAGCCGGACGAACCGCTCGAACACATTGCGCACCTGCTCGGCTTCGGCCTCGTTGATGACGAGCTTGCGGTCGACGACGTCGTAACCCCACGGCACGAACCCGCCCATCCACATGCCCTTGGCGCGGCTGGCAGCGAACTTGTCGCGGA
>JBKBJC010000012.1:0-77542 GCA_046294075.1 Tabrizicola sp. | reverse complement strand
ATAGGCACGCAGTTTGGGCATGGGTCATCTCCGATGAGGACTGGGGGACGGGAACCCCGCGCGGGTCATGCGCGCAGGGCAGGATTATTATTCCAAATCATGCGCTTATTGAGTTGATAAGCAGCGCGGACAGAGCGAACAGGATGACACGCCGCGAGTTGCGGACGTGCATCGAAGGAGCCGGAACCATGAGCCAGACCACCACCGCCCGCCATGAGGCCCGCGCCGACAAGGCCCGCCGCAATCAGCAACAGGCCCTTTCCGCCTTCATCGCCGCCAAGGCCGAGATCGACACGCTGCTGGGCCAGCTGCAGGCGCTGAGCGAGGACCATTTCCACGCCGCGCCCGACAGCGTGCACTGGGGCCATGTCGGCAGCCGGTTCCGGTTCCTTCAGGTGCGCGACGGGGCCATACATCCGCTGGACGACTTCACCGCCCGGCGCTTTGCCAAGTTCAACGCAAAGGGCCGCGGTTTCCTGCCCGCTGCCGAGTTCGACATGATCCATGTCACCGGCGCGCGGGTCTATGTCTGGGGGCTGTTCGTCCAGGTGCTGCGCGCACTGAGCGGGGGGTCCTTCGTCAGTTCGGGCCTTGTCCGGCGGATGCTGGCCGACGGGCTGCGCGGGCAATCGGGCTATCGGCTGGCCGCGGGGCTGGCGGCGGCGGGCAAGGCGCAGGTCCTTCTGTCGCCCGTGGCCTTCTACACCGCCATCCCGCCGGCGCGCGCCGGCGCGATCAGCCCGGAGATGGCCGCGCTGATCCCCGGGCATCTGCCCCGGTTCTGGGCCACTCTGGCCGAGATCGCCGCCGGCGACGGGATCGTGCTGTTGCCCCAGCCCGAGGAGACGGTGACCGGGGGCCTTTTCACCGATCCCGCCTATGCGGTCGCCGACCATTTGGCGAAGGGCGACTACGAACACCACAACCCGGCCTATGGCGCCCTCATCCTGGCCCGGGCCATTGCGCTGGCGCGGGGGGGACAGGCTTGCGGCGGCGCGGTGCGATCGGCAGGATGAGGACAGGAGGTCCGATGCTTCAGATCGCTGCAAGATTGCCGCCCGGGGCTCTGGTCGGGGGGGACGCCGAGGCGCTGGCCGAGGCGGTCCTGCGCACCGGCGGGGCGCGCTTTGTCGCGCGCGAGGCCGACCTGGTGCGGACCGCGGGCGCCATCACCGGCTGGCGCGAGGCGCAGGGCGCGGCCGTCGCCACCGCCGCCGGGCCGAACACCGGCAACAGCCGGTTCGACCCCGGACCGCCCGGCGCAATCCTCTGCCGCGAGGGCGAGAACTGCGGCTTCACCCTGCCCGGCTTTGCCCCCGAGGTCGAGGCCTTTACCGCCGCAGTGATCTACCGCTCGCAGGGCGAGGCGCGGACGTTGGCCTCGGTCTTTACCGGGCAGACGCAGAACATGGTCTTCCTGGTGGAGCGCGACGGCCAGGTACAGCTGGCCGACCGGCAGGCCACGGTGGGCCTCGTGCTGCCCTTACGACCGAAGGCGGCCGCAAGGCTGGCCCTGATGGCCTGGGACGGGCGCGTGCTGCGGCTGGGGCTGGACGGCAGGTGGACCGGGATTGCCGTTGCCATTCCGGGCCTCGACCAGCCGGCGGATTTCTTCATTGCCTGCCGGTCGAACCGCGTCGGTCTGGCCAAGACGCTGGGCACCTCACGCATTCACGAGGTGCTGTTCTGGCCCGACCGCTGTCTGCCCGGTTCCGCGGATCCCGAGGACCGCGCCGCCCTTGCCGCGCTGGAGGCCCATGTCCGCTGGAGCTGCTGAACCATCCACGGATGCCGTGCCGCTGCTGGACGTGCCGCCCGGGATGGGGCTGGACGCGGCGGTGACCGCCGACCGGTTCCTGGTCGATGGCGCCCATGCGAAGCTGTGGTTCGAGGGGGCCGGGGCAGAGCCGGGCGGGGCATTGGTGGTGTCCTTCGACAACCTCGCCACGATAGACGAGGGCTGGCCGCGCCCGCCCTGGGCCTGGAAGCGGCTGGAGCCCCTGGGCCATGCGGTGCTGGGGGTGCAGAGCCATGCCAAGGACTGGTTCCGCCAGCCCACGGCCCCCGCCCTGCTGCGCGGGCTGGAGGAGCGCGGCTTCTTCCGCCGCTTTTCCCGCGTGGTCCTGACAGGGGCCTCGATGGGCGGGTTCGCGGCGCTGAACTTTGCGCCCCTTGTCCCCGAGGCGCGGGTGCTTGCCTTCAGCGCACAATCGACGATGAACAAGGTCATCGCGCCTTTCGAACAACGCTTTCCCTATGCCGTGCGCAAGTCGAACTGGGAGGGTATGCCCTTCCTCGATGCCGCGGCGGCAGTGCCCTACATCCGGCGCGTGGTGCTGGTCTATGACCCCTTCGTGCCCGAGGACCGCGCCCATGCCGCGCGGATGGCCGGGCCGAACGTGCAGCTTCTGCGCGTCCCCTTCTGCACGCACGAGGCGATCCGCGTGGTGCTGAAGGCCGGCACCTTCCCGATGCTGATCGAGACGTTGATCGCCGGCGACGCGGTGCCGCATGACTTCTGGCGCGCCTTCCGCGCCCGCCGCCAGGTGCCCAAGTGGCAGCGCGCGCTTCTGGCTGCGGCGGCGAACCGGGGGCGGCATGCGCTTGTGGTTCGGGCGGCAGATGCGATGTTGCGTCTCGGCGCCGATCTGCCCGACGAGGACAAGGTCTTCATTCGCCGCGCGCGGCGCGGGGCGGTCAATGCGCTGAAGGTGGCGGGAGGGTGACTCTGGCCCCGGCCCTTGCCAGCATGCTATGCCGGGGCCGCAGACAGGACGAGGGACATGGACCAGACACGCGGCCGGATGATGGCGATGACCATGGTCGGGGGGGATCACTTCTTCCTCTCGCGCTGGGTGGATTATTACGGCCGCCAGCTGGGGCGCGAGAACTGCTTTGTGCTGTCGCATGGCGGCGACCCCGAACACAGGCGCATCGCCGAGGGCTGCAATGTCATCTACCTGCCCTATGACGAGACGCGGAACTGCTTTAACCAGCGGCGCTGGCAGATGCTGTCGCGGCTGACCTCGGGCTTCACCAACTATTACAACTGGGTACTGGTGGGCGACGTTGACGAGATCGTCTGCGTCGATCCGGCAGTGTCGGACAGCCTGCCCGGCTATCTGGAGCAATACGCGGTGAAGGGCGGGCCGCAGGTCGTCACCCCCTTCGCCATCGAGATGGTGCACAACCCCACGCTGGAGCCCGAGCCGATCGCCGACGGACGCAACATCCTGGACGTGCGCCGCATCTTCCGGCTGAACGCCAATTACGCCAAGCCCTGCATCACCCGCGACCGGATCGACATCGCCCCCGGCGGGCATTTCGCCAACCACCCGAAGCTGCACCTCGACCCGCATCTCTACCTCTTCCACCTGCGCTTCATCGACCACGACATGACCGAGGTGCGGCTGGCCAAGCGGCGCGAGCAGCGGGTGCTTCAATCCGGTGCGCTGGGCGAGGTGGAGCGGGACAAGACCGGCTGGGACACCGCCTGGGATACCTACAAGGCCCTTTCCAGGCAGGAGCCCCGGGCCGAGACGGTGGATTTCCCCGAGTTCCGCAGAGAGATGATCGAGGGCTGGCGCGAGAAGAAGGTGGTCTACTGGTCCCCCGGCGGCGCGCGTCCACCGGGGGTTTACCGGCTGCCCGAAAGGTTCAAGGTGCTGTTCTGATGGCTGGCGAGCCCCCCCGCGAAGGCATCCTGATCCGCGCCGAGAACGGCGACGTGGTCCGTTATGACGAGACCGGCCTGATCCTGCGCCTGTCCGACCGGGTGATCGCGGACATCGCCGAGCGACTGGAGCTGCCCCGGGCCGAAGCTCGCGCGCCCGCGGTTCCGTCCCTGCCCGACCTGCCCCCCGACTTTCCCGACGACATCGACCTCTGGGCCCCCCGGCGCGAGGGGGACTGGCTGTTCTTCCAGGCCAACCTGCCCGGCGCCGACGGTCCGCGCGGCTATCGCCGGCATGTCGAGGGCGGCGCGATCATTGCCGAGGCGCGGGGGCCGCTTCTGGCGATCCTGGGGATCGGCGGGGCGCGGGCGGGCCTGGGCAATCCCGGCCCGGCACGGTTCCGCTGGCATGTGCTGGCCCCGGCCGACGACATCGGCGCGGTGGGTAAGGGCGGCGAGGGCGAGGCGGCGGCGACCGATGCGCTGGAGCCCTTGCGCGAGTTGACAGTCGAGGCGCTGATCGCCGACGAGATCCTGGCCAGGCGCCGCGCCGCCTGCCAATCGCTGCCGCTGGTCATGGTGCGGACGGAAACCGACATGGCGGCCTCGGCGCATGATCTGGGCGCAGGGCTGGCGATGGCGAACCTCGACCGCGCCTGCGGCAATCTGGTCGCGGCGGCGGCGCGGCTGGGTGTGGGCGCCCAGGTGCTGGCGGTGGTGCTGGACTATACGCTCGAGGATCTGACCGGAGATCCGGTGGCCTACCGCGACGGCATGATCGCGCTGATGGAGCGGATCACCCGCGGAATGGCCAAGGCGGGTCTCGCCCGGCCAGTGTTCCTGACCGCCTTCGACTGCGGCACGCAGTCCATCACCCGGGGGCCGGGTCTGGAGGGCCAGTGGGAGCTTTCGTGGAACCATGCCGATCACCGGCTGGTCATGGCTGCGCCCTCCTACGCCTTCGCGATGGACGACACCGGCCGGCTGACCGACGAAGGCCGCACGCAGAAGGCACTGGTGATGGCCGAGGCGCTTCTGGCGGTGCACGGCGGAGGCACTTGGCTGTGCCCGACGATCCAGCTGGCGGAATGGACCGGCGAGGCGATCCGCCTGATCTGCGAGGCGCAGGAGCCGCTGGTCATCGACCCCGAGGATCCCTTCGCCGCCGGGCCGCTGGCCGGTTTTGCGCTGGAGGGCGTGACGAACGGCGCCGCCCTGATCGGCGTTGCCATCGACCCCGCCGATTCCCGGGCGGTGCTGCTGAGCTGTTCGGCGCGGCCGAAAGGTGAGGTGTTCGTCACCTATGCCCATGCCGCCGAGCCCTGGGCAGGACCGGGCCCCGCGAACAGGGGCGCGCTGCGCGGCGAGGGCGGCACGGGGCCGGGGCGTCGCTGGGCGCTGCCGGCACGGCTGAGGCTTACGGGCCTGTAGATGGCTTTCGACGCGGGCAGCATCCGGGGCGACAACATCTGTGTCATCTGGGTGGATGACATGATCGATGTCTTCACCTGGCGAACGACCTTCGGCCTTCGCATCCAGACCCCGAACATCGACCGGCTGCTGAATGGGGGCGTGCGGTTCTCCAACGCCTATGCCACGGTCCCCCTCTGCGCTCCCTGCCGGGCGGAACTGGCGACCGGACTGTCGCCGTTCCGCACCGGGCTTGTGGACCTCAACCGCTTCTGGCGGCAGGTGCTGCCGCCGGAAAAGGCCTGGGCCTACGATCTGCGCCGGGCGGGGTTCTACACCTTCACCACCGGCAAGGTGGACGCGACCTACAAGCCCATGCCGGAACGCTATCGCCGGGTGCTGTTCCACGAGGACGTGCCGGCCCAGGACAGCAGCGGGCGGACGAAGGTGAAGGCCTATCTCGACCGGGGGCCGGGGATCGCCGGGATCAACCATCCCGACGACGACGGATCGCAGGACCATCTGTTCTACGACTACACCGTGGCGCAGAACGCGATCGACTTTCTGGGCCGGGCCGATCCCGCGCGGCGGCATCTGATCCAGCTGGGCTTCAAGCATCCGCACTACAATCTGGAATGCCCGGACCGGTTCTATCAGCTTTACGATCCCGCCGACATCCGCTGGCCCGACATCGCCGCGCCGGAAGATTACTGCGGCCCCCCGCCCGGCTTTGCCGTCTATGAGGCGGCCTATATCGCCAACGGCAACTGGACGCCGGAGAAGGGCGGCGATGACGGCTGGCGCCAGGTGGTGCGCGCCTATTTCGCCGCGATCAGCCATGTCGATCACGAGATCGGCCGGTTCCTCGATGCGCTGGAGGCCTCGCCCCTTGGCGAGCGGACCACAGTGATCTTCCTGTCGGACAACGGCTTCAACCTGGGCAATCACGACAGTTTTCACAAGATGAGCCAGTGGGACAGCGCCGCCCATGTGCCGCTGGGCATCTGGTCGCCCCGGATGGCGGAGGGCCGGGTCATCGACCTGCCCGTCAGCCTGCACAACTTTCCCAGGACCATCATGCAGCTGGCGGGCCTGCCGCCGCGCCCGGACTGGGTGTCGGGGCAAAGCCTTCTGCCGCTGATCGACCCGAGTTTCGGCACCTTCGACACGTCGAAATCGCCGATCACCTCGGTCTTCGGCACGCTGTCCGTGCGCCCCTCGGTCGAGGGCTACCGGCACCTGCGCTATTTCCGCTATCCGAACGGGGAAGAGCATGTCTATGACGTGGTCACCGATCCGGGCGAGACAGAGAACCTGGTCGCCACCGCACCGATGGACTTTCTGCGCGCGGAACTGGTGAAGGGCGCTCTGGATCTGGGGTTGGACCTGCGCGGGTTCGAGAACCCGGCGGATGGTGTCAACGCGATGATGGCGGTGGACGGCTCGGTCGTGCTGGAGGGGCGGCGCGGCAACGACAACTACTGGGTCTATGGCGCCGAGGCGGAGAAGATCCATGAGACGAAGGACGGCGGCGCCGACACGCTGTGGTATCTGGGCGGGCCGGACGGCTATGTGCTGCACTGCCCGATGAATGTGGAGAACATCCGCATCGCCACGGTGCTGGCCCGGCACGAGGACGCCGAGGCGGCGAAGAAATCGCCCCGGGTGCTGCGGATCGTGGCGCATCCCGACAGCCCGATCACCTTCGAGACGAGCGAGCGGGTGGTGGTGGACGTGCGCGGGTCACGCGGGAATGATGTGATGATCGGGCCCAAGTATGGCGGGGCGACCTTCCACGGCGGCGAGGGCGACGACGTGCTGCGGGCGATTTCGGCCAGCGAAAGCTCGCGCCATTTCTTCTATGGCGGTGCGGGCAACGACCGGCTGATCGGCGGGGCCGGGCGCGATGTGCTGGATGGCGGCACGGGGGACGACACGATCATCGGCACCGGCGGCCGCAACCGGATTCACGCCGGCCACGGCAACGACGAGATCATCGACGGCGACGGATCGAGCGTGGTGCATACCGGGCCGGGGCGGAACCGGGTGCGGCTTGGCGGCGGCAACGACACGCTGCATGCGGGAACCGGGATCACCCTGGTCGATCCGGGGCCGGGGGCGGTGGTCCTGGTGCCGGCCTATGGCGGGGTGACGCATGTCAGCCGCTGGCAGGCCGAACAGGTCTATGACCTTTCTGCATGGCCGCAGCCGCCCCGGGTCGTTCGGCGGGCGGACGGGGCGGTGGACGTGACGCTGGGGCTTTCGGTGTTGCGGATCGCCGGGGTGCCCGGCAACCACGATGTGTGGGTGCAGATCCGTCAGGGCGGGATCATTCCGCCGGCTTGACCTCGGCCCGGTCGGGGTCCGCGTCATGGCCATCGCCGCCGTCCCGGGTCTTCCACAGCGAGTAGAAGATGCCGGCGGCGATGATGCCTACGGTGATACCCAGAGACAGGTAGGGATCGAACTTGCCGAAGAAATAGCTGTAGAAGCCCTTCAGCCCGATGAAGATCAGCACCACGGCCAGCGCATATTTCAGGTAGTGGAACCGGTGCACCAGCGCGGCCAGCGCGAAGTAGAGCGCCCGCAGGCCGAGGATCGCCATGATGTTCGCGGTGTAGACGATGAAGGTGTCGGTGGTGATCAGGAAGATCGCCGGGACCGAATCCACCGCGAAGATCAGGTCGGCCACGTTGATGACGATCAACGCCACCAACAGGGGCGTGGCGTAAAGCATCAGCTTTCCGGTCGCGGGGTTCGGCTGGCGCACGAAGAATTTCTGCCCGTGCAGATCCTTCGTGACGTTCATATGCCGCGAGACGAAGGTCACCACCGGATTCTTTGACACGTCCATGTCGCCTTCCGGCACGACCAGCATCTTGATGCCGGTAAAGGCCAGGAAGGCGGCAAAGATCAGCGTGACCCAGCTGTAGGCCGAGATCAGCTCGGCTCCGATGGCGATCATGATGCCGCGCAGGATGATGACGCCGATGATGCCCCAGACCAGCGCGCGGTACTGGTATTTCCGCGGAATGGCGAAGTAGCCGAAGATCAGCGAGATGACGAAGACGTTGTCGATCGAGAGCACCTTCTCGATGATGTAGCCTTGGAAATAGGCTGCGACCGGATTGGTGCCGTCGCTTGTCACCAGCGTCCCGTTCGACCAGGCCCACCAGATGTAGCCGCCGAACAGGATGGCGATGAAGATGTAGAAAGCCGAAAGCTTCAGGCTTTCGGCCACCCCCAGTTCGTGATTGTCCCGGTGCAGGACCCCCAGGTCGAAGGCCATCAGCGTGACGACGATGGCCAGGAACAGAAGCCAAAGCCACAGCGGCTTGGCCAGAAACGTCAGGAAAAGGATTTCCATCCCCGTTGAGCCTCTCTTGCGATGCGTCGGGAGGTCAACCTTGGCGGGAACGGAATTGCCGGGCTGACATCGAGCGCGTTTCTCGATGCGGTCCGACATCACGACAGGATCGTCGTCAGAGGGGCCCGGCCCGCGACAGCGTAGGTGGGGGTCGCGCCGGGCATTTCAACCCCCCGGCTGAACTTTTCGTTATCCGGACGTGAGCGGCGCGGCGAAGGGTTCGGCGGGAAAGCCCATCTCCTCGGCCAGGCCCACCGGATCGCCCGCGCGCAGGATCGCCGCGCGCAGCCCGTCGCCCGTGGTATGGGGAAAGGCCGCGGCAAGGGCGGCCTCGGCCGCGGGGGTGGTCAGCGCGCCTTCGGCGAATTCCGGGTGCTGCTGCATCAGCCGCTGGATGCGGCGATGCTCGCCGGTGTCGAGGTGGAAGATCCGGCCGTAGCCCGCGGTGTTGTTCGCGCTGTGCAGCGTATAGTGATAGGCCGGGAAGGTCGGGTCGCAGTAGCTCGGCACCCGCGAGGCATGGACGACATGCTGGATGCGGAAGGGGTTGCGCCCGCCGGGTGGCTCGACCAGCGCAAGGCCTATGGCGATGGAGTGCTTCTGGAACGGCGCATGGCGGGCCGCGCCTTCGTGCAGAAAGCCGATGACGCCGGTCGGGAAGGTTATCATCCCGCCCGGATCCACCCGCCGGGCCGCCTGGCGCAAGCGGGCGACGTAATCTACCGACACCGCATCGTCGTCATCGACACGGAAATGCACCGCGGCCCCGGAGCCGTCGGCACCCGCCTCGAGCATCGCCGGATGCAGGGCCCGGTTCAGGTCGGTTTCCTCGGAGCGCAGGATGCGCAGCTGGGGAATATTGGCGGTGACGCGGTCCAGCCTTTCCTGGAACAGGTCGGGCATCCGGGTCGAGGTGACGACCTGGAACACGAAGCCGGGGTCGGTCTGCGCCCGGATCGCGGGCAGGAGCAGCGTCTCGAACAGGTGGAAGCGCACCGCCATCCGCACCGGGTGCCAGAGCTTGGCGAAAGCCGCCTCCAGCGTGTCGATCTCGCGCCCGGTGTCGCTGCGGCCAAAGTAGGAGAACCGGCAATGGCCCCAGATCTGCATCGCGTCGTCAGTCCCCTACCGCTGCTGCCCGGCAGGTTAGACTGGCGGCTTTGCCAAGCGCAAGGCGCGAGGCCGCTGCGAGAATCCGGTTTCCCGGCGCGGGATCATCGCTTATGTCCGCCACAAGAGTTCGGAGCCCGCGATGAGCCTCAACACCTTCGGTCACCTGTTCCGCATCACCACCTGGGGCGAAAGCCACGGGCCGGCCATAGGCTGCACGATCGATGGCTGCCCGCCCGGCGTGGTGCTGAGCGAGGCCGACATCCAGCCCTGGCTGGACCGGCGCAAGCCGGGGCAGTCGAAGTTCACCACCCAGCGCAAGGAGCCCGACGCGGTGCGCATCCTGTCGGGTGTGTTCGAGGGCCGCACCACCGGTACCCCGATCCAACTGATGATCGAGAACACCGACCAGCGGTCGAAGGACTATGGCGAGATCGCGCAGAGCTTCCGTCCCGGGCATGCCGACATCACCTATCACCAGAAATACGGCATCCGCGACTATCGCGGCGGCGGACGGTCCTCGGCGCGCGAGACCGCCAGCCGCGTGGCGGCGGGCGGCGTGGCGCGGGCGGTACTGGCGGCGCTGGTGCCGGGACTGAAGATCACCGGCTACATGGTTCAGATGGGCACGAAGACCATCGACCGCAGCCGGTTCGATGCCGCCGAGATCGAACGCAATCCGTTCTGGGTGCCGGACGCGCAGGCCGCCGTCGAATGGGCGGAGTATCTGGACGGGCTGCGCCTGTCGCACAACTCGGTCGGCGCGGTGATCGAGGTGGTGGCCGAGGGCGTGCCGCCGGGTCTGGGCGCGCCGCTTTATGGCAAGCTCGACAGCGATCTCGCGGCGGCGATGATGTCGATCAACGCGGTCAAGGGGGTGGAGATCGGCGAGGGGATGGCGGCAGCCGTCCTGACCGGGGTCGAGAACGCCGACGAGATCCGCATGGGACCGGAAGGCCCGGAGTTCCTGTCGAACCATGCGGGCGGGATCCTGGGCGGCATTTCCACCGGCCAGCCGGTCGTCTGCCGCTTTGCGGTCAAGCCCACCTCCTCGATCCTGACCCCACGCCGGACGATCACGGAAGGCGGGCAGGAGACGGACCTCATCACCAAGGGTCGCCACGACCCCTGCGTCGGCATCCGCGCCGTGCCCGTGGGTGAGGCGATGATGGCCTGCGTGATCCTCGACCACCTGCTCTTGGACCGGGGTCAGACCGGCGGGGTGCGTGGCAGGATCGGCTGAGAAGGGCCTGTTGACTCCCCCGTCCGCGCCTGTATAAGCCCCCCGGTCCCGGACGCGAGTCCGGGGCTTTTCATTGGTGTTGGCGGCTTCCGCAAGGAATGACCTGTCGCCGGGACGACCCGGAAAGGACAACGCCCTTCACAAACGAAGGAGATCAGCGGTGACGAAACGCACCTCTGCCAAGTACAAGATCGACCGCCGGATGGGCGAGAACATCTGGGGCCGTCCGAAATCCCCGGTGAACAAGCGCGAATACGGCCCCGGCCAGCACGGCCAGCGCCGCAAGAACAAGCTGTCGGACTTCGGCACGCAGCTGCGCGCCAAGCAGAAGCTGAAGGGCTATTACGGCGACCTGACCGAAAAGCAGTTCCGCAAGATCTATGCCGAGGCCGAGCGCGTGCGCGGCGACACCGGCGAGATGCTGATCGGCCTGCTGGAGCGCCGGCTGGACGCGGTGGTCTATCGCGCCAAGTTCGTGCCGACCATCTTCGCGGCGCGCCAGTTCGTGAACCACGGCCACGTCCTGGTGAACGGCAAGCGGGTGAACATCGCCTCTTACCGCGTGTCGGAAGGGGATGTGATCCAGGTCCGCGAGAAGTCGCGCCAGATGGCCGCGATCCTGGAAGCGATCCAGCTGACCGAGCGCGACGTGCCGGATTACCTGGAAGTCGACAACAGCAAGCTGACCGCCAAGTTCGTTCGCACTCCGGGCCTGGGCGACGTGCCCTATCCGGTGCAGATGGAACCGAACCTGGTCGTCGAATACTACGCGAAGAACTGATCCCGTCCGGGATCGTGACCCAAGGCCGCGCCGCCCGGCGCGGCCTTTTCCGTTCCGGCGCCTTTCGCGCCCTTCTTTGACCGGGGGGACCCAAGGACCATGACCACCACGACCAAGCACGCCACCATCGACGGCGCCCTGGTGATGATCGGCTTCGGCTCGATCGGGCGCGGCACGCTGCCGCTGATCGAACGCCACATAGGTTTCGACCGCAGCCGGTTCACCGTGATCGAGCCTTCGGGCGACCATGCGCATATCCTGCGCGACCATGGCATCCGGCATCTTCAGGTGGCGCTGACGCCCGACAACTTCGCCGATGTCCTGCGCAGCCTGTTCCCCGAGGGGCGCGGCATGATCGTCAACCTCTCGGTGGACGTCGATTCGATCGAGGTGATGAAGCTCGCCCAGGAACTGGGAGTGCAATACATCGACACGGTGGTCGAACCCTGGCCGGGGTTCTATTTCGGCTCGACCCTGCCGAATGCCGACCGGACGAACTATCCCCTGCGCGAGAAGGTTCGCGCCCTGGGCAAGGAGTATGTCGGCGGCCCGACTGCGATCAGCTGCTGCGGGGCGAACCCGGGCATGGTCAGCTGGCTGCTGAAAGAGGCGCTGTTGCGCCTTGCCGCCGATACCGGCGTCAAGGCCGCCCCGCAGTCTCGCGAGGACTGGGCGCGGCTGATGCGCGACCTCGGGGTCAAGGGCGTCCACATCGCCGAGCGCGACACCCAGGTCTCGGCCAGGCCCAAGCCGCCAGGGGTGTTCGTGAACACCTGGTCGGTGGACGGGCTTCTGTCCGAGGGTTATCAGCCCGCCGAACTTGGCTGGGGCACGCACGAGAAGAAGCTGCCGCCGAACGGCCATGCCTTCGACCACGGGCCCGGCTATGCGATCTGGATCGACCGCCCCGGCGCGGATACTCGGGTGCGGTCCTGGTGCCCGGGTGTCGGCCCGCAGTTCGGCTTTGTCATCACCCACAACGAGGCACTGTCGATCCCCGACTACTACACGGTATGGGAAAACGACCGCGCCGCCTACCGCCCGACCTGCCACTATGCCTATCACCCCTGCAACGACGCCATCCTGTCGCTGCACGAGATCAACGGCGCAGGCTGCCTTGCCGAGGCGCAGCACATCCTGACCGTGGATGAGATCGTCTCGGGCGGCGATGACCTTGGCGTGTTGCTTTACGGGCACGCGAAGGGCGCGATGTGGTATGGCTCGCGACTGTCCTGCGAGGAGGCGCGGCAGCTGGCGCCCTACCAGAACGCGACGGGCATGCAGGTGACCTCTGCGGTGCTGGCGGCGATGGTCTGGGCGGCAGAGAACCCCAACGCGGGCTTCGTCGAGGCCGACGAGATGGACCATGTCCGCTGCCTGGAGGTCCAGCGGCCATACCTCGGCTCGATCGAATGCCACTATACCGACTGGACGCCCTTGCAGAATCGGATCAACAGCTTTGCCGAGGACCGTGACGAAGCCGATCCCTGGCAATTCACCAACTTCCTCGCGGTCTGACCGGGTCAACCTGGCGGAGCGCTGACGCGCAGGATCCCTGTCTCGTCGTCGGCCTGCGCCTCCTCCTCGGCGGACGAGGGGCGCTGCCCCTCGCGCTCCCCGGAGTATTTGGGAAAGGGCATGTGGATTTGCCCTTTTGCCAAATACTCCCGCCGGAGGCACTCCGAGGAGGAGGCGCAGGCCGACGACGAGAGGAAAGACTTGCGCCTCAGGCGCTCCTTCGGAGACCCGCCTGTCCCGGCGAAAGGTTCTGGCCTTGCGCGCGGAGGGCGGGTAAACGAGGCGCATCGCGCCCCGGGGGACAGGATGAACGACCAGATAAAGCCGCAGCCAGGCATCCTTGACATTGCGCTTTACGAGGGCGGCAAGGCGCATGTGGCCGGCGTGGCGAATGTCGTGAAGCTCTCGTCGAACGAGAACCCGTTCGGCCCCTCGGACAAGGTCAAGGAAGCCTTTTCCCGCACGGTCCACACGCTGCATCGCTATCCGGTGACCGACCACGCCGACCTGCGCGCAGCCATCGCCGAGGTGCATGGTCTGGACGCCGGCCGCATCATCTGCGGCGCCGGGTCGGACGAGATCATCACCTTCCTCTGCCAGGCCTATGCCGGCCCGCGGGACGAGGTGGTGTTCACCGAGCACGGTTTCCTGATGTATCGCATCTCGACCATGGCCGTGGGCGCGACGCCGGTCGAGGTGGCCGAACGCGAGCGCACGGCCGATGTGGATGCGATCCTCGCGGCCTGCAACCGCCGCACGAAGCTGGTGTTTCTAGCGAACCCGAACAATCCGACCGGCACCATGGTCTCGTGCGCCGAGATCGCGAGGCTGGCCGAGAACCTGCCGCCGCAGGCGCTCCTGGTGCTGGACGGAGCCTATGCGGAATATGTCGAGGGCTACGATGGCGGCGCGGCTCTGGTCGATGCGCGCGACAACGTGGTGATGACGCGGACCTTTTCCAAGATCTACGGCCTGGGCGGGCTGCGGATCGGCTGGGGTTACGGGCCGCGCCATGTCATCGACGTGCTGAACCGCATCCGGGGACCGTTCAACCTGTCGACCACCCAGTTGGAAACTGCAGAGGCGGCCGTGCGCGACCAGGAGTTTGTCGACCGCTGCCGCGCCGAGAACACCCGGATGCGCAGCTGGCTCGCCAATGCGCTGGCCGAGCTTGGGGTGCCTTCGGACACGTCGATGGCCAATTTCATCCTGGCCCGCTTCGCCAGCCAGGAAGAGGCCGAGGCCTGCGATGCCTTCCTGCAGGCGCAGGGGCTGATCGTGCGCCGCGTGGCGGGCTACAAGTTGCCGCACTGTCTGCGGATCACCATCGGCGACGAGGCGAGTTGTCGCCAGGTCGCCCATGCGGTCGGCCAGTTCAAGGGGGTGAAATGATCTATCCCCGCGTCGCACTGATCGGCCTTGGTCTGATTGCCTCGTCCATGGCGCATGCGATGCGCGCGGGCGGTCTGGCGGGCGAGATCGTCGGCTACGCCCGGTCGGTCGAGACCCGGGCGGTGGCGAGGGATCTGTTCTGCGACCGGGTCTGCGACACGGCGGCCGAAGCGGTCCGGGACGCAGACCTCGTGGTGCTGGCAGTGCCGGTCGGTGCGATGGGGGACATCGCCGCAGAGATCGGGCCGCATCTGAAACCGGGCGCCACGGTGACGGACGTCGGGTCCGTCAAGCAGGCAGTGGTCGATGCAGTGGCGCCGCACATGCCCGAGGGCGTCCACTTCATCCCCGGCCATCCGCTTGCCGGAACGGAATATTCCGGGCCCAGGTCCGGCTTTGCCACGCTGTTCCAGAACCGCTGGTGGCTGCTGACGCCGCCAGCCGGGGTCGATGCCGAGGCCCTGGCCCGGCTGCGGTCGCTTCTGGAGGCGATGGGAGCCAATGTCGAGGACATGGATGTCGGGCACCACGATCTGGTGCTGGCGGTGGTCAGCCATGTGCCCCACGCGATCGCCTATACCATGGTGGGCGTGGCCGACCACATGCGGCGCGTCTCGCAGCAGGAGGTCATCAAGTATTCCGCCTCGGGTTTCCGCGACTTCACCCGGATCGCTGCCTCGGACCCGGTCATGTGGCGCGACGTGTTCCTGACCAACAAGGATGCGGTGCTGGACATCCTCGGCCGCTTTGCCGAGGAGCTGTTCGTGTTGCAGCGCGCGATCCGAATGGGCGATGGTGATCATTTGCACACCTATTTCACCCGCACCCGCGCCATCCGTCGCGGGATCATCGAGGCCGGACAGGACACCGCCGCGCCGGATTTCGGCCGGTCGGCCCCGGCCCAGAAGGAGGGCTGAGGCGGGTGCGGCGGGTAAGGCTTGTCCTGGGTCTTTGCCTTTGCCTGGCGCAGGGGGTCAGGGCCGAGGAGATTGACCGGAGCCCGCGACCGCAGGCCAATCCGCGTCTCGTGGCGACGCTGGTCGCCGCTGCAGCTGCGCCTGCATCAGCGCCCGAGTCCGCGTCTGTCGCAGCGCCTGCGCCTGACCCAGCCGCCGGATCCGATGCCGAGATCGTTTCCGCTGCGTCCGACCTGCCCCGGCCTTTGCCACGCCCGGCCGGTCTTGCAGCGACAGCGGCCGCTGCGGCCAAGCTGGAACCCATCCTGGCCTCTGCGTCACCCGCGCCCTCGGCCGAGGCGCGGTCCCTGCGGCCGCAGCCCCGGCCGAGGGGGCTGGAATCGCGGCTGGCCGGGCTGAAGGCCGCCGCGAAGGCCCCAGGGTTGGACCTGTCAGGCCGGACGCCCGAGCCCGAGATCGACCTTGGTGCCATTCCCCCGCCCAACCGCAAGGAAGAGCGGAAGAAGCGGCGCGAAAAAGCCTCGATGGCCGGGTCGGTCTGCGGTGTCGCCGCGATCAAGGGCGAGGAGATCGCGCGGATCAGTTCCAAGGTTAAGGGCTGCGGCGTGGAGGATCCGGTGCGCGTCACCTCGGTCGCGGGCGTCCGGCTCAGCCAGGCGGCGACGGTGGACTGCTCGATCGCAAGGGCGCTGAACGCCTGGGTGGACGAGGTCGCACAGCCGGCCTTCGAGGGCCGGCTGGTGCAGTTGCAGATCGCGGCCCACTACGCCTGCCGCAGCAGGAACAACATCAAGGGGGCGAAGATCAGCGAGCACGGCAAGGGCCGCGCGATGGACATCTCGGCTTTCGTGCTGTCGAACGGTAAGGTGCTGACGGTCGCAAGCGACTACAACAAGCTGCTGCGCCGAATCTACAAGGCCGGCTGCGGCTATTTCAAGACGACGCTCGGCCCCGGCTCGGACGGGTATCACGAGGACCATTTCCATTTCGACACCTCGGCCCGCAGCGGCGGAGCCTATTGCCGCTGAGCCAAGCCCGCCGGGATCAACCTGAGGGCGGCAGCATCCGTGGCGCGGGGCCAAGGGGGAAGGGGCCAAAGGTCATCCGCCCGTTCTCCATCACCAGCGACAGCGACAGGATCGACGGCTCGGGACTCTGCGCGGCCAGCGCCTGCATGCCGCGCGCGACGGTCGGGGCAAGTTCGGGCTTGACCACACCGGCCGCCACGAGGATCGCGGGCAGGCGGTTCCAGTTCGTGACCTCGATCCTCACCCGACCGGCAGCGAAGCCTTCGCTATCGGCCTCGATCATGCCCGTGGCGCTGACGGCCAGGTCGCCCCAGCCGAAGTTGACCCGGTTGACCTCGATCCGGGTCAGAAGTGGCCGCGTGTCGCCCGCGTGCCGGTCGAGAGGCGCAGTGAAGGTCAGGTAGAGGCTGCCCCAGAGGCTTTCCACCACATCCGGCAGATCGGCCGGCGGCAGGTCGGGCAGCGTCACCGCCCGCACGGCAGCCGGGAAGGCCGGGTCGGGGGTCAGCGGCGCAAGGTCGAAGCCGAGTTCATAGCCCGCCGGTCCCAGCGCGGGTTCGGCCCGCAGGCCGAGGGTGAATTCGCCCAGCGAGAGTGTCCAGCCCCGGTCGGAGGCCAGGCCCAGCGAGGCGCCCGCCAGCCGCACCTCGGCCAAGGGCAGGTCCAGCGCGGGACTGGCGCGCAGGCTTGCCTTCAGGTCAGCAGAATTGACCGTCACCGCCTGGTCAGGCAGCGTCACCACCTGTTCCGGCGGCAGGGCGGCGATGATGTGCCACGGCTTCCAGGTCATCGCGAAGACCTGGGCAAAGGGCGCCTGCCAGAAGACGCCGGTCGCGGGATCGCCCAGCCGCAGCCCCTCGACCGTCAGGTCGAAACGGTTCGGGAAGCCCGCAACCGTGACAGCGGTGTTTTCGGCCACAAGACCCTGCCCGGCGGCATCGGCGAAGCCGGTCTCCACCCCCTGCCGGATCGCACCGGAGCCTGCGAACCAGTAGCCCGACCAGAGGCCGGTCAGCAGCAGGATGAAGAACATGAGCTTGCGCATCGGCCGGCCCTTTTCATTGCTCGTGCCCCGGTGTTTACAGGGCCGGTCGCAACAGGACCAGCCATGCACGCACCTCTCTGGGTCTTCGGCTACGGATCGCTGATCTGGGACCCGGGCTTTCCGGTCGCCGAACGCCGCCTGGCCCGGCTGGCCGGCTGGCACCGCAGCTTCTGCATGCGGTCGATCCACCATCGCGGGACCGTCGCGCGGCCGGGCCTGGTGCTGGCGCTGGACCGGGCCGAGGGCGCAAGTTGCGCGGGTCTGGCCTTCCGCGTGGCAGAGGGCGCAGAGGCCGCGACGCTGACGGCGTTGCGCGAGCGGGAGCTTGTCTCCTCGGCCTATCTGGAACGGATGCTGCCCATCGAGACCGCTCAAGGGCCGCTGGAGGCGCTGACCTATGTCATCGACCCCGACCACGCACAGTATTGCGGCGGCCTGCCACTGGAGGAACAGGCACGGATCATCGCCGGCGCCTCTGGCGGGCGGGGGCCGAACCGGGACTACCTCTGGTCCACCGCCGCGCATCTGGCCGAGCTCGGCATCACCGACCCCGATCTGGAATGGCTGGCCACACGGGTGCGCGATCTGACCTGAGCTTTTGCTTGGCTGTTGCCATCATCCTGCTAGTCTTGGCGCCAGGCAGGCAAGCACAGGACAGACAGAGGACACATGTCCCAGACAGACCACCGTGGGGCAGAGGTCTCGACGACCTTCTCGCAACCGATCCGCGCGATCACGGCGATGCTTCTGGTCTGCGCCCTTGTCGGGTCAGGGGCCTGGCTGATCCACGCCCAGATCATCGGCATCCTGCGCACGAACGCCGTCCTGAACGGGATCATCGCGCTGGTGTTCCTGTTCGGCGTGCTGTCCTGCTTCTGGCAGGTCTGGATCCTGGCGCAGTCGGTCTACTGGATCGAGAACTTCGTCCGCGGCACCCCCGGCACCGAGGACGCGGCCCCGCCGCGCCTGCTGGCCCCCCTGGCTGCGCTGTTGCGCTCGCGCTCGGCCCGGATGACGATTTCGGCTACCTCGTCACGCTCGATCCAGGATTCGGTCGTCCAGCGCATCGACGAGGCGCGCGACATCACCCGATATCTCATCAACCTGCTGGTGTTCCTCGGACTTCTCGGCACATTCTGGGGCCTGGCGACCACCGTTCCGGCGGTGGTGGAGACGATCCGCTCGCTGGCCCCGACCGAAGGCGAAAGCGGGCTTGACGTGTTCGGCAAGCTGATGACCGGCCTTGAAAGCCAGCTTGGCGGGATGGGGACGGCGTTCTCCTCCTCGCTTCTGGGCCTTGCCGGGTCGCTGGTGCTGGGCCTGCTGGAGCTGTTTGCCGGCCACGGTCAGAACCGGTTCACCCGCGAGCTGGAAGAATGGCTGTCCTCGATCACGCGCCTTGGCTATGCCGGCGACGGCGAGGGCACGGATCAGAACGCGCTGGGCCTTCTGGTCGATCACATGGCGCAGCAGCTTGAAGAGTTGCAGGCGTTGCAGACCCAGACCGAGGCGAACCGCTTCCATTCCGAGACGAAGATCGCCGAACTGGTTGCAGCGATGACGAAGCTGACCGAACGGATCGACGCGGAAAAGGGCCAGTCGGCCCTGCTGCGGCGGATCGCCGAAGGGCAGGAGAAGCTTCTGGCCGCGTTGCAGGAGGGCGAGGGGGGCACCGGCAGCGACCCGGAAAGCCGGATGCGGCTGCGGTCGATCGACGTGCAGCTGCTGCGCATCCTGGAAGAGATGTCGGCCGGCCGGCAGGAAACGCTGTCCGACCTGCGCGCGGACATTGCCCAGCTGACCGCCGCGATCCGTCAGCTGGGCCGCAGCGCCGGGCGGGCCTGAGATGGCCGTCCGCACCCGCCGCCGGGACAGCAGCATAATCTGGCCGGGCTTCGTCGATGCGGTGACGACGCTCCTGATGGTGCTGATGTTCGTGCTGACCATCTTCACCGTCATGCAATCGGTCCTGCGCGACACGATCACCACCCAGGATACGGAACTGGACGCCTTGACGGCGCAGGTCGCGCAACTGGCCAATGCGCTGGGGCTGGAACAGGCCAGGGCGACCGGACTCGAGGCCCGGGTGGCGGAATTGCAGGCAGGCCTGACCTCGGCACTGGCCGAGGGCGAACGCCAGGCGGGCGTCATAGCCACGCTGACCGCCGACCTGACCGCGCGCGAGGGGGAACTGTCCGCCGCCCGCGCGCGCATCACCGATTTCGAGGCCCAGGTGGCGGCGCTCCTGGTCGAACGCGACCGCGCCCGGGGCGAGGCCGAGCGGCTGACGGCCTCGGTCGCGGATCTGGAGGCCGCGCGGTCGAAGCTGGTCAGCGAAGCCGAGGCGATGACGCTGGCGCTGGCCAAGGCGCGCGCGGAGGTGGACGCCAATGCCGAGGCCGCCCGTCTGGCCGCAGCCCGCCGCGAGGCGCTGGAGGCTTTGCTGGCCGAGGCGAAGGCCAAGGCCGAGCAGGACGGCGCGGCGCTGAAGGCGGCCGAGGCCAAGGTGGACGAGGCCGAAGCCGCGCGGCTGGCCGATGCTGCGGCGCTTAAGGCTCTGCGTGACCGGCTGGCCAATGCCGACACGGAACTGACTGCGATGACCCTTGCGCTGGAAGAGGAACGCAAACGCGCCGAAGAAACACTGACCCTTCTCGCCGCCGCCCGCACGGAGGCCGCGAAGGGCGCCACCGCGAAGGATGCGGCGCTGGCGGCGGCGGAGACCGCGCTGCTGGCCGAGCAGGAGAAGGCCCTTGCCGCCGCGCGCGAGGTCGAACTCTTGAACCGGCAGGTCGCGGCGCTGCGCAGCCAGCTGGGCAGCCTGCAATCCGTGCTGGACGAGGCGAAGGCACGCGACGAGGCAGCGAAGGTCCAGCTGGAAAGCCTTGGCAAGGATCTGAACGCCGCCCTGGCCCAGGTCGCGGCCGAACAGCGCCGGCGCGCGGAACTGGAGGCCGCCGAGGCCGCACGGCTGGCCGAGGAGAACCGCGATCTTGCCCGCTTCCGCTCCGAATTCTTCGGCCAGCTGTCCGCGCTGTTGCAGGGCCGCGAGGGCGTGCGGGTTGTGGGCGACCGCTTCGTCTTTTCCTCGGAGGTGCTGTTCAACCGCGGCTCGGCCGATCTGGCGCCCGAAGGCCGCGCCCAGATTGCCGGGGTGGTGCGCATCCTCGACGAGATCCGCGCCAGCATCCCGCCCGAGATCGACTGGATCATCCGGGTGGACGGGCATACCGACAATATTCCGATCAGCCCCGGCGCGGCCTTCGCCGACAACTGGGAACTCAGCCAGGCCCGCGCGCTGTCGGTCGTGCGCTACATGCAGGACGAGCTGGGCTTCCCGCCAGAGCGCATGGCTGCCACGGGGTTCGGCGAATATCGTCCGGTCGCCGCCGGAGACGACGAGGCGAGTCGCGCCCAGAACCGTCGGATCGAGCTGAAGCTGACCGAACGCTGAGCGGCGCACCAATCCGTGACTTCGTTCGCGGAAAATTCGTGCTAGAGTTGTGGCAGGAAAGTCGTGCTTGCCGTCGTTGCCACCGGGTTGCCCCCCGGCAGGACCAGCCGGGGCGCCCCTCTGCGAGAGGACCCCTGATGCCGAAGACGATCGGAAACCCCCTGTCCTGGACCCTGGGCGCGCTGGGCTCGGCAGCGGGCTATGCGACCGAGGTTGCCGTGCGTGGCGCGGCCGATCCGGATATCCGGCCCGAGACCCGGGCATTGGTGCCGGGCGACCTGCGCGCGGCGCTGCGCAAGGGCTGGGACGACCTGGCGGCGATGCGGTCGGACGTGCTGTTCGCCTGCATGCTCTATCCCGCGATGGGGGCGGTGCTGCTGGCGCTGGCGAGCCAGGGGAACCTCACCCACCTCTTGTTCCCGGTCCTGTCGGGCTTTGCCCTGGTCGGGCCGGTGGCGGCGCTGGGGCTTTACGAGTTGAGCCGCCGGCGCGAGGCGGGACGCGAGGTCAGCTGGGGAGCGATGTTCGAGGTGCTGCGCAATCCCCGGTTCCCGCGCATCCTGATGCTGAGCCTGTTCAACGGCGTGATCTTCATGGCCTGGCTTCTGCTGGCCGACGCGATCCACGCCGCCACCCTGGGAACCGAGCGTCCGGCCAGCCTGGTGGCGCTGGTAACGGCGGCGCTGACCACGCCCGCGGGATGGGTGATGACGGCGGTCGGGACCGCGGTGGGGGCGGTGCTGGCGGCGGCGGTGCTGGCGGTCAGCGCGATCTCGTTCCCGCTGCTCCTCGACCGCGATGTGACACTTCCGGTTGCGGTGCTGACCTCGGTGCAGGTCGTGCGGGAAAATCCCGGGGTGATGGCGACCTGGGGCCTGATCGTCGCCAGTGGACTGGTCCTGGGGATCCTTCCGCTGCTTCTGGGGCTGGTGGTGGTGCTGCCGGTGCTTGGACACGCGACCTGGCACCTTTACCGTGCGGCGGTGCTCTGAGCCTGTCCACGCAGGACGGCGCTGATCTATCCAATGAATACACGGATTGCTTGTGGGCGTTCAGCATATCCTGACGACTTTTCTGCTGCCCGCAGGGCAACTTCGGCTTCGTCGTGCGGGCAAACCGGCTTGTCGTGGCGACAGGATCGACGCGCGGCACAAAGAAAGACCCCCGCCGGATCAGGGCGGAGGTTTCTCGTTTCAGGTCGGCCCTATTCGGCGGTCAGGAGAGGCGGCTTCTGGCCGGTGAGCCGCGGCTTCTGCGGCTCCTCGATGTCCAGCACGATGGCGTCGTCCTTGACCTTGACCCGGACAACGCCGCCCTTGACCAGCTTGCCGAACAGTAGTTCCTCGGCCAGGGGCTTCTTGATGTGTTCCTGGATCACCCGGGCCAGCGGCCGCGCGCCCATCTTGTCGTCGTAGCCCTTGTCGCCCAGCCATGCGGCCGCTTCCGGCGTCAGGTCGATGTGGACGTTGCGGTCCATCAGCTGTGCCTCGAGCTGGAGCACGAACTTCTCGACCACCTGCATGATGATCTCCTTGCCCAGGGGGGCGAAGTTGATCACCGCGTCCAGACGGTTGCGGAATTCCGGCGTGAAGGTCCGTTCGATCGCCGCAGTGTCCTCGCCCGTCCGACGCTCACGCCCGAAGCCGATGGCGGCCATGGACTGTTCACGTGCGCCCGCGTTCGAGGTCATGATGAGGATCACGTTGCGGAAATCCACCGTCCGGCCGTTGTGGTCGGTCAGCTTGCCGTGGTCCATCACCTGCAAGAGGATGTTGTAGACATCCGGGTGGGCCTTTTCCATCTCGTCCAGAAGCAGCACGCAATGCGGATGCTGGTCCACCGCATCGGTCAGCATGCCGCCCTGGTCGAAGCCGACATAGCCCGGAGGCGCGCCGATCAGGCGGGAAACCGCGTGTTTCTCCATGTATTCCGACATGTCGAAGCGGATCAGCTCCACCCCGAGGCTCGAGGCCAGCTGCTTGGCGACCTCGGTCTTGCCGACGCCGGTCGGGCCGGCGAAGAGATAGTTGCCGATGGGCTTTTCCGGTTCCCGCAGGCCGGCACGGGCCAGCTTGATTGCCGAACACAGCGCCTCGACCGCCTTGTCCTGGCCGAACACCACCCGCTTCAGCGTCTTTTCCAGATCGCGGAGCGTTTCGGCATCGTCCTTGGACACGGTCTTGGGCGGGATGCGGGCGATCTTGGCCACCACGGCCTCGATCTCCTTGATGCCCAGGGTCTTGCGCCGCTTGGATTCGGCCACCAGGTGCTGTGCCGCCCCGGCCTCGTCGATCACGTCGATCGCCGAGTCCGGCAGTTTCCGGTCGTGGATGTAGCGCGCGGCCAGTTCCACTGCCGACTTGATCGCGTCGTTGGTGTATTTCAGGTCGTGGTGTTCCTCGAAATGCGGCTTCAGACCCATCAGGATCTTGATCGCGTCCGGCACCGAAGGTTCGTTCACGTCGATCTTCTGGAACCGGCGCGACAGCGCCCGGTCCTTCTCGAAATGCTGACGGAATTCCTTGTAGGTGGTGGAACCCATGCAGCGCAGCTTGCCGCCCTGCAACGCGGGTTTGAGGAGGTTGGAGGCGTCCATCGCCCCGCCCGAGGTCGCCCCGGCGCCGATGACGGTGTGAATCTCGTCGATGAAGAGGATCGCGTCGGGGTGATCCTCGAGCTCTTTCACCACCGCTTTCAGCCGTTCCTCGAAGTCGCCGCGATAGCGTGTGCCGGCAAGAAGCGCACCCATGTCGAGAGAAAAGATCGTGGCCTTGGACAGCACTTCAGGCGTTTCGCCCAGCACGATCTTGCGGGCGAGCCCTTCGGCGATCGCGGTCTTGCCCACGCCGGGGTCGCCCACCAGAAGCGGGTTGTTCTTGCGGCGGCGGCAGAGGACCTGGATCGCGCGCTCCACCTCGGCCTCGCGACCGATCAGCGGATCGACGTCACCCTTGCGGGCCTTCACGTTTAGATCGACGCAGTATTTCGACAGGGCCGATTCCTTGGATTCGCCAGCCTCGGCCTTGGGGGTTTCCTGCTGCTCGTCGGCGCCCTGGACGGGACGCGCCTCGCCATAGGAGGGATCCTTGGCCACGCCATGCGCGATGAAGTTCACCGCGTCGTAGCGGGTCATGTCCTGTTCCTGCAGGAAGTAGGCGGCGTTCGATTCGCGTTCGGCGAAGATCGCCACCAGCACGTTGGCGCCGGTGACTTCGGTGCGTCCCGAGGACTGCACATGGATCGCCGCGCGCTGGATCACGCGCTGGAAGGCGGCGGTGGGAACGGCTTCGCTGCCCTCGACGTCGGTGACGAGGGTGGAAAGATCGTCGTCGATGAAGTCTGTCAGGGTCTTGCGCAGTTCGTCCAGATTGACGGCGCAGGCCTTCATCACGCGGGCCGCGTCGGGCTCGTCGATCAGGGCCAGCAGAAGATGTTCCAGCGTGGCGAGTTCATGGCGGCGCGAATTGGCCAGGGCCAGGGCGCTGTGGATTGCCTGTTCAAGCGTGGTCGAAAACGATGGCACTTCAGTGCTCCTGTCCTGCAGGTCAGCCGGGCACGAGCGCCCGTTCCAACCGTGGCCTCACAAGCTTAAAGTTCGGTTTTCTTCGCCGCACTTCAAGCGCAATCTTCCAGATTTCGGGTTTCCACGCCGTCTTCACACCATTTGTGATAGGCTGGGGTCAGAACTTGTCTTTTCTGGCCCGGATTTCGGCGAAAACCGTGACTTCGTCGGCATCTGGCAGGCCGACTGCTGTCTTGAGCGCAGGCAGATGCGCCCGCAGGTAGGGGTTCGTGTCCAGCTCTACCCGAAGCGGAACAGGAACGGTTGGCATCCCCCGGGCGCGCCTGTCGGCGACCTCGGCCATCCGAGAGATAAGCGCGGGATTGTCCGGTTCAAGGGTCAGCGCGAAGCGCAGGTTCGTTGCCGTGTATTCGTGGCCCGAGCAGATCAGCGTGTCGGGCGGCAGGGCTGCGAGCCTTGCGAGGCTCTGGTGCATTTGCCGGGCGGTTCCTTCGAACAGGCGCCCGCAGCCCCCGGCCATCAGGCTGTCGGCGGTGAAGGCAAGTTTGCTGTCGGGAAAATGATAGGCGATATGGCCGATGGTATGTCCCGGCACGTCAATCACGCGGGCGAACTCGGGCCCGACCGAGAAGCTGGAATGTTCGTCGAGGGCGAGGTCGAGCCGGGGCAGGCGGTGGGCATCGGCGGCGGCGCCGAGGACGGTGGCGCCGGTCCGCACGCGAAGCGCCTCGACGCCCCGGATGTGGTCGTCGTGGTGGTGGGTGAGAAGGATGTGGGTCAGGCGCCACCGCTTCGCCTCGAGCGAGGCGAGGATCGGCCCCGGTTCGGGGGCGTCCACCAGCGCGGTCTGGGCGCTGTCCGGGTCGTGGACCAGATAGGCGTAGTTGTCGGCCAGGCAGGGGATCGTCACCAGTTGCAGCGGCATGGTCTTTGGTCTCCTCCCCTGTATGATGCACAGGATTGCCCGAGGAGAGGCGCACCGCAATGCACCTTGATGTGCTGGACCTGAGGAACTTCTACTACCGGACGCAGCTTGGCCGGGTGGCGCAGCGGGCGATCCGGGATCAGGTGGTGCGGCTCTGGGTGCCGAAGTCGGGCGAGACGGTGGTGGGCTTCGGTTTCGCGGTGCCGCTTCTGCGGCCCTATCTGGCCGAGGCGCGGCGGGTGATCGGGCTTATGCCGGGGCCGCAGGGGGTGATGCCCTGGCCGGCGGGGATGGAGAATGTCAGCGTCCTGTGCGAGGACACGGCCTGGCCGCTGCCGACGGGCCTCGTGGACCGGCTGGTCCTGATGCACGGGCTGGAGACCTCGGAGAACCCTTCGGCGGTGCTGGAGGAGTCCAGCCGCGTCCTGGGCCCGGGCGGGAGGGCGCTCTTCATCGTGCCGAACCGGTCCGGTCTGTGGTCACGCCGCGATGTGACGCCCTTCGGGTTCGGCCGGCCCTATTCGGTCGCACAGCTGGAATCGCAGTTGAAGCGGCACGGCTTCACGCCGGAGCGCAGCTGTTCGGTCCTGTTCGCGCCACCGTCCTCGACCCGGTTCTGGCTGCGGTCGGCGGATTTCTGGGAGGCCTTCGGGCGCAAGATGCCCTGGCTGGCAGGGGGCGTGCTGATGGTCGAGGCCTCGAAGCAGGTCTATGCTCCGACGCAAGGTGGCCTGCGCGCGGCAGTGAAGAAACCGTTGCGGGTGCTGGAGGGGGTCCGCAAGGGCGCGCCCGAACCGGCGCTGAACCGGGAGTAGGCACGGAGCGGACAGGCGGGATGCCGGGCGCCCCGGGCCGGCGTTGCTGCCTCCGGCGGGAGTATTTGGGAAAGGGCAATCGGGATGTGGGCGCCAAGTGACGCACCACGCCGGGACGGGCCGCCGCAACCCCGTGCCATGCCGACCGGACAAGAGTTCAGATCACCCGGACCCGGGTACCGATGGGGCAGAGGTCGAAAAGCTCGGCGATGTTTTCGTTGAAGAGGCCGATGCAGCCGTCCGACGAGCGGCGGCCGATCTTTCGCGTGTCGTGGGTGCCGTGGATTATGTAGGCCGGCCAGGACAGATACATCGCGTGGGTGCCAAGCGGGTTGTCCGGGCCGGGGCCGATCGGCTTCCAGTCCGGGTAGCGCTGCATCTGCGAGGGCGTGGGAGTCCAGCTGGGGCCGACCTTCTTGCGCACGATCTCGGTGTAGCCGCGTTTGGTCAGTTCGTCGGTCAGCGGCACCGAAGTCGGAAAGACGCGATAGTCGGAGCCATCCGCGCTCCAGAAATGCAGGGCGCGCGAGCCGGTGTCGGCGACGATGGTCGCGGTGCCGAGGCTGTCGAAATGCGATCGCCAGTCCTGCGCGATGAACCCCGATGTGTTGCTGCGCACCGGCGCGGCGGTCTCTGCCCTGGCGAGGGCGGGCAGGGCGATGAGCCCCGCGCCGGCCACGATGATGCCGCGCCGTGAAATCGTCATGCTCCTGCGTCTCCCTCATTCTCTGCCGTCCGGTTGGCTTGATCGCGGCAATGAGGTCGAGAGGCAACCGCCTGTCGCCTTGCCTGACGCGGATGTGAGACAGAGTGACCGCGGGGATGGGGCCGAATCCGCGCGACCCGGAGCCCCGGCCTTGCCGGCCGAACATGGCGCTCTGCGCCGCCTGCCGCCCCCCTCGGACGGGCAAAGAGCGGGAAGACTCTGTCGCTTGTCCAACGATTGCGCAAACAGCGACAATCTGCGTCCAGATGCCCTCAAGAAACCGTGTTCAACCCGGTTGCGGGGTGGCAGAGGCTCTGCTAAGGACGCCCGCGACGGATGGCTTTCGCCACGGCCGCAGGGTCGAGGTGTGTGCCGATGGACCGCCCGGTTCGCAAGAGCCCGGGGCATGAGACAGCGGAAGGGTTGACGTGTCAGAACCAGCTTCGATCTCTCTGGGCATTGCCGCACGCTACGCGTCGGCCTTGTTCGATCTGGCCAAGGAAGGCGGCGCGCTGAAGGAACTGGAAGCCGATGCCAGCGCTCTGACCGAGACGCTGGCCGCCAGCGAGGAGTTGCGGGGCGTGATCGCCTCGCCGGTCATCAGCCGTGAGGATCAGGGCAAGGCCATCGCCGCGATTGCCGCCAAGCTGGGGTTGAGCACGCTTATGTCGAACACGCTGGCGCTGATGGCCGACAAGCGCCGCCTGTTCGTGCTGCCGCAGTTCGCCGCGCAGCTGACCGACATGATCGCCGAGGAGAAGGGCGAAGTGACCGCCGAGGTGACCGCCGCCCGCGCGCTGACCGCGGCCCAGTCGAAGAAACTGGCCGAGACGCTGAAGGCGCGTGTCGGCAAGACCGTCAAACTGAAAACGACCGTCGATGAAAGCCTCATCGGCGGTCTTGTCGTCAAGCTGGGCTCGACCATGATCGACACCTCGGTCAAGGCAAAGCTCGCGGCCCTGCAAAATGCAATGAAAGAGGTTGGGTGATGGGAATCCAGGCTGCTGAGATCTCTGCGATCCTGAAGGAGCAGATCAAGAACTTCGGCAAGGACGCGGAAGTGGCCGAAGTCGGCCGCGTGCTGTCGGTCGGCGACGGGATTGCCCGCGTCCACGGCCTCGACAACGTGCAGGCCGGCGAGATGGTGGAATTCCCCGGCGGCATCAGGGGCATGGCGCTGAACCTGGAAGTCGACAACGTCGGTATCGTGATCTTCGGTTCCGACCAGGACATAAAGGAAGGCGACACCGTCAAGCGCACCAAGGCCATTGTGGACGTGCCGGCGGGCGACGGGCTTCTGGGCCGCGTCGTGGACGCGCTGGGCAACCCGATCGACGGCAAGGGTCCGATCAAGGCGTCCGAGCGCCGTGTGGCCGACGTGAAAGCCCCGGGCATCATTCCCCGCAAGTCGGTGCACGAGCCGATGGCGACCGGCCTGAAGGCCGTGGACGCGATGATCCCCGTCGGCCGTGGCCAGCGGGAACTGATCATCGGCGACCGCCAGACCGGCAAGACCGCCGTGGCGCTGGATACCATCCTGAACCAGAAGTCCTACAACGAGGCCGCCGGTTCGGACGAATCGAAGAAGCTTTACTGCGTCTACGTCGCGGTCGGCCAGAAGCGGTCCACCGTGGCGCAGCTGGTGAAGAAGCTGGAAGAGACCGGCGCGATGGCTTACACCATCGTCGTGGCCGCCACTGCCTCGGATCCGGCGCCGATGCAGTTCTTGGCGCCCTATTCGGCGACCGCGATGGCGGAATTCTTCCGCGACAACGGCCGTCACGCGCTGATCATCTACGATGACCTGTCCAAGCAGGCCGTGGCCTACCGCCAGATGTCGCTCCTGCTGCGCCGTCCGCCGGGGCGCGAGGCCTATCCGGGCGACGTGTTCTACCTGCACTCGCGCCTGCTGGAGCGTTCGGCCAAGCTGAACGAGGATTTCGGCGCGGGCTCCTTGACGGCACTGCCGATCATCGAGACCCAGGCGGGCGACGTGTCGGCCTATATCCCGACCAACGTGATCTCGATCACCGACGGGCAGATTTTCCTTGAGACCGAACTGTTCTATCAGGGCATCCGCCCAGCCGTGAACACCGGTCTGTCGGTGAGCCGCGTGGGCTCCTCGGCCCAGACCTCGGCAATGAAGTCGGTCGCGGGCAAGGTGAAGCTGGAACTCGCGCAGTACCGCGAGATGGCGGCCTTCGCGCAGTTCGGCTCCGACCTCGATGCCTCGACGCAAGCACTCCTTAACCGGGGCGCGCGTCTGACCGAGCTGATGAAGCAGAACCAGTATTCGCCGATGACCAACGCCGAGATCGTCTGCGTGATCTACGCCGGCACCAACGGCTATCTGGACAAGATCGCCGTCAAGGATGTGGGCCGGTTCGAGGCGGGTCTGTTGCAGCACCTGCGCACCAAGGGCAAGGCGCTTCTGGACGACATCACCAAGAACGACCGCAAGGTGGCGGGCGATCTGGAAAAGGCCATCCGCGCGGAACTCGACGCTTTCGCCAAGACGTTCGCGTAAGCGGCCCTGAGGGAGCAGGCAGATGCCCAGCCTTAAGGACCTGAAGAACCGGATCGGAAGCGTGAAGAACACGCGGAAGATCACCAAGGCGATGCAGATGGTCGCGGCGGCGAAATTGCGCCGCGCCCAGGAAGCCGCCGAAGCCGCCCGGCCCTTTGCCGAGCGGATGACGGCGGTGATGTCGGCGCTGGCCGCCGGCGTCGGCACCGGGGAAGGCGCACCGAAGCTTCTGGCCGGCAACGGCAAGGATCAGGTGCATCTTCTGGTGGTGATGACCTCGGAACGCGGCCTTTGCGGCGGCTTCAACTCGTCGATCGTCAAGCTGGCCCGGCTTAGGGCCAACGAACTGGTGGCGGCGGGCAAGACGGTGAAGATCCTCACCGTCGGCAAGAAGGGCCGCGAGCAGCTGAAGCGCGACTGGGGCAACGCCTTCGTCGGCCATGTCGATCTGAGCGAGGTGAAGCGCGTGGGCTATGCCAACGCGCAGAACATCGCGCGCGAGGTCATGGCAGCCTTCGAGGCTGGCGAGGCGGACGTGGTGACGATCTTCTACAACCGCTTCCAGTCGGTCATCAGCCAGATCCCGACCGAGCAACAGGTCATCCCGGCCAAGTTCGAGGGCGGCGGCGCGACGGCGCTTTACGACTATGAGCCCTCGGAAGAGGCCATCCTGGCAGACCTTCTGCCGCGTGGCGTGGCGACGCAGATCTTCACCGCCCTCCTGGAAAACGGCGCCAGCGAACAGGGCGCGCGGATGTCCGCTATGGACAACGCGACCCGCAACGCCGGCGACATGATCAACAAGCTGACGATCCAGTACAACCGGAGCCGTCAGGCCGCGATCACCAAGGAACTCATCGAAATCATTTCGGGCGCCGAGGCGCTCTGACGAACCCGGAGTATCAAGACAATGGCAAAAGCCCCGAAAGCATCCGCTGGCACCGGCAAGGTGACGCAGGTCATCGGCGCCGTCGTCGACGTGCAGTTCGATGGCGCGCTTCCCGCGATCCTGAACGCGCTGGAAACCACCAACAACGGCAAGCGCCTGATCCTCGAGGTCGCGCAGCACCTGGGCGAGAACACAGTGCGCACCATCGCCATGGACGCCTCGGAAGGCCTCGTGCGCGGCACCCCGGTCAAGGACCTGGGCGCCCCGATCTCGGTTCCCGTGGGTGACGCCACCCTCGGCCGCATCCTGAACGTCATCGGCGAGCCGGTGGACGAAAAGGGCCCGGTCGTGGCCAAGGAAACCCGGGCGATCCACCAGCCCGCCCCGGCCTTCAGCGAACAGGCCACGGAAAGCCAGGTGCTTGTGACCGGCATCAAGGTCATCGACCTTCTGGCGCCTTATGCCAAGGGCGGCAAGATCGGCCTGTTCGGCGGTGCCGGCGTGGGCAAGACGGTTCTGATCATGGAACTGATCAACAACATCGCCAAGGTTCACTCGGGCTATTCGGTGTTCGCCGGAGTCGGCGAGCGGACCCGCGAGGGCAACGACCTTTATCACGAGATGATCGAATCGGGCGTCATCAAGATCGACGACCTGACCGCCTCCAAGGTGGCGCTGGTCTATGGCCAGATGAACGAACCCCCGGGGGCGCGTGCCCGCGTGGCGCTGACCGGCCTGACGCTGGCCGAGCAGTTCCGCGACCAGTCCGGGACCGACGTTCTGTTCTTTGTCGACAACATCTTCCGCTTCACCCAGGCCGGTTCGGAAGTGTCGGCCCTTCTCGGCCGTATTCCTTCGGCCGTGGGCTACCAGCCGACGCTTGCGACCGACATGGGTGCGCTGCAGGAACGCATCACCTCGACCAAGGCGGGCTCGATCACCTCGGTGCAGGCGATCTACGTTCCGGCCGACGACCTGACCGACCCCGCGCCGGCCACGTCCTTCGCCCACCTCGACGCCACGACCGTTCTGTCGCGAGCGATCTCGGAACTGGGTATCTACCCCGCGGTGGACCCGCTCGACTCGACCTCGCGTCTCCTGGACCCGGCGGTCATCGGGGAAGAGCACTACAACGTCGCCCGCGCGGTGCAGGGGATCCTTCAGCGCTACAAGTCGCTGCAGGATATCATCGCCATCCTCGGCATGGACGAACTGAGCGAAGAGGACAAGCTGACCGTGGCCCGCGCCCGGAAGATCCAGCGCTTCCTGTCGCAGCCGTTCGACGTGGCGAAGGTCTTTACCGGCTCGGACGGCGTGCAGGTGCCGCTGGAAAAGACGATCGCCTCCTTCAAGGCGGTTGTGAACGGCGAATATGACCACCTGCCAGAAGCCGCCTTCTACATGGTCGGCGACATCGAGGAAGTGAAGGCCAAGGCTGCCAAACTCGCGGCAGCTGCGGCGTAAGGGGGCAAGATGGCCAGCACGGTTCAATTCGACCTTGTCAGCCCGGAGCGCCGCCTGGCGTCGTTCCCGGCGACCGAGGTCCAGATCCCCGGCGCGATGGGCGATCTGACGGCGATGGAGGGCCATGCGGCCACCATCACCTCGCTTCGGCCGGGCCTTCTGAAGGTGATCGGCACCGAGGGCACCAAGGCCTATGTCGTCACCGGCGGCTTTGCCGAGATCAGCGCGACGGGCGTGTCGGTTCTGGCCGAACAGGCCGTTCCCCTGGACGAGCTGACCCCGGCGACGCTGGACGCGCTGGTGGCCGATGCCTGCGAGGCGGCGGCCGTCAGTTCGGACAAGGATGCGGCCGACAAGGCCGTTGCCGACCTCTACGCGATGCGGGCGGCGGCCGGGCTTTAAGGTCGGAGCCAGACCTGATTGCAAAGGCCCCGCGGCTGCGGGGCCTTCGCATTTTTCTGGCCCCCGGCCCGGAGTTTCGGCATCATTGCATCCGGGTTTGACCTCAGGGTCTTGTCATGCGGCGCATTTCCGGGGCAGTGGGCATTGATCGGGGCACGCGGATGCTGTTCTCGGACTTCGCCCACGACGGCGCGATGTGGACCGGATCGGGTCCGCGCGAGGTCCGGCACGACCAGCGGTTCAGCGAGGCTTTCCTCGCGCCTCCCGTGGTCACGCTTGGAATCTCGATGTGGGACATCGACCATCAGACAAACTCGCGGGTGGACATTTCCGCCGAGAACGTCACCGCAACCGGCTTCGTGATCGTGTTCCGCACCTGGGCCGACACGCGGATCGCCCGCATCCGGGCCGACTGGCTGGCGATCGGACTGGTTCGCGACGAGGATGACTGGGACGTGGCCTAGGCCTCGCGGATCAACCTGTTGGCCACCCAGACGCCAAGGGCAAAGACTACAAGTCCGGCGAAAAGATCCACCAGATGGTGGCCGCCATGGGTCAGCGTGGCCGGCACCATGGCGGTGTTGACAGCCAGTGCGGGAAGGAAGACCGGCGTGGCTCGGGTGAACCAGACCACCATCAGCGCCATGATCATGTGATAGGACGGGAAGGCCACGACGCCGGTTATCACCTCGGGGCTGATCCGGCCTGGACCGACCTCGACCAGTTTCAGGAGGTTCTGTCCATAGGCCGGGTTGAAATAGAGCCCCGTCGCCAGCCGGTCCGCCTCGGGGATGCTGTGGAAGCCCGAGGGGCCGATGCTGGGCACCACCCACCAGATGGCGACGGCAAGGATCAGCGTCACCATGCCGACCAGGAGAAAGCGGTGCAGCTCGACCGGGCGCGACAGGGCGGCCAGCAGGACGATAGTCAGGAAGATCTGGACCAGGGATGTGTGGTATAGCCAGCCCAGCAACCAGGCCAGGCCGGGATACTCCGCCAGCCAGGCGACGACCGTCGGCCAGTGATAGCCAAGCGTGGCATCGGCACGGATCAGCGCGGGGTCGATCAGCGGGTTCGGCAGCGGGAAGAGCGCGAAGATGAAGATCGACGAGACGGCGGTGAACCCGGTGAATACCGCGGCGCCGACCAGCGCCAGGGCGATCCGCGGGGTGGCCTTCGTCTGGCGCACATAGCCGCCGATCGCGGCCAGGCCCAGCGTGGCGGCATAACCGGCCAGGAACGGCGGCCAGTTCACCGACCGGCCCATGGCGAGCGCCAGCGCCACGGCCAGGGCGCCGACGAGGGCGGTGAAGGCCAGAAGCCGCGCCTCGACCGGCAGGAAGCGAACCAGCCGCGAAAAGCCCGGTTCCGCGAGCGTGGCTTTTGACTGCATCACCTTGCCGCCCCTTGAGATCCGACCTGCATTTCTTGGCAGGCCCTCAACAATCGTCGGGCTACAACGGCATTGCGCTGACTTTATGGCAATACCGGCGCAAAACCGGGTCAGGGGCGCTGGTAAAGACCTTCGTAGATCGGGACCAACGTGTCGGTCTCGAACAGGCTTGAGACGGACATTCCGCCCCAGATGTTCAGGATGGCTTGCGCAAACATCGGCGCGGTGGGGACGATGCGGATGTTCTTCGCCCCCTTCACCTTGTCGCCCTGTTCGATCGAATCGGTGATGACCAGCGATTTCATCACCGAATTCGCCACCCGCTCCACCGCAGGGCCGGACAGGACGCCATGGGTGATGTAGCTGTGGACCTCGGTAGCGCCGGCCTCCATCAGCGTTTCGGCCGCCTTGCAGAGCGTGCCGGCGGTGTCGCAGATGTCATCGACGATGATGCATTTCTGGCCCTTCACGTCGCCGATCACGGTCATCCCCGCCACCTCGCCCGCCTTTTCGCGCCGCTTGTCCACGATGGCGAGGGGGGCGTTGATCCGCTTGGCCAGTTCCCGCGCGCGGGCGACACCGCCCACGTCGGGAGAGACGACCATCAGGTCCTGCATCTGCCCCTTGAAATGGTGTTCGATGTCCAGCGCGAACACGGGCGAGGCATAGAGGTTGTCCACCGGGATGTCGAAGAAGCCCTGGATCTGCGCGGCGTGCAGGTCCAGCGTCAACACGCGGTCCACCCCGGCCGTCTCGATCATGTTGGCGACGAGCTTGGCGGTGATCGGCGTCCGGGCCTTGGCGCGGCGGTCCTGGCGGGCGTATCCGAAATAGGGGATGACGGCGGTGATGCGGCTGGCCGAGGAGCGGCGCAGGGCATCGACCATGATGAGTAGCTCCATCAGGTTATCGTTCGCCGGGTTCGAGGTCGGCTGGATGACATACATGTCCTCGCCGCGGACGTTCTCGAACACCTCGACGAAGACTTCCTGGTCATTGAAGCGTTCGACGCGCGCATCCACCAGGTTCACGCTCATCCCCCGGTGCATCGACATCCGCCTTGCGATCGACCTTGCCAGCGG
The DNA here is from genome assembly GCA_046294075.1 of Tabrizicola sp. GTDB lineage: Bacteria > Pseudomonadota > Alphaproteobacteria > Rhodobacterales > Rhodobacteraceae > Tabrizicola. The sequence goes on along the minus strand of JBKBJC010000012.1, from coordinate 42,878 downwards.
CAGGTTGGCGTTTCCGGCGATCAGCTTGGGTTCGTTGACGGCGGCCATGGCGTCCTCGGTGACGGATTCGTGACGGCCCCCGCTTATCACCCGGTTCTGCAATTGCAAACTGGCGCGACCGCTGACAGATGAAAAAGCCGGGTCTAGAAGGCGCCCAGAAAGCGGTCCACATCAGCCTCGGTCGTGGACCAGCTGGCAACCAGCCGGGCGCGCTCGCGGCCCTCGGGCGCGGGAAAGCGATAGTAGACCGCGCCGGCGGCTTCCAGCCGGGCGTGGTGGCCAGCGGGCCATTCCGGGAACAGCATGTTGGCGTCGGCCGGCGGCACATGCGCCTGCCGGTCGCGCAGGCCCTGCACCAGCCGCTGTCCCATGGCATTGGCCTGCGCTGCAAGCCGCAGCCAGAGCCCGTCCGTCAGGTAGGCCTCCATCTGCGCCGACAGGAACCTGTGCTTGGAAAAGAGATGCCCGCCGCGCTTGCGCCGCAACTCCAGCTCCCAGGCCCTTGCCGTGTTGAACAGGACGACGCCCTCGACCCCGAGGCAGCCGTTCTTGGTGCCACCCAGCGACAGCACGTCGATCCCGGCCTTCCAGGTCATCTCGGCCGGAGTCGCGCCGGTGGCCACCAGCGCATTGGCAAAGCGCGCGCCGTCGAGGTGGCAGGGGATGCCCTTCGCCCGTGCCAGAGCGGTCAGTGCGGCAATCTCGGCGGGCGTGTAGACCGTGCCGGCCTCGGTGACATTGGTCAACGACAGCATTCCCCGCTGCACGCCATGCACGCCGCTTTCCCCGGTGGTCGCAAGGGCGGCGGCCAGCGTGCCGGGGGTGATCTTGCCATGGTCGCCGGGGAGCAGCACCAGCTTGGCGCCGGAGTAGAACTCGGGCGCGTTGCATTCGTCCTCGGCGATATGGGCATGGGTATGGCAGAACACCGCATCCCAGGGCTGGACATGGGTCGCGATGGCCAGCGCGTTGGCGGCGGTGCCGGTGGCGACAAGGCGGATTTCGGCCTGCGGCGCCTCGAAGATCTCGCGCACCAGGTCCGTCACCCGTTCCATCGCGGCATCGGCGCCATAGCTGCGCTCATAGCCCTCGTTCGCCTTGACGATCGCGGCGATGATTTCGGGCGCAGCGCCCGAGGTGTTGTCTGAGGCAAAGCGCATCAGGGGGTTTCCTCGATCAGGTAGTCTTCCCAGTCGTCCTCAGGCACCTCGGTTTCCGACAGGGTGATGCCCTTGATGGAATTGCCCGACGTATGGGTGCTGGCCGCATCGCCGGTCAGAAGCGGGTGCCAGTCCGGCAGTTTCCCTTTCTGGAACAGAAGCTTGTAGGCGCAGGTCGCGGGCATCCAGTAGGCGATCTTCGGCAGGGTCCCGGGCGTCAGGACCACGCATTCCGGGACGTGCAGCTTGCGGTTGGGGTAGTCGCGGCACTGGCAGGTTTCGCCATCGAGGAGGCGACAGGCAATCCGGGTATAGGCGACCTCGCCGGTATCCTCGTATTCCAGCTTGTTCAGGCAGCACTTGCCGCAACCGTCGCAAAGCGCCTCCCATTCGGCCTGAGTCATCTTGTTCAGGGGAACGGTTTCCCAGAAGCGGGGGCGCAGCCCTCTCATGACGCGGCCAGAAGGACGCGGGCCCGGGCGCAGTCGGCCTCCATCTGCGCGATCAGGGCGGGCAGGCCGTCGAACTTCAGCTCGGGGCGCAGGAAGTCCACCAGCGCGACGGAAAGGTGGTGGCCGTAAAGGTCGCCCTTGAAGTCCATCAGATAGGTCTCGAGGTTGGGCACCTCGCCCGCGAACATCGGCCGCACGCCGAGGCTGGCCGCACCCATGTAGGACCCGGCATGGGGGCCGGTCAGCACATCGACCTTCACCGCATAGACCCCGAAGCGCGGGAGGTGCAACCCGGTCAGCGCCATGTTGGCCGTCGGATAACCCAACTCGCGGCCACGCTTTTCGCCGTGGATCACCTCGCCCTCGATCCGATGCAGGTGGCCCAGCATGGCGGCGGCATCGCGCGGGCGGCCCTCGCTCAGTGCCTCGCGGATCGCAGTGGACGAGACCTCGCGCCCGGCGATTTCGACCAGCGGTGCGATGGTGGTGGCAAAGCCGAAACGGTCGCCCAGCGCGGCCAGGTCCTGTGCAGTGCCGGTGCGGCCCCTGCCAAAGCAGAAATCGGCGCCGACGACGACATGGGAAACCCCCAGCCCCTTGGCCAGCACGTCACGGGCGAAGTCCTCGGGCGTCAGCGCGGCCAGCGCGCGGTTGAAGGGCAACTGAAACAGGTGCTGCACCCCGAGCTTCGCCAGCCGGTTCGCCCGCGCCTCGGCATTCATCAGCCGGAAGGGCGGGGTGTCGGGGGAAAAGACTTGGCGCGGATGCGGCTCGAAGGTGACGATGCCCAGGGGGCCGCGGCCACGGGCGAGGTCGATCACCGATTGGTGGCCGAGATGCACGCCGTCGAAATTGCCCATCGCGCAGGATGTGCCGCGCGCGGCCGGATCGAGCCACTGGAAATCCTGATGAATCTGCATCCGCGCCCTTCAGGGGGCGTCTGCCCCGTCAGTCGAACTTGCGGCTGGGCGCCAGAACCAGCGCCTCGCCCTTCAGGACTACGGTTTTACCGACCGAGGCGAGGGTTTCAAGGGTCACCCGGCGCTTGGCGTGATCGATGCCGGTGACGGTGACCTCCGCCCGGACCATGTCGCCTGGGCGGACGGGGGCCATGAAGCGAAGCGACTGGCCGAGATAGACGGTGCCATGTCCGGGAAGTTGCTCGCCGATGACGGCGGAGATCAGCCCGGCGGTCAGCATTCCGTGCGCGATGCGGCCCTCGAAGATCGTGTCCTGGGCATAGGCGTCGTCGAGGTGGACCGGGTTCCGGTCGGTCGAGACCTCGGCGAAAAGTTCGATGTCGCGGTCGCTGATGACCTTCATCAGATGACGGGACATGCCGATCTCGATGTCCTCGATGCAGATGGTTCCACGGGGCATGTTGTCGAGCATGGGGTCCGAATCCCTTTCGGTCATGCGGGCAAGCTAGCACATGCTGCGACGCAGCACAATCGTCTGCGCAAGAAATGTTCAATCTGTCTCTGGTCAGCGAACGAATGTTGCCGCGGCATCAGCGAAGACGGCCCATGGCGAAGCTCGGCGACAGTTCCTGACCCGCAAGCCACGACTCCAGCCGCCCGGCATCGGGGCTTTCCGGGTCGGGACCGAAACGGTCAGCCTCGAGCCCGCCGGTGATGAACAGCGTGTCCAGCCCCTCGCCAATCCCGCCCCGGATGTCGGTGGTGATCCCGTCGCCGATGCACAGGATCGCCGGATCGGCGGGCGCACCCGCCTCGGCCAGACGGCGGCGGGCAAGGTCGTAGATCGGCGGATGCGGCTTGCCGAAGTAGAGCGTCCGCCCCCCCATCGCCTCGTAGGCCTGGGCCAGCGCCCCCGCGCAGTAGAGCCTGCGATCGCCAAGGTCCACCACCAGGTCGGGGTTGGCGCAGAGCATGGGCAAGCCCAGCGTCTTGCCCAGCAAGAGCGCGGCGCGGTAGTCCTCCGGCGTCTCGGTAAGGTCGTCGTGCAGGCCGGTGCAGACAATGCCCTCGGCTTCTTTCAGTCCCACCCGTTCGATCGGCGGCTGGGTCGCGGCGTAGGCGGCCAGGTCGTCGGCAAAATCGGTGAAGAAGGCTTCGTCCTTCGGCGCGCCGATATGGTGCACACGCCGGCCCACCGCGCCGGACAGCATCCCCATCTGCGCCGCATCGCCCGAGGTCACGATGAGGTCCCAGGCGTCGCGCGGCACTGTCAGGCCATCCAGCTGCGCAACCACGCTGGGCATGGGGCGCGGCGCGTTGGTCAGGAGCACCACCTTGCCGCCCGAGGCGCGGAACCCCTGCAAGGCCGCCACCGCCGCCGGATAGGCCGCCTTGCCGTTGTGCAGGCACCCCCAGAGATCACAGAAAACGGCGTCGTAGCGGCCGGTCAGGTCGGCGAGGGAACGGATGATTTCGGTCATGGCGCCATTCCTGCTTTCCCTTCCGGAAATATCCCACGGGGGTCGGGGGGTGTGAAACCCCCCGGCTCCGACTTACAGCTTCAGCGACGGGATGATCTGCTTCTTGCGGCTCATGATGCCGGGCAGGACAACGGTGTCGCCGGTGACCTTCACGCCGAAGGACGCCTCGGCCAGTTGCTTCACCAGGTCATTCGGGACCAGAAGCGTCGCCTCCTCCTTCAGGATGTCGATGACGAACAGCAGAACCTGGTCGGCGCCGTCCTCCTTGGCCACGTCCACCATGGACCGCATCAGGCTGTCCTTGCGGTCCAGCAGCACCCTGGGCGCAGTGGTTTCCAGCACCGAGACGCGCAGTTCCTTGCCCGCGACTGTGTATTCCTTGCTGTCCATCCGCAGAAGCTCGGAATCCGAAAAGGCCGAGACGTCGGACTTGGCCTCGAACATCCGCGCGGCCAATTCGGGGATCGAGACGCCAAGCTCGGCCGCCAGCTTCTCGGCCACGGCGCGGTCATGCGGCGTGGTGGTGGGGCTGCGGAATTCCAGTGTGTCAGAGAGGATGCAGGACAGCATCGCGCCCTTGATCGCCTGCGGTGCCTTGGCCAAGGCATCGCCCATCAGGTCGTGCATGATCGTCGCGGTGCAGGCCAGCGGGCGGATGGTGATGTCGATCGGGTTTTTCGTTTTCAGGCCGCCGACCAGCATGTGATGGTCGATGATGCCCTGCACCTTCGCCTCGTTGATCGAGGCGGGCAGTTCGGCCGGGTTGTTGGTGTCGACGATGACGACAGGGGCGTCGGCGGCCACGTCCGAGATGATTTCCGGCTTGTCCAGACCCCAGTGGCGCAGCACGAATGCGGCTTCGGTGTTGGGTTCGCCCAGCAGGACGGGTTTCGCCGGGGTGCCGGTCTCGTTCAGATACCAGGCCCAGATGATCGGCGAGCCGGTGGAGTCGGTGTCGGGGGACTTGTGGCCGAAGACGAGGGTGGTCATTGGATGCCCTTCAGGTTTCGCGGATATCGCGCGCGGTATAGGCGAGGGCGGAGCGATTGTCACGCGGGGGGAGCCCTGCAATGCGGTCCATCTTCAGCGGATCAGCCGAAGGGCCGCGGCGCCTTGGGCAGCAAGGGCCATTGTTCCGGTTCGTGGCCGTAGATCAGCACTGCCTCGGGCGGGGCGACCGACAGAAGGTAGCCGGCCGAGGCCCGCGAGGCAGCGGGATCGGCCGCATCGGCGAAGCCCTCGGCCGGTTCCGAGATCCGGTTGATCGCGTCAATGGCCAGGATCAGGCTGCGTCCGTCCGCCAGCGTCACCAGCGCGGACAGATGCCCCGGCGTGTGGCCGGGGGTGGGGATCAGGGTCAGGCCCGCGCACACCGGCGTGTCGGCCTCGATGCGGATGTAGGTCGTCTCGGGCCAGGCGATCGGGCGGGCCTGCCCGAAATAGAGCGGCGCGGGCTCGGCGCGCTCGCGGGCGGTCAGGACTACAGGGGCATGCGTGAACAGCGGCAGCGAGCCGACATGGTCGATGTGGCCATGGCTGAGGACGACTAGGTCGATGTCGGCGGGCCGAAGCCCCAGAAGTGCCAGCGCGCCCTCGGCGGTCTGGTCGGGGCGAAAGTCGATCAGCCGGCCAAAGCGGGGCAGCCCGTCGCGGGCAGGGCGGTCGGGGTCGGTCAGGTAGTCGGGCGGAAAGCCCGTGTCGATCAGGATCCGCTGGCCGTGGTCGGTTTCCAGAAGATAGGCCGGGATGCCGATGACACGTTCGCCGCCCCGCACCTCGAACAGACCGAGGTCGAGGATGAAGAGCCGTGCGATGCGACCCGGCAGGATCAAAACTGCAACTCGGTCAGCCGGAAGCCCTGTTCCTGAAGCAGGTTCAGCACGCCCTGCTCGCCGGAAAGATGCAGCGCGCCGAAGGCGGCGACGACCGGGCCTTCCTGCGCTGCCTGGGTCAGGACCGGAATCCAGGCGCGGTTGCGGGCGCTCATCATAAGCTCTTCCATCCGTGCGAATTCGGCATCCACCTCGTCGCGGGTATAGCCGGGCAGGTCATAGCTGATCTGGCGCATGAACTCCCAGATCTCGCGGCTGCGGCCGGCGAAATAGCTGTCGGCCAGGGTGACGGCGTGATCCTCGGACCGGTCCTCGAGCGCAAGCGTGGATTGCAGCATGGCGAGGACTTCCTCGTCGGTCATGCTGTCGAACATGGTGAAGATCGTGTCGAAGGGCTCCAGTGCCCGGACGGGCGTGCCCGCCGCCAGGGCCGCGTCGATCACCATGCCGTCAAGGCCCTTGGGGTCGGCCATCTGCTCCATCGCGCAGGGCGGGATGGCCAGGACGGCCAGCACATACCAGGGCCGGAACTTGGCAGCCATGAAGCCGGGGATTCCGCGCCTGGACATGGCATCGGACAGCTGCGCCCAGACCTCGGCCGGCAGTTGTTCGAAAAGCGTCGGGCCGGTGGTGATGAACATCCGCGCGGGGTCGCGGGCCACCAGGTCCATCAGCGCCTTTTCCTCCTCGGGGCCGGATTCGACCAGAACGGTCGAAGCGTCGCCGATGAAGAGTTGCAGCTTGTCCAGGTTCGCCTGGTGGCGCGGGTCGTCGAAATGGTAGGTGCCTGCAATGGTGATGACTTCATCGCCACGCACCGCTTGCCAGAAGTTGCCGCGCGGGAAGGGAACGGCTTCGGCGGCAGCACGGATGCTGTCGAGCCTTGCCGGATCCATGTCTTCGAACAGGTTGCGCCCGCCACAAAGCGCCAGGGGCGGCACGGCGGACAGGAAAGACAGGGCAAGGGCAAGGGCGGCAGTGGCAAGGCGGGACATGGGCACCATTGAACGGTTGCGAAGGGTCATCGGCATGGTGGCATCGGACCGGCAAAAGGCAATGCGAAAAACCGTGGCTCGCGTCCGAGCCGGGGAGTTGACAGGCGGGATGGGATTGCCTAACTCAACGCCATTAGCACTCGCCCCGAATGAGTGCTAATCGAATTCAAACCTGGTGACTCAAGGGAGAACCTCCAGATGGCTTTCAAACCCCTGCATGACCGTGTTCTGGTCAAGCGCGTCCAGTCTGACGAAAAGACCAAGGGCGGGCTGATCATCCCCGATACCGCCAAGGAGAAACCCGCCGAGGGCGAAGTGGTTGCCGTGGGCGAAGGTGCCCGCAAGGATTCGGGCGAGCTGATCGCCCCGGCGGTGAAGGCCGGCGATCGCGTGCTGTTCGGCAAGTGGTCGGGCACCGAAGTGACCCTGAACGGCGAAGAGCTGCTGATCATGAAGGAAAGCGACATCCTCGGCATCATCGCCTGAGCCGTCGCAAGGAACGGTGCGCTGTAGCGCACCCTACGAAATCCCATTCAAGGAGCTGTCATAATGGCTGCTAAAGACGTCAAGTTCGACACCGACGCCCGCGACCGCATGCTGCGTGGCGTCAACATCCTCGCCGACGCGGTGAAGGTGACCCTCGGCCCGAAAGGCCGCAACGTGGTGATCGATAAGTCGTTCGGTTCCCCCCGCATCACCAAGGACGGCGTGACCGTCGCCAAGGAAATCGAACTGGCCGACAAGTTCGAGAACATGGGCGCCCAGATGGTGAAGGAAGTCGCTTCCCGCACCAACGACGAAGCCGGCGATGGCACCACCACCGCGACCGTTCTGGCACAGGCGATCATCCGCGAGGGCATGAAGGCCGTTGCCGCCGGCATGAACCCGATGGACCTGAAGCGCGGCATCGACCTGGCGACCCACAAGGTCGTCGAGGCGATCAAGGCTGCCGCCCGCCCGGTCAAGGACTCGGACGAAGTGGCGCAGGTCGGCACCATCTCGGCCAACGGCGAGGCCCAGATCGGCCGCTTCATCGCGGATGCGATGCAGAAGGTCGGCAACGAGGGTGTGATCACCGTCGAAGAGAACAAGGGGATGGAGACCGAAGTCGAAGTGGTCGAAGGGATGCAGTTCGACCGCGGCTACCTGTCGCCCTACTTCGTCACCAACGCCGACAAGATGGTCGCGGAACTGGAAGACGCCTACATCCTGCTGCACGAGAAGAAACTCTCGTCGCTGCAGCCGATGGTTCCGCTGCTGGAAGCGGTCATCCAGTCGCAGCGTCCGCTGGTGATCGTGGCCGAGGATGTCGAAGGCGAGGCCTTGGCGACCCTGGTCGTCAACAAGCTGCGCGGCGGTCTGAAGATCGCGGCCGTCAAGGCCCCCGGCTTTGGCGACCGTCGCAAGGCCATGCTGCAGGACATCGCGATCCTGACCGGCGGCCAGGTCATCAGCGACGACCTCGGCATGAAGTTGGAGAATGTCGGGCTCGACATGCTGGGCCGCGCCAAGAAGGTCGTCATCAAGAAGGATGACACCACCATCATCGACGGCGCCGGCGACAAGGCGGAAATCGAAGCCCGCGTCAGCCAGATCCGCGCGCAGATCGAGGAGACCACCTCGGACTACGACCGCGAGAAACTGCAGGAGCGCGTGGCCAAGCTGGCCGGCGGCGTGGCCGTCATCCGCGTCGGCGGCATGACCGAAGTCGAAGTGAAAGAGCGCAAGGACCGCGTCGATGACGCCCTGAACGCGACCCGCGCGGCCGTCCAGGAAGGCGTGATCGTCGGTGGCGGCGTGGCTCTGGTCCAGGCGGCCAAGGGTCTGGAAGGTCTGAAAGGCACCAACAGCGATCAGGACGCCGGCATCGCCATCGTCCGTCGCGCTCTGGAAGCCCCGCTGCGCCAGATCGCCGACAACGCCGGCGTGGACGGCTCGGTCGTCGCGGGCAAGATCCGCGAATCGAACGACAAGAACTTCGGCTTCAACGCGCAAACCGAAGAATATGGCGACATGTTCAAGTTCGGCGTGATCGACCCGGCCAAGGTGACCCGTACCGCTCTGGAAGACGCGGCTTCGGTTGCCTCGCTCCTCATCACCACCGAGGCGATGATCGCCGATCGGCCCGAGCCGAAGGCTGCCCCGGCGATGCCGGCCGGCGGCGGCATGGGCGGGATGGATTTCTGATCCATCCGGTCATGGAGACGGGAAAGGGCGCCTTCGGGCGCCCTTTTTCCTTGACACCCGCAAGCGCGGTGCCGCTCTCAGAGCGGTTTCACAAGCCGTTCGCTCCAGTGCCCTGTCGTGCCATCCTGACGGCGCAGCCCGGTCGGCTGAAAGCCCTCGCGTTCCCAGAAGGCCCGTCCGCGCGGATTGGCGTCCAATACGGCCAGATAGAGCCGCGCTGCGTGGCGGGCGCGGGCAAGTGTCTCGGCATGCGCGAGGAAGGCCCGGCCATGGCCCGATCCTTGCGCCCAGGGGCCAAGCAGCATCAGGCCGAGATAGGCGTCGCCGGGTTCGGGAAAGCCGTAGGACAGCTCGGCCACGCCCGAAAGCCTGTGATTCAGGAACAGGCCCAGGCGGTCACTGTCCGCCGGATCGCAGTTCGGTGGCGCGTCGGTGAAGAAGTCCTGGGCCTGCGCCTTCGGGTCGCAGCGGCCCTCTGCCATCAGCCAGTAGTCCGGCGCCTCGCGGTAGAATTGCGCGACTAGGGCGGTCTCCGACGGAAACAGCTCACGGATGCGCATGGGCGATCCGGGTGATTTCCAGTTCCGCAACCCCGGCGGGGCGTCGCCAGGTGACCACATCGCCGACCCGCGCACCTAGAAGCGCGCGGGCAAGCGGGGAATTCGGCGCGATGCGGTAGCGGGTCGCGTCGGCCTCGTCCTCACCCACGATTTCATAGGTGGTCTCCTGTCCATCCGGGCCGGCCACGGTGACGGCAAGGCCGAAGGCGACCTCGGACAGGTCGTGCGCTGCGGGGTCAATGACGACAGCAGCCTTGAGACGCGCCTCCAGCCAGCGCAGGTCACGCTCGGCCGCAGCTTCGGGCAGCTTGTCCAGACGGTCGGGCCGGGCCTTCAGCGCCGCAAGGTCCGCCTGTCGCTGGGCGACCCGGGCTTGCAGGGCCGCAAACCCGCGCGGGGTGACAGGGTTCGGCCCCGGAGGGACGGGAAGTTCCGGCAAGTCGGGGCGGTCGTTCCCGGCATCCTCGTTCACGAAGGCGCGGCTCATTTCAGGATCGTCTCCAGCGGGTCGTAAAGCGCACAGTCGGACCCCCAGGCGGCCTCGGGCAGGCTGTCGGGCTTGAACCGGATCTGGCCGGCGGCAAGCTCGGTGCGGGAAAAGAAACGGCGGTCGGTGACGACGCCTTCCGGGTCGGTCCAGCGTTCGTCCAGCTCTCCGCCCAAAAGGGTGCAGCGGAAAAACAGGTCGATCTGGTGAAAACCGGTGTCGGGGTCGTGGAATTCGTTGACCAGCGCGGGCGGGCCGACGGCAATGGTCAGACCGGTTTCCTCCCTCACCTCGCGGGCGAGGTTCTGCGGCAGCGACTGCCCGGCCTCGCAGCCGCCGCCCGGGGCGCACCACAGGCCAAGCCGCGCGCCGGGGTAGGCGTTGACCAGCAGAACCCGGTCCTGATGCAGGATCAGCGCGCGGGCGGCAATGCGGGGCTTGAGCCGGGCCATGGGTCCAAGGCTTGCGCGGGTGGGGGGCGTTTGTCCAGTGGCGGTGCGACGCAAGGTCAGGTGTGCCCCCCCTTTCCAAGAGCGGGGCAAGCGCGCAAGGTCCGGCCATGCAATTTCGCCTGCCCTTTCGCCTTCCCGCCGACCGACCCGGCGGCGCCGCCGCGACCGAGCGGGTGATCCTGGTGCATGGTCTGGCGCGGTCGTCGCGGTCGCTGGCGGCGCTGGGCTTGGCGCTGCGGGCGGCGGGCTATGCTGTGGCCCATGCCGCCTATCCCTCGACAAAGGCAGCACCCGAGGCGCTGGTCGCCCAGGTGGCCCGCGCCCATGCCGCGCCCTTCGAGGGCGTGACGCATTTCGTCACCCATTCGATGGGCGGCATTCTGGTGCGCGACTGGCTTTCGCGGGGGCATCCGCCGGGGCTGGGGCGGGTGGTGATGCTGGCGCCGCCCAATCACGGGTCGGAACTGGTGGACCTGCTTGGCGACTGGAAGGTGTTCCAGATGATCAACGGCCCGGCCGGCCTGTCGCTGGGCACCGGGCCAGAGAGCTGGCCGAACCGCCTGCCCCCGGCCGATTTTCCCCTTGGCATCATCGCCGGAACCCATTCGGTCAGCCCCTGGTTCAGCCAGCTGTTGCCAGGGCCGGACGATGGCAAGGTGACGGTAGCAAGCACGCGGCTGGAGGGGATGGCCGACCACCTGACGCTGCCGGTGAGCCACACCTGGATCATGGTCAACCCGACGGTGATCCGGCAGGTGATCCATTTCCTTCGCCACGGGCGGTTCGAAAGGGACAGGCTCAGCCCCGGATCACGCGGTTGACATGCCCCATCTTGCGCCCCGGTCGCGGCGTGCCCTTGCCGTATAGGTGGACGGCGGTGTCCGGGGCCTTCAGGAGGTCGGGGACCCGCAGCACATCGTCGCCGATCAGGTTCTCCATCACCACATCGGCATAGCGGTTGCCGTCGCCCAGGGGCAGGCCCGCAATGGCGCGGATGTGCTGTTCGAACTGGTCCACCGCGCAGCCCGCCTGCGTCCAGTGGCCCGAGTTGTGCACGCGCGGCGCGATCTCGTTCACCAACAGGCCGCGCGGGGTGACGAACAGCTCCACCCCCATCACGCCGACATAGTCCAGCGCATTCAGGATGCGGGCGGCGACCAGCACGGCATCGGCGCGCTGGCCGGGGGTCAGTTTCGCTGGAACGGTTGTCGTGCGCAGGATGCCGCCCTGATGGATGTTCTCGCCCGGATCAAAGCAGGCGACGGACCCGTCAAGGCCGCGCGCGGCGATGACGCTGATCTCGCGGTCGAAGGCGACGAACCCTTCCAGCACCGAAGGCGCACCGTTCATTGCCGCCCAGGCGGCGGGGATCTCGGCCTCGCTGTCCAGCCTGGCCTGGCCCTTGCCGTCATAGCCCAGACGAGTGGTCTTGAGGATGGCGGGAAGGCCAAGCGCGTCAGCGGCGGTGCACAAGTCGGCCTTGGTGTTGACCGCGGCCCAGGGGGCGGTTTGCAGGCCAAGGTCGTTCAGAAAGGACTTTTCGGCGATGCGGTCCTGACTGACCGCCAGCGCCCGGCGGTTGGGACGGATCGGGCGCAGGCTTTCCAGCAGGTCCAGCGCCGAGGTCGGCACGTTCTCGAACTCGTAGGTGATGACATCGACCGATGCGGCAAAGGCCCGAAGGGCGGCCTCGTCCTCGTAGGACGCTGTGGTGACACGATGCGCCACGTCACCCGCCGGGGCCGCGCCCGGTTCGTAGATGTGGCAGCGATAGCCCAGCCGGCTGGCCGCAACCGACAGCATCCGCCCCAGTTGCCCGCCGCCAAGGATGCCGATGGTCGCGCCTTGCGGCAGGGGGTCAGTCATCCGAAGGCTCCTCGGGGATCGAGGCCGTCAGCGCCGCACGCCAGGCGTCCAGCCTTGCGGCGATGGCGGGCTCAGAGGTGGCAAGGATCGCCGCGGCCATCAGGCCCGCGTTCGCCGCCCCGCCGATCGCCATGGTGGCGACCGGGTAGCCCTTGGGCATCTGCAGGATCGAGTACAGCGAATCGACGCCCGCCAGCGCCCTGGTCTGCACCGGCACACCGATCACCGGCACCCGGGTTTTCGACGCCATCATGCCGGGCAGATGCGCCGCCCCGCCCGCGCCCGCGATGATGACCTTCAGGCCGCGATCGACGGCGGTCTTGCCGTAGTCCCACAGCCGATCCGGCGTGCGGTGGGCCGAGACGATCTTCGTCTCGTAGGGGATGCCCAGGTCGTCCAGGATTTCCGCGGCAGCCTTCATCGTCGGCCAGTCGCTTTGCGACCCCATGATGATCCCGACCTGTGCCATCGCCGCCTCCTGTCTGCCCGGGTCGCCTTACACGATGGAAGGGGCGCCGGGAAAGGGGGCGGGCACTCTATCGGCTTGTCAATGAGTGGGAACTGGCAATGATGTGACGACGCAGGGAGGCAGGATGCGGTTTCTGGGTATCGTGGTGGCATTGGTTGTGGCCGGCCCGGCGAACGCGGGCCCCTGCGCCCCGGGGGCGACGGTAGACTATCCTTTGTCCGCCGTGCTGGCGGACGAAGCGATCGGCTACTGGGTCGAGACGGTAAGACGTACGGATATTCTTTCCAATCCCGACCTGCTTCCCGAGCGGAATCTGAGGCGTGCCGCTGACTATCCCCTGGTGATGCAGGAAAAGGCCGCCGCCCTACCCGCGCCTCTGGCCGATCTGCCCTATCTGATCCTTCTGGCGGACCAGGCTCGCTATCCCGATCCGTTCTACGGCTTGACCTACAAGGTAGAATCGACCGTCCTGCCCGAAATCATCGCCGTGGCCGAACGCCAGGGCCTGACCGACGTGGCTGCGGCCCTGCAGGTGCCGATGACCCTGTATCCCGACTGGTCGGCAGGGCCTGAGGCGCGAAGCCAAATCCTGCGGGCGCAAGGATTGAAGGGCCTGACCGGCTCGGCGATGCGGACGGCGGCCGCTTTGCTGCACGCGTCCGCGCCCCGGATCGAGGCCCGGGTCATGGACCTGATCGCCAGTGATGCCGGGCTTGCCGCCAGCTACGAGGCCCGTCGCCAGGCCGTCGGCGCGGAAAGGCGGGTTGACCATCTGCTGGGACGCCTGATCTCGACCTGTCTGGCCGACTGGTGGACGCCCGAGGAGGCCGATGCCGCCTTTGCCGGCATGGGCCAGGCGCAGGCGGACATCCTGTTGCTGCACTTCTTCCTGGCGGAAAGCTGGAACGGCAGCACGCACCAGTATTTCTGGAACTCGTCCGGCACGATGGCACCGCAGCTCGCCGGCCTTCTGGACCGGATCGGCCTGCCCGACCACGCGGCGGGAGTGCGGCAGGGCATGGCAGTTTTTCCCGCACCCTACCCGCGCGACACCGATGCGCGGCGCGAGATCATGGCGACCTTCTCCGAGGCCCAGAACGACGCGCTTTACACCGTGACCGTCTGGGCCGACGACGGCATGATCCTGAAGGCGATGACCCGGCTGGCAGAAGAGTCCGGGCTGATGCCACGCTAGAGATCAGGCGATGATGTCGGGGATCAGCATGTCCTCGATCTTCACGATCTGATCCTTCAACGCCAGCTTCTGCTTTTTCAGCCGGCGCAGGGTCAGCTGATCGGGGCGACCTGTCTCCTCAAGCGCGTGGATGGCCTGATCCAGGTCGCGGTGTTCGCGACGCAGGACTTCAAGCCTGATGCCGAGCATTTCCTCGTGGCTGAGTTCGGTTGGCGCGTTCATGGGTCTGGCGAATCGATTCCTGCCTGATCCACAGAATATAGGAAAGCACCGCCCTTGCGGGAAGGTTTCTGCCGAAATTCTCGCCGAAATCGGCATCGGGAGCCGATCCCGAGGGCCTTGCGGGGCCGAAGCGTCCGCCCCATATTCCCCAAGTGCGGTGCCTGACTGCGGGGCCGCAATGACCGAACCGTCGCTTATGCCAAGGACTGTCCGATGACGAAACTGAGCTTTGGGGCCCACCCCTATCTTCTTGGGTTCGAACAGCTGGAGAGGCTGGTGGAACGCACCGCGAAATCGGGGGCCGAGGGCTATCCTCCGTTCAACATCGAGGCGGTGGCCGAGAACGCCTATCGGATCACTCTGGCCGTGGCGGGCTTCCGTGAGGAGGACCTGTCGATCACGGTCGAGGACCGTCAGCTTGTTGTCCGGGGCCGCCAGGGTGATGATTCAGGGGAACGGGTGTTCCTGCACCGCGGGATCGCCAGCCGCGCCTTCCAGCGCAGTTTCGTCCTGGCCGACGGGGTCGAGGTCGCGGGGGCAACGATGGAGAACGGGCTTCTCCACGTCGACCTGCGGCGCCATGTGCCCGAGACCGTGGTGCAGACGATCCGGATCGGTCGCAAGGATGCCAGCCACAAGGAAGGGGGCAAGACATGAACACGCCATTCAGGGGATTGCCGCAGGGCGCCGATCGCATCGTCTATGTCCGCGAGGTTCCGGTGACGGACCTGCCGGATGAAGTGCGAGAGCAGATGGACGGGCTCAAGGTGATCTGGTCGGTCCACGGAGCCGACGGGCGCCAGCTGGCGCTGGTCGCCGACCGCAGGCTCGCGTTCCATCTGGCGCGCGAGAACGACTTCACGCCGGTCAGCGTGCATTGATCCAATTCAGCGCGATGCAGAAGGCTGCGCGGTCCGGTTCCCAGCTCTGGCCCGGGCCATCGGCATTGGCGAAGCGGATCGCTTGGCGCGGATCGCCGGCAAGCCGCGGGCTTCTGTCGGGGGCAGCAAGGCAAAGGCGGTCGGCCGCGGCAGCTTGGGCGAGCGTGCCGGACAGGGTAACCGTTTCGCCCGCTCCGATTTCGTCGAGACTGCCATCAAGCCGCGTCTGGCCCAGAAGCCGACCGTCGCTGTAGGCCGTCACCAGCAGGCTGCCGGGCTGCACCGGGCGCGCCCATCCGTCATTGGCGATCCGAAGCGCGAGTGCGCCCTCATCGTCCAGTCTCAGATCGACCAGCCGCAGTCTGTAGCCCATCCGCAGGCCGACCTCGTGCAGGCAGCCCTCGGCCCGCCACGAGCGGTGAAAGGCCTCGTAATAGTGGCGGTTGAGCGCAGTCAGGTGGAACTCTGCCCCCTCGGCGAGGATTGCCGCACAGCCAAGGCGGGCAGACTCGGCATCGGCATCACAGGTCTCGCCGGTAAAGACATGGCGGTCGGTCAGGGCAGCCATGGCCGCGCGTTCGGCAGCACGGGCAGCCGGTGCTTCGCTGTAAGTGCCGACATCG
The DNA here is from genome assembly GCA_046294075.1 of Tabrizicola sp. Taxonomy (GTDB): domain Bacteria; phylum Pseudomonadota; class Alphaproteobacteria; order Rhodobacterales; family Rhodobacteraceae; genus Tabrizicola. Next base: position 27,096 of record JBKBJC010000012.1, on the reverse strand, counting down.
GTAGGCGAAGAAAGAAAGCAGTCGTTGTGCAGCCCCATGCGGCTGTCGCCGGTCCAGGAAAGGATATCTTCGGGATCGCGCCATTGCAGGGATATGGCGGCGGGAATTGCGGCGTAGAGGGCATCGCGAATCGCGGCCTTTGCCTCGGGCGTATCGAGGCCGTTCGAGGAGGAATGCCCCTCGCCCCAGGCGCCAATGAAACCGGCCTGCATCACCAGAATGGTATCCGCATTGGCTGCGATCACCGGAGCCAGTTGTTCGATATGCTCAAGCACCTGCGGCAGGGGAGCATCTTCGGCGGACTCGTAGTCGAAGGAATTGTCGGGATAATTGTAAGCGAAGCGCAGGATGATCTTGACTCCGTGCCGCCGTGCCCGTGCGAAGTTTTCGTCAAGGCCGGTCAGCAGATCGGGCGGAAGCGGGCTGTTCCGGTAGGCATCCAGACGCACGATCCCATAAATGACGGTCACTCCCTCGGCGGTAACGGCGGCGATGTCGGCGTCGGTGGCATCGGCGAAATCGCTGGCGGCATACTGCCACCAGCCGCGCTCAGGGTTCGGGAAGTCCCGATCAGTGGGCGCAAATGCAATGGTCCGGGTTTCGGCCAGGAGCGGCAGCGCGATCAGGCAGACAAGGGCGGCGAGACGAAGCATGCGCAGATGAAAGCGCGATCCGGCCCGCCGGGCAATTGCAACCTTGGGGATCAGCGGGGAAGCTCCCGCTGATCTACGCCGGGCATGCTGGCAGATGCTTGGACATCGGCCGTGCGACTTTGCGGCCTGGCGACGATCCTTGCGAGAAAAGGTCCAGACCAGGGCCGGACACAGCGCAGGGCAGGGACTACGGATCGCGGTGCATTGGATCGTCGCAATTCTGATACTTGCCGCCCGGCTTTCGGGCGAAAGCGCGGGAAAAGCGCAGGAAGCGACGGAACAGGGTTCTGTCGTGGGGTTCGTGCCGCGTGCGCCGCTGACCCGGATAGCTGGTGTGGCAGACCCCATCCCCTCCCCACGCAGGGGGAGGGGAGGCGCGAAAGAGGAGGCGTCAGGCCCGGATCAGGCCCATCTGTTCCAGTTTCAGCAGCACCTGATGGGCGCAGTGATCGACATCGACATTCTCGGTGTCCACACGCAGTTCCGGGGCCTCGGGCGCCTCGTAGGGGTCGGAGATCCCGGTGAACTCCTTGATCTTGCCTTCGCGCGCCAGCTTGTAGAGCCCCTTGCGGTCACGGCGTTCGCATTCTTCCAGGCTCGTCGCCACATGCACCTCGACGAAGGCGCCGAAGGCTTCGATCATCTCGCGCACGGCGCGGCGGGTGGCGGAATATGGCGCGATCGGCGCGCAGATCGCGATGCCGCCGTTCTTGGTAATCTCGGAGGCGACATAGCCGATGCGGCGGATGTTGATGTCGCGGTGTTCCTTCGAGAAGCCCAGTTCCGACGACAGATGCTTGCGCACCACGTCGCCGTCCAGCAGCGTGACAGGACGCCCGCCCATCTCCATCAGCTTGACCATCAGCGCGTTGGCGATGGTCGATTTGCCGCTGCCCGAAAGTCCGGTGAAGAACACGGTGAAGCCCTGTTTCGACCGCGCCGGACTGGTCTTGCGCAGTTCAGCCACCACCTCGGGGAAGCTGAACCATTCCGGGATCTCCAGCCCCTCGCGCAACCGGCGGCGAAGTTCGGTGCCCGAGATGTCGAGGACGGTGGAGCCTTCGGGGATTTCGTTTGCGGGGTAGTATTGCGCCTTTTCTTGCACATAGACCATGTGCTTGAAGTCCACCATCTCGATGCCGATCTCGGCCTGATGGGCGCGGAACAGCTCTTGCGCGGCATAGGGGTCGTAGAAATCCTTGCCCTGGCTGTTCTTGCCGGGTCCGGCATGGTCGCGGCCGACGATCATGTGGGTGCAGCCGTGATTGCGGCGGATGATCCCGTGCCAGACGGCCTCGCGCGGACCCGCCATGCGCATGGCGAGGTTCAAAAGGCTCAGCGCCGTGGTCTGGGCGGGATACTTGTCCAGAACCGCCTCATAGCAGCGGACACGGGTGAAGTGGTCCACGTCGCCCGGCTTGGTCATGCCGACGACCGGGTGGATCAGCAGGTTCGCCTCGGCCTCGCGCGCGGCGCGGAAGGTCAGTTCCTGGTGCGCTCGGTGGAGGGGATTGCGGGTCTGGAAGGCCACGACCTTGCGCCAGCCCAGCTTGCGGAACAGCGCGCGAAGCTCGTTCGGCGTGTCGCGGCGGGCCTTGAAGTCGTAGTGAACGGGCTGCTGGATCCCGGTCACCGGCCCGCCGAGATAGACCTTTCCGGCCGTGTGGTGCAGGTAGTTCACCGCCGGATGGGCGAGATCATCGGCGCCAAAGACCTTCTCAGCCTCCAGTGCCTTGTCCGGCACCCATTTGTCGCTGATCGACAGGATCGCCAGGATCACGCCTTCCTGATCGCGCAGCGCGATGTCCTGGCCGGGCTCGACCTTGCCGGCAAACGCTTCCGAGACATCCAGCGTGATCGGAATGGGAAAGAGCGCGCCGTCCGCGAGGCGCATGTTGGCGACGACGCCGTCGTAATCGGCCTGACTCATGAAGCCCTTCAGCGGATGGAAGCCGCCGTTCATCAAGAGTTCCAAGTCGCAGATCTGGCGCGGGGTCAGGTCCCAGGAGGGCAGGTTGCCTGCCTCGATCTTCAGCTTCCGGGCGGAGTCGTAGGAGACATAAAGCTCTGGAATCGGGGCGTGGTTCGGCAGGGACATCGATCGGACCTTTCACACGGCGGCAGGCGCCTTTTGCGCGGGTCCGTAGCCCGATAGCAGGTCTGGTTTCAAGCTACGGCACGGAGGATCCGGCAGAAAAGGCGGAAATGCCGCGACTTCGGCACGGGTCGGGCGGATATTCCAGGGCGGGCGATGCCTGGCGAACGGCGGACCGGCAACCCGGCCGGCCACACGACAGCGTGATCACACGCAGCGGAACGCAAGGCCACCGTTTCGTGTTATGCTTGTGACAGAAACGCCGCAGGAAGGAGACAAGAGATGACCGAGACTTCCCACCTTGCCTCTGCCGACGAGCGTCGGGCGCTGGATGCCGACGAGCTGGGCCTTGCCGACATGACCCGCTTTCCGGTCCTGTCCGCGCTGGCGGACGGGGAGCTCGCCTCGGTGATCGAGCGCCTGCGCGAACGCCGGAACCGCGCCCGCGATCTGGCCGACCGTCAGGCGCGCGAGGCGCGGTCGAAGGCCGCGCCGAAGGGCGCGACGGCGGCAACCGGCGATGCCGGGATGCGGGCCAAGCACGATTACCTCGCAGAGGCGCTGGACCGGGCAACGGCCGAGAGGGAACGGCGTGCGGCGGCAGTGTCGGGCGAAGGCAACTCCGAAACCCAGGCCGATCTGGCGCGCAAGGCGCTGGACCTGAAACGAGCCGGCGAGGCCGGGCCGAACCCGATGGCGGAAACCGGTGGGCCGCTGCATCCGATGGACCCCGACGCCAGCGGCGGCAAGTCCGGCCTTGCGGGCACCGCGCGCAACATCGCGCCTTCGGGTGCGCTGGATCATGCCGGGGAACTGCCTTCGCGCGAACGGTCGCGGACACGCTACTGACGGCGCACCTGGCTGGCGAAGGTGCCTCGTCAGGCCAGATAGGCGCGAAAGCTGCGGATGACCTCTTCATAGACCGCGCGCTTGAAGGGGACGATGCTGTCTACCATCTCGTCGGCGGTGATCCAGCGCCAGGTGGAAAATTCGGGATGTTCGGTCGCGATCCTGATGTCCGCGTCCCGGCCCAGAAAGCGGAACAGGAACCATTTCTGTTTCTGCCCGCGATACTTGCCGCCCCACACCTTGCCCAGAAGCTCGGGCGGCAGGTCATAGGTCACCCAGCCGTGGGTCTTGGCCACGAACTCCACCTTGTCCCGGGTGATGCCGGTTTCTTCCCAAAGCTCGCGATAGGCGGCCTCGCGCGGCTTTTCGCCCTCGTCGATCCCGCCCTGCGGCATCTGCCAGGCGGGCGAGGGGCTGTCGATGCGCTGACCGGCAAAGACCAGCCCGCGCGCGTCGATCAGCACCACGCCGACGCAGGGTCGATAGGGCAGACTGTCAGCCGCGACCATGGTGTCAGGGCGCCTCCGGGGCGATGGCCGTCAGCCCCTTGATGATGTCCACCGCATAGGCCAGCTGGTAGTCCTCGTCGCGCAGCTTGGCCGATTCCTCGGCCCGGGCGAGTTCCTCTTCGTAAAGCCGCTTTTCCTCGTCCGTCATCGAGTCGTTCGAGATCGCACCGCGCAGGTCGGCCTCGGACCGCTGCCGGCTTGCGACGGATTTCTCTTCCTCTGCGGCAGCCGGATCGACCGGCTTCGGCGGCGGTTGCTGCACCACGATGTCCGGCGAAATGCCCAAGGCCTGGATCGACCGGCCCGACGGCGTGTAGTAACGCGCTGTCGTCAGCCGCATCGCCCCGTCGCCGCGCAGCGGGATCAGGGTCTGGACCGACCCCTTGCCGAAGCTCTTGGTGCCCACGACGATCGCCCGGCGATGGTCCTGCAACGCGCCCGCGACGATCTCGGACGCCGAGGCGGAACCGCCGTTGATCAGCACCACGATTGGCTTGCCCCCGGCCAGATCACCCGCCTTGGCGTTATAGCGCTCGCCGCTGCCCGCGACGCGACCCCGGGTCGAGACGATCTCGCCCTTGTCGAGGAAGGCATCCGACACCGAGATCGCCTCGTTCAGAAGGCCGCCGGGGTTGTTGCGCAGGTCGATCACCACGCCGTCCAGGTTCTCGGACCCGCCCAGTTCCTCGATGCCCTTCTTCAGCGCCTCGGTCATGCCGCTGGTGGTCTGGTCGTTGAAGGTGGTGAGCCGCAGGACCACGGTCTTGCCGACGACGCGACCCTTGGCGGCGGTCAGCTTGATCGTGTCGCGGATGATCGACACGTCGAAGGGTTCCGGCGTGCCCTGACGGACCACGGTAATGATGATCTCGGACCCGACCGGCCCGCGCATCTTGGCCACCGCGTCATCCAGCATCAGGCCAAGGACGGACTCGCCGTTCACATGGGTGATGAAGTCTCCGGCCAGGATCCCGGCCTTGGCCGCGGGCGTGCCGTCCATCGGCGAAATCACCTTGATGAAGCCCTCTTCCTGCGTCACCTCGATCCCCAGCCCGCCGAACTCGCCCCGGGTCTGGACCTGCATGTCCTCGAAATCCTTCGCGGACAGATAGCTGGAATGCGGGTCAAGCGAGGTGAGCATGCCGTTGATCGCCGCTGTCACCAGCTTTTCGGTCGGCACGTCCTCGACATACTGGGCACGGACGCGCTCGAAAATGTCGCCGAAGAGATCGAGCTGCTCGTAGACCGAACTGTCGCTCGACATCTCCTGTGCAATCAGCGGAGCGGCGACCTGGGTGGTCGCGATGACCCCGGCCACGGTTCCCGCCAGGGCGGCCATCACATGCTTCTTCATGCTCGTCACTCTCCTGTGCGGGCCAGCGCTGCGAACCACGGCATCGGGTCCACGGGCGCCGCGCCCTGTCTGACTTCCATATAAAGCGTTTCCGTGTCACGCCCGCCAGAGCCATCTGGACCCAGCGCCACGAATTCCGCCGTCCCGGTCGCCGGTCCCCCCATCAGGCCGAGAGGGGCCTCTGCGGCCACGACTTCTCCCACCTCGCCATACAGCGTTTCCAGCCCTGCCAGCACCAGTAGATAGCCGTCGCCGGGCTCCAGGATCATCACATTTCCGTAGTCGAGCAGCGGGCCGCGAAATCGGATCGTGGCGGGCCACGGCGCGGTGACGAGGGCATGGGCCCGCGTGGCCAGCGTCACGCCGGGGCGGCGGACCCCGGCGGCGTCGGCCTCGCCCGGACGGCGCAGGACGGTGCCCAGGACGGGCAGCGGCAGGTTTCCCTTCGCTGCGGCGAAGGACTGGCCGGTTTCGCTGTCGGGCGACAGGCCGGCGGCGAAAGCGTCCAGCGTGTCGGCGCTTTCCAGAAGGCCCTTCAGCACCTCGGGGTCCTCGGTGAAGCGGCGCGGCAGGTCGGTTCGATCGGAAATCGACTGCGACAGGGCGGTACGCGCGGTCTGCGCGGCGGCAAGTCCGCGTTCCAGAACCTCGCCGGCCGACAGTTGCAGGGCGCGCAGTTCGGCCAGTTCCTGCAGCTCGGCCTTCACCCGAAGCGCCTCGGATTGCAGCGCGGGGGTCACGTCGGCGAGGATCATCCCCGACCGCGCCGTGCCCAGAGCCCCATCGGGGTGCAACAGCAGCAGCGGCCCCGGATTGGCCTCCATCGTCGCCAGCACGCCAAGAAGCTGCCCGATCCGGTCGCGCTTGGCCTCGAAGGCGCGGGTGAGGGTGGATTCGCGCAAGGCCGCCTCGCGCAGCGCGCCCCGCAGCGCGCCAAGCCCCGCCTCGTATGCGCGGATCGTCTGGCTCAGCGCCGAGACCCGGTCCCGCGCCTCGGTGGCGCTTTCCAGCGCCACGACTGCGCTCTGCAGGTCGGCAGACGCCCGCGCCGCCTGTTCCGCCACGGTCTCGGCCCGGGCGGGCAGGGTCAGCCAAAGGGCAAGTAGCGCGGCGCGGATCATGCGATCAGGGTCTGTCCGGTCATCTCGGGCGGCTGCGGCAGGCCCATGAGTTGCAAAAGCGTCGGGGCAAGGTCGGCCAGCCGCCCGTCGCGGAGCCTCGCCCCCGCCGGGCCGCCGACCAGGATCACCGGAACCGGGTTCGTGGTATGCGCGGTATGAGGGCCGCCCGTCACCGGATCCACCATGACCTCGCAGTTGCCGTGGTCGGCGGTGACGATCATCGCGCCCCCGCGCGCCTCCAGCGCCGCCAGCGCCCGGGCAAGACCGCGGTCCACCGCCTCGCAGGCCTTGATCGCAGCGGGCAGGCTTCCGGTATGCCCCACCATGTCGGGGTTGGCGTAGTTGACCACGATCAGATCATAGCCTTTCTCGATCGCCTCCACGAGGCGGTCCGAGACATGATCGGCGCTCATCTCGGGTTGCAGGTCGTAGGTGGCCACCTTGGGCGAGGGCGGCATGGCGCGATCCTCGCCCGGGTAGGGCTGTTCGCGGCCGCCGTTCAGGAAGAAGGTGACATGCGGATATTTCTCGGTTTCCGCCAGGCGGAACTGGGTCAGCCCGTGCGCGGCGACCCATTCGCCCAGCGTGTTGACGAGGACGCGCTTGGGGAAGGCCGTGGCCATGTAGGCGTTGTGCAGGTCGGAGTATTCGACCATCCCCAGAAGCGCCGACCACTTGGGCCGGGTGCCCATGTCGAAGGCCGTGAAACCGGGATCCCCGATGGCCGCCAGGATTTCTCGCGCGCGGTCGGCCCGGAAGTTGAGGCAGAACACGCCGTCGCCGTCCCGCGCGCCGTGGTAGCCGTCGATCACCGTGGGGGCGAGGAACTCGTCGGTTTCGCCCTTGCCATAGCTGGTCGTGATCGCGGTCAGAGCGTCCGGCGCGCTCTCGCCCTGGGCATGGACCATGCCGTCGAAGGCGCGGCTGACCCGCTCCCACCGGTTGTCGCGGTCCATCGCCCAGTAGCGCCCCGTCACCGTGGCGATGCCGGCACCATAGGGCAGGTGCCTCACCAGCGCCTCGACATAGCCCAGCGCCGACGAGGGTGCCACGTCGCGCCCGTCCGTCACCGCGTGCAGCGCGACCGGAACGCCGAGGGCGGTGATCGCCCGGGCTGCCGCGAGGACGTGGTTCACATGGCCATGCACGCCCCCGTCCGAGATGACCCCCATGAGATGCGCAGTGCCGCCGGCCGCCTTCACCTTCGCGGCGAAGTCCAGGATCGCGGGGTTCCGCGCGAAACTGCCGTCCTCGACCGCCAGGTCGATCGCGCCCAGGTCCATCGCCACCACGCGGCCCGCGCCGATGTTGGTGTGCCCGACCTCGGAATTGCCCATCTGCCCGGTCGGCAGGCCCACGTCCGGCCCGAAGGTCGTCAGCGTCGCATGCGGGCAGGTCGCCCAGAGGTGGTTGAAAGTGGGCACCCTTGCCTGTGCCGGCGCCGAAGTCTCGGGGTTCGGACCGATGCCCCAGCCGTCAAGGATGCACAGGACGACAGGTTTCGGGGCAGGCATGGCAGTCTCCTTCTGACTGGGGAGGCTTTTACGCGCCGCCCGCCCGCAGGGCAACCGGGACCGCTAGCCTTGCCGCTCGCCCAGCGCCGCATTCTCGCGCACCCGCTGGCGCCACAGCGTGAAGACCCCTGCTGCCACAACGATTCCCGCTCCGATTGCGACGTTGATCCGGAGCGTCTCGTCGAACACCACCAGCCCGATTCCGCTGGCCCAGACCAGTTGCAGATAGGCAAAAGGCTGGATCGCCGAGGCCTCTGCCACAGCAAAGGCACGGATCAAGAGCCAGTGGCCCAGAGCCGCCGAGCAGCAGAGCGTGGCCATCCAGCCCCAGTCGGCGGGGGTCATCCAGGTCCATTGCGCCAGGCCGAAGGGCGTCATGGCAATGGCGCCCACGACGCCGGTCCAGAAGAAGCTGACAGTCGTGCTGTCCTTTCGCGCGACATAGCGGGTCAGAAGCCCGTAAAGCGCGAACATGGCAGCCGCGAGCAGTGGAACAAGGGCCCAGGGCGAAAAGACGCCAAAGCCGGGTTCCAGGATGATCAGCACGCCGACAAAGCCCACCAGGATCGCCGTCCAGCGCCGCCAGCCGACCTTTTCGCCCAGGACCGGCCCCGACAGTGCCGCCACCAGCAGCGGATAGCAGATGAAGACCGCATGCGCCTCGATCAGGCCCAGCTTGACGAAGCCCACCATCATCACCGCGATTTCGGCCACGAGGATCAGCCCCCTCGCCAATTGCACCCAGGGGAAATGCGACCTTGCGGCAGCGGCAAGACCGCCCTGCGACCGGGCGGCCAGGGCCATGACGAAGAACGCGAAGAACCAGAAGCGGATCATCACCACCATCGTGACCGCGTAATGCGACCCCAGGTGACGCGAGATCCCGTCCTGTGCGGCAAAGACCAGCGTCGTGGCGATCATCAGCCAGATGCCGGCCCTGGTGTTCTGTTGCGTCGTCATTGCCCGGGCTGGCTATCACCTGCGGTCAGGCTGCGAAAGGGTGGTCCTGCGGCCCGTGCACGAGAGCCGGTGCCGATCCGAAGCTCGGATTAACCCACAATTAACCGTTCGGCGCCTAGCGTTCGTTAAAGCTGAGTCCTTTTCAGGGGTGCTTGCGGAATGGGCGATCTGGCGATGATCATCGGAATGGTGCTTGCGGCCTTTCTGGTCGCCCTTTCGGCCCTGTTCCTGATGCAGGCCTGGCTTGATCGCCACCCGGCCGAGGTCGCCGGCATTTTCGCAGTCACGCCGGCACAGATCGCCTTCCTGTTCGACGGCGAGCGGCTGATCGACGCCTCGCCCGCGGCGCGCGCGCTGCTGCCGGAGGGCGAGGATCAGCGCGCCTGGGGGCGGCTCATGGCGCGCTTCGGCCCCGATTTTCCTTGTCTGGCAGAGCGGCTGGCAAGCCTGCCCCGCACCGGCCAGATCAGGATCGCCTCGCACCCCGCGATCAGCCCTCCGCTGGTCCTTAAGGCCGAACTGCGCTCGGGTCTTCTGCATCTTGCAGTGGAGGCCGGGCAAACCGGGCTACCGATCGACCTGTCGGCGGGCCACAGCGATGCCACCACTGCGGCGGCGCTTCAGAACGAGGTGTTGACGCAGCGTGCGATCCTGTCGCGGGCTCCGGTTCTTCTGTGGAAAGAGGCAGCCGATGGGAGCGTGGTATGGGCAAACCATGCCTACCTGATCCGCGCGGTCGAGCTCTTGCCCGAGGGCGAGGATCTGTCCTGGCCCCTTCCGAAACTGTTCGACCGGCCGCCCGGCGCCTCGGCGCGGCTGAAGCTGCAGATGCCCAGCGGCGCGGAATGGTTCGACCTGGTGCAGGTGCCGGCGGGAGAGGAGGTGCTGTGCTATGCTCAGGCCGCCGACAAGGCGGTGCAGGCCGAAACCGCCCTGCGCGAGTTCATGCAGACCCTGACCAAGACCTTCGCCGACCTGCCGATCGGCCTGGCGATCTTCGACCGCGCGCGCTGTCTGCAGATGTTCAACCCGGCACTGACCGACCTGACCCGGCTTCCACCCGAGATGCTGATCGCCCGGCCCTCGCTGAACGCCTTCCTCGACGCGATGCGCGCCCGCTCGATGATCCCCGAACCGCGCGACTACCGCAGCTGGCGCAAGCAGCTGGCCCGGCTGGAGGAAGAAGCCAGCATGGGCATCTTCGAGGAGACCTGGAGCCTGCCGGGCGGCCAGACCTACCGCGTGATCGGCCGTCCGCATCCGAACGGCGCGCTGGCCTTCATGTTCGAGGACATCTCGAACGAGATGAGCCGCACCCGCCGCTATCGCGCCGATCTGGAGCTGGGACAATCGGTGATCGACGCGGTCGAGGACGGGGTTGCCGTCTTTTCGCAGGGCGGGCAGCTGGTGATGTCGAACGCAGCCTACGCCCGGCTCTGGCTGCACGACCCGCAGGTGCTTCTGTCCGAAGCCAGCATCACAACGCTGTCGGCCTGGTGGCGCGAGCATTCCGCGCCGACGCTGCTCTGGGACGATGCGACCGACTTCGTCACCAGCGGCGGGGACCGCACCCCCTGGGAGGGCGATGTGCGGCTTGCGGACGGGCGGCTGGTCTCCTGCCGGTTCCGGCCGTTGACCGGGGGGGCCACGATGATCACCTTCCGCCATCAGGTCGCAGCACCCCTGACCACGGTGCGCGAAACCCGGCTGCAGGAGGAACTGTCGGCCTGAGGCTTGCAGCGGCATCCCGGACCGCTACAGTCGCGGCATGTCTGCCGAGCCCTTATCTGCCGTGACCCTTGACCTTCCCGACCCGACCGCGACCGAGGCGCTGGGCCGAAGGCTAGCGGCGCTGGCGCGGCCGGGCGACGTGGTGCTTCTGGAAGGGCCGATTGGCGCGGGGAAAAGCAGCCTGACGCGCGCCTTCATCCGTGCAAGGCTGGGCGAGGGCGAGGAGGTGCCATCGCCGACCTTCACGCTGGTGCAGGTCTATCCCGATGCTGACGGCGAGATCTGGCACGCCGATCTCTACCGTCTGGCCCATCCCGACGAGGTCTGGGAACTGGGGCTGGACCAGGCCTTCGAGACGGCAATCTGTCTGGTCGAATGGCCCGACCGGCTGGGCAGCCACCGCCCAGAGGGCGCACTGACGATCCGGCTGGAACCACTGGGCGAGGGGCGCCGCGCCGTCATCCTCGGCGGGCGCGACGGGCTGGCGCGGGCGCTGACAGATGGCTGACCGCGCGGCCGAGCTGACCGCCTTCCTCGACCGGGCCGGCTGGGGCGTGGCGAAGCGCCGGCATCTGGCAGGGGACGCCTCGGACCGGCGCTACGAACGGCTGCGGCTGGGCGCGGCGACCGCCATCCTGATGGACAACCCGCCCGGCGGGGCGGACGACCCGGTGGCGTTCTCGGCCATGGCCCGGCATCTGCGCGCGCTGGGCCTTTCGGCACCGCGCGTGCTGGCCGAGGACCTGCCGCGCGGCATCCTGCTGCTCGAGGATCTGGGCGACGACCTCTTCGCCCGCCTGATCGCTGCCGATCCGACCCGCGAAGCCGAGCTCTACGCCGCCGCTGTCGATGCCCTCCTGCATCTCCAGTCCGCGCCGCCGCCGGCGGGCCTGCCGGACCTTTCGGCCGCCGACTGGGCCGGCGCCGCCGCGTTTGCGCTGGACGGGTATGCCCGGGCCGCGACCGGCAGCAGCCCGGATCCGTCCGAGTTCCTTGCCGTGCTGACCGGAGTGCTTCAGGCCCATGCCGATGGCCCGCGCGTGCTGATCCTGCGCGATTTCCATGCCGAGAACCTGATCTGGCTGCCCGCCCGGCTTGGGCTGGCGCGGGTGGGACTGCTGGATTTCCAGCTCGGGCAGCTGGGCCAGCCGGGCTATGATCTGGTCTCGCTCTTGCAGGACGCGCGGCGCGATGTGGGGCAGGGCACCGAGGACGCGATGGTTGCCCGTTTCGTCGCGGCGACGGGCGCCGATCCGCAGGCCTTTGCCGCCCATTACGCCGCGCTTGGCGCGCAGCGGGCGTTGCGGATCCTCGGGGTCTTCGTGCGGCTGGCGCTGGTCGCGGGCAAGCCCGGCTATCTGCCGCTGCTGCCGCGCGTCTGGGGCCAGCTGCATCGCAATCTCGCCCATCCTGCCCTGGCCCGACTGCGCGCCGTCTGCGACCGGCTTCTGCCTCCGCCCGACCCCGAAACCCTGCACAGGATCCGCGCCGCATGTCCGCCTGTCCCTTCCCGCTGATGCTGTTCGCCGCGGGCTTCGGCACCCGGATGGGCGTGCTGACCGCCGACCGGCCGAAGCCGCTGATCCCCGTCGCGGGCCGGGCGCTGATCGACCATGCGCTGGACGTGGCAGAGGCTGCCGGCGTCAGCCGGATCGTCGTTAACACCCATTACCGGGCCGAGCAGCTGTCAGCCCATCTTGCCGGGCGTGGTGTGGCGATCAGCCATGAGAAAGGGCGGATCCTGGAAACCGGCGGCGGGCTCAAGGCCGCGCTGCCGCTCCTGGGTGAGGGCCCGGTGGCCGTGCTGAACAGCGACGGGATCTGGACCGGACCAAACCCATTGCGCACGCTCGCCGCCGCCTGGGACGGCAGCCGGATGGAGGCGCTTCTGCTCCTCCTGCCGGTGGATCGCGCGCGGGCGCACGGGTCGAAGGGGGATTTCCGGCTGGACGCCTCGGGGCGGCTGTCGCGCGGGCAGGGCGGCGAGGATCACGTCTACATCGGCGCGCAGATCCTGAGGCCCGACCGGATCCGGGCGATGCCGGAGGAGGTCTTTTCGCTCAACCGCCCCTGGGATGCGATGATCGCCGCCGGCACCGCCTATGGCGTCCTGCATCCCGGCGACTGGTGCGATGTCGGCCACCCCGCCGGGATTGCCGAGGCCGAAGCCCTGTTGCACTCTGCCCGCCATGGCTGACCCCCGCACGATCTTCGCCCTGCCGCCCGGCGCCGACTTCCCGGCCGAGCTGGTCTCCGGGCTCATCGACCGCATGGCCGGCCAGCCGCCCGAGGCCATGGCGAAGGTGACGCTGATCCTGAACACCCAGCGGATGCGGCGCCGGGTGACCGACTGCCTGCTGGCGCAGGGTGCGCGGTTCCTGCCGCGCCTGATGCTGGTGACCGAAGCCACGCTTCTGTGCGACCTGGCCCTCCCGCGCCCGACATCTGCCTTGCGGCGGCGGCTGGTGCTGTCGGTGCTGCTCGACCGGCTCCTGGATAAGGGCGCTACCCGGTTCCCGCGCGCAGCACTTTACGACCTTGCCGACAGTCTGGCCAATCTGATGGCCGAGATGCAGGGCGAGGGCGTCGCGCCCGACCGCATCGCCGCGCTGGACGTGGCGAACCATTCCGCCCACTGGGCGCGGACGCAGGCCTTTCTCGGCATCGTCGCCGAGGCGCTGGCAGAAGATGCGCCCGATGGTGAAGCCAACCTGCGCCGCGCTGTCGCCAGCCTGCCCGAGACCTGGGCCCGCCGCCCGCCGCCGGGGCCGGTGATCCTGGCCGGCTCCACCGGCTCGCGCGGGACGACGGCGCTGCTGATGCAGGCAGTGGCCGGGCTGCCGCAGGGGGCGATCGTGCTGCCGGGCCATGACTTCGACCTGCCGCCCGAGGTCTGGCAGGGCATGGACGACGCGCTGACCGCCGAGGACCACCCCCAGTTCCGCACCCGCCGGCTGATGGACCTGCTGGGCTTCGGCCCGCAGGACGTGCAGCCTTGGACCGCGACCACCGCGCCCGATCCGGCACGGAACCGGCTTGTCTCGCTCGCCTTGCGCCCGGCGCCGGTAACGCATCAGTGGCTGGCCGAGGGGCCGCAGCTTGGCGACCTGCTCGCCGCGACCCGGGGGCTCACGCTCCTCGAGGCTCCGACCGCCCGCGCCGAGGCCATGGCCATCGCCCTGATCCTGCGCGAGGCGGCCGAGACCGGCACCCGCGCCGCGCTGGTGACACCCGACCGCGACCTGACCCGGCGCGTCTCCGCGGTGCTGGACCGCTGGGGCATCCGGCCAGACGATTCTGCCGGGCGGCCGCTGGCCCTGTCGCCGCCCGGGCGGTTGCTGCGGCAGGCAGCGGCGCTGTTTCAGCAAAGGCTGACTGCCGATGCGCTTCTGGCGCTACTGAAACATCCGCTGGCCTTTTCCGGCGGCGACCGCGGCCAGCACCTGATCCTGACGCGCGAGTTCGAGCTGCACATCCGCCGCAACGGTCCGGCCTTCCCTACCGCCGACAGCCTTTGCGACTGGGCCGCCCGCTCTCGGCTGGATCGGGCCGGGGACTGGGCGGGGATCGTGGCTGAAACGCTTTGCGGGCAAGAGGTCTCGGGCCGCCTTCCGCTGGCCGACTTCGTCGCGCGGCATCTGCGGCTGGCCGAACGGCTGGCGGCTGGGTTCGATATGACGGGCAGCGGCGGGCTGTGGCGGAAGGAGGCCGGGGAAAAGGCCCTGGCGGGGATGAGCGAGCTTCAGGCCGAGGCCCCGGCGGCGGGCGCGCTGACGGCCCCGGACTATGCCGGGCTGATCCATGGACTTCTGAACCGCGACGAGGTGCGCGAGACCGAGGGGCTGCATCCCGGCATCATGATCTGGGGCACGCTCGAGGCGCGGGTGCAGGGGGCCGATCTGGTCGTGCTCGGCGGGCTGAACGATGGTATCTGGCCCGCTCAGCCGCCGGCGGACCCTTGGCTGAACCGCGCGATGCGGACGGAGGCGGGGCTATTGCTGCCCGAACGCCAGATCGGCCTGTCGGCGCATGACTGGCAGCAGGCGATGGCCGCCCCCCGCGTCGTCCTGACCCGGGCGAAGCGCGGGACCGAGGCGGAAACCGTGCCCTCGCGCTGGCTGAACCGGCTGGTGAACCTGCTCGCCGGCTTGCCTGACCAGAAAGGGCCCGAGGCCCTGGCCGAGATCCGCGACCGCGGCGCGCACTGGCTGCGCCTGGGCGAGGCCTTCGACGCAGCCCCGCGCGTCGCCCCGGCCCGCCGCCCCTCGCCGTGCCCGCCGGTCGCAGCCCGGCCGCGCCAGCTTTCGGTGACCGAGATCAAGACCCTGATTCGCGATCCCCATGCGATCTACGCTCGTCATGTGCTGAAGCTGCGCCCGCTCGACCCCTTGCGCCCCGAGCCCGACCCCCGCCTGCGCGGCACGGTGCTGCACGAGATCCTGGAGCGGTACCTGAAACAGGGCGGCGGCGACCGTCAGACGCTGTTGTCCATCGCCGAAGAGGTTCTGGCCGCGCGTGTCGCCTGGCCCCTCGCCCGGACGATCTGGTTTGCGCGGCTGGCCAAGGCGGCGGATGCCTTCCTCGACTTCTCGGCCGCGACCGGCGGCCAGCCGGTGCTTCTGGAAGAAAAGGGAGCGTTGCGCGTGCCGGAGCTGGACTTCACCCTGACCGGCAAGCCCGACCGGATCGACCGTCTGGCCGACGGGCGGCTGCTGCTGATCGACTACAAGACCGGCGATCCGCCGACCCCGAAACAGCAGGAACATTTCGACAAACAGCTTCTGCTGTTGGCCGCCATGGCCGAAGGCGGCGGCTTCAAGGGCCTTGATCCGTCCACAGTTGCCCGGGTCGTCTATGTTGGCCTGAAGGCGCAATTGAAGAAGGAAGAGATCCTTCTGGAACCCGGCCAGGTGGCCGAGGTCTGGAATCGTTTCGGCGGTCTGATGGCCAGCTACTTCCGCCCGACCCAGGGCTACACCGCCCGCCGCGCGCTGGAAAAGGCGAGCGACCCCAGCGACTACGACCACCTCTCCCGTTTCGGCGAATGGGAGATGACCGACGAGCCCGCACCCGAGGTCCTGGAATGACCGAAGCCTTCGCCCGCCAGATCGCCGCCGCGAACCCCGCGCGCAACACCTGGCTGTCGGCCAATGCCGGGTCTGGCAAGACTCGCGTGCTGACCGACCGCGTGGCGCGGCTTTTGCTGAACGGCGTCGATCCGACGCGCATTCTCTGCCTCACCTACACCAAGGCCGCCGCGACCGAGATGCAGAACCGCCTGTTCCAGCGGCTGGGCGAATGGGCGATGCGGCCCGAGGAGGCCCTGCGCAAGGAACTGTCGGACCTCGGCGAGGGCGACCTGACGCCCGACCGGCTGGCCCGCGCGCGCCAGCTGTTCGCCCGCGCGATCGAGGCGCCGGGCGGGTTGCGCATCCAGACCATCCACAGCTTCTGCGCCAGCCTCCTGCGCCGCTTTCCGCTGGAGGCCGATGTCTCGCCCGGCTTTGCCGAGATGGACGACCGCGCCGGTCGCCTGATGCGGGCCGAGATCGTCGAGGAAATGGCCGATGGACCTCTCGCCCATGTCGTCCGCCGGATGACCGAGGTGCCGAACGGCGAGGATTTCGGCAAGCTGGTCGAGTCCATCGCCGCCCGTCGCGCGCACTTCGACCCGCCGCTCGACCGGGCCGGAGTGTTGCGCCTGTTCGGCCTGCCCGAGGTGGTGGACGACCGGTATCTCCTGTCGCTCGCCTTCAAGGGCTCCGAGGACTGGCTGATCGCGCAGACCCTGCCCCTGTTCCGGCAGGGCAGCCAGACCATGCAGGACCTGGCCGCGGTGCTGGCCGGGATCGACTGGCAGGCGCCCTCACGGGGCAACCTCGAGGCTCTTTATGCGGCGCTGTTGAAGAAGGACGGACAGCCCAATTTCGCCAAGGTACCGACGGTGAAGGTCCGCACCGCCATGGGCGATCTGGTGCATGACTTCGACGATTTCATGCAGCGCGTCGCCGATGCGCGCGAAGCGGAAAAGGCTCTGGCCGCCGCGGAACAGACGCTGGCGCTGCACGAATTCGCTGCCGCGTTCCTTAGGGAATACGCCGATCGCAAGGCGGTGCGTGGCCTTCTCGACTTCGACGACCTGATCCGCCGGGCGCTGCACCTCCTGAAGGATCCCTCGCTGTCGGCCTGGGTGCTGTATCGGCTGGACGGCGGGCTCGACCATATCCTAGTGGACGAGGCGCAGGACACCAGCCCCGACCAGTGGCTCTTGATCGAGGAACTGGCGGCCGAGCTGATCGCCGGCCAGGGGGCTGCGACGAGGGACCGGACGCTGTTCGTGGTCGGCGACAAGAAGCAGTCGATCTATTCCTTCCAGGGCGCCGATGTCGCGGCCTTCGACCGGATGCGCGCCCATTTCGGCACGCGCCTCGCCGGAGGGCCGGGACTTGACGACCGGGTGCTGGAACATTCCTTCCGCTCCTCTCCCGCGATCCTGAACGTGGTCGATGCCACCTTCACCCCGACCGAGCAGGCCGCGCTGGGCGGCGGGTCGCATCACATCGCCATCAGTCCCGACCTCGCCGGCCGCGTCGATGTCTGGCCGGTGCTGGAAAAGGCAGAGGCGCCCGAACCCGACCGCTGGGACGAACCGCTTGACCTGCGCCACCCCGAGGATGCGCAGATCCGGCTTGCTCGCCGGATCGCGGGCTGGATCCGCGCACAGCTGGAGCAGGGCACGCAGATTCCCCAGGCGGCGCGCAAGGGCGGGGCGACCGAACGACCGGTGCGGCCGGGCGACTTCCTGATCCTCGTCCAGCGCCGGACCGGCGTGTTCCGCGACCTCATCCGCGCCTGCAAGGAGGAGGGCCTGCCGATCGCCGGGGCCGACCGGCTTCGGCTGGGTGGCGAACTCGCGGTGCGCGACCTGTCGGCTCTCCTCGCCTTCCTCGACACGCCCGAGGATGACCTGTCGCTTGCCTGCGTCCTGCGCTCGCCGCTCTGCGGATGGAGCGAGACCGACCTCTACCGCCTGGCCCAGCCCCGGCCGGGCTATCTGTGGCAGGCCCTGCGCGCGGATCCGGGGCATGCGGAGACCCGCGCCTTTCTCGACGATATGCGCGATCAGGCCGATTTCCTGCGCCCCTACGACCTTCTGGAGCGCGCGCTGAACCGCCATGACGGCCGGCGCAAGCTGATTGCGCGGCTGGGCCCCGAGGCCGAGGACGGGATCGACGAGCTTCTGTCGCAGGCACTGGCCTACGAGCGGGCCGAGGTGCCCAGCCTGACCGGCTTTCTGACCTGGATGGAAACCGACGAGGTCGAGGTCAAGCGGCAGGCCGAAGGCTCGGGCGAGCTGATCCGGGTGATGACGGTGCACGGCGCCAAGGGGCTGGAGGCCGAGATCGTCATCCTGCCCGAATGCACCGACTATGCGCCACCGCAACGCGACCAGATCCAGCCCGTCCCCGGCGGCCCGGCGCTGTGGAAGATGCCCGAAGCCGACAGCCCCGCGCTGTTGTCGCGCCTGCGGGCCGGGAGGGCCGAGCGCGAGGCGGCGGAACGGCTGCGCCTCCTTTACGTCGCCATGACCCGGGCGCGCTGCTGGCTGGTGGCGGCTGGCGCGGGCAAGGTCACGGAGGACGCGACCTGGCACCGGCTGATCTCGGCCGGGGTGATGGCCGCGGGGTCCGAAGAGCTTGAAGGCGGCATCCTGCGCCACAGCCACGGCACCTGGCCCGCCCCCCTTCGGCAAGAGGCACCGCGGACGCCCCTGCCGGCGCTGCCCGACTGGGCCAGCCGCCCTGCACCCGAAGCCTTGCGTCCGGCGGCCGTGCTGTCGCCTTCGGATCTCGGCGGTCCCAAGGCGCTCCCGGGCGAGGCGGGCTTCGACACCGAGGAAGCGAAACGCCGCGGCACCGCGCTGCACCTGCTCCTGGAACGGCTGCCGGGCCTCGACCCCACGACCTGGGCTGCTCATGCCGAGGCGCTGATCCCCGATCCGGCACTGCGCGCCGCCGCGTTGGCCGAGGCCGGGGCGGTGCTGACCCATCCCGATCTTGCGTGCCTCTTCGGCCCCGACAGCCTGGCCGAGGTTGCCCTGACCGCCCCCTGGCAGGGCCGGACCCTCGCCGGGTCGATCGACCGGCTGATCCTGACCGCCGACCAGGCCCTGATCGTCGATTACAAGTCGAACGCCGTCATCCCTGACCGAGAGGAGTCCGTGCCAGAGGGCATCCTCCGTCAGTTGGGCGCCTATGCCCACATGGTCGGGCAGATCTACCCCGGCCTGCGGATCGAGACGGCGATCCTCTGGACCAGGGCGCCGCGGCTGATGTCCCTCGCTCCCGAGATCGTGAGGCAGGCGCTGGCCCGTGCCACGATCCCTTGACGTTCCCGGACAGGGTCCATACGTTCGATATCCGACAAATCCCGTAGGAGAACGATCATGGGCGCCGCCACTGTCGCCGTCACCGATGCAACCTTCGATGCCGAAGTCCGCAAATCGCCGATCCCGGTCGTCGTGGACTTCTGGGCCGAATGGTGCGGCCCCTGCCGCCAGATCGGCCCGGCACTGGAAGAGCTGGCGACCGAATACGCCGGCAAGGTGAAGATCGTGAAGGTCAACGTGGACGAGAACCCCGACAGCCCCGCCGTCCTCGGCGTCCGCGGCATCCCGGCGCTGTTCATGTTCAAGGACGGCCAGGTCATTTCGAACAAGGTCGGCGCCGCGCCCAAGGCCGCTCTGGAAAACTGGATCAAGTCGGCGATCTGATCCGGCTTGCCTGCCCCGAACGCCCGGTCGGCAACGGCCGGGCTTTCTGTTGCGTGGCAATTGTCAGTGGCAACTGTCCTGCTAGACTGACGGCATGGCCTCGCTTTCCGTCCTTCTTCTTGGCGGCACCGGCACCATCGGCCGGGCGACCGCACGGGCCTTGCGGGCCGAAGGGCATCGCGTCACCGCGCTGATCCGCCCCGCCGCAGATGAGAATCTGCTCCCCGGCTGCAGCCTGATCCGGGGCGAGGTCACGGACCGGACCACGCTTGCCAGCGCCATGACCGGCTGCGATGCTGTCATCTCGTGCCTTGCCAGCCGCACCGGGGCGCCGGCGGATGCCTGGGCGGTGGACCACGCCGCCAATTCCGCCGCGCTGACGGCTGCCGTCGCGGCGGGTGTCCGACACTTCACCCTGCTCTCCGCCATCTGCGTGCAGAAGCCGCAGCTGGAATTCCAGCGCGCGAAACTCGCCTTCGAGGCCGAACTGCAGGCCGCACCGCTGGACTGGACCATCGTCCGCCCCACCGCCTTCTTCAAATCGCTCTCGGGCCAGGTGTCGCGGGTGCAACAGGGCCGGCCATTCCTCGTCTTTGCCGACGGCAGGCTCACCGCCTGCAAGCCGATCTCGGATGCCGACCTCGGCCGCTTCCTCGCCCTGACCCTGACCGACCCCGACAAGCGCAACCGGATACTCCCCATCGGCGGCCCCGGCCCGGCGATCACGCCGCTGGACCAGGCCGCCATGCTGGAACGGCTGACAGGCCACCCCATCCGCATCCGTCGCGTCCCCGTCGCCCTGATGCACGGAATCGTCGCCCTGATGACGGCGCTTGGCACCCTGTCGCCGCACCTGAAAGCCAAGGCGCAGCTCGCGCGGATCGGGCGCTACTACGCGACCGAGTCGATGCTGCTGTGGAACCCCGTCACCCGGAGCTATGACGCGGACGCCACACCCGAGTTCGGCACCGACCGGCTCGAGGATCACTACGCCGCCATGCTCCGGGGCGAGGTGGCGGATGACCGCGGGGCGCATGCGATGTTCTGAGATTCCGCTGTCAGATCCGGCGCCTTTCTGGTCTGATCCGGCATTCGTGGTGTTGCGCCAATGCCTTGCGGGCGCCCATGCGTCAGTGCTGCAAGGGTGTGAGTTCTGAACGGGGTGCGCATGCCAGACGAGATCAGTGAATTGCACCAGGCCATCGGACAAGAGGCTCTGGCTCTGGCCGGGGACTCCGGTTGGCACAGGCTGCGCATCGAATGTCTGCTGGATGGGCGCAGCACCGACATCCTGTTCGCCTGCGACGACAGCATGGCGGAAACCGGCTACATTACCCGCATGGGCCGGCTGCCCGAGCTTTTCCTGCGTCTGGCCGACGCCATGCAGGGACCAGGCAACGCCCGTTGGACGCGGTGCGACGCCACGGTCGAGCCGGACGGCAGGTTCCGCTTTGCCTTCTCGTACTGAGCGGGCCGTCACCCCCGGTCAGCGAGGTCAAGGCCGTTTGGCCCAAGCTGCAACAGATCAGGATCAGTCTTGAACATCTGGCGCAGATACTCGCCTGCGGCCTCGTGCATCCGCGAGGCGGTGGCCGGATCAGGAGCCCGCTGCAGACCGATCTGGGTTGACGCCATCAGCATCCCCACAATGACCAGCTGGTCATACATGTCCCGCAGATCGACCTCTGGCGCCTCGGCAAGTCCGGGTTGCGCCGACAGCAGCGCCCGCATCTGGTCAACCAGCGGCGGGAACAGCGTGTCCGGGAAGGCCTTGTCATTCAGCGCCATCCAGTTGCCGGCCACAAAGGCCGCCAGCGCCCCGCCCAGATCGCCCTCGGGGATGCCGAACTGCTGCTCGACCTGATGATAGCGGGACATGAGCTCGACGAACACGGCCTCGGCCTCGCCTCGCCGGTTTGCCGGATAATGTGCGGCCAGCATCCCGGCAGCGCGCCCGGGTCGCCTGGTATCGACCCTGATCGGGGGCACAGGCGCCGCCTCTTGCGCCGACTCAAGCCGGTCGTCAGTGGTTTCGACATCGGAAAGGTCGTTGACCAGCGACTGGGTGAGATAGCTGTCGTTGATGAAACTCGACATCGGCGCGCCAATCAGGCCGTAGTCGGGGCTGTAGCTCTGGGCCGACGCGGCACCAAGCGTCGCCACCAGAAGGGTCGCTCCGAGGGAAGGGATGATCCGGTGATCCCGCATGGCCTGCTGCCTTTGACCCGTTCAACCCAATGCCAACAGGCTAGGTCGGTGCCCGCGACGTGGCAAGTCGCGCGCGGTCGTGTCGGCGGAGATGGGCGCAGCAACGCCGGGTGCGGGCCGAGGCGCGCCGAAACCCCTGCCTTCCCAACAGTCCGGTTTTCCTGTATTGCCCCGCCATCTGAGACGTGAGGCCCGCCCCCGGGGCACATGCGAAGGATCGGGGGAAGGGCGGCAATGGGGCCGCCAGATAACGGGGGCGCCGGCAGGGGCCGGACCTCCAGAGGAAACGATACATGTTCAATGTGACCAAGAAATCGATCCAGTGGGGCAATGAAACGCTCACTCTGGAAACCGGGAAAGTTGCGCGTCAGGCCGATGGGTCGGTGATCGCGACGCTGGGGGAAACCCAGGTGATGGCCAACGTCACCTTTGCGAAATCCGCCAAGGAAGGCCAGGACTTTTTCCCGCTGACCGTTCACTATCAGGAAAAATACTACGCCGCCGGCAAGATCCCTGGCGGCTTCTTCAAGCGCGAGGCGCGGCCTTCGGAAAAGGAAACGCTGGTTTCCCGCCTGATTGACCGTCCGATCCGCCCGCTGTTCGTCGACGGCTTCAAGAACGAAGTGCTGGTGATGGCCACCGTTCTGTCCTGCGACCTGGTGAATGACCCCGACATCGTGGCGATGATCGCGGCCTCGGCGGCGCTGACCGTCTCGGGCGTGCCCTTCATGGGCCCGATCGGCGCGGCGCGTGTGGGCTTTGTGGACGGCAAATATGTCCTGAACCCCGCCATGGACGACATGACGCAACTGCGCATGAAGCCCGAGCAGCGCCTCGACCTCGTCGTCGCCGGCACCAAGGACGCCGTGATGATGGTGGAATCCGAGGCTTACGAGCTGACGGAAGAGGAAATGCTTGGCGCCGTCGTGTTCGGCCACGAACAGATGCAGCCGGTGATCGACCTCATCATCGACTTCGCCGAAGCCTCGGCGAAAGAGCCGTTCGACTTTACCCCGCCCGACCTGTCGGCGCTTTACGCCAAGGTGAAGGCGGCGGGCGAGGCGCAGATGCGTGCCGCCTTCGCGATCCGCGACAAGCAGGAACGCACCAACGCCATCGAGGCCGCCGTTTCGGCGATCAAGGCCGCGATGAGCGCGGAAGACCAGGCCGATCCGAACCTCTATCCGGCGATCAAGCAGCTGGAATCGGCGGTTCTGCGTGGCGACGTGGTCAAGCACGGCCGCCGGATCGACGGGCGCGATACGAAAACGGTGCGCCCGATCGTCTGCGAAACCGGCGTCCTGCCGCGTGCGCATGGCTCGGCGCTGTTCACCCGGGGTGAAACCCAGGGTCTGGTGGTGACGACCCTCGGCACCGGCGAGGACGAGCAGATCATCGACGCGCTGAACGGCAACTACCGGTCGAACTTCCTCCTGCACTACAACTTCCCGCCCTATTCGGTGGGCGAGGTTGGCCGCGTGGGCTCGCCCGGTCGTCGCGAGATCGGCCATGGCAAGCTTGCCTGGCGCGCGCTGCAGGCGGTCCTGCCCGCGCCGACCGACTTCCCCTACACGATCCGCGTGGTCTCGGAGATCACCGAATCGAACGGCTCATCCTCGATGGCCACGGTCTGCGGCGGGTCCTTGTCGATGATGGACGCAGGCGTGCCGCTGAAGGCTCCCGTCGCCGGTGTGGCGATGGGTCTGGTGCTGGAAGAGGACGGTTCCTGGGCCGTGCTGACCGACATTCTGGGCGACGAGGACCACCTCGGCGACATGGACTTCAAGGTCGCTGGCACCGCACAGGGCATCACCTCGCTGCAGATGGACATCAAGGTGGCGGGCATCACGCCCGAGATCATGAAGCAGGCCCTGGCTCAGGCCAAGGACGGGCGGCTGCACATCCTGGGCGAGATGGCCAAGGCGATCAGCGCGCCTCAGGGCTTCAGCGAGTATGCGCCGAAGATCGAGACCATGCAGATCCCGACCGACAAGATCCGCGAAGTGATCGGCTCGGGCGGCAAGGTCATCCGAGAGATCGTGGAAACCTCGGGCGCCAAGGTCGACATCAACGACGACGGTGTCATCAAGATCGCCTCGAACGATCAGAAGGCCATCAAGAAGGCCTATGACATGATCTGGTCGATCGTGGCCGAACCGGAAGAGGGCCAGATCTACACCGGCAAGGTGGTGAAGCTGGTCGATTTCGGCGCCTTCGTGAACTTCTTCGGCAAGCGCGACGGTCTGGTGCATGTGTCACAGATTGCCAACAAGCGCCTGAACCACCCGAACGAGCTTCTGAAGGAAGGCCAGGAGGTCAAGGTCAAGCTTCTTGGCTTCGACGACCGCGGCAAGGTCCGCCTCGGCATGAAGATGGTCGATCAGGAAACCGGTGAGGAAATCGCCGAGAAGAAGGAAGAGGCCGCCGAAGGCTGAGCCCCTTTTCCGTCAGAAACGCGAAGGCCCCGGAGCGCAGCCCCGGGGCCTTTTCCTTTGGTCCGGTGGCGGTCAGGTCGTGGTCGCTTCCGCAGCATCAAGCTGGAAGGTCTCGCCGGGGAAGAACTTCTTAAGCCGGATGTCGGCCGACCGGGCGTGCCCCTCCATCCCTTCCAGCCGCGAGATACGCGCCGTCGCCTCGGCCAGCGGGCGGGCGGCCTCGCGGGTCGCGCGCTGCCAGGTCACCGTCTTCATGAACTTGTGGACCGACAGACCGCCGGTGTACCGCGCCGCTCCGCTGGTGGGCAGGACATGGTTCGGCCCCGAGGTCTTGTCACCGAACGCGACCGTCGTCTCCTCGCCCAGGAACAGCGAACCATAGGCGGTCAGCCGGTCCAGCCACCAGTCCAGGTCCCGCGCCTGGACGTGCAGGTGTTCTGGTGCATGACGATCGGCGACCTGCGCCATTTCCTCGTGGTCCGCGCAAAGGATGACCTCTGCCATGTTGTCCCAGGCGGCCCGGGCGCTTTCCCGGTTCACCTCGGGCAGCGTTGCGATCAGCTCGGGCACCAGGCGGATCACCCGCTGCGCCAGGCCCTCGTCCGAGGTCACCAGCCAGACCGGCGAGTTGTAGCCATGCTCGGCCTGACCGACCAGGTCATGGGCCACCATTTCGGGATCGGCGCTGGCGTCGGCCAGCACCATGCTGTCGGTCGGGCCGGCGAACATGTCGATCCCGACCTTGCCGAACAGCATCCGCTTCGCCTCGGCGACATACTGGTTGCCCGGGCCGACCAGGATGTCGGCGCGGGGCAGTCCGAAGTGGCCGTGTGCCATCGCCGCCACGCCCTGCACGCCGCCGAGGTTCAGGATCACGTCCGCGCCGCACAGATCCATCGCAAAGAGGATCGCGGGTGGAATGCCGACGTCCGGCCGGGGCGGAGAGCAGGCAGCGATATGAGGCACACCCGCCACTTTCGCCGTGGTGATGGTCATGATCGCGCTGGCCACATGGCTGTAGCGGCCGCCGGGGACATAGCAACCCGCCGCCGCCACCGGAATTTGTTTCTGCCCCGCCATCAGCCCCGGCAGGATTTCGACCGCGCAGTCCGACAGGGTGGCGCGCTGCGCCTCGGCAAAGCGGCGGATGTTGGCGTGGGCGAAACGGATGTCGTCCTTCAGCCGCTCGGGCACCTGCGCCGCCGCCGCGTCCAGAGTGGCCCGGCTGACGATGATGTCGCCCTCCCACTTGTCGAAGGTTCGGGAATAGTCACGCACCGCCGCCTCTCCCTCGACGGCGATGCGGGCGAGCATGACCTGGACCAGGTCGCGCACGTCCTGGCTGTCGGTCTCGGGCGTGGCATGGGCTTGTTTCAGATAGATCATCACGGGGTCTTTCGGGTCACATCCGGCCCTTCCAGGGTACCAGACGCCGTTCGAGGAAACGCATCAGCAGATCGAAGGCAAAGGCAATGATGGCGATCACGAAGATCCCCATGATGACGACCGAGGTCTGCAGGAACTGGCTGGCGGACAGGACCATGTAGCCCAGCCCCTTGGTGGCCGCGACCATCTCGGCCGCGACAAGGGTGGTCCAGCCAAAGCCGATGCCCACACGCATCGCCGTCAGGATTTCCGGCATGGCCGATGGCAGGATCACATGCCGCATCACCTGCCAGCGCGTCGCGCCAAAGGAATAGGCGGCGTGGATCTGCTCGATCGCCGCCGATCTTACCCCCGACCGGGCGCCCAGCACGACGGGGGCAAAGACCGACAGGAAGATCAGAAGGATCTTCGAGGTCTCGTCGATGCCGAACCAGATGATCATCAGCGGCAGATAGGCCAGGGGCGGGATCGGGCGGTAGAACTCGATCGGCGGATCGAAGATGCCGCGCATCAGCGGGCTCATTCCCATGGCAAGACCCAGCGGCAGGCCGATCAGGCAGGCCAGCACAAAGGCGCTGAACACCCGGAAGGTGGAAATGGCGACATGTTCCAGAAAGGGCGTGTTCGTGAATCCCTGGTTCCAGATCTGCACGAATTTCGCCAGCACCGACTGGGGCGAGGGCACGAACAAGGGTTTCACCAGCCCCAGCGTCGTCACCAGCCACCAGACGAAGAGCATGACCAGAACCGAAGCGACCGACAGCCACAAGGTGTTGCCCTGGCCGGGGACGCCGTAGATCTCGCCGGGCTTCGTGGGCCGCGCGCGGGCGATGCGGGCCCAGAGGCCGGTGGCTTTCGGGGGCGGAGACAGGCTCATTCCAGGGCCTCCTCGTCGGCGAAGATGATGTTCAGCACCTGCTCGCGCAGCGCGATGAATTCGGGCGAAGCCTTGACCTTCCGCGCGGGTGTCCCGTCCTGGAACTGGCGCGAGAACGGCAGATCGAAGGTATGGGTGATACGGCCGGGGCGGGGGGACATGACGATCAGCTTGGTGCCCATGAACAACGCCTCCTCGACGCTGTGGGTGATGAAGAACACCGATTTCCGCGTCTCGCCCCAGATCTTCAGGATCAGCTCCTGCGCCTTCTCGCGCGTCAGCGCGTCCAGCGCGCCAAGGGGTTCGTCCATCAACAGGATCTTCGGATCGCAGGTCAGGGCCCGAGCGATGCCGACCCGTTGCTGCATCCCGCCCGAAAGCTTGTAGACCGGGGACTTCTGGAAACCATCGAGGCCAAGAAGGCCGATGTATTCATTCGCGGTCCTGTAGCGGGCGTCCTTGGCAACGCCTTGAATCTGCAACCCGAAAGCCACGTTGTCGATGACATTCAGCCAGGGGAGGAGGGCGTGTTTCTGGAACACCACCGCCCGGTCGGCCCCCGGCCCCATGACCGCCTGCCCATCCAGCATCAGGCTACCGGTCGAGGGCGACAGGAACCCCGCGATCAGGT
>JBKBJC010000126.1:371-679 GCA_046294075.1 Tabrizicola sp. | reverse complement strand
CAGCTTCAGAGCGCTCGTCCCTTCCGGCATCGCGACATAGGTCGTGCCCGAGATCACCGAATGCGGGTGGATGTGGCTGGCATGGGTGCCGCCTTCGGGCAGGATGTTGATCCAGAGCGAATTGCACTTGAGCTTCCTGTCACCGAGGTCGAAGCCAAGGTCCTTGCAAAAGGCGGCGACGTGTCTGTCCAGCGCCTTTTCCAGGTCGCCGAAGATCGGCATCCGCCAGGGCCGGTCGTTCAGAGAGGCATAGGAGGTGTAGCCGGGATAGCCGGTCGCCTCGCACCACGCCTGCCCGGCCTCGTCAT
>JBKBJC010000126.1:0-361 GCA_046294075.1 Tabrizicola sp. | reverse complement strand
GCAGGTCTGACGCAGTTCGGCGTAGTCGACCTTTTTCTTCGCCAGGTCATTCAGGCCGGCGCGGTAAAGGCGGGTGACGAAGAGGGAGGTGATTTCGGGCATGTTGTCCTCGCGGGTGCCCCCCTCCCCCATCCCCTCCCCACGAGGGGGAGGGAAGGCGCGGGGTGGCCGTTCCATGGAAAAAGCCCCCGCCGTTTCCAGCGGGGGCCATTATCGTAGGGTGCGCTACAGCGCACCTGACCTTACCAGTCTTCCTTCGCGACGATGCGCGTCTGGACCGGCAGTTTCATTGCGCCGAGCCGCAGGGCCTCACGCGCGGTCTCTTCGTTCACGCCGTCGATCTCGAACATGATCCGGCCCG
>JBKBJC010000125.1:0-679 GCA_046294075.1 Tabrizicola sp. | reverse complement strand
CGTGATCCGTCAAAATCGCCGCAATCGTGTCGGCCAGCGTCGCCGTGCCCAGCCGTCCATTGAGCCAGTGCCCCGTGCGCCAGTTCAGCCCGTCGGCCCAGAGCCCCGCATTCTGCGGAAAGGCCGGATAGGGCCGCGCATCCCATGTCCAGACGAAGATCCCAGCCGGATCGACCATGCCCGCAGGCTGGTCCCCGCCCTGCCAGTGGTCGAGATGCGCCTCCAGAAACTGCCGCTGCTGGCTGTCGCTGCGCGCACCGGCCGAAAAATACGGCCTGCCACTCTCCACCGACTTGGCATCGACAAAGACATTCGGCTGGTTCGCCCCCTTGTCGACCGCCCCGCAGCCGAGTTCCGTGAACCAGAAGGGTTTCATTTCCGGGCTCCAAGCCGTCGGGCTTGCCTGCTCAAGCCCGCCGATCCGGTCGTGATGGCGGTTTCCCCACCAGCTTTCGAGATCCTTGAAACGATAGACCCAGGGCTTGCCATTGGCGCCATCGGTGATCGGCGTCCTCACCCGCCGCTCCCGGTCGGCATCGCTGGCATAGAACCAGTCATAGCCCTCACCCGCTGTGACCATGCGGGCGAAAGCCGCCTTGTCGTCGGCACCGGCAAAGCCATCCGGGCTCGTCTCCTCCAGATCGACGTCGCGCCAGTCGGCGAGCGGCATATAATTGTC
>JBKBJC010000124.1:0-691 GCA_046294075.1 Tabrizicola sp. | reverse complement strand
GGCTGGCGGCTGGGGGTGATGGCGGTCCTGATGACCGGCTTCATCATCACGGCCGGGCTCTGGCCGCAGGCGATGATCACCATCTATCTCTGCGGAGTCTCGGTCGTGATCGCCATGGCCATCGGCGTGCCGATCGGGGTGCTCGCCGGGCAGAACGACCGCGCCCATGGTGTGGTGACGCTGATCCTCGACACGCTGCAGACCCTGCCGAGTTTCGTCTATCTGATTCCGGTGGTGATGCTGTTCAAGGTCGGCGACTTCTCGGCCATGATCGCGGTGGTGATGTATGCCATCGTCCCGGCCATCCGTTATGCCGCCGTGGGCATCCGGGGGGTGGACCCGCAGCTGGTCGAGGCGGGCATCGTCTCGGGCTGCACGAAGGGCCAGCTGATCCGCAAGGTCAGGCTGCCCCTGGCCATGCCCTCGATCCTCCTGGGCCTGAACCAGACCATCATGCTGGCCCTGTCGATGCTGGTCATCACCGCGCTGGTCGGCACCCGCGACCTGGGGCAGGAGGTCTATATCGCGCTGACCAAGGCCAATGCCGGCAAGGGCATCGTCGCGGGTCTGGCCGTGGCCTTCATCGCCATCATGGCCGACCGCATCATCACCGCCGCCATCGCCCGCCGCACCGCCGCGAGGGAGACCCATGCCTGACACCGCATCCCGCCTGATCGAGGCCGCCCGCCGC
>JBKBJC010000123.1:0-697 GCA_046294075.1 Tabrizicola sp. | reverse complement strand
CTTTTCACTATTCGATGCCAATCCTCAACTGATCGACCTGATTGTTGATATATGCGCAACGGCGCCAGGGCTTGCCCAGTATCTTTCGCGCAACTCCGCAGTGCTCGATGCGGTGATCGGCGGCGACTTCTTCGCAGACTGGCCGGGGCCGAAGGCGCTCGCGGCCGACCTCGCGGCGCGGCTGGCCGGGATCGGCGACTACGAGGCGCGGCTGACGGCCGCCCGAGTCTGGGCGCGGGAGTGGCATTTCCGCGTGGGCGTCCACCACTTGCGCGGGCTGATCGATGCCTCGGTTGCGGGACGCGAGTATGCCGACCTCGCGGGGGCGGTGCTGGCGGCGCTCTGGCCCGTCGTCATCGCCGAATTCGGATCCAAGCACGGCCCGCCGCCGGGCCGCGGGGCGATCGTGCTCGGCATGGGCTCGCTCGGGGCGGAGCGGCTGAACGCAGCCTCCGACCTCGATCTGATCGTGATCTACGACAGCGCGGGCGAGGAGAGTTCCGAGGGCAAGCGCCCGCTCGCCGCGCGGGCCTACTACGCGCGGCTCACCCAGGCGCTCGTGACCGCGCTGACCGCCCCGATGGCGGACGGGCGGCTCTATGAGGTGGACATGCGGCTCCGACCCTCCGGGCGGCAGGGACCCGTCGCGACCTCGATCCAGAGCTTCCGCGACTACCAGATGACCGAAGCCTGGACC
>JBKBJC010000122.1:0-723 GCA_046294075.1 Tabrizicola sp. | reverse complement strand
CTTGGGGTTGGTGGTACGAACGCGCATGTTGTGCTCGAGGAGCCGCCGGTGCG
This sequence comes from Tabrizicola sp., assembly GCA_046294075.1. GTDB lineage: Bacteria > Pseudomonadota > Alphaproteobacteria > Rhodobacterales > Rhodobacteraceae > Tabrizicola. Next base: position 670 of record JBKBJC010000122.1, on the reverse strand, counting down.
TGCCCCGGTCATGGCGTTCGGGCCGCAGATTATCACGCTGTCAGCGAAGACTCGGGTTTCACTCGAGGGGCTGGTCGCCAAATGGCGCGATTTTGCCGAAACTCCGAGTCCGGATTTTTGCATCGCCAACTCGGCGTTTACAGCGCAGACCGGCCGGAAGCATTTCGCACACCGGGCAACCGTTGTCGCCGCCAATGCGCAGGAACTGGCTGAGCAGCTTTCGCCGAATGGGCCCTGGCGGCGCACCGCGGCCGTTGCAAAAGATGCCAAGCCGCGCATCGTTTTCATGTTCCCCGGCGGCGGCGCGCAATATCCCAACGCCGCCCGCTCGCTCTATGAGAACAATACGGTTTTCCGCAGCGCCGTTGAAGACTGTTTCAAGATCCTTGAGATGGGACTTGCCGTAGAAATCCGTAAACTGATGTTTGAGTCCACTGATTTCAAACGCGACTCATCGGTTCTGGAGCGGCCGACCTATTCATTGCTGGCGGTGTTCATTGTCGAGTATGCGCTTTCCAGGCTATGGCAAAGCTGGGGCGTGACGCCAGACGCCGTGATCGGTCACAGCGCGGGCGAGTATGCTGCGGCGGTACTCGCCGGCATTATGTCGCTAGAAGATGCGATTGGCATCGTTCTCGTGCGCGGCGAAGTTTTCGAGACGGCGCCCGCG
>JBKBJC010000121.1:0-725 GCA_046294075.1 Tabrizicola sp. | reverse complement strand
TGCGGCTGCGCAAGCGGCTCGACATCGCGCCGGCCGCCGAGCGCTGGATCGGACGGCTCGAGGATCGGGTGGTGCGGCGCTGGAGGTGAGGATCAGCCATGTCGACGCGTGAGGCCGTCCTTGCCGCGCTCGCGGCACGGCTGGAGGGGGCGCTCCCGGTTCCGGTGCGGCGCAATGCAGCCCTGCCCGAAAAGGTCCCGCCTGCAGGCCTCGTCATCCTGCGCGACGGCGAGCCGGGCGAGCCCGAGGTGACGCTCGGCCCGCGCCGCGAATGGTACCGCCACCGCATCGAGCTCGAGCTGTTCGTGCCGCAGGGGCCTTCCGGCGGCGGCGAGGCGGTGCTCGATGCCCTGCTCGGCGCGATCGGTGCGGCGCTCGCAGCCGACGAGACGCTCGGCGGGCTGGCCGAGACGCTCGTCCCCTCCGCCCCGGAGATCGGCGTGCTGGCCATCGAGGGCGCCGTCCCGCTCTTGACCGCGCGCATCGTGATCACCGCCGAATATCTGGTCAGCGATCCGCTGGCGGGATGAGCGGCGATGGGTTCACGATGGGTCCGGAGTGGGTTCCGGATGGGAACCGGGCCCATCGCCTTGAGGATCGAGAACGGCATGCTTGGGCACGAGCACGACGTCTCCGAATTCAGCCCAGCGGCGCCCCGGCAGGATGACGCCACCGGACACCATGATCCGGACTCTGACCTTCGTGGCGGTCTCGCCGACCACCAC
>JBKBJC010000120.1:0-730 GCA_046294075.1 Tabrizicola sp. | reverse complement strand
GCCTTCGCCGTCGTTGCGGAAGGCGGGGTCGGTGACCTTCCTTGCCCAGCCGGAGCGCAGCGCCACGACGGAGCCAGCCGGAATTTCGCCATTGGCACTGATCCAGGCCTCCACGTCGGCCGCCTCGACCATCGTGTTGGCGTCTTCCTTCGCCCGGTCTGTGATGTCGATGATGGCCAAGGGCGCGACCAGCTGGTCCGGCTCGATCTCGTCGACGCCCGTGCCGTCAGCGCTGAAATGCAGGGGGGCGTCGATATGGGTGCCGGTAAGATCGAAGATCGTCAGCTTGAGCAGCAGGTAGCCGTTTCCGGCGAACTCGACCGCCCATTCATATTCTATGCCGGGCTTTCCGTCGAAGGTCGGGAAGGATCCGTCATAGGCATGGGTCAGATCGACGACCTTGTTCGGGCTCTGCTGGGCCAGCACAGGCCTCGCCATGCCGCCCGTCGCGACCGCGGCGCCTGCGACGGCCATGCCCTTGAACAGGGAGCGCCGCGACAGCATGCTCTGCTTCACATTCTCCATCACGCAATGATTGCACATCGGTTCAAACCCTCTCCAAGTGGTGTCCACACGGGCAGAGTACCGCAAGGCGAGGCGTCGGCAAGTGATCACTGCGCATCGTCGCGACAGGCGCCCTCAGCCGTTGATCTCGACCGTGAACCCGAACCGCATATCATCCCCCGCGGCCAGCGCGACCGTATAGGGGCGCTCGACGAGTTCCGCCGTG
>JBKBJC010000119.1:0-733 GCA_046294075.1 Tabrizicola sp. | reverse complement strand
CCACCCAGTCGCCCGACATCTTCGACCGCCTGCTCGCCGCGCTCCGTGCCGGCGAAGGGCCGGGCTTTGCCTGGTGCAACGAGACCGGTCATCGCATCATGGCAGCGCTCGGCACGGACCAGAGCGGGCGGATCGTCACCCGCGGCTGGTACCGCATCGAGGCCGGCACCTGCCTGAAGCCGCCGATCGAGGGATCGCCGGCCCGCATCCTGTCGTTCGCCGAGGCTGTGGACGCGGAGGGGCGGCTGGTCGAGCGCAACGGCCGGCCGCTGGTCTTCGGTGGCGAGGTGACGGCCTGCATCCGCCCCAGCGAGTTCGAGATCGCCGGCACCGGCGACTGTGCCGCCCATGGTGGTTCGCCGGCAAAATTCCTGACCGTTTCCTTCGACGGGCGCCGCCGCGCCGCGTTGCGCTTCCGGGAGCCCTGATGACCGACGCTGCAACGATCCGCGCCGCCATGGCCCACGTCGAGGCCTGGATCTTCGACCTCGACAACACGCTCTACCCGGCGCACCTGTCCCTGTGGGAGCAGATCGACGCCCGCATCAAGGGCTACGTGTCGAAGCTCCTGAACATCTCCGATGACGAGGCCTTCAGGCTCCAGAAGGACTATTACCGGCGCTACGGCACCTCGATGCGCGGGCTGATGATCGAGCACGGCATGAGTCCCGACGACTTCCTCGCCTATGTCCACGACGTCGACCACTCACCGCTGCAGGCCAATCCTGAACTC
>JBKBJC010000118.1:0-746 GCA_046294075.1 Tabrizicola sp. | reverse complement strand
CGGGGTCCCAGCGCAACGGGGCCTGCCAACCTATCGCACGCCACAGCGTGGCTGCGTGCGGCAGCGCATCATCCGGCGCGGGGTCGATGCGCGCCGCCAAGTACAGCCACTCGCGCGCGGCGGCGTCCCAGCGGGCCGATGCGGCCCCGTCGGCGCTCGTTGACCCGTCGGCCCCCTCGGCCGCCAGCTGGCGCAGCAGCGCCGCCAGCGCCCGCTTGGCTCACACGTCCAGCGGCAGCCGCTGGACGGCCAGCCCCTCGAACACCGCGGCGGCGATCAGCCAGAACCGCCGCTGGCTCGCATCGTCCACCGCCCGCGCCACGCCACCGGCCAGCCGGGCCGAGGCGGCGGCCGCGCTGGGACGCCCCTCCCGCAACAGGGGCAGGGCCAGCCGTTCCAAGTGGGCGCGCACGCGCGACCCGGGCGCGACGGTCGGGCCCGGGGGCGGCTCCACCGCCGGCGGCAGGGGTGCCCCCCACAGATCGGCCGGGTGGGCGCGGCCCTGCGCCCACTGCTGCCAATCCCGGTAGGTGGGGAACAGCGCCAGCCCCGGCAGCCCCTGCTGGCGCAGGTGGCGCTGCAGCTGATCGCGCAGCGCCCACACGCCGCGCTCGACCAGGGGGACGACCGAGGCCTCTGCCGCCAACGGGCGCTGTACCAGCCGCTCCAACACCGACTGCAGGGCCGCGACGGTACGGGCCTCGGCCGGCAGATCCACCATGTCCAGCGCGCCGGCCGCCTGGTGC
>JBKBJC010000117.1:0-748 GCA_046294075.1 Tabrizicola sp. | reverse complement strand
CGCGCGGCTATGTCAAAATCCTGACCGGCCCCGCCCATCCCGACTACAAATCCTTCTGTCTCGGCCCCGGCCATGGCACCGGCTACCAGGACCAGATCATCATCGAGGCCCGTGATTTCCTGCAGGCCATCGACACCGGCCAGTCCATCTGGCCGAGCTTCCGCGACGGCCTTGCCGTGCTGGAGGTAGTCGAGGCGGCCTGGGCCTCCTCGGACGCGAAACGCTGGCAGGCAGTCGGCAAGGCTTGATTCAAAGAAAGGTCTCACCGGATATGTCCATTCGTATCGGCAACGCGCCCTGCTCCTGGGGTGTGGAATTCGCCTCCGATCCTCGAAACCCGACCTGGCAATCCGTGCTCGCGGACTGCGCGGCCGCCGGCTACAAGGGCATCGAACTCGGCCCGGTCGGCTTCATGCCGGAAGATCCGGCCATCCTAGGCCCAGCCCTGGCGGAACTCGACCTGCAGCTGATCGGCGGCGTGGTGTTCCGCGCCTATCATGATCCGGCCGCGTGGGACGATGTTCTCGATGCCACCCATCGCACCTGCAAGGCGCTTGTCGCCCATGGCGCACGCCATCTTGTGCTGATCGACAGCATCAGCCCGCGCCGGGCGCCCACCGCCGGCCGTGCCCGCGAGGCCGAGCAGATGGATGCAGCCGAATGGGCTTCCTTTCGCGATCGCATCGCCACATCGGGCCGCATCGGGGCCGAGGAATACGGCCTGACCGTCGGCATCCATGCGCATGCG
>JBKBJC010000011.1:0-80904 GCA_046294075.1 Tabrizicola sp. | reverse complement strand
CCTACCGGACCATCGTCCTTTGCACCGGCGACATGGGATTCGGCGCGCAGAAGACGCATGACCTGGAGGTATGGCTGCCCGGCCAGAACACCTATCGCGAGATCTCCAGCGTCTCGACCTGCGGCCAGTTCCAGGCGCGGAGGATGAATGCGCGATACCGTCCCGCAGGCGGCAAGCCCGAGTTCGTGGCGACGCTGAACGGATCGGGCCTCGCGGTTGGTCGCTGCCTGATCGCGGTGCTGGAGAACGGGCAGGAAGCCGACGGCAGCGTGACCTTGCCGGCGGCGCTGGCGCCCTATCTTGGCGGCAAGACCCGGATCACGGCGGACGGCACGCTGGCCTGAGGACCGGGGAACCATAGGCGGCGCGGGGGGTTATCCCCTGCCCGTCCCGACCGGAAGCCCACTGATGACCCACCCGTTTGCCCTTGTTCTTCTGCTTGCCACACTGGCCTTTGCCTTGGCTCCGATCATCACGCCTCCGTTCACCGGCTATGACCCGGGCCAGTTCCCGGTCGAGATCGCGCAGCCGGCGGTGCAGCCGGCGGGCTACGCCTTCGCGATCTGGTCGCTGATCTATCTGTGGCTGATCCTGCATGCCGCCTTCGGACTGTGGAAACGGCAGCGGCATCCGGCCTGGGTGCGGGTGCGCCCGGCACTGACGCTGGCGGTGGTCCTGGGCACGGTCTGGCTGGCGATCGCGGCATCGAGCCCCTTCTGGGCGACCCTGGTCATCCTGGTGATGGCAGGTGCGGCGATCATGGCCTTCCTGAGGGCGCCGACCGAGCCCGACCGCTGGCTCCTTTCTGCCCCGCTGGCGATCTTCGCGGGCTGGCTGACGGCGGCTTCGGCGGTCTCGACCGGGGTTCTGCTGGCCGGGAACGGCTATCTCGGCAACGAGGAGGCGGCCTATGACATGATGGCCGCCGTCCTGATCCTGGGCGTTCTGGTGCAGTGGCGGAAGCCCCGGATGCCGGTCTATGGCCTGACGCTGGCCTGGGCGCTGGTCGGGATCGGCGTGGCGAACCTGGGGACCGGCACGCCGGTGGCCTGGGTGGCGTTCGGGATTGCCGCCGCCGCTCTGGTCGCGGTCAGCCTGCTGGCGCGACGCGGGTAGGCGGCAAATTCCTTCGAAGGAATTTGCAAAAGTTTTCGAAAACTTTTGCGCGCCCGGTTACTGGCCGGTGTTCTTTTCCTTGTGCTTCCGCAACCGGCTTGGCGTGTGGAACTTCCGTTCCTTCCAGGGGTTCTGGTCGCCCTGGCTGCGCAGGAACAGTCGGATCGGCGTGCCGGGCATGTCGAAATGGTCGCGCAGACCGTTCACCAGATAGCGCTTGTAGCTGTCGGGAAGTTCGTCGGGCCGCGAGCACTTGATGACGAACCCCGGCGGCCGGGTCTTGGCCTGGGTCATGTAGCGCAGCTTGATCCGGTGTCCGCCAGGCGCTGGCGGCGGGTGCGCCTCGGTCATGGCGCCGAGCCAGCTGTTCAGCCTGGCCGTCGGCACGCGACGGTTCCAGACGTCATGCGCCTTGAGGATCGCGTCGTGCAGCCGGTCGAGGCCCCTGCCCGTCTTGGCGCTGACGGTGACGAGCGGCGCGCCGCGCAGCTGCGGCAGCAGGCGTTCGAACATCTCCTTCAGTTCGGCCAGCTTTTCCTGCTTGTCGTCCTCCAGATCCCACTTGTTGACCGCGACCACCACGGCGCGGCCCTCGGTCTCGGCGAAATCGGCGATGCGCAGGTCCTGCACCTCGAAGGGGATTTCCACGTCGAGAAGGACCACCACCACCTCGGCAAAGCGCACCGCGCGGAGGCCGTCGGCGACCGAAAGCTTCTCCAGCTTTTCCACCACCTTGGCCTTCTTGCGCATGCCGGCGGTGTCCCAGATGCGGATCGGCGTGCCCATCCAGTCGGCGCGCACGGAAATGGCGTCGCGGGTGATGCCGGCCTCGGGTCCGGTCAGCATCCGGTCGGTGCCGAGGATCTTGTTGATAAGCGTGGATTTCCCGGCGTTCGGTCGGCCGATCACGGCGATCTGGAGGGGTTTCGCGGGCGTCGGCTTGTGGGCGTTTTCATCCGCCTCCAGCTCGGCGTCCTCTTCCGAGATGTCGGTGTCGGTTTCCGGCAGCATCTCGGCTTCGCGGGGGGCGAATTCCTCCTCGAAGGGCTTCAGCGCGCGGTAGAGGTCGTCCATCCCCTCGCCATGTTCGGCCGAAAGGCGGATCGGTTCGCCAAGACCAAGCGAATAGGCCTCCAGCGCGCCGGAATCGCCTGCCTTGCCCTCGGCCTTGTTGACGCCCAGAAGGACGCGGGCGGATTTCTTGCGCAGGATCTCGGCAAAGACCTCGTCCGAGGGCGTGACGCCCACCCGCCCGTCGATCAGGAACAGGCACACATCGGCCATGTCCACCGCGCGTTCGGTCAGGCGGCGCATGCGGCCTTGCAGCGAGTCGTCGGTGACTTCCTCCAGCCCGGCGGTGTCGATCACGGTGAAGCGCAGGTCGAAAAGCTTTGCATCGCCCTCGCGCAGGTCGCGGGTCACGCCGGGCTGGTCATCGACCAGCGCCAGCTTGCGCCCGACGAGGCGGTTGAAAAGCGTCGATTTGCCCACATTCGGGCGGCCCACGATGGCGAGGGTGAAGGTCATGGCCTGCGTCCGTTCTGCGCGAAGCCGCCCCGATACACCGCTTTGCCGTCAGCGGAAAGCGTGAAGTTGCCCGTTGGTGCCGACGACATAGAGCGTGCCCCCCGCCACCGCGGGCTGCGCGGCCGCCCCGCCGGGGATCTCGGCGGTGTAGGTCAGGGCGCCATTGGCCGGGTCGAAGGCGCGCAACAGGCCGTCCGAGGAGACGACCATGATCCGCCCGCCGGCCATGACCGGCCCGTAATGGGCGAAGATGCCCTTGCGGCGCTTGATCTTGTCCTTGGTGAAATAGGGCATCTCGACCGACCAGATCACCTCGCCGGTGGCGGCGTCGAGCCGCACGAGCCTCGCCTCGTCGTTGACGAGGAAGAGCGAGCCGCCCGCGACCGCGACGGGGCCCAGCGCGCCCTCGCCTGCCGACCAGATGCGTTCGCCCGAGGCGGCGGACATGGCGACGGTGCGACCCGAGCCGGAGCCCGCGAACAGGGTCTTGCCGGCGATCACGGCATCGCCGGTCACATCGGGGGTGAGCGCATAGGCGCGTCCAAGCCGCTTGCCGGCGAGCGAGGCCTGCCAGATCTTGGTGCCGCCGCCGATCTTCAGGACCGCCATCAGGTCGCCGCCGGAAGAGGGGAAGATCACCGCCCGGTCGCCGATCGTCGGCGCGGCGGTGCCGACATAGGCGGCGCGGCCCGGCGTGCCCACGACCTGCCAGATCACCTTGCCGTCCCTGGCATCGACCGCCCAGGCCGAGCCGTCGCGGCCCGAGACATAGACCGCCGTCCCGTCCGAGGCCGGCGCACCGCTGATCGGGGCATCGACCCGCTGGCGCCAGACGACCGCGCCGGATGCGGCATCCAGCGCGACCAGTTCGCCATAGCCCGTGGTGGCGAAAACCCGGCCCCCCGCCGCGGCAAGGCCGCCGGCCGACTGGCCGCCGCCCCGGTCGAAGGCCGCGGCCAGATCGGCGGTCCAAAGCGTGGCGCCGCCGGTCGAGGTGGCGGTGACGGTGGTGCCGGAATCGATGGTGAAGATGCGCCCGTCAGCCACGACCGGCGCCGCGGCGATGCGGTTCTTGCGGCTGGAGCCCGAGCCGACATTGGCGGACCAGACCCGCTGCGGGGTCGCCGACAGCGCGGCATGTGGCATCAGGTGACGGGCATTGCCGGCGCGGTGCGTCCAGTCGCCGCCGGTCTGCGGGCCAAGCGAGATGGCGACGCTCTGGTTTTCCGGGGCCGCCGGAGCGGTGGGCGCGGGCTGGCCTTCCACCGGCACGCTGGCCGCAAGATCGGCGCGCACCGGAAAGCGTTCGCCCTGCAGGATCACTTCCCGTTCGCCACAGGCCGCCAGAAGCGCCAGAAGCCCCACGCCGGTCACCAGCCTGCCGCCCATCCGTCTGACCTTCATGACTGCCACCTGAAAGGACCTTTCGCTTGCGTCTGCGTCCATCTGCATCTCAACCGCCGTTGGTCGGCTCGGGCAGCGTGCCGCCAAGCGCCGTGATCACCTGCCCCGCCCGCGCCCGAAGCGCGCCTGATGCCTCCTGGTCCTGCATCAGGGCGGCCAGCGCGGCGATGGCGTCGTCCGGCTTGCCCTCCTCGATCAGGAGGTAGGCCAGCTGCTCGGCCGCCAGCGTCCGGTACGGGCGCCCTGCCACGGCGATTGCGTCCAGCGCGCTGCGCCGGTCGGCCAGCGCCAGGTCGGCCCCGCCGACCAGCACCCGGCGCAGCACCGCAAGATCGCGGTAGGCGGGCGACAGCGCGGCATTGGCCGCCACGGATTCGAGCGCAGCCAGGGTGGCAGCATTGTCCTCGGCCGGGTCGGAGCCGAGGATCAGGTTCAGGATCGCGACCTGATCGCCGTTGGCCGGCACGGCCGCCAGCGCCTCGCGCCGTTCGTCGGGCGTGCCTTGGTCAAGCGCGTCGATCAACGCATCGCCGAAGGCTTCCGCCCGCGCGGCATCGCGGACCTTTGTCCATTCGGTCCAGGCGGTGCCGCCCACGAGCGCCAGGATCACCACCAGGCCGATCCAGCCATACTTGCGGAACAGCCCGAACAGCCGATCCCGGCGCACCTCTTCGGTGACTTCCTCGATGAAACTGTCGGGATTGCTCAACGCAGGTCGCCTCTTGCTGTCGGTTGCCCCGTCTTACAGGCAAAGCCCGCGCGTTGCCAAGCCCTGCCCGGCCTGACCCGGCCAGATGAGGCGGTGTCCTGACCGCCCCGGCGCACCATGTCGAGCCCGGATCAGGAGCCGGCGACCGCCCGGATCGCCGGGGCGGTGTCTGCCGACGGGGCGGCTGCCGACTCCTCCGTCTCGATCTCGCCCTCCATGACCTGCCGCTGCCACATCGCGGCATAGGCACCGTCGGCAGCGAGAAGATTGTCATGCGTGCCGCGTTCGATCACCCGCCCGTCATCCAGGACGAGGATCTGGTCGGCATCGGCGATGGTCGACAGCCTGTGCGCGATGGTGATGACGCTGCGGCCCTGGCCCATCTCGGCCAGGCTTTCCTGGATCGAGCGTTCGGTCTGGGTGTCGAGCGCCGAGGTCGCCTCGTCCAGAATCAGGATCGGCGGGTTCTTCAAGAGCGTCCGGGCAATGCCGACGCGCTGCTTTTCACCGCCCGAAAGCTTCAGCCCGCGTTCGCCGACCTTGGTGTCGTAACCTTCCGGCAGTCGGGACACGAAGTCGTGGATCCGCGCGGCCTTGGCGGCGGCGATGATCTCGGCCTCGGTGGCATCCGCCTTGCCGTAGGCGATGTTGTAGCGGATGGTGTCGTTGAACAGGACGGTATCCTGCGGGACGACCCCGATCTGGGCATGGAGCGAGGTCTGCGTCACGTCGCGGATGTCCTGCCCGTCGATGCGCACCGCACCCGATGTCACGTCGTAGAAGCGGAACAGGAGCCGCCCGATGGTGGACTTGCCGCTGCCGGAATGGCCGACGAGCGCCAGTTTCTGCCCCGGTTTGAGGGTGAAGGAGACGCCCTTCAGGATCTCGCGCGCAGGCTCATAGCCGAAATGCACGTCATCGAACACGATCTCGCCGGCCGTCACGCGCAGGGGTCTGGCATCGGGCGCATCCACGATCTCGGCCGGCTGGCCGAGAAGGCCGAACATCTCGCCCATGTCCACCAGCGCCTGGCGGATTTCGCGGTAGACCGTGCCGAGGAAGTTCAGCGGCATGGTGATCTGGATCATGTAGGCGTTGACCATGACGAAATCGCCCACGGTCAGGGTGCCCGCGCGCACGCCCAGCGCGCTCATCGCCATGACGATGACAAGGCCGGTGGTGATGAGAAAGCTTTGCCCGACGTTCAGGAAGGACAGCGACAAGCCGGTCTTGACGGCTGCGGCCTCGTACTGGCGCATGGCGCCGTCATAGCGGTCGGCCTCGCGCTCTTCGGCGTTGAAATACTTGACGGTCTCGAAGTTCAACAGGCTGTCGATCGCCTTCTGGTTGGCGTCGGTGTCCTGGTCGTTCATCTCGCGCCGGAGCTTCACCCGCCATTCTGTGACGGTGAAGGTGAACCAGACGTAAAGCGCGATGGTGACGACGACGACGGCGGCGTATTGCCAGCCGAAGACCAGGGCGAAGATGACCGAGACCATGGTCAGTTCCAGGATCAGCGGGCCGATCGACAGAAGCATGAAGCGCAGAAGGAAATCGACGCCCTTCACCCCGCGTTCGATGACGCGGCTGAGGCCGCCGGTCTTGCGGGTGATGTGGTAGCGCAAGGAAAGCCGGTGGATATGGGTGAAGGTCTCGATGGCGAGGCGGCGGATCGCGCGCTGGCCGACGCGGACAAAGACCGCATCGCGCAACTCGCCGAACAGCACCGTGCCCAACCGCGCCAGACCGTAGGCCACCACCAGCCCCACCGCCCCGAGCCCCATCAGCGCACGGGGGTCCGACCCCGCCTCGCCCGAGAGGTTGTCCACCGCCAGCTTGTAGATGTAGGGCGTGGCCACCGAGACCAGCTTGGCCAAGAGGAGGAACATCATCGCCAGGACGACGCGGCGTTTCACCCAGGCCTGACCGTCCGGCCAGAGATAGGGCGCCACGCGGCGGATGGTGGTCATGGCGGAAGCGTGGGATGTGCCGGCATCGGCAGAGGTGGCAGTCGAGGTTGTGTGGCGCATCGGCTTTCCTGGCGTCCCGGAACCCGCAGGGGCGTTGCGGGCGGGTCGGGCTTCGGCTATGGTCATTTCAAGGATCGTTGAATAGTTGAGCCATGGACCGAAGTAAAGCCCTCGCCGCCCTGTCGGCCCTGGCGCACGAGACGCGGCTGGACCTGATCCGGCTGCTGACGCCAAGGGGCGAGGCGGGCATGGCCGCCGGCCAGATCGCCGAGGCGCTGGGGATGCCGGCACCGCGCCTGTCGTTCCATCTGTCGGCGCTGGAGCAGGCCGGGCTGCTGAAGTCGCGCAAGGTGGCGCGGAACGTCTTCTACTGCGTCGATCCGCACGGCATCGGGCGGACGATTTCCTATGTGCTGAACGACTGCTGTTCGGACCACCCCGAGGTGCTGGCTGCCTGCGCGCGCGGGCGTCAGGGGGCCGAGGCGCTTTCGGGCACCGCAAACACCTGACCGGGATAGATCAGGTTCGGATCCTTGATCTTGTCGCGGTTTGCCTCGAACACCTGGACGTAAAGCACTCCGTCACCGTAGCGTTCCTGTGCGATGCCCCAGAGGGTGAAGCCGGGCTGGACGGTCACCGTGACCGGGGCCGGGACGGCGGCAGCGGTGTCGGCCTGGGCGACGGCGGGCGCCTCAGGGGCGGCGGATCCGGCGGGAAGCGGCGGTGCAGCCGTGGCGTCGGGCGCCGCGGCGTCGCGCGGTTCCGGCACGACGGCCGTTTCGGCCAGCGGATCGGCGGTGGCAATCCCGACCGGGGCGGCCGCGGTCGTGTCTTCGGCAGCGGCCTCGGGGACCGGCGGAGCGGCGCTGGCCCTGTCCTCGACCGGCAGCGGGGCGGCTTCGGCGGCCGCTGCGGCCTGGCCGCCGGCGACAGCGGCAAGGTCCGCCAGCGTCTCGCGCTTGAACGGGGTCTCGAAGCGCGAGGTGACCTTTCCCGCACCGTCCAGCTGGTCGACCCGCAGCGTGTAGACCCCCGGCGGCGTGTCGGGCAGCGTGGCCAGCCATTTGCCCGACGCCGGGACCGGCAGGGCAAGCTTCTCGGCATTGTCGAGATAGAGCCGCAGCACCGCGCCCCCTGTCCCGCGCCCGCCGATCTGGACCTCGCCCTCCGGCGTGTAGGAAATCGTGTCGATCATCACCGAGGCCGCCTGCCCGGCCACGGGCTCGGGTGCGGCGGGATCCTGAAGGACGACCGCGCCCTCGTCCGACAGAAGCAGAGCCGGGGGAGCGACTGGTTCTGCGGCGGCTATTTGGTCGTCCGCAGGGGTCGTGGTCTCGGCAACGACCGCGGGCGGCCCCTCGATCGGGCCGAGGGCGACCATCTGGGCCGAGGCGACGGGCGGCTGCCCGGGCAGGGACATCGACAGCCACATCAGGCTGGGATCAGGGTTCGGCGGCAGGGTGAAGAGCAGGGCGAAGTCGCCGGAGGCGGTCGCCGTGCCGCTGGCCACGGCCTCGCCGGCAACGACGACCTCGACCGTCGCGCCGGGTTCGGCGCTGCCCGAGACGACGGCATCCCCGTTGGCTGCAACGCGCCAGGTGTCGATCACCGGCGGCTGCACAGAGGCGGCGGGTGCCGGCGCGGCTGGCGTCGCCGCCTCCGGCTGCGGATCGGCGGCCGTCTCGACCGGGGGCTCCGATACGGGCTGCCGGTCAGCGTCGGCCTGGCCAGCGTCGGCCGGCTCAGCGACCGGATCAACGGCGGGGGCGGCGGAGGGGGCCGGATCCGTCGCCGGTTCCGCGGCGGATCCGGTCTTGCCCCCCGTGTCGGACGCCGGGGCACTGGCAGGTTGGAGGGCTGGCGCGGCGGGCTCGGTCGTGGCCACCGCCGCGGGCATCGGCCGGGTCAGTTGCCAGGCGATGAATCCGATGCCGGATACCGCCACGCCTCCCAAGAGGAGGATCGCAATGCGCGTTCCCCGGTCCAAGGCCCCGAATGCCGACATCCCCGTTTCCCCCTGCGCGGTTTCACCGCTTTGGTTTCTTGTCATCAGGAATCTCTATATGACGGGCCAAAGCAACCCCTTTTCAGGCCAGCCCATGTTCCTTCGTTCCGTCTGCGTCTTCTGCGGCTCGCGTTCCGGCCGCAACCCCGCCCATGCCGATGCCGCCCGCGCCACCGGCGAGATGCTGGCGCGCAATGGCTGGCGGCTGGTGTTCGGGGCGGGGGATGTCGGGCTGATGGGGGCGGTCGCCGCAGCCGCGACGGCGGCAGGGGCCGAGATGCTGGGGGTGATTCCGGTGCATCTGATGGACCGCGAGCGCGCCAGCCGCGACCGGCGCAGGCTGATCGTCACCGAGGACATGCACGAACGCAAGAAGGTGATGTTCATGAACTCGGACGCCGTGGTGGTGCTGCCGGGTGGCGCGGGATCGCTGGACGAGTTCTTCGAGGTGCTGACCTGGGCCCAGATCGGCCTGCACCGAAAGCCGATCCTTCTCCTGGACGTCGAGGGCTACTGGCAGCCGCTCATCGCCCTTCTCGACCATGTCATCGCCGAGGGCTTTGCCGACGCAAGCCTGCGGAACCAGTTCGCCGCCCTGCCGGATGTGGCGGCACTGGAGACCGCCTTGCGCGCGGCCCTGCGCTGAAATGAAACGGCCCGCAGGCGGAACCTGCGGGCCGCAATGGCGGTATCGGGCGCACCTTACAGGGCAGCGGCGACAGCTTCCCAGTTTACCAGCTTTTCCAGGAAGTTGGTCAGGTAGGCGGGGCGCCTGTTGCGGAAGTCGATGTAGTAGGAGTGCTCCCACACGTCGCAGCCCAGAAGCGCGGTCTGGCCGAAGCACAGGGGGTTCACCCCGTTTTCGGTCTTTGTGACCTTCAGGCTGCCGTCCTTGTCCTTGACCAGCCACGCCCAGCCCGAACCGAACTGGCCCGCGCCAGCGGCGGCGAAATCGTCCTTGAACTTCTGGACCGAGCCGAAGCTGTCGGCCAGCGCCTTTTCCAGCGCGCCCGGCATCTTCTTGTTCTCGCCCGGGGCCATCCAGGTCCAGAACATGTTGTGGTTCCAGTGCTGGGAGGCGTTGTTGAAGATGCCGTTCTGTGCCACGGCGCCGGCCTGATAGGTGCCGCGGATGATGTCCTCGAGGCTCTTGTTTTCCCACTCGGTGCCGGCGATCAGCTTGTTGCCGTTGTCGACATAGGCCTTGTGGTGCAGGTCGTGGTGATACTCCAGCGTCTCCTTCGACATGCCGAGGGAGGCCAGTGCGTCGTGCGCATAGGGAAGATCGGGAAGGGTGAAGGCCATCGGCTTGCTCCTGTTGGGGTGATGCCTGGCTGGAATAAGAGGGTTCGCGACCGGAAGGTCAAGGGCATCGAGGCCAACCGGCCCGGGTCAACGCGACCGGACCGGACCAGGTTCCGAGACGGGAAGGCGGCCGGGGCCATGGTCGAGGCCCCGCGCTGCGCCGGGCGGCTAAATCTCGCTGCCCGGTTGGGCGGAATGGGTCAGAAGGCCCATGACGTAACTTGCGACCGACCGGAAGCAGACGAGCGTAAAGCCTTGATCCTGCTTCCAGATCGCCGCCGCCACCTGTGCCGCGCGGCTGCGGCGCAACTCGCCGGGTTCAAGCGTGTCGAAATCCACCGGCATCAGCTTGCGCAGGACCTGGTCGGCCCTGTCGCCCTCGATGCGGAACACCGCACGGGCGTCCGAGACATCGACGGCGAGGTGATGTTCCCCTGTCAGCGCCTTGGCGAGTTTGCCCATCGCCTCGCCGACCTCGGCGTAAGGCAGGATCAGCAGGTATTCGTCGGGGCTCATCCAGCCGCAGGCATGGTCGCCCTTGATCTCGATCCGCCGCTGCGCCGGAAGCCTGGTTCCGGTAACGGCCCTGATCGCCTTGTCCAGCGGTTTCAGGCCCTTGGCGCGCAAGGTTATCATGCCCAGGGGGCCGATCTCGCGGACCGTGGCAAAGCCCTCATGGCTGGCGCCGCCCAGCGCGGAAACCGGTTCAGACATTCTGCTTCTCCCCGTCCCTGTCGTAGAACACGGTGTCGCGCACCCGCGCCTTCACCGTGCCGCCGGCGACCGTGTTGAACTCCACCACTTCGCCCATCCGCTGCGGCCCGTGCTTCAGAAGGCCCATGGCGATGCCGCGCTTGAGCGTCGGCGAATAGTAGGTCGAGGTGACGCGACCTTGCGTGTTGCGCTGGCCGTTGGCGTTCACCCCGTCCGCGAGGATGTAGCTGCCGTCCGGGATGACCGAGCCGTCCAGCGTCTCGAAGCCCACGAGCTTCCAGCGGTCGGGGCTGGCGAGGTAGGTGCGTTCCTGCCCGCGCTTGCCCAGGTAGTCGGCCTTCTTTTTCGAGATCGCCCAGTCAAGGCCAAGGTCCTGCGGGATAACGGTGCCGTCGGTCTCGTCCCCGATCATGATGAAGCCCTTCTCGGCCCGCATGATGTGCAGCGCCTCTGTGCCGTAAGGCATGGCACCAAGGGCCTTGCCGGCCGCCATGCAGGCCTCCCAGAAGGCTGCGCCGTGGCTGGCAGGGACGGCGATCTCGTAGGAAAGCTCGCCCGAGAAGCTGATCCGGTAGACCCGCACAGGGAAGCCCGCAAGCGTTCCGTCCGCCCATTGCATGAAGGGCAGCGTCTCTTTCGAAACGTCCATCCCGCCAAGGGCTCGCAGAAGCTTCCTGGCGTTCGGGCCGACGACGGCGACCTGGGCATACTGCTCGGTCACATTGGCGGTGTAGACCTGCCAGTCCCACCATTCGCATTGCAGCCAGTCCTCCATCCAGGCGTGGATGCGGTCGGCCCCTCCGCTGGTGGTGTGGCACAGCCAGGTCTCCGCGTCGATCCGGGCAACGACACCGTCGTCCGTCAGGAAACCCTGTTCGTTGCACATCAGCCCGTAGCGGCATTTGCCGATTGGCAGCGTGGACATGACGCCGGTGTAGAGCATGTCGAGGAATTTCCCTGCGTCCGGGCCCTTGACGATGATCTTGCCAAGAGTGGAGGCGTCCAGGAGGCCAAGGTTGGTCCGTGTGTTCAGCACCTCGCGGTGGACGGCCTGTTCGTGCGTCTCGCCCGCACGCGGGAAGCAGTAGGGGCGGCGCCAGAGGCCCACGGGTTCGAAATAGGCGCCGGCCTTCTCATGCGCTTCATGCATCGGCGTGCGGCGCAGCGGCTGGAAGATCTCGCCCCGCGCCTCGCCGGCCAGTGCACCGATGGTAACGGGGGTGTAGGGCGGCCGGAAAGTAGTGGTGCCGACCTGCGGGATCTCTTGACCCAAAGACTCAGCAAGCACGGCGAGTCCGTTGATGTTGCTCAGCTTTCCCTGATCCGTCGCCATGCCCAGCGTGGTATAGCGCTTGGTGTGTTCGACCGAGACATAGCCCTCGCGGCTGGCGAGTTGCACGTCGCTGACCTTCACGTCGTTCTGGTAGTCGAGCCACATCTTCGACCGCAACTGGACCGGAGCCCCCTGCGGCATGACCCAAACCGGCGGGATCGCCGTCGGCTTGCCGGTAAGGTCGAGATCGCCGTTCGCGGCCCCCACCACCTCGACCATGGCGCTGCCGTCATGGTTCAGGGGCGGACGTTTCGGGTCGGGGACGAATGCCGAGATCGTCTCGTCCCACAGAAGCTTGCCGCCGCAATGACTCCACAGATGGACGACCGGAGACCAGCCGCCGGACATGGCGACGGCTTCGCAGGCAATGTCCTCCTGCACGGCGCCCTCGCCCGCCTGGGCGCAGACGGCGACGCCGGTGACGCGCTTCCCGCCCTTGACCCTGGCGATGGCTCTGCCGGTAAGCACGCGGATCCCGGCGGCGCGGGCGGCCTGCGGCAGGGGGCCCTCGGCGGCCTCGCGCGCATCGAGGATGGCGGGCACGTCCAGCCCCGCAGCCTTCAGCGCCAGCGCCGTCTGATAGGCCGAGTCGTTGTTGGTGACGATCACCGTGCGGTCGCCGGGGGATACGGCATAGTTCACCACATAGTCGCGCACCGCCGAGGCCAGCATGACGCCCGGAATGTCGTTGCCGGCAAAGGACAAGGGCCGCTCGATGGCCCCGGTCGCGGTGACGATCCGCCCCGCCCGGATCCGCCAGAGCCGGTGTTTCGGTCGGCCGTCGCCCGGTGTGTGGTCGGCCACGCGCTCGTCGGCCAGCACATAACCATGGTCATAGACCCCGAAGCCGCAGGTGCGGGTGCGGATCGTCACATTGTCGCGCGCCAGAAGGTCGGCTTCCATCGCCGACAGCCAGGCCTCGACGGGCTGGCCGTCAACCTCGGTCTGATCGACCGGGGCGCGGCCGCCGATCACCGGGGCCTGTTCCAGAAGGATCACGCGCCGGCCCGCGTCAGCCGCGGCCTTCGCAGCCTTCAGGCCCGCAACCCCTGCCCCCACGACCAGCACGTCGCAGAAGGCATAGGCCTGTTCATAGCGGTCGGCGTCGGGTTGCGTCGGCGCCTTGCCGAGACCGGCCGAGCGGCGGATGATCGGCTCGAAAACGTGTTTCCAGAACGGGCGCGGGTGGATGAAGGTCTTGTAGTAGAACCCGGCGGGCAGGAAACGCGCGGCATAGTTGTTCACCACTCCCACGTCGAATTCCAGGCTGGGCCAGTGGTTCTGGCTGGTGGCTTCAAGACCGTCGAACAGTTCGGTCGTGGTGCTGCGCTGGTTCGGTTCCAGCCGCGCGCCCTGCCCGAGGTTGACCAGCGCGTTCGGCTCCTCCGGTCCCGAGGCGACGATGCCGCGCGGGCGGTGATACTTGAAGCTGCGGCCCACCAGCATCTGGTCGTTTGCCAAGAGGCCCGCGGCCAGCGTGTCGCCGCGGAAACCCCGGAAACGCTTGCCGTTGAAGGTGAATTCGACGGGCGCGGTCCGGTCGATCATCCGGCCGCCCCTGGCGAGGCGCGTGCTCATTTGGTGTCCTTCCAGTCAGGCCGCCAGTCAGGCCGCCGGGCCCTGATCTTTTCGATGATCTCGGGCGGCGGCTCGGAGACCTGCGCAGGGTAGGTCCCGAACACCTCGAGCGTGGCGGTGCAGCGCGCGGCGAGGAACCACTTGCCGCAGCCGTAGCTGTGGCGCCAGCGTTCGAAATGCACGCCCTTGGGGTTCTGCCTTGCGAACATGTAGGCCTCGAATTCCTCGGGCGAGGAGCCGGGGCCGAAGCGCTTCAGATGTGCCTCGTAACCGGGGGAAAGCTCGGTCTCTTCGGCCTTCACGCCGCAATAAGGGCATTCAAGGATCAGCATTTAGGCACCTCCAGACTTGAAAAGATCAACAAAGTAACTCCCAAGCCCCGACTGAAGGGTGCCCAGTATGACCACAGAGGCCTGAAGAATTTCACTATTCCGTCTGGCCCGAAGCACAAGGTCGTTTGCCACCAGCCTGTCACGAAGGGCAGCGCGTTGCCTGTCGTTCACCAAATCCGCAATGCTGGATGGGACCGAAGAAATATTCGGACCTTTGACCGAAGCCAGTTCGACAATCGCTTGGCTGACAGGTTCTCCGCGCTTCTGAGCGTCATCTACAATTGCCTTGGCAATGATTGCCGTGTGTGCGAGTGCGCGCAAAGCCGCTTCGTTACAAAGGTTTATTTTCTCGAAGGTTAAACTTTCAATTTCTAGCGTTCCATACGGGTGCGGCACCGCATGCCGCTGAAATACAAAATACCCGACTCCGGCAGAGATTCCTATTACGCCAACTGCTTGAAATGCAACCGGGTCTGCATTCCAGAAGAAGTAAGCTGAGAGGCCTAGCCAGAGCAGGATGACAGCCCATCCGAGTAAATCAACCATCCATTCTCTCAGCATCAGTGCGCCACCCCGGCCGCGACGGATTCGTCGATGAACTGGCCTTCCCTGAAGCGCCACATGTTGAACTCGGCCGCGAGCGGTCCGGGTTCGCCCTTGGCCATGAGTTCCGCCATCGCCCAGCCCGAGCCGGGGATCGCCTTGAACCCACCGGTGCCCCAGCCGCAGTTGATGAAGCAGTTGCCGAGTGGTGTCTTCGAGATGATGGGCGAGCGGTCGCCGGTCATGTCCACGATGCCGCCCCACTGGCGCAGCATCTTCAGCCGGCTGATGATCGGGAAGGTTTCCACCAGGGCGCGCAGCGTCTCCTCGATGTGGTGGAACGACCCGCGCTGGGTGTAGTTGTTGAACCCGTCGGTGCCGCCGCCGATCACCATTTCGCCCTTGTCGGATTGCGACATGTAGCCGTGCACGGTGTTGGCCATGACGACCACGTCCATGCAGGGCTTGATAGGCTCGGACACCAGCGCCTGCAGCGCCACGGCCTCGATCGGCAGGCGGAAGCCCGCCATTTCGGCCAACTGGCCGGAATGGCCGGCGACAACAAGCCCCAGCTTCTTGCAACCGATGAAGCCCTTCGTGGTCTCGACCCCGGTGACCTGGCCGTTTTCGGACCGGACGCCCTTGACCTCGCAGTTCTGGATGATGTGCATGCCCATGGCCGAACAGGCGCGCGCATAGCCCCAGGCGACGGCATCGTGACGCCCGGTGCCGCCGCGCGGTTGCCAGAGCGCGCCGAGGACCGGATAGCGGGGCCCGTCGATGTTCAGGATCGGGCACAATTCCTTGACCCGTTGCGGCGTGATGAATTCGGTCGCCACCCCTTGCAGGGCGTTCGCGTGCTGGGTGCGCAGGTAGCCGCGCACCTCGTGATGGGTCTGGGCCAGCATCATCACGCCGCGGGGGCTGAACATCACGTTGTAGTTCAGCTCCTGGCTGAGCGTCTCATACAGGCTGCGGGCCTTTTCGTAGATCGCGGCCGAGGGATCCTGAAGATAGTTCGACCGGATGATCGTGGTGTTGCGGCCCGTGTTGCCGCCGCCAAGCCAGCCCTTCTCGATCACCGCGACATTGGTGATGCCGTGGTTCTTGCCCAGGTAATAGGCGGTCGCCAGGCCGTGGCCCCCTGCCCCGACGATGATCGCGTCGTAGGACGCCTTCGGCTCTGGAGAGGCCCAGGCGCGTTCCCATCCCAGGTGGTAGCGGGCTGCCTCGCGGGCAATGGCAAAGACCGAGTAACGCTTCATCGGGGCCTCTTGTCGGACGGGGGCTGCCAGAGACGATCCGGCTGCCATGTCTTGGACGAGTTGCGCATTACAGCCACACCCGGCTGCGGCACAATCGGGAAAATTGCGACATGACGTGCAGCCCGCGACGGGCCAGCCGGCAAGGAAGGTGCGCTGCGGCCGAATGCCCCTTTCTCGGGCGCGGGGAAACGACTATGTCGGACGCGAAAGGCAGGGGGCGCAAGCTGGCGATGACGGGCTGGATGTTCTGGACGGTGGCTGCCGTGCTTGCGGCCCTGGTTGCGGCAGTGCTGCTCGCGGCCCTGCGCAAGGTTCCGGCTTCTGAGGCTGGCCGCGATGCCGACCTGTCGGTCTATCGCGACCAGTTCGCCGAGATCGAGCGTGACCTGGCGCGTGGCACCATCGGCCCGGACGAGGCCGCGCGGCTGAGGGCAGAGGTCGGCAAGCGCCTGTTGGACGCGGACCGCGCGCTGGCCGCGGCAGGGGGTGCAGCGGAACCCGGGGCGGAAGGGCCCGGCCGGGCGCGGATCGGGGTGCCGGCGGTGGTCCCGGCCGTGATCGCGGCCGTCCTGCTGCCGGGGGCGCTTGCGACCTACTGGTGGCTGGGTGCGCCGGGTTATCCCGACATGGCGCTGAAGCCGCGGCTGGCCGCGCTGGACGAAGGCATCGCCAACCGGCCCTCGCAGGAGGAAGAGCTTGCCGCAATGGGCCGGCCGCGCGACGCTGCGAAGGATCAGTCGCTGGCAGCCGAACTGGCCGGAATCATCGATCCCGAGACCTTGCGCGGACGCTTCCGGCAGGCCTTCGAGTCGGGGGACCTTCAGACGGCCGTCCGGGTGCAGGAGCGGCTGATGGCCGTACTGGGCGATGCGGTCGGCTCGAACGACCATGCCAACCTTGCCCTGGCGCTGGTGGCCGAGGCGGGCGGCTATGTCTCGCCCGAAGCCGAGGCGGCGCTGCGGGCAAGCCTTCAGGCCGACATGACGAATGAGCTTGCGCGCTATCTGGTCGGCGAGATGTTCGTCCAGGGTGGCCGCTTCGACCAGGCTTTCCGCTTCTGGCGTCCGCTGGCCGAGGACGGCAATCCCGAGGCCCCCTGGACCACCTCGGTCCGCGAACAGATCGGCACGGTGGCCGAACTGGCCGGCATCCGCTATGCCCTGCCGGGCGCGGCGGGCGGGATGCGCGGCCCCTCGGCAGCCGACATGGCGGCGGCGGGCGAGATGTCGGCCGAGGACCGCCAAACGATGATCGAGAGCATGGTGGCCCAGCTGTCCGACCGGCTGGCGACCGAGGGCGGCTCGGTCGAGGAGTGGAACCGGCTGATCCGCTCGCTGGCGGTGCTGGAGCGGCTGGACGAGGCTCAGACGATCTACGACGAGGCGAAGGCGAAATTCGAGGGCCAGCCGACGGAGCTGTCCTTCCTGCGCCAGGCTGCGGTGGAAACCGGGCTGAAACCGTGATCTGCGCGTCCGTGGAGGAGTTCGTGGCGGCCCTGCCCCCCTCGCGGGCGATCGCGGGGCTGGATCTGGGCGACAAGACGATCGGCGTGGCGCTGTCGGACCTGCGGCGGCAGGTGGCGACGCCGGTCGAGGTGATCCGGCGCGAGAAGTTCACACTGGACGCGGGCCGGCTGCTGGCGCTGCTGTCTGCTCGCGACGCTGCGGGGATCGTGCTGGGGTTGCCGCTGAACATGGACGGCAGCGCGGGCCCCCGGGTGCAATCCACCCAGGCCTTCGCGCGCAACCTGGAGAAGCTGACGGCCTTGCCGATCTGCTTCTGGGACGAGCGTCTGTCCACGGTTGCGGCAGAAAGGGCACTGCTGGAGGCGGATACGTCGCGAAAGCGTCGGAAAGAGGTGATCGACCAGGTGGCGGCGGGCTATATCCTGCAAGGCGCGCTGGACCGGATGGCGCATATCGGGCGGAGTGGGCCTTGAAAGACGATGTCTGGAAGCGCGACGAGATCGCCTCGCCTTGCGTGAAGCTGTGCGTCGTCCACCCCGAGGAGCGGATCTGCGTCGGCTGTTACCGCACCATCGACGAGATCAGCCAGTGGTCGCGCCTGTCGCATGAGGACCGCGCGGCGGTGATGGCCGAATTGCCGGGCCGGGCGCCTCGGTTGCAGAAGCGGCGCGGCGGGCGGATGGCGCGGCTGGAGCGATAGACAGGCCGCGCGCTGTCTGACCGGCCGCGACCGGGGGCGCTTCGCCCCCCGGACCCCCGGAGAGTATTTCGGAAAAGGGCAAGTCAGGGCGCGGTCAGCCAGTCATGGACACTGGCGAGCTGCGGGCGGAAATAGGCGATCATCCGGCCTTCGGGCCGGGCCCCGTCTTCTGCCCCGTCCTCTGGCCGCCAGGGGGCGACGCCATGCAGGCTCAGACGGTGCAGGAGGGTCGCCTCGCCCGGCCGGGCGGGCAGTTCGATGCGCCGGCAGGACGCGAAGACCTGGCGGCGGGCGGTCTGGTAGGCATCGGTGATGTCGATCTCGCCCCAGGTTTCGGGCGGGTGCGGCGCCAGCGCCCCGAGAAGGGCTTTGCGCAGGATCCCGGCGCTGCCCTCCCAGACGGTGAGCGGGGACGCGGCGGTATCGGTCAGCGGCAGGCCGAGGATCCAGGCATGGGGTTCCTTGACCATCCGGGCTCGGGTCGGGCCGATGGGCAGAAGGCCGTCGAGATGGGCGGCGTCGCGGTCGCGGCGGAAGGCGAAGGCGGCGGGGCTTTCCTCGGCCGAGGGTTGGGGATAGCCGGGCCGGATCACCGAAAGCTGCCCGCGGTGCAGCGGTTCGGGGGCAAGCGGCAGAGCCTCCCACGGGAAGGGCGTGCCACCGATCGCGCCGTCGGGGCCGTTCGGCAGGGCATCGACGCCGACGAACCAGGTGCCGCCGCAGCGCCAGGGCTCGACGGTCCCGGCGAGGATGTCTAGCGCGGCGGCGCGGGCGGCCCGGGCCCAGGCGGCGATGGCCGGGTCGGGACCGATCCGCTGCCAGCCTGCGCCTACCATCCGAAGACCTTGCGCAGCATGTTCAGCGCGACAAGCGTGAGGAACACCGCGAAGGCGCGTTTCAGCGGTCCGGGGTCCATCGCGTGGGCAAGCCGCACCCCGAGCGGCGTGGTCATGAGCGTCGTGCCGATGACGACGAGGAAGGCGGGAAGGTTTACCGCTCCGACGGTCCACGGGGGTGCTCCGGCCACGGGCAGAAATAGGAAGCCCAGGACCGAAGGCACCGCGATCAGCACCCCGAAGCCGGAGGCGGTGGCGACGGCGCGGTGGATCGGCATGCCGTACAGCGTCATCAGCGGCACGCCGAAGGTGCCGCCGCCGATCCCCATCATCGCCGAGAAGAAGCCGACCGCCCCGGCCAGCAGGCTGCGGACAGGCTGGCCGGGAATGTGGTCCCCCAGCCGCCAGTGGACGCGCCCGAAGGCCATCCACAACCCGGCAAGCCCGGCCAGCGTCCCGAACACGGCTTGCAGCGTCGTCGAGGCGACCTTGCCGGCAACATATGTGCCGATGGCGGCCGAGATCACCAGAGCCGGTCCCCAGGTCTTGAGCACCTGCCAGTCCACCGCGCCCTTGCGGTTGTGCGAGGAGACCGAGCGCAGCGAGGTGACGACAATTGTCGCCATCGAGGTCGCCACGCAGACCTGCATCAGCTGGCCTCCGCCATAGCCGAGATGGCCGAAGGCGTAGAAGAAGGCCGGGACCAGCACGATCCCGCCGCCGACGCCCAGAAGGCCGCCGATCACGCCGGCGAAGGCCCCGATCAGAAGCAGTGCGGCAAGCATCGGCAGCAGCAGGGAGAGATCGGGCATGGGTTCACGCGGACAGTGGGTTGCCGCGCGACCCTATCCGCCCCGTCCGGGACAGGCCAGAGCCGATAACCGCGGGACAGGCTTTCCATTGCCGGCGAACTGGCGTAGGGATCAGCGCCTTGTCCAGAGCATTGCATGGAAACTTCATCATGGCCCGCGCGGTTTCATTGACCTTCATGTCCGTCATCCTTGGCCTCGTGGCCGCCGTCGGCCCCTTTGCCATCGACATGTATCTGCCGGCGATGCCCGAGATCGGGCGTGACCTGGGTGTGGGCAGCCAGGCGGTGCAATGGACCATCGTGGGCTACTTCGTCACCTTCGGGCTGGCGCAGCTGGTCTATGGACCCTGGGCCGACCAGGCCGGACGCAAACCGCCGCTCTATGCCGGGCTCGGGCTGTTCATCCTGGGCACAGTCACCTGCGCGCTGGCGCCCTCGATCGGCTGGCTGGTTGCCGGGCGGATGGTGCAGGGCCTGGGCGGTGCTGCCAACATGGTGGTCCTGCGCGCGGTGATCCGGGATCTGGCCACCGGCCCGAAGGCGACGCGGATGATGTCCACCATCATGATCGTGATCGCGGTCTCGCCGCTGCTCGCCCCCCTGTCCGGGGCGGGATTGCTGGCCCTGGGCGACTGGCGGCTGATCTTCTGGGTGCTGCTGGCTGCGGCCTGTCTGAGCTTTTTCCTGATCCATTTTGCCATCCCGGAGACCTTGACCGAAGCCAACAGGCAGCGTTTCGACCTTGCGGCCTTCCGGTCGGGGACGCGGATCCTGCTGGCCGACCGCGGCTTCATGGTGATGACGTTTCTGGCCGGCTTCGCCTTTGCCAGCTTCTTCGTCTTCATCGCCAGCGCCCCCTTCGTCTACCGGCAGGAGTTCGGCCTGACGCCCACCCAGTTCTCGCTGGCCTTCGCGGTGAACGCCATCGGCTTCTTCGCCGCCTCGCAGTTCGCCTCGACGCTGTCGCGGCGTCTGGGCACGTTGCGGATGATCGCGGGGGCGACGGTCGGCTTTGCGCTGGCGACCTTCGCGGGCTTCGGCATGGCGCTGGCCGGGCTGGCGAGCCTGCCCGCGACGATGACCACGCTGTTCGTCGGCAACATCTTCCTGGGTGTGATCCTGCCAACCGCGCAGGTGCAGGCGCTGGAGGACCACGGCGAGATCGCGGGGCTGGCCTCGTCGCTGGGGGGCACGATGCAGATGGTGGCAGCGGGCGTCCTCGTCGCGGCGGCGGGGCCGTTCCTCGACGGCACGGTATTGCCGATGCTGGCGGCGATCGCCGTCTGCGGGTTGCTCGCGCTGGTCCTGTCGCGTCTGATCCCGCGTCAGGCGGCCCTCGCCTGAACCTCGGCCAGGGCCGCGTCCAGCACCTCGAGCCCCGCCCCGTCGCGGCTGGCGCGTTCCGACAACACGCGACGCCAGCCCCGCGCGCCGGGCCGTCCGGTGAAGAGCCCCAGCATGTGCCGGGTGATCTGGTGCAATCGGCCGCCGGCGGCCAGGTGATCGGCGATGTAGGGCCGCATCGCCTCGGCCACCGCGACCGGATCGGGGGCGAAGTCCTCGCCCCACAGCGCATCGGCCCCGATCAGCACCGAGGCCGGATCATGATAGGCCGCCCGGCCGATCATCACCCCGTCAAGCCCCCGCGCCAGTAGCGCCCGCGCCTGGTCCAGCGAGGCAATGCCACCGTTGATGCAGATCGTCAGCTCGGGGAAGCGCTGCTTCATCCGCACCACGAGGTCGTGGTCCAAGGGCGGAATCTCGCGGTTCTCCTTCGGCGACAGGCCCTGAAGCCAGGCCTTGCGGGCATGGATGATGATGTGCCGCACCCCTGCCCCGGCGATGGTCTCGATGAAGCGGGGCAGCACGGTTGCGGGGTCCTGAGCGTCCACGCCGATCCGGCATTTCACAGTGACCGGCACATCGGTTTCCGCCTGCATGGCGCGGACACAATCGGCGACAAGGGCCGGGCGCTCCATCAGCACCGCGCCGAAGCAGCCTGACTGCACCCGGTCCGAGGGGCAGCCGCAGTTCAGGTTCACCTCGTCATAGCCCCAGCCGCGCGCGATGCGGGTGGCCAGGCTCAGTTCGACCGGGTCGGACCCGCCGAGTTGCAGTGCGACCGGGTGTTCCACCGCGGAATAGTCCAGCAGCCGCGCCCTGGGCCCGTGAATGATCGCGGGGGCCGTCACCATCTCGGTATAAAGCATCGCCCTCCGGGTCATGTGGCGGTGAAAGACGCGGCAGTGCCGGTCGGTCCAGTCCATCATCGGGGCGACGGAGAGGATGAAAGACTGGTTCTTCATGTTCGTCTCCTGTCCGAGGCCCCTGCCAGAAGTAACCCCGACGCCGGGCCGCGGAAGATCGGAGGTTGCAGAACAACCGATGATCCATGACCTGCTTGCCCCTGACATAGCCGAGATCGGGGCCGCAGGGAAACCACCCGACGCAAGCCGGGGCCGGAGACTGTTATCAGCCCGCGGCACCGCAGCGACAGCCGCAGTCAGGCGGCCCGCCGCTGATCCGAAAGGCGCAGGCCGACCGACATCATCCGCAACGCATCTTCCGCCGCGCGACGCAACAGCTTTTCGCCGTCTCGGATCGCTTCCTCCAGGGTGCAGGGCCGCTTGAGGATCGACGCGAAGGCCGAGATGCCATGGTCGAAGGTCTGGTTGACGCCACGACCGATGGTGCCCGCAAGCGCGATGGTCGGCACGCCCCTCGCTTCGGCGCGACGACCGACTTCACAGGGAACCTTGCCAAAGGGGCTTTGACCGTCAAGGCTGCCCTCCGCAGTGATGACGAGATCGGCCTGTGCCAGAAGGTGGTCGAAGTCGAGGTACTGCTGAATGATGTCGAAGCGCGGGTGCAGGCTGGCTCCGGCAAAGGCGATCAGTCCGGCCCCGAGCCCACCCGAGGCCCCGGCCCCGCGCGCCAGGCCGACATCGTGGCCGGTGCTGGCGCGGATCGCGGCTGCCCAGCGGTGCATCGCGGTGTCAAGATCCTCGACCTGCGAAGGCGTGGCACCCTTCTGCGGGCCAAAGACACGCGCCACGCCCTTTGGACCAAGCAGCATGTTGTGCCAGTTCACCGCCGCGTCGATCTGCACGCGGGCAAGCCTGGGGTCCAGTCCCGACAGGTCGATCCGGTGCAGCCAGAGCAGCTCGCCCCCGCCCTGGCCGATCTCGGCGCCGTTCTCGTCCAGAAGGCGCGCACCCAGCGCCTGGGCCATGCCCGCGCCGCCATCGTTGATGCCGCTGTCGCCGCAGCCGATCAGGATCCGCTCGACACCGGCATCCAGGGCGGCGAGGATCAGCTGCCCTACGCCGTAAGAGGTCGTCAGCATCGGGTTCCTGCGGTCGCGCGGCACCAGCGACAGGCCGGCCGCGGCCGCCATCTCGATCACCGCGGTCCTGGGGCCGCTGCCGCCCATCAGCCCGAAGAAGCTGTCGACGGGATCGCCCACCGGCCCGGTGACACGGACGGGAAGGATGCTGCCGCGGGTGGCGCGGACAAGGGCCGTGACGGTGCCTTCCCCGCCATCCACCATGGGTGCGTTCAGGATGCGGGCGTCCGGCATCGCACGGCGGATGCCGTCCCCGATGGCGCGGGTCACATCGTCCACCGAAAGCGATTCCTTGAACCCCGAGGGCGCAACGAGAATGGTGAGGGTCATGTCGGTCTCCATCTGTGAAAGTGATGCAAGACAAACGTGACAGGCGGGCGGATATTCCCGCCCGCCTGTCATTTTTCTGTTTATTTCACAGAAAGTTAGCAGAATTTCCGATTACCTGAACAGGCGCTTCAGGTCGCGGCGGATCTGAAGCCGGGCGCGGTTCAGGTCGCGGGCGAACTCCGAGCCGAAGGCGGGCTTGCCGGCTGCCTTGTTCGCGGTCCTGCGAACCGGTTCGGAAGCGCCGCGCGTGGCGGCGGCCGGGCTCGGCTCATCGGGTCGGGCCTGCGGCCGCGGGCTGCGGGCGATCACGGCCTGCGGGTCCGACCGGGCGGGACCCTCTGCCACGGCGGATGCCGCCGCGAGCACTGGCTTCATCTCGGGTGTCGGGGCGGTCGAAGGCGCAGGGGCGGCAGGCCGGTTGGCAGGCGTTGCCGTCGGGTGCGGCCAGACGAACAGGGCGAAGGCAACCAGCAGGCCGACCTGCACCAGACCAAGCGGCAGCGCCAGGCGCAGGAGGTCGGCCTGGGTAAAGCCCGCCTCCTCGCGCAATCCGTAGATCGCGACCGGCTTGGCGCTGGACATCAGGGTCTGGCAGAAGCCGGTCCCCATGACGGCGATCAGGATCATCAGCGTCGGGTCATGACCAAGGCCCGCCATCGGCAGCGCGACGGCCGGGATCAGGATCGCCGCCCGGGCAGAGCGGGATGCGATGGCAAGATGCGCGCCGACCGCGATGATCGACAGCGCGATAGCCACCCCCGGGCCGCTTGCCAGCAGTCCTGACGGCAGGCTGGCCATGGCTTGCGATGCCAGCCAGCGGTCTGCCCCGGTTTCGGTGATCGCCTGCGCCAGCAGCATGGTGGCGGTCATGTAGACGATCAGTTCCACATCGACGGCGCGGAAGAGATCCTTGGTCCTGCGCGCGGTGAAGGGTCGGGTCATGAGAACCAGCGCACCCAGCATCGCGACCAGCGACATGCCAAGGCCGTGCCGGGCTTCGGTGAGCCACAGCCCCACAAGGGTCGCGATCACCAGAAGGATGCGCGATTGCTGGGGCGTGCGCGGGCCGGCCCGGTCTGCGGCGGTCATTCGCGCAGACCACAGGTCGCGTGGCACGAAGAGCCACAGGATCAGCGCGACACCGGCGGCCGAGGCCAGAGCGGCCAGCGGTCCGCCAAGGAGCACCCAGTCCAGATAGCCGAGGCGCGGCGCTCCGGTGGCGACGATCGCCTCGACGGCGATCAGATGCGCGCCGGCCCCGATCAGGGAAGCGCCAGCCGACAGGAGGATCACGGTGGGAAAGAGCAGCGCAAGCGCACGCGCCAGCCGTGGATCGGGAAGAAGCGGCAGCAGGGCCAGGAACACCGGCAGCAGCAGCGCCGCCCGCCCGGAGGTCGACGGCATGAAAAGCGCAGTCAGCGCGATTGCCGCCGCCAGGAGGAAGGCGAAGGCGGCAAAACCCGGCCGGCGCGAGGTCAGCGGGGCCACCATCCGCTCGGCGAGACCCGCGTCCT
Source organism: Tabrizicola sp. (assembly GCA_046294075.1). Taxonomy (GTDB): domain Bacteria; phylum Pseudomonadota; class Alphaproteobacteria; order Rhodobacterales; family Rhodobacteraceae; genus Tabrizicola. The sequence goes on along the minus strand of JBKBJC010000011.1, from coordinate 56,100 downwards.
TGACGACCGCGGCGATGATGAAGGCAGCAAGCAGGAGCCAGACAAGGTCGGACCCCAGCGCCGCATAGAGCCTGTCCTCGCCGACTGCTCCGCTGAGGACCAGCGCCATCGCAGCTGACAGGGCGACAATGCTTTCGGGTAGCCGGGTCAGGGTCCAGCCGATCACCGTCAGGACGGTGACGATCAGCGCGACCCGGGCCCTGGCGTCAAGGTCGTCCGGCAGGGTCCAGAGCGCCCAGCCTGATGCAAGGCCCAGCAAGGCCGCAAGCGCCCAGGACGGCAAGGCCGGCAAGCGCCTGGACAGGACCGGCCATCGGGTGGTGTCGGATCGGGCGGCGGCGGTATTGGTCATGGCGGCGTCCTCTTCTGGCGATGCATGCACAACGCGCGGGGCATCCACTTATTCCCGGCTGCCGCAGCAAATCCGATTCAAAAACGTCATGCAAAATTCATGCAATAAGGTGGCGGCCCGGTCGTTTGCCCTCTGAGCAGAAGCAGAGGAGCGCTCTTATGGCCATGTTTCACCATGACGACCTGCACCGGGCGCCTGTGCCGCAGGATGTCGCGCGTCGCCTGTTCGCCCTGGGCGCGGGCCGGCCACTGAAAGCCCGGGTTCTTCCCGGTGGTTGCCTGGGACGCAAGCCGGTTCCCCCTCCGCTCGTGGCCCTTCACGGAATTTCGCGCGAGGCCCTCGCCCATTGGCAGGCCTTCGGTCCCCTGGCCGTCGCCCAGGGCCGCGCGCTGCTGGTGCCGCGGTTCGACGAACGCGATTGGCCGCAGTTCCAGCAGATCGGCCGGGTCCGCCCGGACCTCGTCCTGCTGGATCTGCTGCGGCAGGCCGGGTTGGTCACGCAGCGGGTCGATCTCTTCGGCTTTTCCGGAGGCGCGCAACTCGCCCATCGGTTCGCAATGCTGTATCCGCACCGGGTGGCAACGCTGCATCTTGCCGCACCGGGCTGGTATACCCTGCCCGACACCACGGTGCCCTGGCCGCTGGGGCTTGGCGACGGGCCAAGGCGATCGCGGCGCAGCCTTGACCCGGCGGCCTTGTCGCGGCTGCAACTCCGGCAGTACCTGGCGCTGAAGGTCCGGCTCTGGGTCGGTGAGCGTGATGTCGGGCGCGAAGCAAGCCTGCGGCAGACCGAGATGCTGGACGTGCTGCAGGGCAGGACGCGGCTGGACCGCGCAAGACGATATGCCGATGCCTTCCGCCGCGCAGCCCTGGACCACGGACTCGAGCCCGACATCGACCTCAAGGTCCTGCCGGGCTGCGGCCACAACTTCACCGACTGTGCCCGGACCGGCAACCTTGCCGCCCGCGTCCTGCAGGATGGCTAAGGCCAGTCACCCTTTCCCCAAGACCAAAGGAGCCTCCGTCATGACCCCCTTCACCCTTCCCGTGCAGACGAAATGGGCCTTCTCGGCCCGGCGCATCCCGCGCGATCTTGTTGCCGGACTCGATCCCGACCCTGCGCGCGCCCGCGCGGGCGACCTTCTTCTGGGGCGCGTCGTCACCGTCGGCCAGCACGGCCGGATCCAGCTGGTCGAAGGCCGGCCCTCGACCCTTTATCCGGGCGACCTCATCGTGATGCCCTGTGGCGCGCGATATGCCCCCGATCAGTTCGAGGGACATGCCGAGATCGATGCCGATGGGTGCGACATGCTGGCCGGTGGCGGGTGCCTCGGCCGGATGGTCTGGCGGCACGACAGGATGAAGGCGCCGACCCGTGTGATGCCGATCGGGCGCCTGACGGATGCCGCGGGCCGGGTCCTCAGGACCGGCGACTTCGCGTTGCCCGCGCCGGTGCGACCCTCGGCCATTCCGCTGATCGTGGTGATCGGGACCTCGATGAACTCGGGCAAGACGACCGCGACGGTAGCCCTTACGCATGGCCTGACGCGGGCAGGCTGGTCGGTGGCCGCGCTCAAGGGCACCGGAACCGGATCCTTCGGCGATGTGAACGACTACGCCGATGCCGGGGCAGCCTTTGTCGGCGATTTCACCGATGCCGGGATGGTCACGACCTATCTGGAGCCTCTGTCGCGGGTCAAGGCCGGGATCGGCATCCTGCTGGCCGAGGCGGAACGGCAGGGCGCATCGGTCGCCGTGATGGAGATTGCGGACGGCATCTTCCAGAAGGAAACGGCCGCCCTTCTGGCCGACGCCGACTTCGTGGCGCGCATGGCCGGTTGCATCTTCGCCTGTGGCGATGCGGTGGCGGCGGCTGGCGGAGTGGCCCGGCTGGCGACGCAGGGGCTGCGCCCGCTGTGCCTGACGGGGCTGCTCTCCTGCTCTCCGATGGCCAGCGCCGAGGCCGAAGCAATGAGCGGGGTCGCCGTGGTGTCTCGCAGCGGGTTGATGGACCCGGCCGTCGCCTCGGGTCTGCTGGCCAAGGCGCAGGCCTCGGTCGGTGTGGCGGCATGACCCTGCCCCTGCTTTTCGCACCCGGAAACCGGGCGCTCTGGGCAGGCCTTGCGGCCCTGGCGCTGGCGCAGGCCGGGGCCCTGGTCGCGGCCGTGGCGGGCACGCGGCTGGCCTTCGGCGGCCTCGAGGCGGGCGGGGTTCCGACGCTTGCCGTCGCGCTGATCGCCGGTTCTGCACTGGCACTGGCCGTCCTGCGCCCCGGAGTGAGGCTTCTGGCCGAACGGCTGGGGCAGGACCAGACGGCGGCGATCCGCTCGGCCCTTTACCGCCATGCCATGGCCGCGGCGCCCGGACGGCCGCCCAGAGGTAGGCGCGGCTATCTCATGCTGCGCCTGACCGGGGACATGACCACCTTCAAGGACGGGATCAGCCGGGCCCTGCCGCCGGTCCTGCAGGCAGCGGCGCTGATCCCGGCGGCCGTTCTGGCTCTGGCGACGGTCGATCAGCGCTTCGGTCTGGTCGGCTTCGTGCTGGCCGTGCTGGGATCGGGCGCCATCGCCGCATCGCGGGCGTCGTTGCGGCAGGCCCACGCGGCATTGCGGAACGAACGGGCAAGGCTTGTGGTGGCCATGGCGGAACGCTTGCCCGTTGCGCCCGATTTGGCCCGGCTAGGCCGCAGGCAAAGCGAACTTTCCCGACTGAAGAAGGCCAACCGGTCGCTTCGCATGCGGGCCAGGGCACGCCTTGTCCGGGTGGAGATCACGCGTGCCCTGCCCGGGGCCGTGGCCGGCCTTGCGGCGGTTGCCATCCTGACGGATGGGGCAAGGCGGGGATTGACCGCGGGCGAGATCGCCATCGCCCTTGCCGCGACCGGGATCATTGCCCACGCGCTTGTCGAACTTGCAACGGCAGTCGACCGACTGACCGCCTGGCAGGTCGCCCGAACGAACCTGGCCCGCCATCTGGCCGAAGGCACACCGCCGTCCGAAGCGGCAAGGGGAGAGCGGATCCGGCTTGTCCGCGCGAGGGGGGCACTGACGATCGAGGCGGTCGGCTCCGACTTGCATCCGGCCCGGCTTGAGCTCGCACCGGGCGACCGCGGCCGGCTTTGCGCGCCCGATCCCGCCCGGGCCCTGCTCAGTCTCTCGGGACATCTGCAGGATCCGCAGGTCGTGGTGCGCCTCGATGGAATTGCACTGTCCGACCTTACCCCCGGCTCGTTGCGCCGGTCCATCGGCGCCCTGACACCGACGCCTGTGCTTCTGAAAGGTAGCGTCCGGCGCAACATCTGCCTGGGCCTGTCCGAGCGTCCGGCCGACGCAACCTTGCTCAGGCGGATCGAGAGGGCCGGGATGGGGCAGACCCTGAACGCTCTGGGCGGCCTCGATGGCCCGGTCCCCGAGGCGGGCCCCATGGTTGACCCCTGCTTCCGGCTGCGCCTGTCCGCGCTTCGCACGGCGGTTCAGCGTCCGCAGGTGATGCTGGTCTGCGACGGAGGTCTGGCCTTGCCCGAAGATGTGCAGGACCATATCGGCCGTGCCAAGGCAACCGTCGTCATGATCGATGCCCGCCGGCGGGAACCGGCCGGCGCAGGCAGCCGCCGGGACCTGCGCCCCGATCTCGCATCATGACGCAGGCACGGGGGCGACCGGCTGACCGGCAAGCCGACAAGGATCGGCGGCGGCGGGACGGCGCCGCGGTGTTCTGCCCTTGCGGACAGGCCGATCACGGGATGCGGCGCCGGTTCAGGGTCCGCAGGGTTGCCGAGCCTGCACAAGACCGTGGCCATAGACATCGTCCCGACCGGGTTCGCCAAGGTCTCGCGCCGCCCCGACCAGGCTGGCCGTCAGCGCAGCCGGATCGAGATCGGGCCTGACGGTCAGTTCCGCGGCGACGGCAGCGGTCACGAAGGGGGCCGCAAAGGACGTGCCGGTTTTTGGCCTCGCCCCGCTGACCGAAGCTGCGGTCCAGACATCGACACCCGGGGCGGCCAGATCGACATGCGGGCCGCGCACTGCCCGACGGTAAACCTGATCGCCTGCATCGACGGCCGTGACCGCGATCACCTCGGGATAGGCTGCGGGATAGCCGGGCCCGGCCTTGGGGCCATCATTGCCGACGGCGGCGACGATCGTCACACCGCGCGCGAAGAGGGCGTCGATTGCCGCCTTCAGCACGGTGTTCGGGGGGCCGGCAAGGCTCATGTTGATCACACGCACCCCGCGGTCGGCCAGAAAATCCATTCCTGCCGCCAGCGTGAAGACGTCGGCCCGCTCATCGCCTCCTGCGCTGTGGAATGCGTCCACCGCAACCACCCGTGCGCCCGGCAACAACCCCGGAGACCGGCTGTCGGGGCTGCCGATCAGGAGCGAAAGCACGGCCGTGCCGTGGATTGCACGCGATGGGTCAAGACTGTCGGGCGCCAGACGGTGGACATCCAGCCGGGCGCTGTCAAAGGCGGCATGATCGGGGTTGATGCCGGTGTCGATCACCCCGATCACCACATCCGTGGCACAGGCCGCGGCCTTGGCCGGGAAATTCCAGCCGATCTGTTCCAGCGAAGAGCAATGCTGTCCTTCGCAGACCGAAGGCTCGGCCGAGGTTTCCGGGCCCGCTTCCGTCCGGTAGTAGTGATTGAAGTCCGCGTCCTCACCCGATGCGAGCGCCCGGACCTGATCCCGCGCGGCCTCGAGGGTGCTGCCTTGGGGGATGGAAAGGCGCCGCGCGATGATCCCGATCTCGGGCACCGGACGCTCTTCGAGGATGCCGAAGCCGAGCGCCAGCAGAGTTGCCAGATCCGTGTCGCTCAGTTCCAGCGTCACGATCTCGCCCGGCGCGAACTCGGGAAGATCGCCCGGGACAACCACCGCGGGACGGCGCAGCTTCTGGCCTTCGGCGGGCGGCTTGACCGTCTTGCCGTCGCGTCGGATCCTGCCGCCATCGTCAGTGTCGGAGCTGCCGACACCCCCTCCACCGTCGCTGGCCGTGCCTGCTGCGGGGCCCCCGCCCTCTCCGCCATCATCACCGGCGTCATCATCGTCGTCGTCATCACTGTCCTGCGACCATGCGGCGTCCGCGTCCCAGAAGGTCGGCCCGCCCAGGGCAAGGCCAAGACAGACCATCACCGCGACCGATCTTAGGGTGGGGAATGTAGCTGGCATGGTCCGATCCCGTATCCTGTCCGTTGAAGAGGGTGGCGGCCCCTCAGCTTTCACTTTACGAATGGCATCCGTGCGTTATTCCCTTGTCGCCTAAATAATCCTCGGCAGAAAGAAGTCATGCAGGACAGGTTCAGCGGCGAGTTGATCGCACTTCTGCCCAATCTGCGGCGGTTCGCCCTGTCCCTTTGCCGGCGCGGCGATCTGGCGGACGATCTGGTGCAGATCACCGCAGAACGGGCATTCGCCGCCCGCGACCGGTTCGACCCGACGACCCGGCTTGATGCCTGGCTGTTCCGAATCCTGCGCAATGCCTGGATCGACCACACACGGCGAACGACGACCCAGGGGGCGACGGTCGATATCGGCGATGCGCCCGAGGCTGCCATCGTGGACGGGGTGCGTGACATCGAGGCAGTCCTGACCCTGCGCAAGGCCGAGGACGCGATCGCCGCTTTGCCGGACGACCAGCGCGAGGTCATCATGCTGGTTTGTGTGGACGAGCTGAGCTACCGCGAGGCGGCAGAGGTCATCGGGGTTCCGATCGGCACGGTGATGAGCCGACTGGCACGGGCAAGGCTCGCGGTGGCGGCAAGGCTGGGAATAAAGTGACGTGCCGTGCGTTAGACCCGCAACAGGACGGTAAGGGTGGCCCCGATGGCAATCGATGACGAACGGCTCATGGCTTATGCGGATGGTGCGTTGCCGCCCGACGAGGCCGCCGAAATTGAACGCCTGATTGCCGCGGACGAGGAGCTTGCCGCTAAGGTCGCCGTCTTTGCCGACAGCCGGGCGCTGGTCAAGCGCGCGCTCGGCGCGGCTCCGCCGGTGCCGGACAGTCTGGCAGACACGATCCGGGCCATGGCCGCAGCCGATGCGGCAAGGCGACAGGCCCCCTCCGGTTCGGCACAGGTCATCGACCTGGCGGCACGGCGTCGCACGGTGCCGTTCTGGCAATTGCCGCTGGCCGCCTCGGTGGCGATGGCCGTCGGCGTGCTTGGCGGCTGGCTCGGAAAGCCGGAAGGCATGGGGGCCGACGGCCTCGCGGTCGCAATCGTGGATGAGGCGGCCCTGATCGAGGCACTGAACGGCGTGAAATCCGGCGAAAGCCGCAAGATCGCCGAAGATGTCGAATTCACTGCGGTCGCCAGCTTCCGGGACGGAGCCGGACAACTCTGCCGCGAGTTCAGGCAGGACCGCGCCGGAGGAGACCCGGTGGTGGCCGTGGCCTGCCATACCGACGCGGCCTGGACCGTCCGGCTTGCGATGGCCACGCCAGCCAGCGGCACCGGCTATGCTCCGGCATCTTCACTGGACACGCTGGATGCCTGGTTGGCGACCGTCGAGGCCGGAGCCCCGATGTCCGACGACGAGGAAGCCGCAGCGCTCGCAAGCCTGCGGTAGAACCGGGTGCCGCGGATCGCCCGATGCAGCCGCACCGCGACGCGGTGCGACGAACCTCATCCGGTCGTGACGATCAATCGGCCCGGAGCCTAGGACCACTGCAAGGCGCGCGCACGGCTGTCCTCAGCCCGCGAGGTGAGGGACCGCAGGCACCATTCGACAACGCTTGCGACATCGGTGGGCAGGGCCACGGCATCATCGCCTGCAAAAGCCAGGAACGCCGCAAGGTTCAGGCCGTTCACTCCGACGAGAACGGGAATGTCCAGTTCGACAGCATCACCCATGACCGGGACCAGGCCCTTGCCTTCGGCTTCGCGCTTGCCGAACTTGTTCACGACAAGAAGGTCAGCGCCAGGCAGGCGCTGCTGCACCATGGCAACCGACTGCTCGAGCGCACCGGAGTCGAGCGTGCAGCCCCGGGCCAGACCGCCACGATCCTCGCTGATGCGGACGACCGGACCATCGGGCAGAATCATCAGGTCCATGTCGCACTTGCGACGGTCGGGGCGTTCGATGTTGGACTGCACCGTTCCGGCAAGGCGGAGCCCCTCTGCCTGCAACCGCTCGGCAGCGGCTGCGATCAGCGCATCAGTCCGGCCGCGGCCCTGAAGAGTTACATAGGCAAGTTTCACGGCAGCCCCCCCCCTTGCGCCATGGAAACGGAATGCGCCGCCGGATGGTCTCCGGCGGCGCGTCCTCTCAGCTTCAGAGTTCCACTTCCCACGACTTGTAGGAAACGGCGGCCGAGGCCGGGGTGGCATCCGAGATCTTCCGGATGTTGGCCCAGGTGTGCTTGTAGTCCGGCAGGATCAGCTCGTTCACCCCCGGGTTCACGATGTTGCCCTGCGCGCCGTTCGGAGCCCCGAATACCATGAAGGTCTCGTTGCGCCGTGCGGTTGCTTCCGGGTAGGCCAACGCCTGGGTTGCGCCCATGTCGTTGAACACCTCGACCATATCGCCCGCGTTGATGCCCAGTTCGGCCATGTCCTCGGGGTTGATCTGGATGAAGGGCACCGGGAAGCGGTCCATCACGAAGTCGTTGCCCTGGTCAAGGAACCAGTTCTGCCAGTTCATGTTGGCGCGGCCGTTGTTGATCAGGAACCGGTGGTTGGCCTGCTGCTGGGCCTTGCCCGCCGCTTGCCAGCCGCGCCATTCGCCCATGCAGAACAGTGCCTTGCCGTCCTCGCGACCATGCCGGGTGAACACGCCGTCTTCATACAGGCGCTCGGTCCCCACCAGTTGGCCGTTCTCGAAGCCCTTGACCGGCTCGAACACGCCGTTGGTGCCCATGGCGCGCAGACGTTCGTAGGTCACTTCCGGATTGGCCTTGGCATAGCCGTCCATGAAGGCGTCTTCCTCGGTTTTCCAGTCATAGCCCTTGAACTGGTCGGCGTATTCGTTGCGGCCTTCCTCGCGCAACACACGTTCCAGGTTCTGGGCGATGCCGGCCGCGATCAGGCAGTCGGGACGGGCCGAGCCCGGCGGGTCCATGTATTTTTCCGTCAGACGCAGACGACGTTCGCCGTTCATCGAGGTCAGGTTCATCTCGCCGGCTTCGACCGCCGGCAGGATGACGTGCGCGGCCTGGCCGATCTGGCTATGGATGATGTCCATGTCCACCACGAACAGACCGCCCGCGTTGATCGCGCCGACGATGGCATCCACCATCTCCTCGCGGCTGGCGCCGGCACGGGCGTCCATCGCGTCCTTCACCATCTGCGTGCGACGGTTGTAGACGCGCTTGAACTCGGTCGCGTTCAGCGTGGTCTTGTAGTGGTCGTTGGCCCAGATGTGATGCACCTTGCCACGACCGGCGATCAGCAGCTGGTCGATGTAGGGAGCAGGACGGCCGACATGGGCGTCGGACGGGCGGTAGTAGCCTTCCTGGTGGCCGCCCAGACGGCAGCAGCCGCCGCCTTCACGCCCGACGTTGCCGGTGGCCAGCGCGATGTTCAGAAGGCTGCCGATGGCACGATAGTTGTCGTTGCCCCAGATGATGCCTTTCTCGTAGCCGGTCACGCATTTGCGGCGGCTGCCATCCTCTTTCGGCTTGGCGATCCACTCGGCAGCCTGGATGATCTGCGCTTCGGTCAGACCGGTTGCAGCGGCACCATCGGCCAGGCTCATCCTGCAGGCGACGCGAGCCGCCTCGAATGACCCGAGCGAAGCCGGATGGGCGCTGTCTGCCGGAACCGCCACATCGCCCTGGAAGGTCGACTTGGCGATGAAGTCGGCATCCACCCAACCCTGATCGGCGATGTAGGTGAACAGCGTGTTGTGCAGCGCAACGTCCGATCCGGTCTTGATCGCCAGGTGCAGCACGTTTTCGGCGCCCGCATATTGTTCGCAGGCATCCACCGTCACCGTGCGCCGCGGGTCCGAGATCACGACCTTGGCACCAGCCTGCATGCCCTTGACCATATGGTTGAGGAACAGGTTGGTCTGGCATTCCATCGGGTTGGTGCCGACCAGGAAGATGGTGTCCGTCACCTCGTAGTCGCCGTAGTTGTAGTTCAGCTCGTCCACGCCCATGTCGCGGCTGGAGTGAACTTCCGACATGTAGGCCGGGCGATTGTGGATGCGGCAGTGCTTGACCTTCATCGATCCGAAGTAGAGCTTGCCGGTCCCCCAGGTGTTTTCATAGCCGCCGGCCGAGCCGCCATGGTCGAACATCGAGACGAACAGTTCATCCTCGTTGTCCTTGTCGATCACGCGGGCGGTCACGCGGGCCACCAGATCCAGCGCGTCGTCCCACGAGGTCGGCTGCCAGGTGCCATAGCGCCAGACCATCGGCTCGGTCAGGCGCTGCTGCTGGGTACCACGCACGTCGGACCGGCGGTTTTCGGCCATCCGCGCGCCACGGATCGAGCCGAGGCCGGAGTTCACCACGCAGTTGACGTCCGGCTTGATGACCAGATGCACGTCCTTGCCGTCTTGTTTGACGACGTTGTACATCGACGGCGCATACCAGGCCTCGGATTCCGCGCCCTGCTGTTTCGACAGGTCCTCGCCGATCCAGTTGCTGTCCGTGGTGCCCTGGGTCTTCAGCGGCCAGGTGTAGGCCTTGTAGCCGCAGCCGACGATGCAGTAGTGGCAGGTTACGTTGTGTTCCTTGGCGCCTGCGGGAATGATCGGCAGGCGGTCGATATTGCGTTTGTAAGCCATGTCCGCCCCCTTATCCTTGCAGCACGTTGGACAGACGGCCGTAGATCAGCTCGTCCGCGCCTTCGGCATAGATGTCGCCCGCGTCGTCCACCCGCAGCGCGAACTGCGGCAGGTTCTGCGTGGCATGGCCCCAGACCTGCTGGCCGCCCTTTTCGCAGTCGAAGCGGCTGAAGTGGCCGGGGCAGTTCAGGGTCTTGTCCGCCGCGTGATACGACATGGAATAGCCCTTGTGCGGGCACAGGACCGAAAAGGCCACGATGTCACCGTCCGGGCCGACTCCGCCCTGAACCGGGCTGCCCAGCTTCAGCAGGATGCCAGGGCTGTCGGCATCCGGATAGCCGATGTCCATCGGTTCGTTCACTTTGAGATCGGCGATATTCGCCAGCTTGCTGGACGGGTAGTCCACCATTGCCCGCGCCGTTTGCGCCTGCGCCTGCCCTGCGGGCATGACGGTAGCGGCCGCAGCACCTGCCGCGCCCAGCACGCCCCCACGCAGGAACTGACGGCGGCCGACATCGACCAACCGGTTGCATTTCATGATAGCAAGTCCTCCCTTGGTTCCCTCGGACTTCAGATTAGCAGGGCGCAGCCCGAGCGCGACAAGGGGAATTCATGACCTCATCCAGACTAAGTCACTAAAATATAATGCTTCTCTTGTCGTGTTCGGGATTCCGAACATGGCCGCCCCGAAGATCGGCACCTGTGGGGCGGTCACAGACCCAGTTTCTGCATCTTTTCCCACAGCGTGGTCCGGGACACGCGCAGCAGCTTGGCCGCCTCGCCGATCTGGCCTCCGGTCCGCTCCAGCGCGGCCGCGATCTGCGCCCGTTCCGCCGCATCGCGCACCTCGGCAAGCGACCGCAGCCCGGCATCTCCGGCGCGCTCCGGAAACAGGTCCGAGGTCAGCACCATTTCGCCGGCCGCAACCTCGACCGCGCGCCGCAATCTGGCGCGCAGCTCGCGGCCGTTGCCCGGCCAGTCGTGCGCCCGGATCGCCTCTTCGGCAGAGGCCGCGATCCCGGTCAGCGGACGGGGCCTGCGGGCATTCATGGCCGGAAAAAGACGGGCCGCAAGCCAGACGGCATCTTCCGGCCGCTCGGCAAGCGCCGGTATGACGATCTCATGCGAGGTCAGCAGCGACAGGAGATCGGAGCGGAACTGTTCGGCCGGCTTTTCCTCCAGCCTGAGGCCAGCCGTGGCAATCAGCCGGAAGTCCCCGTCCCTGACATTTGCCAGCAGCAGATCCTGGCAGTCCGGGTCAAGACGGCCGATCCCGACGATGATCAGGCTGCCTTCGCCGACATCGGAGATGGCCCCGGCAAGCGACTCGCGTTCAAGCCGCACGCGCAGGGCATCAAGAACGACGGCCGGGGCCGCGCGTCGGTCGGACAGTTCGTGGAGGCGCCGGGCGAGCCTCAGCTTGCCCAGCCCCGGGCCACCACGAAGCAGAACCGGTGCGGCACGACCGGCCATGTCGGCCAGTTGTCGATCGGCCTTGCGGGCTGCCTCGGAAATGCCGGTCTCGGGCGGCATCTCCTGATCCGCGCGCGGCTGCATGACCTGCATGAGGCGGATCAGGAACTGCGCGATGTCGAACGGTTTCGTGATGTAGTCCATGGCCCCGGACCGGATCAGGCGCACGGCCTGATCGATCGTTCCCTGCCCCGTGATGAAAAGAAAGGGCGGCGGGTGTCCGGTCCTGGTCAGCGTCTCGTAAAGTTCTTCGCCGGTGCCGTCCGGCAGCCGGATATCGCAGATGACCGCATCGACCGGCTTTCGCGGCGTGCGGATCGCGGGCAGCGCACGCTGCATCTGTCGGTGCCATTGCACTTCGGCCCCTTCCAGTTCCAGACGCTGGACAAGCGAGGTCCCCATGATCTCGTCGTCCTCGACCAGAACGATGCGCCGTCCTTCAAGCATCGTCGCTGTCCTTCATCGGCAGGATGACGCGGACATGTGTCCTTGCGTCCTTGCGCTCGTGCCGGATTTCCCCGCCAAGCCCGACCACGAGATCGTGCACCAGGCGCAGGCCCACCCCTCCGCCCGGGGGAAGCGGACCCGATGCCATCAGGCGGGCAAGATCGGCCTGCCCCAGGCCGGGGCCGGTGTCGGTGATGTCAACGACCAGCCGTCCGTCGTCTGCCGAAACATCGAGGCCGACCTGACCATCCTGACCGGCCGCGGCACCGGCATTGAGAAGGAGGTTCAGGACGATTTGCCGGACTGGTGCGGCGGGCAGCCCCGCAAGGTCCGCTGATCCCGCGGTGACGTTCCAGCGCAGGGATTGCGCACGACTGGCAATCTCGGGCTCGAACAGCAGCTTGAGGTCTTCAAGGTCTTCGGGGCGCAGCACCTGACCGACGCGGTCAAGGCGATTCTGATCCAGGATGGCCCGGGTCACATCCCGCAGGTGCGACAGTCCGCGCTGCATCAGTTCGGCGGATTGACGCACGACCTCTGGTCGGTCCGCATAGGACAGGATCGTGTCGGCCGCGTTCAGCAGACCGCCAAGGGGATTGTTCACCTCGTGCGCGAGTGACGAGGACAGCCTGCCAAGGCTGACGAAACGTTCGCGCTCGGCCAGCCGACGCTCGGCCTCGGCGCGGCTTTCGACAGCCGTGGTCATGCGGTTGTAGGTGGAGATGAGCCGCGAAAGCCCCGGGTCGGCGCGCGGAATGGCGGACTCCGCAATCGGCCTTGGCGCACCCTTCGAATCGTCCATGGCCGACACCAGGGTGCCGACGGGCCGCAGGATCCGCGCAACGGCCAGCCATCCACCGAAGGCCAGGAGCGCCGTTGCCGCCGCGTTTCCGAACAGCAGCCACATCGAGACGTTGCGGCGTTCGGCCAGAAGGTCGGTCACATCCAGTTCGGTCACGATGTGACCGATCCGTCGGCCCTGATACAGAAGCGGCGCCGCAACCCTGAGCACCGGATCCCCGGTCATCCGGACGGCATCAGGCGACACGGCATCCACCTCGAAGCCCGCGACCGCCTCGTCCACCGGGGCGCGACGCGGGTCCGTGGCGGCCAGAATGCGCCCGCGTTCGTCGGCAACGATCGACAGCAGCAATCGCTGCCCGTCATAGGCCGACCGGGCCCGGTCCAGAATGTCGTAAACCTCCCAGACATCCTGCCGGAGCACGGACGGGCCGAGGGCGACCGACAGGCCCTCGACATGCAGCCTTGCGGTTTCGGACAGGCGGGCATCCTGCACCCGGCCCAGGGCGGACAACACGCTCTGGCTTGCAAGAAGTCCAAGCAGGATCATCAGGCCTGCCATCACCAGCGGCACACGCAAGGTCACCGGCAGGTCGCGAAAACGCGGCACGGCTCTCATCCGCCGGACAGGACAGCCATGCGGGCGGCGATGCCGTCGAAAAGCGCATCCTCACCCGGCTCGATCCCGTCAAGGCTCAGCAGCTTGAGCGCCTCCATCCCTTTCGCCGTGGACGAAAGGCCCAGAAGCGCAGCCCGGCACGCAAGCACCGAAGGCTCGCCCATCCGGTCCGATCGGGCAACCATCGGGGGGAAGCCCAGCCATTCCGAGCGCACGATCACCTTTGTCCGCGCCGTCAGATCCGGTTCGGCCGAACTGAGCGCCTCCCATACATAACCGTCGACGCTGCCAGATCGGGTCAGGCCGCCAGCCACCGACCGCACCACGTTGCGGTGCCCGTAGGTGAAGATGACCCGGGAAAAGAACTGCTCCGGCACCTGCCCGTCCCGGGCGAGATCCGAGGCGGTGACGAGGAAGCCGGAATTGCTGTCGGGGTCCGAGAAGGCGTGGGCCCCGCCGCGCAGGTCCGACAGTGCGGTCGCGGGATCATCCCTGGCGACGATGAGGTAGGACTGGTAAAGCGGTCGCCCTCGCCAGACCGGCACGCCGAGAAGCGAAAGTTCGGCCTTGTGCTGTAGAAAGGGATAACCGCAAGTCCAGGCGGCATCCACCGAACCGTCGAGAAGCGCGCCCGAAATCTCCTGGTAGGTCCGCCGCTGCACAAGGTCGATGTCCTGGCTCATGCCTTCGGCAAGGGCGTCGCGAAGGGCGGAAATGACCGCCGCATCGTTGTCCAGAAAGACCGGCGTCAGGGCGAACCTGAAGGGAAGCTGGGCCTCGGCCCGGCTGCGCGTCGCAACGAAGGGAGCGGCCAGCGCCGCCACTCCCATCAGCACCGCGCGCCGCGATCTTCTCATCCTGTCCTCCCGAAGCACCACTTCCCCGAGCCCCCCACGAGCACGATGCCCCGCAAACCTGCTTGTCCACGAGCAAGTGACATCGTAAATCGACGATATACGGAATTTTACCGCCTTGGAAAGCGCGCAGATGGCACCAGACGAGAGGACGACTGCCGCACTGGCGAAGGCGCTCGCCCATCCGGCGCGCATCCGGATCCTCCGCCTGCTTCAGGCCTCTCCCGGCTGCATCGGTGGCGACATCGTCGGCGCCGTCGGCCTTGCGCAGTCAACGGTTTCGGAGCACCTCCGCATCCTCAAGACTGCGGGCATCATCTCGGGCGAGATCGACGGACCCCGGGTCTGCTACGCGCTCAACCCGCCGGCCTTGTCCCCGCTCGCCGACCTGATCATGGGTCTCACCCCTCCACCGGACAGGATCTGCTGCATTCCAGGAAACAACGAACCTGTCTAGGCCTGTTCCGACGCAAGCATGGTCCCTTCCGACACGGGGCTGACATCCATCGCTCTCCGCCCCCAGACCCGACCCTTGCCGTCCGGTTGATGTCAACCAACAAACCATTGATCGAGAATGATTTATCTCGATAGCTCACCGTGGCCACTTGCCTGCCCGACGCCAACAGGCTAGGAAACGCGGGTCCGTTTCCATGGCAGGCTCTCATGCGTCTCTCCCGCTACTTCCTTCCCGTCCTAAAGGAAAACCCTGCCGAGGCACAGATCGTCAGCCACCGCTACATGCTGCGGGCCGGGATGATCAAGCAGCAGGCGGCCGGCATCTATTCCTGGCTGCCGCTGGGCTTTCGCGTCCTGCGCCGGATCGAGGAGATCGTCCATCAGGAACAGATCCGCGCCGGGCACATCCCGCTTCTCATGCCGACGCTGCAACCTGCCGACCTCTGGCGGGAATCCGGCCGCTACGACGACTACGGCCAGGAAATGCTGCGGATCAAGGACCGGCAGGACCGCGAGATGCTGTACGGTCCCACCAACGAGGAGATGATCACCGACATCTTCCGGTCCCATGTCACCAGCTACAAGGACCTGCCGCTGACGCTCTATCACATCCAGTGGAAGTTCCGCGACGAGATGCGGCCGCGCTTCGGGGTGATGCGGGGGCGCGAGTTCCTGATGAAGGACGGCTACAATTTCGACGTGGACCGCGACAGCGCGCTGCATGCCTACAATCGCCACATGGTCAGCTATCTGCGCACCTATGAACGCATGGGCCTGACCGCGATCCCGATGCGCGCGGCCTCGGGCCCGATCGGCGGCGACAACACGCACGAGTTCCTGGTGCTGGCGCAGACGGGTGAATCCGAAGTGTTCTACGACGACCGCGTGACCGGGCTGAAGCTCGGCGCCCGCGAGATCGACTACGACGACCGCGCCCAGGTGGCGAAGGTCTGCGAAGAGTTCACCACCCTTTACGCCCGCACCGACGAGACGCACGACCCGGCCGTGTTCGAGACCGTCCCCGAGGCGCACCGCAAGGTCGGCCGCGGCATCGAGGTCGGGCAGATATTCTACTTCGGCACCAAGTATTCGGCCGCCATGGGGGCCGAGGTGACCACCGCCGAAGGCACCAAGGTTCCGGTCGAGATGGGGTCGCACGGAATCGGCGTCAGCCGCCTCTTGGGCGCGATCATCGAGGCGTCGCACGATGACAAGGGGATCATCTGGCCCGAGGGGGTGACCCCTTTCCCGGTGGGCATCGTCAACCTGAAACAGGGCGATACGGCGGCGGATGCGGCTTGCGACGGGCTTTACAAGGCATTGGCGGCCAAGGGGCTAGAGGCCCTTTACGACGACCGCGACGAACGGGCCGGGGCGAAATTCGCCACGATGGACCTGATCGGCCTGCCCTGGCGGATCACTGTCGGGCCGCGTGGCCTTGCGAACGGGGTGGTGGAACTCACCTGCCGGCGCACCGGCCAATCCGAGGAGATGAGCCCCGAGGCCGCCGTGGATCGCGTCGCACAGATCTACGCCGTCCATCCCTGACCCGGGCGTGCCCCTCGGACCACGACCCGGAGGCCGCCTTGTCCCTCAGTCACCCATGACCACGACCAGATTGCCCGGCTTGTGAAAGCTTTCGGCGATGGAGTGCGCCTCGGCAAGCCGGGCAAAGGGCAGCACCGGGCCAAGGACCGGGGTATATCCGCCCGCCTGATGCAGGGCGACTAGGCGCTGCATCGCCGGCAGGTCGTCCTTGTTCGTGCCAACAATGATCCGCCGTCCGTCCCGCACCGGTCGCAGCGCCGCGCCCAGCAGATCCTTCAGACCGGCGGTGATCTGGACATAGCGCCCGCCCGCCGCCATGAGGGGCCGCGCCCCGGCCCGGCCGAGGCTGCCCATCACGTCCAGGATCACGTCAAACGGCCCCGGCGGCGTCGCCATGCGGTAGTCCGTCACCGTTTCGGCCCCCAGGCTGCGGGCCAGCGGATGATTGGCCGGCGAGGCCGTGGCGCTGACCCTTGCCCCCAGATGCCGCCCGATCTGCACCGCCGCCCCGCCGACCGCGCCCGTGGCACCGCAGACCAGAAGCCGCTCTCCGTGCGCAAGCTGCGCCCGGTCGATCAGGAACTCCGCCGCCGTCAGCCCGCCGAAGAAGAAGGCCGCACCGGCTTCGAAGCTCAGCGACTCCGGTAGCGGCAGGATCCGGCCATCGGCGCGGATCACCAGATAGTCGCGGTGCGCCCCACCCTTGAAGCCGGTCAGGCCAAAGACCTTCTGGCCGGGCGCAAAGCCGGTGACGCCCGGACCAAGACCCGCCACCTCGCCCGCGAAGGCCCAGCCGGGCGCGACCCGGGGCCGGTGCAGGCCGATGGTCAGCCGCAGCATCAGCCCCAGCCCGCGCGGCACGCGGCCTGACCGCAACCGCGCGTCTCCGGCGGTGACCGGCGCGGCGCATACACGGACCAGCACTTCGCCCGCAGCGGGGGTCGGTATCGGGGCATCATCAAAGACGATGGTCTCCGGGCTTCCATAGGCGGTGTAGCGGGCGATCTTCATGCGGGAACCCTGCGGCTGGAGGGAAGGCGGCGGCGGATGACCCACTCGGCCACGGCGATGGTCAGGCTCCACGAACCGACGAAAAGGATGTCCGAGGCGAGGCCCATCGGCGCCTGACCGGTGACAAGGTAGATCGGGAAGAACACCAGCGAGACGGTGGCCAGCCCCATGCCGGTCGCATAGGCGCGGATCATCCAGGCGCGGTGGCGCTGGATGTCCCGGTCCCGGATCGCGGCCATTGCCAGCGCCAGCGCAACCAGAAGTGCCAGACCGAACACTCCGCGCGCGGTATCGGCCAGGGGCGTCCTGACCGAAGTCACCTGCGCCAGCAGCGACAGGCCCGAAAGGCCGAGCACCGCCCCCGAGACGACGAAGATCCGGCCCGACAGACGGTGCAGCACCCCGAACCGGTGGCGCAGCGCGCGGATGAACTGCATCGGGCCGGTCAGGCCGAAACCGACCCCGGCCAGGACATGGGCGAACCAGGCGATGGGGGCCACGGCCAGCCGGGCGCTGTCCTGCGGGTAACTGCCGGTCGGGACCTGAATGACCTGCACCAGCGCCGTCAGGACCGGGATTGCGGTGAAGACGGCGAGGGCCAGAGCAAGCGGGACCGGCCGCGCGAAAGGACGAAACATGGGAAACCTCATCAAGGAAAAGGATCGGGGATACGACCGACCGGCGAGGGGATCAGGCGTCATGCGCGGACCCGGGCGGGGTTGGACAGGCGGCGGGCGATGGCGTCGGCCAGGGCGATGTTCGCCGCCCACCACAGGACAAAGACCAGATCGGCGGCAAGTCCGAGCGGGGGCCGGCCCGTAACCAGCACAAACGGCAGGAACGGCAGGGCGACGGTGCCCGACCCCATGCCGATGCCATAGGCGCGAATCGCCCAGGCGCGGTGCCGGACCAGATCGCCGACGCGGATCGCAGCCACGGCGCGCCACAGCGCGACGATGAGCGCCGCTCCGAACAGGCCGCGCGCAGCTGAGATAACCGGGGTGCTGGGCGCCTCGACCTGCGCCAGCATCACAAGACCCGTCAGTCCGAGGCCAAGGCCAGCAGTCAGGAACAGCCATCCCGCCACGCGATGCCCCCGGCCGAACCGGCCCCGCAGCGCCCGGATGAACTGCACTGGCCCCGCCAGGCCAAAGGTGGCCCCCGCGGCAGCGTGGAGGCCCCAGGCCAGCGGTGCCACGGCCAGACGCGCACTGTCCTCGGACCAGAGGCCGAGCGGAACCTGAACGCTGCGCACCAGCGCGATGGTCACCGGAATGAAGGTGGCGACCGCCAGCGCCAGGGCAAGCGGGACCGGCCGCGCGAAGGGGCGGAGCATGGGAAACCTCGTGACAGGAACAGGATCAGTCGTCGTGGTAGGTGAACACCTCGTCCAGCCCGACGCCGAAGCAGCGGGCGATGCGGAAGGCAAGGTCGAGGGTCGGGAAATACTTGCCGTTCTCGATGGCAAGGATGGTCTGGCGCGTGACGCCCACGCGGTCGGCGAGGTCTTTCTGCGTCATCTCTCCGGCGTCGAAACGCAGGCGGCGGATGCGGTTCTCGATGCGTCCGGCGGGTCTGGCCATCTCAGGCGTCGCGCCGGTACAGGATCAGCTTCACCGCGTCCTTGAAGGTCTCTGACCCGATGCACAGCGCCAGCACCATGTTCATCGCCCAGAAGGCGGTTTCGCCGAAGGCCAGGCCGATGATGATGCCCAGAAGCCCGAAGGACAACAGATACCAGGCCCAGGTCAGCGCCCGGCGGTCGATGTCGCGGTCGCGCTCGTCGCGGCGGTCGTCGGACTTCTCGCCGGTCAGGATGCCGTGCAGGATGGCGGACAGGATCGCCACGACAATGGCGATGCCGATCGACCAGCCGATCAGGATCAGGACCGACCGCGCCCAGAGTTTCAGGCCGTCCGGTCCGGCAAAGGCGCCTGCGGCCTGCTGGCCGGACAACTGCAACAGAAACAGCCCGATCACGATCAGGCTGGTGATGAGGCCGGACAGGGCTTCGCGTTCGCCGTAAGACATCGGGGACTCCGTTCTTGCCAATCAGGTATGATATGGCTGACTTTGAGTAAAGGATTCTTTACATAATGTCAGGTATTCCAGACCATCGGTCGCGGATTGACCCCGAACCCCGGGCTGCCTAGCCTACGCCAAAGGGTGGAGGCAGCATGACGAAGGCACTCGTGACCTGGGGCGGATGGGAGGGGCACGAGCCCGAGAAGGTCGGCCCGATGTTCGCCGACTGGCTGCGGGCGGAGGGGATGGAGGTCACGCTGACCGACAGCCTTTCCTGCTTTGACGACGCCGAAGCGTTGAAGGCCTATGACCTGATCGTCCCGGTCTGGACCATGTCGAAGATCGGCAAGGAACAGGCGCTGAACGTCTGCGCCGCCGTCGCTGCCGGGACCGGGATCGCGGGCTGCCACGGCGGCATGTGCGATGCCTTCCGCGAGAATGTGGACTGGCAGTTCATGACCGGCGCGCAATGGGTGGCGCATCCCGGCAATGACGGGGTGGAGTATTGCGTCCGCATCGTCTCGGACGACCCGCTGGTCGCGGGGGTGGGCGATTTCACCGTCAGGACCGAGCAATATTACCTGCACGTCGATCCGGCGGTGAAGGTGCATGCGGTCTGCGACTTCCCGGTGGTGGACGGCCCGCACGCGGTGAACGGGCCGGTGGCGATGCCGGTGGTGTTCACCAAGGGCTACGGCAGCGGTCGGGTCTATTACAACGCGCTTGGCCACCACAAGAACGTCATCGACCACGGACCGGCGGCCGATCTGATGCGGCGCGGCCTTCTGTGGGCCAGGCGGCGGGGCTGACATTGCGTCACATCAGGCGAAGGTGACTTGGCCCGGCGCCCTGTCCCGGTCATGCTTTGGCAACATCTGCCTGCAAGACTGGACCCATGACCCTTCCTGCCGATCATTACCGTCTGACGAAACGCGATCTGTCGTTGGGTGAACTTCTGGCCGACGGCATCGTGCATGCGCTGGCGCTTCTGGCCGGGCTGATCGCCTTCCCGCTCTTGCTGTTCCACGGGCTTCAGACCGCGGGTCCGGGCACCTTCGCCGCGCTGACGGTCTATGCCGCGGGCTTCTTCCTCATGTGGGGCTTTTCGCTGGCCTACAACATGACCCCGCCCTCGGCGCTGAAATGGCTTTTGCGGCGGTTCGACCATTCGATGATCTACGTCATGATTGCCGGAACCTATACGGCGGTCATCCCGCATCTGGACAGCCCGGCCTGGGCCTGGACGCTGGGCGCCGTTGTCTGGATCGGGGCAGCATTGGGGATCGTGGTCAAGGTCGCCCTGCCCGGCCGCTATGACCGGCTGTCTATCCTGGCCTATGTGCTTCTGGGCTGGGTGGGGGTGATCGCCGCCGGCCCGGTCATCGCGGCGCTGCCCACCGCCTCGCTCTGGCTTCTGGTCGCGGGCGGGGTGACCTATGTCTCCGGCGTGGCCTTCTATGTCTGGGAACGGCTGCGGTTCCAGAACGCGATCTGGCACCTTTTCGTGGCGGTGGCTGCCGCGCTGCATTTCGCTGCCATCGCCGTTGCCTTGGCCTGAGCCGCACGGCACGCGCCGGGTTGGCATGGCCGGTCCTGCGGGCAGGACGCAAGCCCGCCAACCCTCACGCGGCTGTGCTTCCGGCGGCTACCCCCTCGCCCAGCAGGTCCTCGACGAAGTGGGCGGCGAACTGGGCGCGGCCCGAGACGCCCGCCTTGGAGTAGATGCGCGTCAGTTGCGCCCGCACCGTTCCCTGTGCCGCGCCGCGCAGCTCGGCGATCTCTGCCACGTCAAGGCCCTTCAGCGCCAGCAGCCCGACATCGCGTTCGGCCGGCGTCAGCGCCCAGATTTCGAACTGGCCTTCAATCACGTCCGACAGCGCCCCGCGCGCCACGGCCAGCGCCTGCTGTTGCGAGCGCAGAAGCTCGATCGTGCGGCGCAGCGCGAAGGTACCGAAGACCACGCCCAGCACCAGCGCTGCGGTGACGACGGCCTCGAACACCAGATGGGCCGAAGTCGGGTCCTTTCGCAGATCGGCGATCACGTCGCCGACGTAGAAAACCATGCCCAGCGTCTGGATCAAGAGGAAGATGGAGAGCGCGACCATCTGGCGGCGCCCCGAGATCAGGATGTCCGGACTGTAGCTCATCGTTGCCGCTTGCCCGTCAGCATGGCAGAGACCAGGTTGCGGCGCATCGCGCGACTTTCCAGGGCCACGCCGGCGACATGCAGCGCCGCAAGGATCAGCAACAGGTTCGCCGCCACTTCATGCACCTCCTCGGCTGCCTTTCCGAAGGCCCGGTCCGCATCGGACCCGCCTTCGCCTTCCTCGATCAAAGCAGACCAGTCGCCAGATGCAACCACCTGCTGGGCGGATGCCACCTGCATCGGTGTCGCACCGCCTGTCATGACCAGTCCGGTAAGGGTCACGACCGCCAGAGTGGCCCAGAAGGCATAGGCCATCAGCGCCCCGGCCGGGTTGTGCGACGGGTAGTGCCGCACCCGGCCTGTCGCCAGCTGGCGCAGATGGCGCAGAGCCGCCAGCGGGTTCGGCGGAAAGGCCGAGAAGCGGGCCTCGGCCGGGCCGAGTCCCCCCCAGACCATCCGCAGGAACAGAAGCGCCATGACGATCCAGCCGATGGTGACATGCAGCACGCTTCCGCCTTCATCGAGCAGCGCGTTCAGCAGCACGGAAGCGGCAATGCCCCAATGCGTGACGCGCACGACGGGATCCCACAGCGCAGGCGGGGTCCCTGCGGCTCTTGCAGCCAGGGTCCGGGGGGGTCTCATGTCAGTCCTTTTCCTTGATATCGGAGATCTTGCCCGACGCGGGGTCGATGTAGATCTCCATCAGCTTGCCGGTGGCCGCGTCCTTGCATTGGGCCTCGACCTTGCCGTTTTCGGCCTCGAAGGCCTCTACCGGGCAACCGGCCTTTTCCAGGGCGGCCTTGGCGGTTTCGGCGTCGGTGCCGATCATGTCGCCCACGGCGGGCATCGCCAGCGCGGCAAGCGGCGCGGCCAGCGGCAGGGCCGCGAGAGCGATTATCGAGAGGAGCCTGTTCTTCATCATCTTGCCTTTCGGTTGGGCCTGCCCGCTTCGGCAGGCCGGACCCGGGACACCGCGTCCCGGATGCCGCTTTCTGTCCCGGACGGCACGACGCGGCCATCCCGGCGCCGCTTACCCCGTTTGGCCTAAGCGGCGGCTGACAGCAGCTTTCCGCCGGCCCTCCCCTTGCGCGCCTGCCCGCCAGCGGCGATATGAGGGGACACGCCAGAAGGACCACCCGCATGGCATTGGCCACGAAAGACCAGATCCGTTACTGGGGGATCGCCGCGGCGGTGTTCCTGGTGCTGCTCTGGCTGCTCGGGAACGTGCTTCTGCCCTTCATCGTCGGCGGGGCCATCGCCTATTTCCTCGATCCCGTCGCCGACCGGCTGGAGCGGACGGGCCTCAGCCGCGCCGCAGCGACCTCGGTCATCTCGCTGATCGCGGTCCTGCTTGTCGTGCTCCTGGTCCTCGCCGTGATCCCGACGCTGGTGAACCAGCTGAAGGCGCTGGTCAACGCCGCGCCCGACATCAGCCGCCGGCTTCAGGAATTCCTGCTGCAACGTTTCCCCGACCTGGCCGATTCCACCTCGACCATCCGGCAGACGCTGACCGAGATCGGCCTGGCGATCCAGGCCCGCGGGGCCGAACTGGCGCAGGGCATCCTGTCCTCGGCGCTGGGGGTGATCTCGGTCGTCCTGTTCGTTGTCGTCGTGCCGGTGGTGGCCTTCTACCTGCTGCTCGACTGGGACAAGATGGTGGCCCGGATCGATTCGATGCTGCCGCTGGACCACGCCCCCACGATCCGCCGCCTGGCGCGCGAGATCGACGCGGTGCTGGCGGGCTTCGTGCGCGGCCAGGTCTCGGTCTGCATCACGCTGGGCACCTTCTACGCGGTCGCGCTGATGGCGGCCGGCTTGCAGTTCGGTGTCATTGTCGGCGCGATTGCCGGGGCGATCACCTTCATCCCCTATGTCGGCTCGATCGTCGGCGGGGTTCTGGCCATCGGTCTGGCGCTGTTCCAGTTCTGGGGCGACTGGTTGCAAATCGGGCTGATCGCGGCGATCTTCGCCGTCGGGCAGTTCTTCGAAGGCAACATCCTGACCCCGCGCCTGGTGGGCAAGTCGGTCGGTCTGCATCCGGTCTGGCTCCTGTTCGCCCTGTCCGCCTTCGGCACCATCTTCGGCTTCGTCGGCATGCTGGTCGCGGTGCCGGTCGCCGCCTCGATCGGCGTGCTGACCCGCTTTGCGATGGAGCAGTACCGGGCGAGCCTGCTCTATCAGGGCCGGGCCGGGGTCGAAGTGCGAAGCCCCAGCTTCACCACAGCACCCGAGACTGCGAAGCCCCGCCGCAAGCCGAAGGCGGGACCCGCCGCCACGGATGCCGCGCGCCCCGACACCACCGGACCGGGCCCCGGCGCGTGATGCGCCAACTGGCCTTCGACCTGCCGGCCGCCGAGGCGATGACCCGCGATGCGTTCTTCGTCGCGCCGTCGAACGCGCTGGCCTTGCGGACCGTCGAGCACTGGCAGGACTGGCCGGGCCGCAAGCTTCTGATCCTCGGCCCCGAGGGGTCGGGCAAGACCCATCTCGCCCATATCTGGGCCGCGCAGGCGGGGGCCGAGATCCTGGCGGCCGAGACGCTGGCGGACACCGACCTTGCCAGCCTGTCCGGCCGCCCCGTGGTGATCGAGGACGCCAACCGCATCGGCGCAGCGGAGGCCCTGCTTTTCCACCTGCACAACCTGGCCACTTCGGGCGCGGCGCTCCTGCTGACCGCGCGCACGCCGCCGCGCGACTGGGGCCTTGCCCTTCCGGACCTGCTCAGCCGCATGCAGGCTACCCAGATCGCCCGGCTGGAGGCTCCCGACGATGCCCTGCTCTCGGCCGTGCTGGTCAAACTCTTCGCCGACCGGCAGGTGCAGGTTCCCGCAAACCTCATTCCCTACCTGGTCAGCCGGATCCCCCGGTCAATCGGCGCCGCGCGGGCGGTGGTTGCGGCGCTCGACGCCCGTGCGCTGGCCGAAGGCCGGCCAATCACCCGCGCCCTGGCCTCAGGCTTTCTGGACAGGGCCGGGCCGGAATGAAACACTGTCACAATAGATTCACGAAGCGCACGGCATAAGCCCGTCATGACCCAGGCTGACTTTCTCCGCTCTCCGTTTCCCGCCCCTGTCGAGGTTCCCTTTGCGGAAACCGCTGGCCCGGGCCGCTTTTTCAACCGCGAACTGTCGTGGCTGGCCTTCAACTGGCGCGTGCTTGAAGAGGCCGCGAACCCGGCCGTGCCGCTTCTGGAACGGCTGCGCTTCCTGTCGATCTCGGCCACCAACCTGGACGAGTTCTACACCGTCCGCGTGGCCGGCCTGCGGGCGTTGCTGCGCACCGGCAACGCCACGCTGTCCGAGGACGGCCGCAGCCCGGCCGAACAGCTTCACCTGATCAACGCCGATGCGCGGCGGCTGATGCAGACCCAGCAGACCACCTTCAACCGCCTGCGCAAGGAGATGGAGGCCGAGGGCATCAGCATCGTGCCGCGGTCCAGGCTGAACGCGCACGACCTGAAGCACCTCGAGTCGCATTTCCTGTCGAACGTCTTTCCGGTGCTGTCGCCGCTGGCCATCGACCCCGCGCACCCGTTCCCCTTCATCCCGAACACCGGCTTCAGCCTGGCGCTGGAACTGGAACGGGTGACGGATCGCCGCCAGCTGAAGGCGCTTCTGCCGATCCCGCAGCAGATCGCCCGTTTCGTCCCCCTGCCGGGCAAAGAGGGCGAACACCGCTTCCTGCCGCTGGAAGAGCTGTTGCTCTTGCACCTCAACATGCTGTTCCCCGGCTACACCGACCGCGGCCATTGCACCTTCCGCGTGCTGCGCGACAGCGATCTTGAAGTCGAGGACGAGGCCGAGGATCTGGTTCGCGAATTCGAGACCGCGCTGAAACGCCGCCGCCGCGGCGAGGTCATCCGGTTGAAGCTGTCGGCCGGCGCGCCGGAAGAGCTGCGCGCGCTGATCATGGAAGAACTGGCCGTCACCGAGGACGAGGTGGTCGAGGTCAAGGGCCTCCTGGGGGTGGCGGACCTGAAGGAACTGATCCTGCCCGGCCGCAAGGACCTGATGTGGCCGCCCTTCACGCCGCGGGTGCCGGAACGGGTGACGGATCATGACGGCGACATGTTCGCCGCAATCCGGCAGAAGGACATGCTGCTGCATCACCCCTACGAAACCTTCGACATGGTGATCCGCTTCCTGCAACAGGCGGCGACCGACCCGAACGTGCTGGCGATCAAGCAGACGCTCTACCGTACCTCGTGGGACAGCCCGATCGTCACCGCGCTGTGCGAGGCGGCCGAGGCCGGCAAGTCGGTCACCGCTCTGGTGGAACTGAAGGCCCGCTTCGACGAGGCAGCGAACATCCGCCAGTCCCGCCGGCTGGAACGCGCGGGCGCGCATGTCGTCTATGGCTTCGTCAACTACAAGACCCATGCCAAGATAAGCACCGTAGTGCGGCGCGAGGGCGACCACCTCGTCACCTACACCCACTACGGCACCGGCAACTACCACCCGATCACCGCCCGTATCTATACCGACCTGTCGTTCTTCACCTGCGACCCGGCGCTCGGCCGTGATGCGACCAAGGTGTTCAACTACCTGTCGGGCTATGTGCAGCCCGAAGGGCTGGAAAACCTGGCCATCTCGCCCATTACGCTGAAGCCGCGCCTGCTGGAGCTGATCGCGGCCGAGGCCGACCACGCCCGCGCCGGCCGCCCGGCCGAGATCTGGGCCAAGATGAACAGCCTGATCGAACCCGACGTGATCGACGCGCTTTATGCCGCAAGCCAGGCCGGCGTGAAGATCAGCCTGGTGATCCGCGGCATCTGCGGGCTTCGTCCAGGGATCAAGGGCATGTCCGAGAACATCCGCGTCAAGTCGATCGTCGGTCGCTTTCTCGAACATTCCCGGATCGTCTGCTTCGGCAACGGCTATGGCCTGCCGGCCAAGAAGGCGCGGGTGTTCTTTTCCTCGGCCGACTGGATGGGCCGCAATCTCACCCGCCGGGTGGAAACCCTGGTCGAGGCGCTGAACCCCACGGTGAAGAACCAGATCCTCAGCCAGATCATGGCCGCGAACCTTCGGGACGAGGCGCAAAGCTGGCTCCTAGCGCCGGACGGTGCCTACACGCGCGACCTGAACCCCAAGGACGGCATGCTGTTCAACTGCCACCAGTTCTTCATGGAGAACCCCTCGCTGTCCGGGCGCGGCACTGCCGGGGCCAAGGACGCGCCGAGGCTGATCGCGGTGAAGGACGACGATCCCGGCGGGGCTGTGGCAGAGGCAGCGCAATAGCGCCAAATTCCTTCGAAGGAATTTGCAAATCTCTTCGAAGAGATTTGGCCCCGCTCAGACGCCAGCGACGGGATCGCGCAGCAGTTGCAGCCGGCCCGCTGCCGCCCGCGCGAAGGTGCGCAGGACCAGCTTGCGCCTTGCGCCGGCCAGCGGCGTTTCAGGCGCCATCCGCACCACTTCGGCGTCATAGGCGTCCGCGAGGATCAGGCCGGTGCCCTCGGGCAACAGTTCCACCGGAAAATCTGCGTCCACCGCCCAGAAGAACCGGTCGCACCAGTCGAGATAGCCCTGCCACTTGCGGTCGGCGCGGAAATCCGCCCGGCCGGACTTGCACTCTACCACCCAGACCTCGCCCTTCGGGCCCAGAGCCATCACATCGACGCGCAGGCCGGGGCTGGGGACCAACTCCTCGACACAGACGAAATCCAGCGCGCGCAGGCCCCGGCAGACGCCGCGTTGCAGGCGCTGGCCCGGCTGGGCGGGCAGAATGTCCGGGATGGAGAGTGGCATGTCCATGTGCCGATCATGAACTAAAGGTGAACATCTGTCCAGCACCGGCAATGCCGGGTCAAGCCGTCGGCCTGCCCGGCACTCCGGCAGCTTGCAGCGCCGCTGCGCGCGCCCTATCTTCAGGGGTGGCGGGTTCTGCTCCTCGCGTGCGGGGCCGATTTTCCAGTGGCCGATAAGCAAGCGAACGGGGGCTGGCTCTGCCTGGATCCTGGTCCAGGTATCTGGCGCCCACCTGAGACCTCTGGCTCTCGGGAAAACCAATGGCTCCCACGGTTGCTGCGGGCCCGCCACTTCCAAGGGGAAACGGGGCAGGTCGCCCTGCCCCGTCCCCGCTGCGATCAGGTGAGAGAGATCAGAACCCGATCACCAGCGAGACACCCAGACGGTTGTCGGTCCTGATGCCGCGGGCATCGTTGTAGTCGGTCAGATAGCTGACCCGGGTGGACAGCGTGTCCGACATCTTGAAGTTCACGCCGAAGTCGTTGTTGGCCCTGAGCGCGGTGTCCGACGACAGGATGTCGGTGTCGTTGGTCAGGAACACCGCATCCGAGATCTGGTAGTAGAACCGCGAGGCGGCCAGATAGCCGGTCTCGGTCTCGGAATTGCCAAGGCCGTCCTTCAGATAGCTCACGCCCACGCCCGCCTGCACGCGCCAGGCCATGTCGGGGGTGTTGACCACCCGGTAGCCCGGACCAAAGCCGACGAAGCCGTCGCGGGCGATCTCGTCGGCGGTCGCGGCCAGCCCGTCACGCTGCACGCGCCCCAGACCGAACAGGTAGAAGCGGTCGTTCAGGTAGTAGTTCGCGTCATAGACCGCGAAGAGATCCTCCTTGGTCTTGACCCCGGCGTTCTCGGCGAAGTCGACGGCGACCCCGAAGGTCTGCACCCAGTTGCCTTCCGCATAGCGCAGGCGGGCGCCCAGGTTGAACTCCTGGCTGTCGGTGTTCCCGGTGCGGGCGACATAGCCCAGCGATGCGCTGCCGCTGAAGCCGGGCTTGAATTCGGGGAAGCCGAACCGCGCCGCGTCATTCGACCGCGCCATGTCCTCGGCCACGTCCTGCTCGATGTCGGTGATCCGGTCGTCCAGGTTCCGGATGCCGGTGATGTCCTGCGCAAGGGCCGGCATCACGGCAAGGGCGGCCAGGGCGGGGACGGTCAGGAACAGATGCTTCTTCATCGTCGAACCTCATTCTCTGCACGCGGGGCCGGGATGGCCGCGCTTCGGTGAGGCAGAGATAAGATGTTGATAAAGCTAATAAAAATTTGGAATTCTTGAGGGGGTCTCAAGAATTTCTCGTGACCGGCAGGTCTTGATCCGGGGCGTCATGCTTCCATGCGGCAAGTGGGCCGGCGGAAACCGCCCGGAAATCAGGGCGATACCCGCGCAGCCCCGGATGGGTCAAAGCTGCTCCAGCACCTCGCTTGCGTCCTCGCGAACGGTGGCCAGCGTCTCGGCCAGTGCCCTCTCTGCAACACTGCGCAACTCTTCATCGGTGTCATCCCGCCAGACCGCCCAGGAGACCAGCGCGAATCCGGGCGCGTCCTGCACCGCGAAAAGCTGTCCCGTTTCCAGCGAGGCATGGGCCAGCCGCGTCGGGATATAGGCCGCGCAGGGACGCGAACGCAGGAACCAGGCGGCCATGGCCCCGTCGCTCAGCGTCAGGCGCGGATTGGCCAGACCCGGCAGGGCGGCCTCGTGAAAACGCAGGAACTCCGGGCCCCAATCCACCAGCGTATAGGCCGGGGCGACGCTTTCGACCGTGGCCTCGGGCCAGGGACAGACCATGACCAGTTGCTCCTCGATCAGCCGTTCGGAATGCAGGCCAGGGCGGTCCAGCGGCCCGTGGGTCAGCATCGCCTGCACCTCACCCGACAGCGCCATCTGCACCAGCCCGTCGGGTTCGGCCAGAACGGCCCGGATCTCAAGCTCCGGGCTGGTCTCGCGCAAGCGATCGATCCAGCGGAAGCCGAAGCGCGGCCAGAGCGTGCTTTCCGCCCCGATCGCCAGCGTCCGGGCGCGTTCGTCAAGGGCGCTGACGCGCTGGCGGGCCTGTTCCCAGTTGCGCAGGATCATGGTGGCAAAGCCGCGGAACTCGCGCCCCGCCGCCGTCGGGACGACGCCCGCCTTGGTCCGTTCGAACAGCGGACGGCCCAGCTGATCCTCCAGCCGCTGGATGCGCAGCGAGACGGCCGACTGCGTCACGAACAGCCGGCCGGCGGCGGCACCGAAGGATCCGGTCGCCGCGACTTCGAGGAAGGTCTTGATCAGTTGCAGGTCCACAAAAGCGCACTCCCGAAGACATGTCCCCGGACACCTGCATCATTTGCCGCGAAAGCCAAGCCTCGAAGTTTCCGGACTCCGTTTGCCTGCCCAGCCGACCGGAAGTGGATCACGCGCGTTGAGACGGCTGCAACCTGTCGCAGCAAAACGTGAAATGGCGGCGATCAGCGCCCGGGACGGCGGGTCGCAACCGGGACCAGGGCCGGCACGGCGACAGGCTCGCGCACACCGCGACCGCCGCGCGGCCCGTCATCGGCCTCGGCCATTCCCATGATGCGGAAGGCGAACTGGACGGCCGAAAAGACGATCCCGTTGAAGACCACCAGCATCGCCACCGCGATCCAGCCGATATCCGACCCCAGGATCAGATGCCCCACGCCCGCGACATCCAGCCAGAGGAGGCCGCCCGTGAAGACGGCCGAAACGACAAAGCCCAAGGCGACGCTCTGGATGTAGAGACGGACAAGCTGCGGCATCGGCACCTCCGGTTCTGTCTGCCAAGCTAGGATGCGGCGCCCGCCTTGCCAAGACCCGCCGCGTCCCTGTGCGCTTCCGCCGCACGGAACGCCGATTTTTCAGCCGGTCTGATCAGGATCATGGCAGGATGAGTCGCCGGGGCCGAGGCTCGTCCCATTGGTCCAGCGGAGAGTCTGTCATGAAACCTGTCGCCACGCTCTACTGTCTTGCCGACGAAGCCGGCTTCCGGCTGCTGCTTGGCCGAGGCCGCGAGATCGAGGAGATCCTGACCGCCAGCGCTGATGCCTTCGAGGATGTCGATTACGAATTCGCCAAGGGCGGACGGAACCGGTCCGGCTCGGTCAGCTTCGGCCACGAAACCCGCTCCGAGGCCGAGATCGAACGCCCGCGCCTGGCGCGCCATGTGGTGCGGGCCCTGCAGGACGAATGGGCGAAGGGCAAGGCCGACCGAATCGTCCTGGCTGCCGGGCCGAAGATGCTGGGCGCGCTGCGTGACGCCGTGCCGGCGGAGCTTGCGGCCCATATCGCGGCCGAGCTGGCGAAGGATCTCTCCGACACCCCGGCCCGCGACCTACCCGGCCATCTGCCGGAGTTGCCGAACCTCTGATCCGGCCGCCGCGGTCAGACCTCCAGCGCTTCCAGCTGGTCGATGAACCCGGCGATCATCGACAGACCCTTGTCCCAGAAGCCGGGATCGCTCGCATCCAGCCCGAAGGGCGCGAGAAGGTCCTTGTGATGCATCGACCCGCCGGCCTTCAGCATGGCGAAATACTTCTCCTGGAAATCCGGCAGCCCGGAGTCGTAGGCCGCGTAAAGCGCGTTCACGAGGCCATCGCCGAAGGCATAGGCATAGACATAGAAGGGCGAATGCACGAAATGCGGGATGTAGGACCAGAAGGTCTCGTATCCCGGCATGAACTCGAAGGCATCGCCCAGCGACTGGGCCTGCACGCTCATCCACAGCGCGTTGATGTCCTCGGGCGTGAGTTCCCCCTGCGCGCGGGCGGCATGCAGCTTGCATTCGAAATCGTAGAAGGCGATCTGCCGGACGACCGTGTTGATCATGTCCTCGACCTTGCCGGCCAGCAGCGTCTTCTTCTCGGCCACCGACCTTGCCCCGTCCAGAAGCCTGCGGAAGGTCAGCATCTCGCCGAAGACCGAAGCCGTCTCGGCCAGCGTCAGGGGGGTCGAGGACAGAAGCTCGCCCTGTCCCGCCGCCAGCACCTGATGCACGCCGTGGCCCAGCTCATGCGCCAGCGTCATCACGTCGCGCGGCTTGCCCAGGTAGTTCAGCATCACATAGGGATGCACCGTGGTCACGGTCGGATGCGCGAAGGCGCCCGGCGCCTTGCCGGGCTTCACGCCCGCGTCGATCCAGCCCTTCTCGAAGAACGGGATCGCAAGGTCCGCCATGCGCGGATCGAAGGCGGCATAGGCCTCGGTCACGGTGCGGCGTGCCTCGGCCCAATCCACCGTGCGCGGGGTTTCCGTGGGCAGGGGCGCGTTACGGTCCCAGACCTGCAACTTCTCCAGCCCCATCCATTTCGCCTTCAGCCGATAGTAGCGGTGCGACAGCTTCGGATAGGCCGCCACAACGGCGTTGCGCAGGGCCTCGACCACCTCGGGTTCGACATGGTTCGACAGGTGGCGGCCATGCTGCGGCGTGGGCATCTTGCGCCAGCGGTCGTGGATTTCCTTTTCCTTGGCCAGCGTGTTGTGGATGCGGGCGAACAGCTTGATGTTGCGCCCGAACACTTCCGCCAGCGCATGCGCCGCCGCCTCGCGCCGCGGGCGCGACGGATCGGTCAAGAGGTTCAGCGTGGCTTCCAGGTTCAGCTCTTCCGGCTCGCCATCGACGGCGAACATCAGCCCTGCCATCGTCTCGTCGAAGAGCTTGTTCCAGGCGCTTGCGCCCACCACGCTTTCGTCGTGCAGGAACCGCTCCA
This sequence comes from Tabrizicola sp., assembly GCA_046294075.1. Taxonomy (GTDB): domain Bacteria; phylum Pseudomonadota; class Alphaproteobacteria; order Rhodobacterales; family Rhodobacteraceae; genus Tabrizicola. The sequence goes on along the minus strand of JBKBJC010000011.1, from coordinate 24,174 downwards.
GTTCATCGGAAAGCTGGTGCGGCCGCATCGCGCGCATCCGGTCGAAGACCGGCTTGTAGCGGGCAAGATCCGCGTTCTCGGCCAGAAGCCTCGCCAGATGGTCGTCGTCCAGCCGGTTGAATTCCAGGCTGAAGAACACCAGCGGAGTCGTCGCCGTCGTCACCTTGTCCTGCGCATTGCCCATGAACTGCGCGCGCTCGGGGTCGATGGTGTTCTGATAGTAGCGCAGGCCGGCATAGGACATCAGCCGCCCGGCGATCACCTCGATCCGCTCGTATTCCCGCACGCAGGCCAGAAGTCCGGCGGCGTCCTGTCGCCCGAGGCGGCCCTCGTAGGTCTGCGCGAAGGCCGCGCAGGCGCGCTCCAGCTCGGCCATGTCGGCGACGAATTCCGGGCCGTCGGCCGACGGATAGAGGTCGGTCAGATCCCAGTCCGGCAGATCGCCGAACCCGCCCCCCGAGGCATTGGCGTCGAACACGGGCTTGGGCAGGTTCAGGGTCATCGGGTCCTCCGGGATACTGTCACTGTGATCTAGGCCAGGCAGAGGTCCGGGAAAAGCCCCCGACCCCTCCTCGTTCGACTTCGTCTCCTCGTCGTGATGCGCCGCGCGCCCCGAGCGAGGAGTGACGAAGTCATCGACGAGCGGTGCGTCAGATCTCGACCGCCACGCCGTAGACCCGGTCCATCATCGCCTGCGTGCCCTTCACGAACTCCAGCGGGCAGGGATAGGCGGCGCCGGTCCGCACCGAGCGGCCGAAGGCCTCGACCTGAAGCTTGTAATGGTTCGCGGTCGGGAAGCGTTCGACCGTCACCCGGTTGCCGTCCCGGTGCAACTCGACCTCGGCCAGGTCGTTGACGTTGGCGTTGAACGGCCCGCCCTCCAGCCGGATCATGCCCTTCGTGCCCTGGAACGTCGCCACCTGCCGGTTGTACATCCGCATCGAGGTCATCGAGCCATAGGTGAAGCGCCCGCGCGGACCTTCCATCACCGCGGCGACCTGGGCAAAGGTGTCCACCCCGTTGTCGCGGTGGATGCGGGCCGAGATGTCGACCGGCTCGGCCCCGGTGACGAAGCGGGCACAGCCGAAGGTGTAGACCCCGATGTCGCGCAAGCTGCCGCCGCCGGTTTCCGGCTTCATGCGGATGTTGCCCATGTCGGTCAGGTTGAAGCTGAAGGCCACGTCGGCATGGACCAGATCGCCGATCTCGCCGGCCTCGAACCATTCCTTCGCGCGGATCCACTGCGGATGGTGGACGATCATGTAGGCCTCGGCCGCAAGGAGGCCCGAGGCGTCGCGCGCCGCGATGATGCGGTCGATCTCCTCGGCGCGCAGCGCGATGGGCTTTTCGGTCAGCACATGCTTGCCCGCGGCCAGCGCCTTCAGCGTCCATTCCACATGCAGGTGATTGGGCAGCGGAATGTAGACCGCGTCGATCCCCGGATCGGCCAGCAGAGCGTCATAGCTGCCGTGCACCGTCAGCGACGGGCAGAAGGCGCGGAAGCCCTCGGCTTTCGCGTGGTCCGAGGTCGCCAGCGCCGCCAGTTCCGCGCCTTCGGCGGCATGGATCGCCGGCGCCATGTGTTCCCGCGCGAACCGCGCCGCGCCCAGCACACCCCATCTGACCGGTTTCATCCTCGTCCTCCGCTGCCGTTGCGGCCGACACTAGGTCAGGTTTTGCCGCCCGTTTCAACCCGGCGAAAGCGCAGGAAGGTCATCAGGCCGAAAGGGCGGACCTGACGGCTTTCCACCAGCCGCAGGCCGGGATGGCCCAGCACCCGCTCGATCGGGAAATCGGCGTGCCAGCCCAGCCAGTCGGCCAGCGGCGCTGCCAGCCGTTCGGCGAAGGACCAGCCCTCTGCCCGGCCGGCGAAATGGTTGGCGATCAGGACCGAGCCGCCGGGGCGAACGAGGCGAACCATCTCGTCCAGCACCTTTTCGGGCTCGGGCACGACCGACATGATGTGCATGGCGGCGACATGGTCGAAACTGGCATCGGGAAAGGCGATCTGCCGGGCGTCCATCGGGTAGAGGCCGTCCACGTTGCGCAGACCCTTGCGGCGCACGCGTGTCTCGGCTTCGCGCAGCATGTCCTCGGACAGGTCGATCCCCGTGACCCGGACATGGGGGCCATAGAACTCCAGCGCGAGGCCGGTGCCGATGCCGACCTCCAGCACCGAGCCGCCTTGCAGGTTGACATGGTGCGCGGCGAGGATGCGCCCGCCCTGAGTGATCCGGCCGAAGGTCAGATCATAGACCGGCGCCCAGCGCCGATAGGATTTACGGATCGCTTCTTCCTGCATCGGCATGATTCTCCTGCCTTTTGCGCCGAAGGGACTGTGACCCGCCACCCGGAAAATGCAAGCAGAAGGAGCGGGAAATCGCACGCTCAGGTGGAATTCGGCTTCCGGAAGCTCTGGATGGCCAGCCACAGGACCCCCGCGAGGTAGACGAGGCACAGGGTCAGAAGCGTGACCCAGGGATAGGTCAGCAGCGCCGCCACCACCACGACCGCACCGACCAGGGCATAGCGAGCGTGCTCGGCGGAAATGGTGATGCGCTTCAGCGACGGCGTTCGGACCCGGCTGATCATCAGCGCCCCGATCGCCACCATCCAGGCCGCCACGACCACGGGGGGCACCTGCAGGGCGCGGTCGGTGGCCAGGGAAAGATAAAGCGGCGACAGCACCAGCATCGCCCCGGCCGGCGAGGGCACACCGATGAAGCTGGTCTTTTCCGCGGCCTCGCCCACCGGGGCCTTCGACCCGACGTTGAACCGCGCCAGGCGCAGCATGCAGCAGACCACATAGACCAGCACCGCGATCCAGCCGAGGCTCGTTTCGGGCTTCAGACCCCACAGATACAGCACCAGCGCCGGCGTCACGCCAAAGTTCACGAAGTCGCACAGCGAATCCAGCTCGGCCCCGATCGCGCTTTCCGACTTCAGCATCCGCGCCAGCCGCCCGTCGAGGCCATCCAGCGCCGCCGCCACCCCGATCAGCAGCACCGCAAGCGTGTAGTTGCCCGAGATCGCGTAGCGGATCGCGGTCAATCCCGAACAGAGCGCCAGGATCGACACCAGGTTCGGCAGGAGCTTCAGAAGCAGCAGCTGCCGCGGCGGTTCTGCGCGCAGGGCCATGGCCTACTCCATCCGCGCCGCGCGGGCCGGGGCCTCCTGCCCGATCAGCGCGATCACCGTCTCGCCCGCGATCATCGTCTGGCCCAGCGCGACCTGCGGCTCGACCCCCTCGGGGAGATAGACATCCAGCCGGCTGCCGAACCGGATCAGGCCAAAGCGTTCGCCGGTGCGCACCCTCTCTCCCGGCTGTTTCCAGCACAGGATCCGGCGCGCCACCAGACCCGCGATCTGCACGACCGCGATCCGTCGGCCGTCCGCCATCTCGATGGCAAGCGCATTGCGCTCGTTCTCCTCGCTCGCCTTGTCCAGAGAGGCGTTGAAGAACTTGCCCGGCCGGTAAGCGACCGCGGTCACCCGCCCCGCGATCGGCGCGCGGTTCACATGGCAGTTGAAAACCGACATGAACACGCTGACCCGGGTCAGGGCCTCGGGCCCCATGCCCAGCTCGGCCGGCGGCACCGCGCGCTCGATCAGGCTGACCACACCGTCCGCCGGGCTGACCAGAAGGCCCGCGTTCTCCGGCACCGCGCGTCTGGGGTCGCGGAAGAAGTAGTAGCACCACACGGTCATCCCGACCCCGATCCAGCCCAGCGGATCCCAGATCCAGAACAGGATCAGCGTGGCCGCCGCGAACACGGGAACGAACTTCCACCCCTCGGGGTGCATCGGCTTGAGGAAGGTGTCGATCATGCGCATGGGCGCGGTCTAGCGTCATGCCGTGCCGGGATCAAACGAAAAGGCCGCGACCGGGGATCAGGCCGGTCTGCCGATGCCGAGGTGTCAGGCCGGGACGACCATCCCCTTGCCCCTGGCCAGCTCGCGCATGCGCGCCTGCAGCTTCTCGAAGGCCCGCACCTCGATCTGGCGGATCCGCTCGCGGCTGACGCCATAGCTTTCCGACAGCTCCTCCAGCGTCACCGGCTCATCGGCCAGGCGGCGTTGCATCAGCACATCCTTCTCGCGGTCGTTCAGGACCGCCATCGCCTGCACCAAGAGCGCACGGCGGGCGTCCAGTTCGTCCTTCGCCTCGTAAGCCTCGGCCTGGTCGCTATCCTCGTCCTCCAGCCAGTCCTGCCACTGGGTCGCGCTGTCACCGTCCGACCCGACCGTGGCGTTCAGGCTCGCATCCGACCCCGACAGGCGCCGGTTCATGTCGATGACCTCGTCCTCTGTCACGCTCAGATCCCTGGCGATCTTCGCCACGTTCTCGGGGCGCAGATCGCCCTCTTCCAGCGCGCCGACCTTGGCCTTCGCCTTCCGCAGGTTGAAGAACAGCTTCTTCTGCGCGCTCGTGGTGCCCAGCTTCACCAGGCTCCAGGACCGCAGGATGTATTCCTGGATCGCGGCGCGGATCCACCACATCGCATAGGTCGCCAGACGGAAACCCTTTTCGGGATCGAACCGCTTGACCGCCTGCATCAGGCCGACGTTCGCCTCCGAGATCACCTCCGCCTGCGGCAGGCCATAGCCGCGATAGCCCATGGCGATCTTGGCCGCCAGGCGCAGATGCGAGGTCACCATCTTGTGCGCGGCCTCGGCATCCTGGTGATCGACCCAGCGCTTGGCCAGCATGTATTCCTCTTCCGGCTCCAAGAGCGGGAACTTGCGGATCTCCTGCAGATACCGGTTCAAGCCCTGTTCCGGGCTCGGTGCGGGTAGGTTGGTGTAGGTGCTCATCTTGCCCCCTGTTCTTCCCGGTGCGTCAGCGCCCCCGGGAATGCGATAACCTAAAGTAACCACACTCCGCATGCAAGGGCTGCGTAACACATGTTTGTTAAGACCAGGTATGAACCGCCCCGTCTGCGGCAAAGAAACATGTCAAGAACCTCACGCGAAAGTCAGGATATCCGGCGCTGACCGGCAGAGCCCGCCTCTCCGCCACAAGGTGCATCCGGTTTTCCAGACCCGACAGCAGGTCCGTTCGGCGCTAGGCGTGCCTCATTCAAGGATTTCCCACAGGACAACCATGCAAAGCCTGCCCCGACCGATCCGCCTTGCCGCCCTCGGCCTTGCGGCCGTCCTGCCGACACACGCGCTGGCCTATTACCCCTGCAACGGGCCGGGCCCGGATGAGGTCATGATCGGGATCGACAACAGCGCCGGCTACGACGTGCCGCTGTGCGAATACGTCGGCCCGCCCGACGACTGGTCCGGGTATGACGATGGTGGCGGCGGTGGCGGATACTGGGTGGACCAGTATGCCGTCCTGGTCTGGGGGAACGATGCGAACGGAACGCCGACCTACACCTGGACCGTCGGCGCCGACAGCCAGGCCGCGGCGGAAGGCGGGGCCATGCGCGAATGCGCCAACGCTGGCTATGCCAACTGCCGGCCCGCCACATGGGTCGTCAATGGCGCCATCGCGATCGCCGTGGACAATTCCGGAAGCCTGCACTCCGATCAGGGACCGGATGCCGCCCAGGCGAAGAAAAAGGCGCTGCGCGCCTGCAAAAGCCAGGGCGGCAAGGGCTGCAAGGTGGAACGGGTGCTGGAAAGCCTGCCGGTCTGGGTCAACAACTGACCGCCCGATGCCGGACCGGCCTTCCCCTCGCCTCACCCCCTGATTTGCCCTTTTCGCAAATACTCCCACCTTGGGGCCCCACCCCCGGCCACCTGCAAGGCGTCGGGGGTGGGGTGTGGGGTCACCCCTGATTGTCAAGCTGCGCCCGGACCGACAGCCGTCCCAGCCGCGAGATGCGGTAGGGGCCGCCGCCGTTCGACTGGATCAGCCGTTTGCGGCACAGGCGGTGGAAGATGTCCAGCGTGCAATCCGCCAGGACAAGGCCATCGCGCGTGATGCAGAGGATGTCGTCGATCCTTGCGCCGCCATTGCGGGCATGCTGGATGCGCCCGCCCAGGGCCAGGACATGCAGCACCCGCTGCTCGATCTTGGAGAGGTTCATTGGAAAGTCCGAAGTGCAACGCCATGCCGGACCGGACGAAGGCAGACGCGCTTCGTCGGTCGTTCATGTCATCCGTGGGTCCCGTTCAGGGGAAGGATGACCTCAGCAGGTGGCCACAGTCTCCGGCATGGGGCGCACTCCCTGGGCCAGCGCGGCCCGTGCGAAACGCAGCATACTGCCTTGGACCGCATATCGCAAACGCAGGGATGGCGCGTCCGGCCAACCTTTCCAAATCCCTAACGCCCGCGAACAAGTATCTGATATTGTTTATTATATCGGAAATGTCCACCGTGGACACTCCCGTCTCATCCGGCCCGCAGCGCCGCGATCAGCCCGGCCATGTCCGCAGGCAGGGGTGAGGTGAACTCCAGCCGTTCCCCGGTCACCGGATGATCGAAACCCAGCGTCGCCGCATGCAGCGCCTGCCGTGGGAAGGCGTTCCCGACCGTCGCCCCCGGCCCCAGCGCCGCCCCCAGCCGCCGCTTGCCACCATAGGTCGGGTCGCCCACCAGCCCATGCCCGGCATAGGCCAGGTGGACCCGTATCTGATGGGTGCGGCCCGTCTCCAGCCAGCAGTCCATCAGGGCGGCCTGCCCGGCGAAATCCTCCACCACCCGGGCGCGGGTGACGGCGTGGCGCCCCTCGTCCCAGACCACTGCCTGCCGCTGCCGGTCGGTCCGGTGCCGGGCAAGGTTGGTCGCGATCCGCAGGATGCCGCCCGCTTCGAAGCTGACACCCCGCAACCCCCGCAGACGCGGGTCGGCGCCGGAGGGCACCCCATGCACGACCGCCAGATAATGCCGGTTGACCGAGTGGTCCTCGAACTGCCGCGCCAGCCCATGATGCGCCCGGTCCGACTTGGCCACCACCAGCAGGCCCGAGGTGTCCTTGTCGATCCGGTGCACGATCCCCGGCCGCCGCTCTCCCCCGATCCCCGACAGACTGTCGCCGCAGTGATGCAGCAGCGCGTTGACCAGCGTGCCCGACGGCGAGCCCGGCGCGGGGTGGACCACCAGTCCAGCCGGCTTGTCGATGACGATCAGGTCGGCATCCTCCCAGACCACCGCCAGCGGGATCGCCTCGGGCCGGGTCTCCACCGCGATCGCCGGCGCGAGGTAAAGGGTGTAGACCTCGCCCTCTGCCACCTTCGCCTTGGGATCCGTCACCGCCTGCCCATCGCGGCTGACATCCCCCTCGGCGATCATCCGCATCAGGCGCGACCGCGACAGCGCGGCTTCCTCTGGCACGGCAGCGGCAAGCGCCTTATCAAGGCGGGCGGGGGCATCCGCGCCGATGGTGACCGAGAGCGTCCCGCCCTCGTCGTCCTCGAAAGGCTCCTCCATGCCGTCGTCCCCCATGCCCGATCCAGTCACGCCCGACGCCCCCGATGCAGCCCTGCCGCCCAGCCTGCGGCTTCTCAAGTGGCTGGTCGTCCTGCTGACGCTGACGATGATCGGGGGTGTCATAACCGTGGTCGGGCTGCTTGTCACCCGGATGCCCCAGACCCTTGCCGCCTCGCCCCCCACCCTGCCCGAGGGCCTGCAACTGCCCGAGGGCACCCGACCAGCCGCCGTGACCTTCGGCACCGGCTGGACGGCGATCGTCACCACCGACGACCGCATCCTGATCTACGACAAGAGCGGCGCGCTGCGACAGGAGATGCGGATACTTCCCGAATCCGGGCCTTGACCGGTCGCACAACGTTGGGGCTACAGTCAGACCACCCCCGCAACTTCCTGGTGCACCCGACCGATGCCCGCGATCCCAAGTTTCTCGAAGGCGGAAGGGGAGCGGGTGCGCGACGAACTGGCAAGGCAGTACCGGATCCTGCGCGGCGAATTCGTGCCGAGGCTGGTCCTGGTCGCGCTGGCCTACCTCCTTTGCTCCATCTACATCTCGCCCGCCCTTGCCGTCGCGCTCTTCTGTGTCGAGATCGGCGGCGAGCTGGTATCGCAGCATCTGTTGCGCGGTCTTGACCCGGTCCGGCAACCCCGCAGGTATCTCGGCTATCTCTTCTCGCTGGTGCCGATGGAAGCCGCCATCATCTCGGCCGCGGGGATGGTCTGGCTGCAGGACGACCCCTACGCCAAGGCAATCGCGGTCGGGATCGTGATGGGATCGCTTCTGCACCTGACCTCGGTGCGTTCGATCCATCTGCGGCTGGGCATTGTGGGCCTGATCACGGCAGCGGCGGTCGTCCTGATCTTCAACACCTGGCACTGGCTGACGCTGGGCAGCTGGATCGGCCTTGCGGTGTCCACGGTCACGGTGGCCTTTGCCTTCGGCTATGCCCTGACCGCCATGGTGTCGAACAACCGCCTGCACCGCGCCGGGGTCGAGGCGGCGGCGGCAGCGCGGGCGGCGAATGTCGCCAAGGGGCGGTTTCTGGCGCAGATCAGCCACGAGCTGCGCACGCCGCTGAACGCCGTCATCGGCCTGGGCGAGATCGAGGCGGCGGCGGCCAGCGGCGCCTCGCGGCAGCGGCTGCGCACCATCGTCACGTCGGCGCGCGACTTGGCGGTGATGCTGGACGATGCGGTGGATTATTCCGCCCTGACCGAGGGGCGGGTCGCCATTACCCCGCGCCCCGTTGCCGTCAGGGCAGAGCTTTCGGCCAACCTTCTGGTCTTCGAGTTGCAGGCGCGCAACCAGGGGCGCGAGCTTTTGGTCACGGTCGAACGCGACGTTCCGACCCACCTGCTGATCGACAGCCAGCGGGTCCGGCAATGCCTGGGCAATCTGGTCGGAAACGCGCTGAAACATTCCTCGCGCGGGCCGGTCTCGGTCACGGTGCGATATGTCCGGTCGCGGTTGGTGATCGACGTGGCCGACCAGGGCCGAGGCATCCCCGAAGCGTTACAGGAAAAGGTGTTCGAGCCCTTCTACCGGGGATCCAGCGAAACGCCCGGGGTGGGCCTCGGCCTGGCGATCAGCCGTGCGGTCGCGCGGCAGATGTCGGGCGATCTGGTGATCTTGCCCACGGCGCAGGGCACCACGATGCGCCTGACGGTGCTTGCCCCCGAGGCCGAGGCGGTGCCGCAGCAGAGCCGGGTCTCCGACCTTCGGGATTGCACCATCCTGGTCGTGGACGATATCGCCACCAACCGGCTGGTCGCCGGTCAGTTGCTGACGGCCATCGGCGCGCGCTTCATCGAGGCGGCCAGCGGCCCCGAGGCATTGCAGCGGCTGGAACAGGGCGGCGTGGACGCGGTGCTGCTGGACCTGATGATGCCGGGCATGGACGGGGCCGAGACGCTGCGGCACATCCGGGCGCGCCACGGCCAGAAGGTGCCGGTGATCGCCATGACCGCCGACATCCTGGCCGTGCGCGAGGACGAGGCGCTGCGGGCTGCCCTCGACGGGTTCCTGCCCAAGCCGATCCTGCCCGAGGCGCTGCGCGAGGTTCTGGCGCGGGTGATGCCCGGTCGCTGAACCTCGCACGCGCCGCCCGATACCGGCAGAGCATGTCGGGTTCGGACATGACGGCGTCCCCGGCCCCATCGCAGGCTGACCGGGCAGCAGGAAGGGAGCCCCCATGATCGGAGATCTTGGCGCAAGCGATGCAACGGCGCTGGCCGCACTGGTGTCCTCGGGCGAGGTCACGCCCTCCGAACTTCTGGACGCCGCCCTGGCCGCGGTCGAAGCCCGCAACCCGGCGCTGAACGCGGTGGTGCTGATGCAGGAAGGCGTAGCGCGGAAGGCCATCGCCGAGGGCCTGCCGCCGGGGCCGTTCCGCGGTGTTCCCTTCCTGATCAAGGATCTGGGGATCGAGGCGAAGGACTTTCCGTCGCACAACGGGTCGCGCCTGTTCGCGAACACGGTCTATCCCGGCGATTCCAGCATCTTCCAGCGCATACGGGCGACCGGGGTCGTGACCTTCGGACGCACCACCAGTCCCGAGGGCGGCATCGGGGCAGCGACCGAGGCCGCCGTCTACGGCGGGCCGACGCGGAACCCATGGAACCTCGACCATACGCCGGGCGGATCGTCGGGCGGGGCCGGCGCGGCGGTGGCGGCGGGGATCGTGGCCTTCGCGCATGGATCGGACGGGGGCGGATCGGTGCGGATTCCGGCCTCCAGCTGCGGGCTGTTCGGGTTCAAGCCGACCCGGGCCCGGCTGCCGGACGGGCCTTACGCCGGCGAAGGCTGGGCGGGCATGGCGATCGACGGGTTCCTGACGCGATCGGTCCGCGATACCGCCGTCATGCTGGACGCCTGCGAGGGAGCGGACCTCGGCGCGCCCTATGCGGCGCCGCCCCTGGCGCGCGGCCATGCGGCGGCGATCAGCCGCCCGCCGCGTCGGCTGCGCATCGGGATCTGCGACACCACCCTCACCGGAGAGCCCATCCACCCCGAGGTCGCCGAAGCGGTGCGGTCGGCGGGGCGGCTCCTGGAGAGCCTCGGCCATGTCGTCGAACCGGCGCGGCCCCGCGCGGATGTGCCGATGATGATGCGGGCCTGGACCGACATCGTGGGCATCGGCACGGCGCTGTCGATCCGGTCGAAGATCGGCGACCGCCCGCCCCGGCCGGACGAAGTGGAGGGTGTCGGGCGCGGCGCCTGGGCCCATGCGCAGAGGTTGCACCCGACGCGCTATCTTGAGGCAGTGGGCGAAATCCATGCCTTCGGCCGGCAGATGGCCGGGTTCTTCGACGGCGGTCCCGACGTCCTTCTGTCCGCGACCCTTGCCGAACCCCCGGCAAGGGTCGGGCGGTTCAACCACGACACCGAGGACTATGTAGCCTACCGCACCGGGCCGAACGGCATCTTCGCCTATTCGCCCTTCTGCGCCATCTTCAATGCCAGCGGCCAGCCGGCTGCCAGCCTGCCGCTGGGCTGGTCGTCGCAGGGGCTGCCGATCGGGGTGCATCTTGCGGCGGCCTTCGGACAGGACGAGCTTCTGATCGGCCTCTGCGCAGAAATCGAGCGTGCCGCTCCCTGGACAGGGAAAAGAGCCGCGATGGCGGGGTGACGGGAAGGAATCGCTTGTCGGTAAAGAAAGTTTCCGACCAATATGATCAAACGTGGGGAAGGATGGGGGATTCCTTGGCCGATGCAGTGACGATCTCGGCCCGAAATGTCGTCAAGGCTTTCGCGCAGGGCACCGGGGTCGTTCGGGCGCTGGACGATGTCTCGGTGGATATCCGGCAGGGAGAGTTCTTCACGCTTCTGGGCCCCTCGGGCTGCGGAAAGACCACGCTTCTGCGCCTGATCGCGGGTTTCGAGATGCCGACCGAGGGCACGATCCTGCTGGACGGGACCGACATCACCACCCTGCCGCCGAACCGCCGCCCGGTGAACACGGTGTTCCAGAGCTATGCGCTGTTTCCGCACCTGACAGTCGCGCAGAACATCGCCTTCGGGCTTGAAATGCTTGGGAAACCTGGCTCGGAGGTCAAGGCGCAGACAGCGCAGATGCTGGCGCTGGTGAAGCTCGACGCGATGGCAGGGCGCAAGACCAGCCAGCTTTCGGGCGGCCAGCAGCAGCGCGTGGCGCTGGCCCGCGCCCTGGCGCCGCAGCCGAAGGTCTTGCTGCTGGACGAACCCCTGTCGGCGCTGGACCTCAAGCTGCGCAAGGAGATGCAGATCGAGCTGAAGCGACTGCAACTGGAGACGGGCATCACCTTCATCTTCGTCACCCACGACCAGGAAGAAGCCCTCACCATGTCCGACCGCATCGCGGTCATGAGCGCGGGCAAGATCCAGCAGGTGGGCACGGCCAAGGACATCTACATCCATCCGAAGAACCGCTTCGTCGCCAGTTTCATCGGCGAGACGAATTTCCTGCAAGGGACTGCCGAGGCCGGTGCCTTGCGGCTGGCCACCGGAGAGCGGATCGAGGTGCCGGGTCTGCCCGCCGGTGGCGGGGCGACCGTCAGCGTCCGGCCCGAACAGGTGCGGCTCGGCCTGCCCTCGGACGGGCTGAAGGCCAGCGTGAAGGCGCTGGTCTACTTCGGCACCGACACGCATTGCCACCTGGCTCTTGCAGACGGCACCGAGGTGGTGGCGCGGCTGCAAAGCCCGGCCTCGGGCGAGGCGGGGCTCGGCGAAGGTCAGGCGGTCGGCATCCGCTTTGCTGAAGGCGCGGTGCAGCGGGTGGAGGACTGAATGAGCCCGGCCGAGGAGAACGCCATCCGAACCTCGGCCCGGAACGGCTGGCTTCTGTCGATGCCGTCGCTGGTGGTACTGGCGCTGGCGGCCTCGGGGCCGCTGATGATCGTGGTCTATTATTCCTTCCTGACCGCGAACGACACCGGGGGCGTGATCCGGCAGTTCTCGACCGAGGGCTGGCGCGCGATCTTCCTGACCTACGACATCTTCGAGGACCGCTACACGCTGGCGGACGCACATCTGACGATCTTCTGGCGCTCGGTCTGGCTGTCGCTGACGACGACGCTTCTGACCTTCGTCATCGGCTTTCCCACGGCCTGGTTCATCGCCACCCGCCCCCCGTCGCAGCGGGCGATGTGGCTGTTCCTGATTACCATACCGTTCTGGACCAACCTTCTGATCCGCACCTTCGCGATCAACGAGGTGATCCGCAACGAGGGCATCCTGAACACGCTGCTGCTCTGGCTGGGCGTGATCGACCAGCCCCTGCGCATCGTCTATACCGAGACGGCGGTGCTGATCGGGATGACCTATGTCTATCTGCCGCTGATGGTGCTGCCGCTCTATGCCACCATCGAACGGTTCGACATGCGGCTTCTCGAAGCCTCCTATGACCTCTATGCCAGCCGCTGGCGCACGCTGCGCCGGGTGATCCTGCCCATCGTCAAGCCGGGGATCATCGCAGGCTCGATCCTGGTCTTCGTGCCCTCGCTCGGCGCCTATGTGACGCCCCGCATCCTGGGCGGCGGCAAGAAGATGATGATCGGCAACTTCATCGAGCTGCAATTCCTGCAGGGCCGGAACTGGCCGCTTGGCGCGGCGCTGTCGGTGCTGCTGCTGATCATCGTGATGGCCGCGCTCCTGGTCTACGTCCGCGTCGCCAACCGGGACCGGAGCCAGGGTCATGGCTGAGCGCGGGTTCGAGATCAGCCGACTGCCGGGCTTTGCCACCGTGGCCATCGCGGCATTCGTCATCCTCTATTTGCCGATAGTCACCCTGGTGATCTTCTCGTTCAACGCTTCGAACTCGGTGGCGGTCTGGGGCGGGTTCTCGCTGCACTGGTATGGCGACGCCTGGGCAAACCAGACGGTGAAGGATGCGACCGTGCGGTCGCTGGTCATCGGGGTTTCGGCCTCGGTCCTGTCAACGACGCTGGCCACCCTGGCCGCGCTGGGAACGACCCGGCGGCGGGCCTACAGGGGGCAGACGTTGATCTATGTGATGATCAACCAGCCGCTGATGGTGCCCGAGGTGGTGACGGCGGTCGCGCTGATGATCTTCTTCGGCATCATCAAGGTGGCCACCGGCTATCAGGGGCTTGGCTATCTGATTGCGGCGCATACCGCCTTCTGCATCCCCTTCGCCTATCTGCCGATCCGGGCGCGGCTGGAGAGCATGGACCTGGCGCTCGAAACCGCCGCGGCCGACCTTTACGCGACCCCCTGGGCCACCTTCCGCCGGGTCACCCTGCCGCTTCTGGCGCCGGGGATCATGGCCGGGGCGATGCTGGCCTTCGTCATCAGCCTGGATGACGTGGTGATTACCGAGTTCGTGAAGTCCGGCGGGCAGGACACGCTGCCCACCTACATGCTGGGCCAGCTGCGCCGCGCCTTCACACCCGAGGTCAATGCGATCTCGACCATGCTGCTGGGGGTGACGGTGGTGCTGTTGACTGCCTTCTTCCTTCTGACGCGCAAGAAAGACTGACAACCAACCGGGAGACACGAGAATGAAAAGACTTCTGTCCGCAACCGCGCTGCTTCTGGCCTCGACCGGGCTCGCCTCGGCCGAAGGCGTGCTGCAACTTTACAACTGGGGCAACTACACGAGCCCGGAACTCCTGGCCAAGTTCGAAAAGGAGACCGGGATCAAGGTCACCGTCACCGACTACGATTCGAACGATGTGGCGCTCGCCAAGGTCGAGGCCGGCGGGTCGGGCTTTGACCTGGTGGTGCCTTCGGCCAACTACGTCCCGATCTGGATCGAGAAGGGCCTCATTCAGGAACTGGACCTGTCCAGGCTGCCGAACCACGCCAACATCGCGCCGGAGTGGCGGGATGTGGGATGGGATCCGGGCCGCAAGTTCACCATCCCGTGGCAGTGGGGCTCTACCGGGCTGACGGTCAACACCAAGGTCTATGGCGGGGACATCAACACCTCGGCCGTGTTCCTGGACGTGCCGCCGGAACTGGTGGGCAAGATCAACGTGGTGCCCGAAATGAACGATATCGTGGCCCTGGCCACGATGTATGTGGGCGGCAAGCCCTGCAGCGAAGACCCCGAGATCATGAAGAAGGCGCGGGACAAGCTGCTGGCGGCCAAGCCGAACTGGATCAGCATGGACTACGGCGCGACCGAGCGGGTGTCGAACGGCGACTGGGCGGCCTCGGTCAACTGGAACGGCTCGTCGATGCGGGTGCGCATCAACACGAACGGCGACGTGCAGTATGGCTATCCGCGCGAAGGTTATCCGCTGTTCATGGACTCGGTGGCATTGATGTCGGACGCGAAGAACGTCGAGGAAGCCTACAAGTTCCTCGACTTCATCATGGTGCCGGAGAATGCCGCGATGATATCGGCCTTTGCCCGCTATGCCAACGGGATCTCGGGGTCCGAGGCCTTCATGCCGGAAGACATGAAGACCGCGCCCGAGGTGGTGATTCCCGAAGAGTTCAAGTCGGCTGGCGTGTTCCTTCCGACCTGCACCGGCAAGTCGCTGGATTACATCACCGCAATCTGGACCGAGTTGCAGAAGTAGGCGCCGGCGGGCTGGCGTCGCGGCGGGGGGTTTCACACCCCCCGCACCCCCTGTGGAGTATTTCCGAAAAGGGCAAGACCATGCTGGAATGGTCGGCCAAGGAACTGTCGGCGGCGATCCATGGGCGCAGGGTTGCTCCGTCCGAGGTGATGGCAGAATGGCTGGCACGGGTTCACGCGGTGAACGCGCCGGTGAACGCCATCGTGTCGTTGCGCGATGCCGATGAGCTGATGGCCGAGGCGCGGGCGCTGGATGATGCCCCGCCTCGCGGCTGGCTGCATGGCATCCCGATGGCGGTCAAGGATCTGGTGGCGACAAAGGGGCTGCGGACGACCTGGGGCTCGCCCCTGTTCGCGGATCATGTTCCGGTCAGGGACGACCTGGTCGCCACGCGCCTGCGGGCGGCGGGGGCGGTCATCGCGGCGAAGACCAACGTGCCGGAATGGGGCCAGGGGTCGCACAGCTTCAACCCGGTCTTCGGAACGACGCGGAACCCCTATGACCTGTCCCGAAGTGCGGGCGGCTCGTCGGGCGGCGCGGCGGCGGCGCTGGCCTGCAGGATGGCCTGGGTGGCGGACGGGTCGGACATGATGGGATCCCTGCGCAACCCCGCCGCCTTCTGCAACGTCTATGGCTTCCGCCCGACCTGGGGCGTGGTCCCGCAGGATGCCGAGGGAGATACCTACCTGTCCACCCTCTCGACCGAGGGGCCCATGGGCCGAACCATCGCGGATGTGGCGATGCTGCTTGATGTCCTTGCCGGCGAAAACCCCGAGGTTCCCTTTCCCCGTGCGGTGCCCGACCCGGTGTCGGATCGCGACCTGTCGGGCCTGCGCATCGGCTGGCTGGCCGACTGGGGCGGGGCCTATGCGATCGAACCGGGAATCCTTGATCTGTGCGAGGCCGCTCTAGGGCAGATGGAGGATCTGGGCGCGCGGGTAGAACCGCTGGCCCCGCCCTTCCCTGCCGAAAGGCTCTGGTCGTCCTGGGTGACGCTGCGGGCGATGCTGAATGCCGGAAGCAAGCGCGCCCTGGCCGAGGATCCGACGAAGCGTGCGCTGACAAAGCCGGAGACGATCTGGGAAATCGAGCAGGGTTTCGGGCTGTCGGCGCAGGCGGTGTACGCGGCGAGCATCGTCCGCAGCCGCTGGCATGCCCATGCCGCGCGGATGTTCCAGCGGTATGACGCGGTTGTCCTGCCCTCGGCCCAGGTCTGGCCCTTCCCGGCCGAATGGCGCTGGCCGCAAGAAATCGCGGGCCGCAGGATGGATACCTATCACCGCTGGATGGAGGTCGTGGTGCCAGCCAGCCTGATCGGCCTGCCCACCCTTTCGGTGCCGGTTGGCTTCGGGTCGCAGGGCCTGCCGATGGGCATGCAGATCATCGGCCGGTCCGGCGACGATGCCGGAGTGCTGGGCATCGGTCAGGCCTGGCACCGGGCAACGGAATGGCCACGGCGGCGTCCGCCGGTTCTGGCATCCGGTGCGTCTGCACGCTAAGGCTTCGACAAAAGGGAGGCCTACATGATCCTGGGACATATCGGGGCACGCAAGGGGTCCAAAGGCGTGCCGGGCAAGAACTTCCGGCCGATCTGCGGCAAGCCGCTGATCGACTGGTCGCTGGACCAGCTGTTCGCCAATCCGCGCGTGGGTGCGGTGGTCGTGTCCACCGACGACGAGGCGATCTACGAACACGCCGTCCGGCGCGGGGCGCTGGAGATCGGGCTGCGACCAGCCGAGCTGGCTACCGACACCGCGCCGAAATGGGGGGTGTGGCAGCATGCGCTGGCGGCAAGCGAAGCGCTGGCGGGGCCGGTCTCGGCCTTTCTGGACCTCGACTGCACCTCGCCGCTGCGGCTGCCCGAGGATATCGATGGCGCGCTGAATCTTTACGAAAACGAACATCCGGACATGGTGATGAGCGTCTGCGAGGCGCGAAAGAATCCATATTTCAACCTTGTGGAACCGGATACCACGGGCGCGCTGCATGTCTCGAAGCCTCTGCCCGGCGGGGTCTGGGCGCGGCAGGACGCTCCTGTCGTCTATGAGCATGTCGGGGTGGTTTATGTGGTGGACCCGTCCTACCTGCACCGGGCGACGACGATCTACGAGGGCCGGGTCATTCCCTATGTCCTGCCCGCCGAGCGCTGCCATGACATCGACTCGCCCTATGACTTCCGGCTGGTGGAATTCCTGTTGTCGGAACAGCTGAAGGCGGGCCTGGTCAAGGCCTGAGCAAGGGCGCAAGGACCGCGAGCGTCCGCACGGTTGCGCCGGAATGGGCGGCGGTGAAGGCGGTGATTGCCTCGGCTGCGGGGGCGGGCCAGGTCAGCGCATCGGCGACCAGCCGTTCCGCACTGGTCTGGCGGCAGACGCCGGCCGCAATGGCCTCGGCCGCCGGGTATTCGATGGTCTGGATCTGTGGGCCGACAAGCACGGGTTTCTTCAGGGCCAGCGGCTCGATGATGTTGTGCGACCCCTTGGGCTGGAACCCGCCCCCCACCACCACCCGGTCGGCCATGGCGAGATAGAAATACATCTCGCCCAGCGTATCCCCCAGCAGAACATCCATCGGCGCCTGCGAGCGCGGGGCGAAGCTGCGGTCGAAGCGGGTGCTGCGGCGGTCGAACAGCACGCCCTTTGCGGCCAGCCTTTGCGCCACGGCGTCAAAACGTTCGGGCGCGCGGGGGATGAACAGGATCACGGGCGGCGTGCGCACCGACAGGATTTCCTGCGCGGCGGCGATGAACAGTTCTTCCTCGGGTTCGGTCACCGAGGCGAAGGCGATCACGCGGCGCGGGCCGAGGCCGGGGCGCAGGCGGGCGGCGGCGGCCAGATGTTCGGCCGGGATCGGCTGGTCGAAGCGCAACTCGCCCGTGACATGGATTTTCGTCAAGCCCACCGCGGCGAAACGCGCTGCCTGAAGGTCGGACTTCACCAGTGCCCCGGTGCAAAGCCGCATGAGGGCCGGCCGGAGGCCAAGCCGGGCATCGCGTGCCATGGAATCGGACGGATACTGCGCATTGCAGAGGTAGAGCGGCACTCGCGCCTTGCGCGCGGCCAGGATCATGCGCGGCCAGATCTCGATTTCCAGCACCAGGCCCAGCTTCGGGCGGAAGGCCCTGAAGAACCCCGCGTAAGCCCATGAGGTTTCAAGCGGAACCCAGACGGGCGTCAAGCGGCCGCTGGCGATCTCGGCGGCAAAGACCCGTTCGGCCTCGCGCCGGCCGGCGGGGGTGAAATGGGTGGTCACGATCCGCTCTCCCCGGTCGAGCAGAGAGCGGATCAGGGGCACGGCAGATCGCAGTTCACCCAGGCTGACGGCATGGATCCAGACAGCGCCGGGCGCCACCCGCGCGTGGCGGCCAAAGCGTTCGGCGAGGTGGCGGGGGTAGAGCGGATCCTTCCGCCCGCGCCACCAGAGATAGGCCAGCACGACGGGCATGCCGAGATGCCAGAGCGCCGACCAGAGGCGCAGGAAGAGCCAGAGCCTCATGCCAGCCCCCCGAGCGCGAGCAGATCGCGGGCCAGCGGCGCGAGGCTGTCGCGGGCGGCCTCTGCCAGCGCCAGCGCCCGTCCGGCGCGATCGGAATGGTCGGCGAGCAGCGCCGGGCCGATCGCCTCTACTCCGACCTCCAGCGCGGCCCCGGCCTCGTGCAGCCGGGCGAAGTCGGCGGCGAAATTGGCCACCCGTGGCCCATGCAGGACAGCCGAACCGAGGGCTGCCGGTTCCCACGGATTGTGGCCTTCGGTCATGCCGAAGGTGCCGCCGATCAGCGTCACGGGGCAAAGGCGATACCAGAGGCCCATCTCGCCCAGGGTATCGGCGATCCACACCTCGCCCTCCGGCCCCTGCCCCGCGCTGCGGCGGGTTGCGCGCAGGCCATGGCTGGCCGAGGCTGCGGCAATCTCGGCGCCTCGCGCGGGGTCCCGCGGTGCGATCAGCAGCACAGGGCGGGTCGCCATCCCGCTCAGGGCCGCCAGCGCCGCTGCCTCGTCTTCGGGATGGGAGGAGGCGAGCAAGGCGACTGGCCGACCGGCCAGAATCTGTCGCAGTTGCCCAAGCGCGGCGGTGTCGGCCGCCAGCGGCGGGGCGGCGGCCTTCAGCGAACCGGTGACGCGGACGTTACCCGCTCCGAGCTGCCCCAGGTGATGTGCCGTCGCCTCGTCCTGCGCGGCGATCAGGCGGAAGCGGGCAAGGAGGTCGCCATAAAGACCGCGAAACCGGCGGCGGCGGGCGTAGGCTTCGGCGTTCATCCGGGCGTTCACCAGGGCCAGCGGGATGCCGCGGGCGGCCGTGGCGGCCACCGCGCCGGGCCAGAGATCCTGTTCCGCCCAGATCGAAAGCGCCGGGCGCCAGTGGTCGAGGAAGCGGCGCAGGTAGGCGGGGGCATCCAGCGGCAGGAACTGGTGCCGGGTGCGGGGGGGCAGATTGGCCGCCATGACCTCGGCCGATCCGCGCGTCGTCGAGGTGACGAGGAACTCGACCTCCGGCGCCTGTGCCGCCATGGCCGCGATCAGGCCGCGCAAGGCCAGCGTCTCGCCCAGGCCCACGGCGTGCAGCCAGACCAGCCGGCCCTCCGGCCGCGGCAGGCCGGGATGGCCAAGCTTCTCGCGCCAGCGGTGGGGCAACTCCTTGCCCCGCGCCAGCCTGCGGCGCAGCAGCACGGGCGCGGCCAGCGGAATCGCATGGCTTGTCGCCAGGTAGAGGCGCAGGCCGAGGCCGGTCGGATCAGTCACGGAAGGCCTTCTGCAGGTTGCGCTGCCAGAATTCGGGACGCGACAGCACCTGGACGAAACAGTCAGCGGCCGAACCCGTGCCGAAGCCACGGTGCGGTTCGGCCCGCTTTCCCCACCGGGTCGCCAGGAACTCAAGGATCGCCGCCCGGTCGCGTGCCGGACAGCTGACCACCGAGGGCGCCTCGGCCCGGTTCGTCTGGCGGCTGCCCACATCCAGCGATGCCAGGCCCAGGAAGGGTGCCTCGCGCACACCGGCGCTGGAATTGCCGACCATGCAGGCGGCGTTCTTCATCAGCTCGGAGAAATGCGCGAACCGCATCGAGGGCAGCACGCGGAACCGGTCCGTTGGCAGACGGTCAAGCACGGCGAAGATCGCCTCGGACCCGGGATCGTTGTTCGGTGCGATGACGACAAAGGCCCGCCCCGAAGCCTCCAGCGCTCCGAAAAGGTCGGCCGCCTGTGCGCCGATCGTGTCCTGTTCCGAGGTGACGGGGTGAAAGACCGCGATGCCGTATTCTGGAAACGGAACCGCATAGCGCGCTCGCACCTCTTGCAGCGTCACTCCAGAGGGCCGGGCGTGGAAGTCGAGTTCCGGGGAACCTATGACGTGGATCGTCTCCTCCGGCTCTCCCAGCGCCATGACGCGCCGTGCGGCGGCTTCGGAGGACACGAAATGGCTGGCGCAGAGCTTGGAATTGCAGTGGCGGAACATCTCGTCGATGGTGCCCGAGACCTCGCCTCCCTCGACATGGGCCGAGCGGATATAGTTGGTTGCGGCCACAAGCGAGGCCGCCAGCGCCTCGATCCGGTCGCCATGGATCACGATCAGATCCGGGCGGTTTTCGGTGACATAGTCGGAAAAGCCCATGACGGTCTTGGCCAGGACCACGTCCTGCGGATCGCCGGGGCGCTGGTTGAGGAATTCGTGCACCGTGACCCCGTCCAGTCGCCGCACCTCGTTCACAGTAAGCCCGTAACGTTCAAGCAGGTGCATGCCGGTAACGAAGAAGGTCACACGATGCCCGGCATCGCGGGCGGCGAGGGCCAGGGGCTCCAGCTTGCCGAAATCGGCGCGGGTACCGGTGAGGAAGAGGATCTGGCGGGTCACTGTGCAAGGACCTGTTCACATTCAGGTATCGTCTCGTCCCGATCCTTCGGCATCGGCAGCAGAGCGACGGAGAGAATGGCCCCGGGGGCAGGAAAGCAACCTTCTGCGACGACGCCGCGCGCGCCAGGCTGAAACCCCGCAAGACGCAGCCGCACCGGGGCGGTCGGACTGGAGGCGATGACGTCACTGCCTTTCCGGGGCACATGCATTTCGGTGGGCAACCCTTGACGAAGCCAATGGCCACGAACGCGCCGCCTGAAACGAGTTCGATCCTTCATCGCGGCTGATCTTTGTTCATGGCTGCCCGGTCACGTTCTGCGCGAGCTCGCATTTCACTGATCGCCGCTGTGTTGTTGCATTCCAGATCGCCCCTGTCGACCGCGTCGAGAAAACGCATTCGGTTCAACTGAAAGAGCATGTCCGGGTGCTTCTTGACAAAGCTGGTGGCAAAGATCTGCTCGGTCGCCCAGCAGAATGACGCATTGAACCGACGACGCGCGACAACGGTCGATATGTGCTTCAATGCCCGCTGACGCCAGTCTGGATCGTTTCTGGATTCGAGGAGTTCTTTTCCCTCACGGCTGAATTCGGCATCGGAGTAGGCAGCATATTGAAGCGACTTTTCCAGGAATTCGTCACTCTTTTCGACGATTGCCTGAAGAAAGAGGCTGCGACGCGACAGGGCGCCAATCGTCATTCCGGCTGCAGAAAGCGCCTTGGAAAAACCAATCTCTCCCCTCTTGATCGTCAGGGTTTTCGAGCTTGTCTGCTTGTAGCCCTGCCAGAAGGCGACAAACGGCTCGGAAAGGAATACATGCCTGGGCACAATCGTTACATAGGATTCGATGTGCTCGGCACGTTTCCTCCTTCGCGGGCGGCGAGGCATCTCCTTCTCGACCGCATTTCGGGCCGGCACATGCAGGAGCAGGCCAGTCACATCGAATTCCGAAGCCTCCAGCCTTTCGATCACCGGCTGACCGGTGTGCATCGGAAACCAGATACTGTCGTTCATCAGGATCAGGAACCGGGGGCTTTGCCCATCCCGCATCAGGTGATGGATCGCATCGCGATAGCCGCCGAAGTCATACCCGAAGTTCGGCCTTTCCATCAAACGCCAGACCAGGGGCGCGACGACGGCGCGGTCCTGCGGCCGAAGCCCGCCATTGGCAACCAGCAGAACCGAGTAACCCCTGTCCGACAGGTAGGAGCACGTCGTGAGGATCGACGCGGGCACGCCCGACGGCTGATATACCAGAAGGACGCAGATCTTGTCGGTCCTGGGGGGACCATTGCCCTCGATCCGGATGCGGGTCCAGCGCGTCCGGTCATGCCTCCAGCGCAGCGCAGGCTCGATTGCGCGCCGCGGAAGACTGCGGATCTGCGTGACCACCCGGGCAAGCTCGCGGCGGAGCTTCCAAGCCGGGATCATCCCAGATCCTCCCACTTCAGCTGCGTGTTCCGCGTCACCGCCCGCTTCAACCGCTTGCCCACCACCTTGTCGAAATCATAGGCCGCGATCTCGCCCGAGCCCGGACGGCGCGCCCAGATATCGGCCTCGGCGATCACATGGCCCTCGGGCAGGTCGCGGTCGGCCACCACCGAGCCGCGGGCAAAGCGATAGACATCCTCCTCGGGTGCGGACCGCTGCTTGGGATTGTTCGAGGCGATCCAGATCTCCTTCGACCGGTCGATCAGGAAGCGCAGTTCCGCCGGGTCCATCGAGTTGATGATGTCCGGCCCCTTGCGATAGCGCGTGTCGGTGTAATGCCGTTCCAGGATGCATGCGCCCAGCGCCACCGAGGCCAGCGCCATCTCCGGCCCGATGGAATGGTCGGAAAAGCCCACCACCGCCTTCGGGAAGGCCTCGCGCAGTTCCGTCACCCCGCGCAGGGACACGATCTCGGCCGGGCTGGGGTAAAGGTTCGTGCATTCCAGCAGCGCATAGTCCACCCCGGCCTGGTCGAGGATGTCCACGCTGGCGCGGATCGTCTCGATCGTCTGCATGCCGGTGGACAGGATCACCGGCTTGCCCTTCCGCGCGATGTGGCGGATGAGCGGCAGGTTGTCCGCCTCGCCCGAGCCGATCTTGTAGGCCGGCACGTCCAGCGTCTCCAGGAAATCCGCCGCAGCCCGGCTGAAGGGGGTGGAGATCCAGATCAGCCCCAGGCTTTCGGTGTAACGCTTCAGCTCCGCCTCTTCGTCGGGCGACAGGGCGCAGCGTTCCATCACATGCCAGATCGAGACATCGGCGTTCGGCGGGAAGATCGACTTCGCCTCCTCCGTCATCTCGTCCTCGATGATGTGGGTCTGGTGCTTGATGATCTCGCAGCCCGCCCCGGCGGCAAGGCGCACCATCTCCTTCGCCACGGACAGATCGCCGCCGTGGTTGATACCGATCTCGGCGATGACGAGAGGGGGATGGCCGGGGCCGATCTCGCGGTGGGCGATCTTCATGGGGGTCTCCGTCGTTGCCGCCCGTGGTGCGTCAGGCGGTTGCGCCTGTCAAGCGAGGGCGTAGCGCGCCAGCACGTCGTAGCGCACGGCCTTGCCGCCGAGGTGGCTTTGCCAGAGCGTGAGTTCCGTCACCTCCCAGGGCTCGGTGCGGAAGCCTGCGCCCATGGCCACGGCGCGTTCCAGCCGGGCGATGTCGGGCGGGTCGGGGGGCGGAAAACGGCCCAGCGTGACATGCGGCACGAAGTTCCGCGCGTCGATCGGGCAGCCGGCGCGGCGGGCCATCGTCTCGACCTTGGCTTGCAGCCGGATCAGCGCCGGTGCGGGCGCCACCCCGGCCCAGACCGTGTGGGGCCTATCCTTGCCGAACAGGCCAAGCCCCTGCAACGAAACGGAAAACCTTTCGAAGCGCAGCGCCTCGAACCCCTCGTGCGCGGCTTCCAGCGCCGTTTCGGGACAATTGCCCAGAAAGACCAGGGTCAGATGCAGGTTTTCGGACTCCACTTTCCGCGGCAGGGGCAAGAGGAACTGCTGCACCTGGCAGGCTCCACGCACCGCCTGCGGCAGGTCGATGCCCAGGAAGGCGCGGATCATCGTCGGGCAAGCCGGGCAAGACGCTCGCGGACCTCGGGCCGGACCGGGCCCTCGCGCGGCGGATCGAGCAGCGTTGTCAGCATCGCGGCTTCCGGGGCCGGTCGCCCGCCCCCGCCCCAGCCAAGCCCTTCCAGCACCGCCCGGGCCGCATCGGGCAGCCGGTCGGGCAACTCGTGACCGCCCAGCACGGCCCAGACCGCGGTCCAGAGCCGACCGACCGACCAGGGGTTATATCCGCCCCCGCCCAGCACCAGAACGCGCGGCGCCAGCGGCAGCAGCGCCCGCAACGTCTCCAGATAGGCGCGATTCGACAAGGCAAGCCGTGATAGCGGATCCTCCAGCAGGCTGTCCGCCCCGCATTGCAGGACCAG
>JBKBJC010000116.1:0-768 GCA_046294075.1 Tabrizicola sp. | reverse complement strand
CGGACGGACGGCTGATCCGGCGCTCGCGCTACGTCGGCAATCGTGAGGTCGTCATCATCGACAACAGGCCGCGCGGCGGCCGCCGGGCGGATGCATTCTTCGCCATCGGGTTGCCGGCACTTGCGATCGCCGCACTCACGATCCCGCGCGAGCGCTACATTGTTGAAGCGGAAACGGCGCCGCCCGAATACATCTACGGCGCCCTGATGGCGCCTCCGGTCGAAGCATTGCCGCGCGCCTATACGCTCGACGAAATCCGGTACAATCCGGAAGTTCGCGACCGGATGCCTCGCATCGATCTCGATACCATCACTTTCGATCTCGGCTCGTGGGAGATTACGCCGGACCAGTATGACCGGCTGGCACCGATCGCCGAAGGCATCCGGCGCGCGATCGCGCAGAACCCGAACGAGGTATTCCTGATCGAGGGTCACACCGACGCGACCGGCAACGAGGAGGACAATCTCTCATTGTCCGACCGCCGCGCCGAAGCTGTGTCGGTGATTCTGACCGACCAGTTCCAGATTCCGCCGGAGAATCTGACCACGCAGGGCTACGGCTCACAGCAGATGAAGATTCCATCGCCTGGTCCGGAGCGCGCCAACCGGCGTGTGACCGTGCGTCGTATCACGCCGCTGCTGCAGCAGGGCCAGCTCGACGCCGGTGCTCCGCCACCGCAATAACGCGGCGTCGCAACGTCAAATCAAATGGCCGGGCAACGATCCGGCCATTTTTTTGCGCTCATGTCCGATTCTGCAGCCAACAGGC
>JBKBJC010000115.1:0-770 GCA_046294075.1 Tabrizicola sp. | reverse complement strand
ACGCCGTCAGGGCGGCGAGGAGCCCTGCCGCGAGGCCCTCCTCCGCAAGGAATGCCGACCTCAGGGCCTCAACAGCTGGAGAGAGAAGCGTCATGCATCCGCCTCCGGCAGAAAACGGCGACGGATGGCAAGGAACCCGACAAGGGCCACAGCGGTGAAGGCCGCCCCTGTCAGGAACGTCGCTTGAGGGCCGAACCAATCCCACAGAGCCCCCGCCACGACGCTTGCGA
The DNA here is from genome assembly GCA_046294075.1 of Tabrizicola sp. Classification (GTDB taxonomy): domain Bacteria; phylum Pseudomonadota; class Alphaproteobacteria; order Rhodobacterales; family Rhodobacteraceae; genus Tabrizicola. The sequence continues at coordinate 540 of JBKBJC010000115.1, read as the reverse complement.
CCAGCAAGGCAACGCCGGAGACCAGATTGAAGATGCCGAACGCGGTCCCTCGCAGCTCGGCTGGCGCAGCGTCGGCAACAAGGGTCGATAGCAAACCCTGCGTCAGGCCCATGTGCAGGCCCCAGAGCACCACGCCGAGACCCGTCAGCGCCACGTTGCTCGCCATGGCAAGCACCACGTCGGCAGCCACGAGAAGCCCCAGGCCGATGACCAGCACCCGGTCCCGCCCACCCGGACCATCGGAGATAACGCCAGCCGGATAGGCAGCGAGCGCGTAAACGACGTTCATCACCACCATGACGGCCGGAACGAGGGCGATCGGCAGGCCGACCGCCTGGGACTTCAACACCAGGAACGCCTCGCTGACGCGTGCGTGCGTGAACCCGGCCGACACACCCACCCCGAACCAGAACGCGACCGGCAGTCGACCAATCTCGGCCCGGTGCAGGGGGAAGCGCACCTGACGGAGGTCCTTGGGGCGCTCCGGCTCGGACACCGCGAAGGCGATGAGTGCGAAGGCGATGAAGCCGGGGATGACCG
>JBKBJC010000114.1:0-773 GCA_046294075.1 Tabrizicola sp. | reverse complement strand
GCGTGAAGGTGGAGTGGCAGGAGGCCGGGCGCAAGGCGTTCGAGCAGAATGTGCCGCGGTTGCAGGTTCGATACCGCGAATTGATGCTGCAAGAGCTTCGCTTCGAGGTGCTGCGCGCAGCCAGTGCGTCGCGTGCCTGAATGCCGCGAATTGAGCGATGACAAGCCGCCGCAGGCGGCGCGACGGCCTCACGGGCACCATGCACCCATCCCCAATCGTGGAGAGGGTGCATGCCAAGGCACAAATGGTTTTCTGTACAGGCTTCTGACGGCGACAGCCAAAGCGTGGCCGTGGCCGTTCGCGGCTACATCGGCGAGTTCGGCCTGAACGATCGGCAGTTCATCGCCGAGTTGGAGTCGGCCCTGGCCGCCAGCGGCGCGCGCGAGGTGCGGGTCGCCATCAACAGCCGTGGCGGCGAGGTCGATCACGCCATCGCCATCTTCAACCACCTGCGCGCGCTGAAAGAACAAGGCGTGCGCGTCACCGTGCGCATCGACGGCATCGCGGCCAGCGCTGCCAGCATCATCGCCATGGCGGGCGACGAGATCGTCATGCCTGCCAATGCGCTGATGATGGTGCATGCGCCATGGACGTGGGCGGCCGGCAATGCCGAACAGCTGCGCCGCGAGGCCGACACGCTCGACAAGTTCGAGTCCGCGCTGATCGAGACCTACATGGCGCGCACCGGGCGCTCTTTGGACGAAATCAAAGCGCTGCTGGCCGAAGACACCTGGATGACCGCACAAGAGGCGGTGGACATGGGCTTTGCCGAC
>JBKBJC010000113.1:0-785 GCA_046294075.1 Tabrizicola sp. | reverse complement strand
CGGGTCTGCCCTTGCGGTCGCGATCCGTCCCCGTCCTGCCCGTCGTGCTGCTCGTCTTCGGCGGCGCGGGCTATCTGGCGGGCGGCATGGACTTCGGCGGCCTCGTCAAGTCCGTGGCGGCCGCGTCCAACTGCGACATCAAGGGCAATATCAGCATCGAGACCGGGGAACGCATCTACCACGTTCCCGGCCAGCCGGATTACGGGCGGACGAAGATCTCGCCGCGATACGGCGAACGCTGGTTCTGTTCGGAGGACGAAGCCCGGAGGGCTGGCTGGCGCCGCGCCCGGAACTGAAGCGGCAGGATCGCGGTCGAACCGGATACGGCTGACGATTGTCGGAAGCGTCGATGGTGCTGCCAGAGAGGATTGAACTCTCGACCTCTCCCTTACCAAGGGCAGGGGTTACCGGACGAAAAGCCTGAAATCGTTAGGCTTTTCCGGTCGCAAAACATCACCGCACCAGCTGTGCACCACTATGGCCTTGAAAGTCCTGCGCAAGCCCGGTCGCGACACTTGGTATCTCAGAGGCACGATCAACGGAAAGCGGTACGACGAGAGTACTGGCACGACGGACCTGAAGATCGCGGATGCGTACCGGGTGAAGCGCGAACATGAAATTTATCACGAGGCTATCCATGGCAAGGCGATGTCGGCAACGTTCAGGCAGGCCGTTGCGCACTACGTGGAGCACGGAGGTAGTAGACGGTTCCTTGAACCGGTGCTGCTGCACTTTGGCGCTACCCAGCTAGCCGCCATCAGGCAAGCCAGCATCGATGCTGCCGC
>JBKBJC010000112.1:0-794 GCA_046294075.1 Tabrizicola sp. | reverse complement strand
GTCTTCACCTCCGCTGCTTACCCGGAATGGGCCGGCTGGTCGGTTTCGGGCGAAGCGATCTTCATGATCATGCTCGGTGGGCTGCACAGCTTCTGGGGGCCGCTCGTCGGCGTCGTGGTCATGCGTCTCATCAACGATGTGACGCTGCTCTACACCACCCATACCGAACTGGCGAAGGGCCTTGCGATCCTCTTTGTCGTGCTCGTTCTCAAACGCGGCATCCTCGATTGGCTGACCGACTGGCGCAAGGCGCGCCGCGCGACCCCCTCCATGAAGGAGCAAGATCATGCTGCGCCTTGAGAATCTCGTAAAGCGGTTTGGCGGGCTTGTCGCCACCGATGACGTCTCGCTGAACTTCCCCGTCGGTTCGCTCTCGGCGATCATCGGTCCGAACGGTGCAGGCAAGACGACGCTGTTCAACCAGATCACCGGTCATCTCGTACCCACCAGCGGAAAGATCTGGCTTGGGGATCAAGACATCACCGGTCTCAAACCGGTAACCATCGTGCGCCGGGGTATCGGCAGGGCCTTCCAGATCGCCAGCATCTTTCCGTCGATGACGGTCCGTGAATCGCTTGCCGCCGCCGTGACGGCCCATCGCCGATCCGCCTTCGGGCTGACGAGCGCTTTTCCTCGCCGGGATGTGGCGGATCGGGCTGACGAACTTCTGCATCTGCTCGGCATGGACAAGGTGGCCGATCGCATTTCAAGTGAGATTTCGCATGGCGACCAGAAGTTGCTGGACGTGGGTCTTGCACTGGCGCTTGAGCCGAAGGTCCTCCTTCTGGACGAAC
>JBKBJC010000111.1:0-799 GCA_046294075.1 Tabrizicola sp. | reverse complement strand
CAAGCCCGTCGGGGGCAGTCGCTATATCGCCGACTTCACCTACGGCCTTTAAGCAGAAAGGATACCTGTCATGTTCCGGTCGCTTCATCGTTGGCCAGGCCTGTTCGCCGCAATCCTTCTTGGCATCGTTGCTTTGAGCGGAGCGGTCCTGTCGGTCTATCCCGCCTATGAGGCCATGAACGCACCGGGCTCGGCCGGTATGAGCGTGGCCGAACTCGCCAGCCGCGTGCAGGCGCAAAGGCCGACGGTGGAGCAGATCCGGCAGGCACCCTCCGGCAAGGTTACCGCCTATTTCTACGAGGGCGACCAGCCCACCGCCGCGACCATCGACCCCAAGACCGGCGCGACAATTGGCAGCGCGGATACCCCCGCGCTGCAACGCTGGCTGACCAACCTGCACCGTTCGCTGTTCCTCGGCGACAGCGGGCGCATCGTGGTGGCGTCCGGTGCCGCGGCGATGCTCTTGCTTTGCATCTCCGGCCTTTCGCTCTTGGCGCGCCGTGCCGGTGGTTGGAGACGGCTGTTTTCCCCCCTTCGCGGGTCAGGCGAGGGCCGTCGCCACGCCTCGATTGCCCGCCTTACGGTCTGGGGGCTGACCCTCTCCTCGGTAACGGCCCTTTGGATGACGGCCGCAACCTTCGGGCTCATTCCGGAGGGCTCCGGCGCTCCCGCCTTTCCAGCCAACGTGAGCGGTGAAACCGGCCTGCTGCCGGCGACCATTCAAGTCCTGCAGCAGACTCCCATTGATGAGCTGCGTTCGCTCACCTTTCCCGTGGCCGGCGACAAGACCGACGTATTC
>JBKBJC010000110.1:0-801 GCA_046294075.1 Tabrizicola sp. | reverse complement strand
ACATGCTCATGAGGAGGGCCGAGCCGACGATGCCCACGGGGTGCAAGCGCCCGACGAAAGCCACGATGATGGCCGCAAACCCGTAGCCCACCGGTACATGGGGCGTGAGCTGGCCCACCGGACCGGCCACCTCCAACGCCCCGGCCAGCCCCGCCAGCGCCCCGGTGACGCCCATGGCCACCCACAGCGCCGCGCGCGAGGAAAACCCCGCGTAGCGCGCCGCTGCCGGCGCCAGTCCGCCCACCTGCTGGGCAAAACCCGCCCGCGTGCGGAACAAAAAGGCCCAGACCCCCACGACCGCCCCCAGGCCCAGCAGCAAACCCAGGTGAATGCGCAACCCCTCGAAGAGCCGAGGGACCTGTGCCGTGGCGTCGAAGCGCTGCGTCTGCGGGAAGTTGAAGCCCATCGGATCCTTCCAGGGGCCGTAGACCAGGTAATTGAGCACCTGCACGGCCACATAGACCAGCATCAGGCTGACCAGGATCTCGTTGGCGTTGAAGCGGTCGCGCAGCAGCGCCGTGAGGCTGGCCCACGCCAGCCCGCCCGCCACGCCCGCCAGCAGCACCAGGGGCCAGACGGCAAAGCCCGCCCCCTGCAAGGCCAGGGCCGTGCCGCTGGCGCACACCGCACCGATGACGAACTGCCCTTCGGCCCCGATGTTCCACACATTGGAGCGAAAACCGATCGCCAGGCCCAGGCCGATCAGCAGCAGGGGCGTGGCCTTGAGCAGCAGCTCGCTCCAGGCGCGGGCATTGCGCACCGGCTCCCAGAAAAAGACGCGCAGACCCGCCACCGGGTCCT
>JBKBJC010000109.1:0-807 GCA_046294075.1 Tabrizicola sp. | reverse complement strand
GGTAGGACCGCACCGTACTGTCCCGGTTCTTCCCTTCACACTCCTCGAGATAGGCCTTACGCGCCTCAGACAGCTTTACTGAAGCTGTGCTCTCTGGACGGAGCACCAGGTACCGTAGAGCCTCCTTTCGAGCCTCTGCGAGTGACTTCTGGGGATAGGAGCCGAGTGTCTTCAAACGTCGTTGTGGGCCGTACATGACAAAGAAGGACTTAGCCCCCTTGGACAGCCGGATACCGAAGCCTGCGGTCGTCGTATCCCACACCTTCACGTCCCCGGATTCGGGAAGCGCCATGCCTTTGATGGTCAGATCAGTGAGTTTCTGCTTCATGTCTCTGCCATGTCTCAGAACTGGGACGTGCTGAGGGTAGCAAACATGAGGCGATATGAGAATCCCCCCGACCGACGCAATCGGCTAAGTGCTTGATCTGCCTTCAAAATGAGGTGGTATGATGGTGCCCAGAGCCGGAATCGAACCAGCGACACGCGGATTTTCAATCAGAGTATTAATATATACGCTCCCATATTTTACGCGTACCATGTCTCTAAGATGTCTCCACAATCTTCCTTGGTGAAGTGTCCGGCGCTAGAAGCTATGGTGGGTCAGGAAATAAGGATGGTGACAGACATGGCGAGTAACGCGGACTATCGCGGGTACTACATCGGCGCAGATCGCGAGGGTATCGTCCGGACGGTATATGAGCGGGTTACTCCTGGAGGGATCGAGCTGTCTATGACGGGGCAGAGCGGTTTCACCCGCACCGAACTCGTGCTAGCCCCACGCCAGGCGAAAAGTGAGGTGTTCACCTT
>JBKBJC010000108.1:556-811 GCA_046294075.1 Tabrizicola sp. | reverse complement strand
CTGGGCGCAAGATAGCCAGCCTTACGCGCGCCATCATTGTTGATGGCCGAGCCAAGGATCACGGCATGGATATTATCCCCGTCGCGCAGCGCGTCCTCCAGACGGCGCAGCGCCACCACAGCCGCGCCGCTGCCAAACAGCGTGCCATCAGCCTCATCGTCAAACGCGCGGCATCGGCCGGTGGAGGAAAGGATTTCACCCTCCGCATACCGATAACCCCGGCCATGCGGCAAATCGATGCTTGCGCCACCCGCC
>JBKBJC010000108.1:0-546 GCA_046294075.1 Tabrizicola sp. | reverse complement strand
GCTCTGCACCGCCATATGGATGGCCACCAGCGAAGTGGAACACGCCGTCTGGACGCCGATGCTCGGCCCGTGCAGGTTCAGCAGGTAAGATACCCGCGTCGTCAGAAAGTCCTTGTCATTGCCGGTGTGGCGCAGAAGGAACATGCCTTCGCTCTCCACCAGCTCCGGATTGCTCAGCAGGTTGTAGGCCAGATAGGCCTGCATGCCGCATCCGCCGAACACGCCGACCGCGCCATCAAATTCATCCGCGGGCATATGGCCCGCATCTTCCAACGCTTCCCAGCAGCATTCCAAGAAGTGCCGGTGCTGCGGATCAAGGATTGCTGCCTCGCGCGGGCTGAAGCCGAAAAATCCGGCATCGAACATTTCCATGTCCGGCAGGGCCATCGTCGCCCGGATGTAGCGCGGATCCTGGATCGCAGCGAAGGATTCCCCTGCCGCCAGCAACTCTTCCGGCGTCAGCCATCGGGTCGCGTCCCGCCCGGCTTCCAGCATGGACCAGTATTCCCGCACCGAACGGGCGCCGGGAAAATGCCCGGCCATGCC
>JBKBJC010000107.1:0-821 GCA_046294075.1 Tabrizicola sp. | reverse complement strand
AGAGTGACGCTGCACGGCTCTCCAAGTATCGCCTAGCTGCCGGCGACATTGTGTACAGTCGGCGTGGTGATGTCGAACGGCGGAGCCTTGTCAGGTCCGAAAATGACGGATGGCTCTGTGGTACCGGCTGCCTCAGGGTCCGCTTCGGAAAGCGTCACGTATTTCCTGAATATGCGGCCCAATACCTCGGGCATCCGGCCGTTCGCGAGTGGATTGTCCAGCATGCGGTCGGTGCGACCATGCCCAATCTCAATACTGGCATTCTTTCAGCGGTTCCCTTTGTGCTGCCGCCTATGGCCGTGCAGGTTGATATTGCGACGGTACTTTCCGCCCTCGACGACAAGATTGAGCTGAACCGGCGCATGAACGAGACGCTGGAAGCGATGGCCCAGGCGATCTTCCGCGACTGGTTCGTCGACTTCGGCCCCGTCCGCCGCAAACTCGCTGGTGTCACTGACCCCGCCGAAATCATGGGAGGACTCACGCCCAACCCGGGGCGCGCCGCCGAATTGGCGGTGCTTTTCCCCAACCAACTTAACGAACACGATTTGCCCAGCGGATGGCGTTGCGGGGCTGCTCGCGATCTGTTGGAGTTCAACCCTCGAGAGCAGCTTCGAGCGGGGACGCCCGCGCCCTATTCTGACATGTCATCCTTGCCTACGCGGGGCACGGTTGCGGAGCCGCCCATCACGCGGCCGTTCGGGTCAGGAATGCGTTTTCGGAATGGGGATGCACTGCTGGCGCGCATCACTCCCTGCCTTGAGAACGGGAAAGGGGCTTGGGTCGATTTCCTCACTGATGATGCGCCGGTGGGCTGGGGC
>JBKBJC010000010.1:0-89696 GCA_046294075.1 Tabrizicola sp. | reverse complement strand
CGCCCAGCTGGTGGGCCGCCTGGTCAGTGACCGCGGCAAGGGCTGAAGAAGGACGAAGCGCAATGTCGCAGGAAGACACCACCGCCTCGCAGGTGGAGCTGGAAGAGTTTGAAACCCCGGAACCCGATGAACTGGAAGCCCTGCGGGCCGAGCGCGACGAGCTGCGCGACAAGTTCATGCGGGTGCTGGCGGATGCCGAAAACAGTCGCAAGCGGGCCGAGCGCGACCGGAAAGAGGCCGAAATGTACGGCAGCACCCGGCTCGCTCGCGATCTCTTGCCGGTTTACGACAACCTGAACCGCGCAATTCAGGCGATCCCGGAGGAAAGCCGGTCGGCCAGTGCAGCGCTGATCGAGGGGGTCGAACTGACCCTGCGCGAGTTGACCAACGTAATGACCAAGCACGGGGTGACACCGATTTCTCCTGCGGTAGGGGATGCGTTCGACCCGCAGCTGCATCAGGCGATGTTCGAGGCTCCGTTGCCGGGCACGAAGGCTGGTCAGATCATCCAGGTGATGACGGAGGGATTCCTGCTGCACGACCGCCTGTTGCGTCCGGCGCAGGTCGGGGTGTCGTCGAACGTCGAGTGATCCAGCCTTGGAAGCCGGGGAGGGCTGTCTGCCCTCCCCGGACCCCTCCCGAGGATACTTCGGGAAGAGAAAGATGAACTCGAGTCAATTCTTCATGGCTTGCTTCAGATCGTAGACGAGCTGCAACGCCTGAAGCGGGCTGAGCTCGTCCGGGTGAACGATCTTCAGCATCTCCTCGACCACCGAGGCATGCCGCGGTTGCGGCGGAGGTGCAGGGGGTGCGGCGCGGAACAGGGGCAGGTCGTCGATCAGCCGGGTCTGCTTGCCGCCCTCGCGGTCGCCCTGTTCCAGTGCCTCGAGCACGACCCTGGCGCGTTCGATGACCGAAGGCGGCAGACCCGCAAGGCGCGCGACCTGGACGCCGTAGCTGCGGTCGGCGGCACCCTCGCGGACCTCATGCAGGAAGATCACCTCGCCGTCCCATTCCTTCACGCTGACCGTCGCGTTCCGCACTCCCGGCAGCTTGCCCGCAAGCGCGGTCAACTCATGGTAATGCGTCGCAAAAAGTGCGCGCGCGCGGTTGACCTCGTGGAGGTGTTCCAGCGTAGCCCAGGCAATCGAGAGGCCGTCGTAGGTGGCGGTGCCTCGGCCGATTTCGTCCAGGATCACCAGCGCACGGTCGTCGGCCTGGTTCAGGATGGCGGCGGTTTCGACCATTTCGACCATGAAGGTCGAGCGGCCCCGGGCGAGGTCGTCGGAGGCCCCGACGCGGCTGAAAAGCTGTGACACAAGGCCGATACGGGCTGATGCGGCGGGGACGTGGGAACCTGCCTGCGCCAACAGCGCGATCAGGGCGTTCTGGCGCAGGAAGGTGGATTTGCCCGCCATGTTGGGGCCGGTCAGCAGCCAGATCGCGGGGGTATCCCTGTCGGTGAGCACACAGTCGTTGGCGACGAAGGGCTGGCCTTCTCGGCGCAAGGCCCGTTCGACCACCGGATGCCGGCCACCGTTGATCTGGAAGGCGCGGCTGTCGTCCACCAAGGGGGCACACCAGTTCTCTTCGGCAGACAGGTCGGCGAAGGCAGCGGCCAGGTCGATCTCGGCCAGCGCGCGGGCGGCCAGCGCGATGGGGGCGGAGGCGTCGAGGATCTCCGACTTCAGGCCGGAATAATGATGCTTTTCGATTTCCAGCGCGTGGTTTGCCGAGTTGAGAATCCGCGTTTCGAGGTCGGACAGCGCGAGGGTGGCGAAGCGGACCTGACCGGCGGTGGTCTGGCGGTGGATGAACAGCTCCGGCATGGCACGCATGCGGTCTTCGTGGGTGGTCGTGGTCTCGATGAAGTAACCCAGCACGTTGTTGTGCTTGATCTTCAGGCTGGGGATTCCTGTCGTCTCGACGTATTCGGCCTGCATCCGGGCGATGACGCCGCGGCCTTCGTCTCTCAGCGCGCGGGTGTCGTCGAGCTCCGCGTCGTAGCCGGGCGCGATGTAGCCGCCGTCGCGGGTCAGAAGCGGGGGGTCGGCGACAAGGGCGCGGGTCAGTAGATCTGTCAGTGCGTCATGTCCGACGAGGGCATGCGCGGCCTCGGCCAACAGCGGCGGGGCGGCGGCCAGCAGGCTGGCAATGCGCCTGGCCTGGTCCAGCCCGGCGCGGATTGCAGCCATGTCGCGCGGGCCGTCCCGGTCCAGCGCCAGGCGGGACAGGGCGCGGTCGATGTCGGGCACGCGACGCAGCGCCTCGCGGAGCTGGTCACGCAGGACGGGGTTGTCCAGCAGGAAGTCCAGCGCAGCGTGTCGGGCATGGATGACGTGGAGATCGAGCGAGGGCGAGGAGAGGCGACGTTCCAGCAGGCGAGCGCCGCCGGCGGTCATCGTGCGGTCGATGGCCGCAAGCAGCGACCCCTCGCGGCCCCCGGACAAGGCCTGCGTCAGCTCCAGGTTTCGCCGCGTTGCCGCGTCGATCTGCATGACACCCCCCGGCGTCTCGCGCACCGGGGGAGACAGGCGCGGCAGTTTTCCGCGCTGGGTCAGGTGAAGATAATCCACCAGCGCGCCCATCGCCGATACTTCGGCCCGGTCGAAGGTGCCGAAGGCCTCGAGAGAGGCGACGCCGAAGAGTTCGCAAAGCCGTCGTTCCGCATTTGTGGAATCGAAGCTGCCGCGCGACAGGGGCGTGATCGAAAGGCCGGCATCCACGAGGATGGGCGCGATGTCGCGTTCCCGCGCCTCGTTCAGCAACAGCTCGCGGGGGGCGATCCGGGCGAGGTCGGGGCCAAGACGGCTGGGCTTGGAGCGCATGACCCGGAATTCGCCGGTGGAAATGTCGGCCCAGGCTAGCGCGGCCTGGTCGCGCACCTCGGAGAAAGCGGCGAGGAAGTTGTGGCGGCGGGCTTCGAGGAGCGAGTCCTCGGTCAGCGTGCCAGGGGTGACGAGCCGCACCACGTCGCGCCTGACGACGGCCTTGGAGCCGCGCTTTTTCGCTTCGACCGGGTCTTCCAGCTGTTCGGCGATTGCGACGCGAAAGCCCTTGCGGATCAGGGTCAGAAGGTAGCCCTCGGCGGAATGGACCGGGACGCCGCACATCGCAATGGGCTCGCCCAGGTGGAAACCGCGCCTGGTCAGGGCGATGTCGAGGGCGGCCGCGGCGGCCACCGCGTCGTCGAAGAACATCTCGTAGAAATCGCCCATCCGGTAGAACAGCAGCGCGCCGGGGTTCTGGGCCTTGATCTCCAGATACTGCGCCATCATCGGCGTCACGGCGTCGTCGGTCACGTCTGCTCTCCCCGGTGGTTCGCCGAGACTACAACTTGCGCTGCAAGTGGGAAAGGGCGCAGCATCTGGCTGCGGTTGGAGCCTCCGGCGGGAGTATTCGCGAAAAGAGCAAGAGGCTAGAGGACGTAGCGCGAGATATCGGCGGACCGCGCCAGGGCACCGAGGTTGGTTTCGACGAAACCGGCATCGACCACGACCGAACTGCCGGAACGGTCCGGGGCGTTGAAGGACAGTTCCTCGAATACCCGCTCCATCACCGTGTAAAGCCGCCGGGCGCCGATGTTTTCCAAGCTGCGGTTCACCTCGGCGGCGATTCGGGCCAGCGCGGCGATGCCGTCGGGGGTGAAGCTGACCTTTACATCCTCGGTCGCCATCAGCGCGGCATATTGCCGGGTCAGGGCATTGTCGGTCTCGGTCAGGATGCGGACGAAATCCTCTTCGGTCAGCGGCGCCAGCTCCACGCGGATCGGCAGGCGGCCCTGGAGTTCAGGCAGAAGGTCCGAGGGTTTGGCGATGTGGAAGGCGCCCGAGGCGATGAACAGGATGTGGTCGGTCTTGACGGGGCCGTGCTTGGTGGAAACGGTGGTGCCTTCGATCAGCGGCAGGAGGTCGCGCTGGACGCCCTCGCGGCTGACATCGGCGCCGCGGGCGTCGGAGCGGGCGCAGATCTTGTCGATCTCGTCGAGGAAGACGATGCCGTTTTCCTGCACCGCCTCCAGCGCCGCGGCGCGGACCGCCTCGTCGTCGAGAAGCTTGTCGGCTTCCTGTCCGATCAGCACCTCGTAGCTTTGCGCCACGGTCATCCGCTTGCGGGAGGAGCGGCCGCCGAAGGCCTTGAACAGGTCCTGCAGCCCCTGCATCTGGGTTTCCATGCCGGGCATCCCGAAGCCGAGCGGCATTGCCGGGGCGGCATCGGCGACCTCGATTTCGATCATCGTGTCGTCGAGCTCGCCGCGCTTCAGCTTGCCGCGAAAGGTCTCGCGGGTCTGTTCGCGGGCGTCCTTGCCGGCGATGGCGTCGATTACCCGGTCCTCGGCCGCCCGCTGCGCCTTGGCTTTCACCTCGTCGCGCATCCGGACGCGGGTATCGTTGATCGCGACATCTACAAGATCGCGCACGATTGAATCGACATCGCGACCGACATAACCAACCTCGGTGAACTTGGTCGCCTCGACCTTGAGAAATGGCGCCTTTGCCAGTTTGGCCAGGCGGCGGCTGATCTCGGTCTTGCCGACGCCGGTCGGGCCGATCATCAGGATGTTCTTCGGATAGACCTCGTCGCGCAGGTCGTCGCCAAGGCGCTTGCGGCGCCAGCGGTTGCGCAGTGCGACGGCGACGGCGCGCTTGGCTTCCTTCTGGCCGATGATGAAACGGTCAAGCTCCGAGACGATCTCGCGCGGGGTCAGGTCAGTCATTCGGTGGATCCATAGGGCGGCAGACGGGATTTTCCGGGGAAATCTGGCAGCATCTGCATGATCCCGGCGCGCAGCTGCACCCACCAGGTGCCGATCGCGGTGATGAAGGCGCCAAGCAGGAGCAGCACGAAGATCCAGCTGGTGCCGCCGCCTTCGCCCATCACCCAGGCGATCACGATGGCGATGTAGACGATGGCGGCGGTCAGAAAGCTGCGGCGGTCGATGACGAGGGCGAGGATCGCGATCAGGACCAGGGCGATGGCAAGGGCCCCGGTTCCGCCGCCGTTCAGGAGCGTCACGGCGACGGTGTTCACCAGCGCCGGCGCGGCAAGAAGATGGCACCAGAAGGCGGTGGCGGAATGCCGGCCCAGGCGGTGCGGATCGCGGGTGTCGAACCACATGCCGACCAGAAAGGCGCCGATTCCGAACACCAGGGTGGCGGTCGCGAAGGCCGGGCTTTCGGTCAGGTCGAACATGGCGCGATAGCCTTCGGCGCCGGCAAGGCCTACAAGGTTCGCGGCCGAAGCGGTGAAGGAATAGATCGCCCCCAGCAGCGCGGCTCCGGTCAGGAAGGCGGCAAAGGGCAGGCGGAAGCGCCGATACCACAGCATCAGCGCCACGGCCGAGGCAAGGAAGCCCAGGATGCCCAGTGCGCGGGCATCGAGCCCGGCCTGACGCAGGACAGAGAAGACGAAGAGCATGACCCCGGCGCCGAATGCGCTGGCAAGGACCATGGAGGGCAGGGTCATCCGCCGTTTCAGCGTGAAGTAACCGGCCCACCACCAGGCGATCGCCGCCGTCGAGAGCGGGACCAGCGTCAGGAGCGCGAAGCCCCCGAAGGCGGCAAGCAGGGCCGTGACGCCGGACAGCAGGATCACCAGGCCGACAGAGATGAAGATTTCAGAGAAGCCGCGGAAGAACTCGAACGGTTCGTCTTCCCGGGGAAGCGTGGCGCGCTTGCCCGCGCGCTCGTTGGCAAGGGTGGAAAGCGAGGCGGCCTGCGCTTCGCTGAGGATGCCGGCAGCGACGGCGGCGCGCAAATCTTCTGGGGTCATTCCGGAGCAACCTCGGCGGGAAATCGTTCAGCCACAGATAAGGGGTTTGTGGCGGCAAACCAAGTCAGGTATTCTGGTAGCTACCTGTGGTATATACATTCGAAAAGTGTAGCTGCGCGGTGTGTATACTCGCAGACAGGCTTGCAAGAACCTGAAAGAACAGAATAACAGACTTTCAACTGGTGTTCGTGGGAGTGCGTGCATGTTTGAGGACGGCCCGAAGCGTCTAAGTATCGCCGAGAAGCGAGCGCTGAACGGCACCTTGGTGCTTGACGCTGGCAATCAGGTCGAGAACGGGCCCGACGAGGTTCTGGCCGAACATCATTGGACCGATACCGTCCTTCCGGAGCAGGCGCGCAAGAAGCTGATCTCCTTGCGGGTCGATCCGGCGGTCCTGGAGTTCTTCAAGGCTCAAGGCCCCGGATATCAGACCCGGATGAACGCCGTCCTGCAGGCCTACATGCAGGTCAAGAAGGAGATGGGCCAGGGCTGACCGGCTGGCCGATCCGTTCGACGGTCAGGTTGCCGTTGGTGTAGACACAGATGTCGGCCGCGATGGCCATGGCGCGACGTGCGATGTCCTCGGCGGAAAGGTCGGTCGCCATCAGCCCGCGGGCCGCGGCCAGCGCGAAGTTGCCGCCCGAGCCGATGGCGGCCACGTCGTGTTCCGGTTCCAGCACATCGCCCGCGCCGGTGATGACGTAAAGCGCGCTGCCATCGGTGACGATCAGCATGGCTTCGAGATTGCGCAGATACTTGTCCATGCGCCAGTCCTTCGCCAGATCGACGCAGGCCCGCGCCAGCTGGCCGGGAGCCGCTTCAAGCTTTTTCTCCAGCCGTTCGAGAAGCGTGAAGGCGTCGGCGGTCGAACCGGCGAAGCCGGCGACGACATCATGCCCGCCGGGAGACAGGCGCCGGACCTTGCGGGCGGTGCCCTTGATGACGGTCTGGCCCAGCGACACCTGTCCGTCGCCGGCGACCACGACCTGTCCACCGCGGCGGACCGCAAGGATTGTGGTGCCGTGCCAACCCGGGAATCTGTCGTCGGCCATCCTGCCCTCCGTTTGACCCTATATGACGGCGGTGACCGCGAGGCTCAAGCGAAACGAAAAGGCCCGCACCACGAGGGCGCGGGCGTTCCCGAAATCGCGGGGCTGGATCAGCGGCGCAGGCCGAGGCGGGTAATCAGCGAGGAATACCGCGCTTCGTCCGTCTTTTTCAGATAGTCCAGCAGCTTGCGGCGCTGGGCCACGAGCATGAGAAGGCCACGACGCGAATGGTTGTCGTTCTTGTGGCTCTTGAAGTGCTCGGTCAGGGTGGCGATCCGCGAGGACAGGATGGCAACCTGGACTTCGGGCGAACCGGTGTCGCCTTCCCTGGTCGCGTATTCCTTGATGACGCGGGCCTTTTCTTCGGCAGTGATCGACATCGTGGTCTCCTGTGAAAAGGGTTATGGCACAAGCCGGGATGTCGTCCAGCAAGGCCCTTGGAGGGTCCGCCACGCTGGCGGATGCGCGCGTATAGGCGGATTCGCCCGCGATGGGAAGGGTCTTTGCGGCCAAGTCGCAAATCACTGTTTAACCAAGACGTGAAATTCCGGGTGCGAACGTGCAGGGAAGGCTTGGGTTGCGCCGCGTGTCATGGTAGTTCTTCAATGAGTTTCCATTCGTTAACAAAAGGTTAACGACAGGAGTTCGTGTGAGGTCGTAAGGCCGTCTTCGACGGGGAGTTGACAAGTTGCTGGCATTTCTCGGACTGTTCGGGGCTCTCTTTGCCGGCCTTGCGGCCGATGCCATCCTGTTCGGTCGTGATGAAGAGGCCGGTGTCGCGGACGGCCCGGTGGATGACGATGCCCCGCAGGACGATGCGACCGACGACAATACCGACATTCTTGACTTCGTGATCATCGAGCCCGGCGTTCCGACGTCTGACGATCTTCCCGATGCGGTGGACGATCCGGTGACGGTCGAAGGCAGCAATGATGCAGATGCACTGTCCGGCGGGACGGGCGATGACGACATCCGAGGTCAAGGCGGAGATGACCTGATCGACGGCCGGGCCGGAGCCGACTGGATCGTTGCGGGCGACGGCAAGGATGCGGTCTGGGCGGGCGACGGGGCCGACACCATCTTCGGCGGTGACGGGAACGACAGCCTCCATGGTCAGAAGGGAGACGATCTGCTGTCTGGCGGGACGGGCAACGACAGTCTTGCGGGCGGCGAAGGCGACGACAGCATCGAGGGAGGTGCTGATCGGGACATCCTTCTTGGCGGCGAGGGTGAAGACTGGCTGGCTGGCGACGACGACGACGACTGGCTCGCCGGCGGTTACGGCAACGATACGCTGGACGGCGGTCGGGGCAGCGACATCCTGGATGGCGGCAGTGGGGACGACCGGATTTCAGGCGTCGAGACCGGGACGGACGGGCAGGAGGCCGACTTCATCAACGGCGGAGACGGCAGCGACCGGCTGATCCTCGGCGCCGGAGACATTGGCACCGGCGGCAATGGCGCAGACGAATTCGTTCTGGATGAATGGCTTGAGAATACCTCGGTCGCCCAGATCGTCGACTATGACCCGGACGAGGACACCCTGGTCATCGTCTATGATCCTGATGTGCATGCCGATCCGGTCGTGACGGTGGGCCCGAACGAGAGCGGTCAGGGCCAGGTGGTCTATCTGGATGGCGCGAGGATCGCAGTCGTCAACGGAGCCACGGTTGGCGCGTCGGACATCAGGCTGGTGGCCTCCTGAGGCTCACCACGGGAGCGGCTTCTGGTGATAGCCGACATAAAGGGGGTGGCGGGGCTGGTTCTGACCGGTCAGTCCAAGATGGTAGAGCTGCGCCCCAGTCTTTCGCAACATCGCGCTGACACCCGCGCCCCGGCCCAGGTGAAGTCCGTGGTTGCCCCACGCGCAGAGGACGAGGTCTGCCCAGGGAACGCTGTCCAGAATCGCGGCGTCATTGTCCGGACCGACCGGGTCTGGCTGGGATCGCATCTGTCTCGGGTCGGTGGCGCGGAAGGCGAAGATGTTGGTCACCCGGAAGGACCCGAAACCCAGCGCGATGGCGCGCCTCTGGCATCGTTCGACCGTCGGGTCATTCTGGATCTCGGTCGCGGTCGAAGGATTCAACATGACGAACAGGGCGCGAGGCCCCGATCCCCAGGATCTGGTCAACAGATAGCGATACTGGCCGCACTCCGAATAGACCGCCTCGGACGCCGTGCCGTTTTCGGAATGAGTGCGCGAAATCAATCCCATAACAACCCCTCTGGCTACCCGATCCCTGCTCGGGCAGGTTCGCCCCACCGATCCCGCCGCTTCGCGAGGGATCGAGCCGAAGGAAAACCCGCACGGCGGTCGGGTCAAGCCCCCTCTCGTCCGGATCTTCGGGCCCCACGGATGCGCCGGCCGCGGTTCGAAACGGGTCCGGAATCCGCTTGTCGTGTCACCACCCCGCCGACTAGATGATTGCGAGGCAGCCCAAACCCGAGAGTGCCAGGTGTCCGATCTGATCATTTCCGTCTTTCGCAGCGAATCTGCTGCCTTTGCGGCTGGCGAACGGCTCGCGGCCCTGCAGCAGGCGGCTGGTACCGAGCCCGAGGACATTGTCGTGGTTTCTCGCAGCGCGTCGGGGCGCATTGCCATCAATCAGTCGATTGACCTTGCCACCGGCGCACCTCTGGGCGGTGGGGGTTGGGGCGTGCTGATCGGCCTGATGTTTATGGATGGGCGCGATCCGAGGCCCGAGAGCCCGGGACTTGCGGCGCAACTGCTGGCCGCCGGCCTGGACCGGACCTTTCTTGGGGACGTGGGCCAGTCGCTGAAGACGGGCGGAGCCGCGGTCGGGATGCGCGTGCGACGTCTGGGGCGGGACAGGGTCATTGCGAAACTGGACGGCCTGCAGGGTTCGCCGCGGATCCACTGGACCCGCCTCGATGCGCGAACGGAAGAGGCCTTGACCGACATGATGAGCCGGATTCCGCAGGCCGCGCTTGGTCGGCCATCCGATCTCGCCGCGCGCTGACAGACTTACGGCTTGACGGGCGCGTCGTGCCTGCGGCCTTGTGTCGGGATGAGCAACAAATCAGCAGACAGGACTGCGGGCAGGCCGACCGCGGGCACGCGGAAGCGGAAGGCTGCCGCCAAGGATGCGCCGCCCGAGCGGCGGACGGTGTTGCGACTTGGCCTGCGGTGGCTAGCCCGTGCCGGAGCCTCCGTTGCGGGGTTTTACGCGGTGCTCATCCTGCTGTTCGCCTTCCTGCCCCCACCGATCAATCTTTATCAACTGAGCGAATCCTGGCGGTTGGGTGGGATAGATAAGGACTGGATCGGCTGGGACGAGATCGCCCCGGTGATGGGTCGATCGGCGGTCGCGGCCGAGGACGCGAACTTCTGCAATCACTGGGGGTTCGACATGGCGGCGATCAGGCAGGCCATCGAGGCCGGCAGCAACCGAGGGGCCTCGACCATCAGCCAGCAGGTGACAAAGAACGTGTTTCTCTGGCATGGCCGCAGCTGGGTGCGCAAATCCCTGGAGGCGATCCTGACCCCCGTCGTCGAGCTCGCCTGGTCCAAGCAGCGGATTCTGGAAGTCTATCTGAACGTGGCCGAGTTCGCCGAAGGCGTGTTCGGCGTGCAGGCCGCCGCGCAGCACTACTTTGGCGTCGATGCCCGCGATCTGACGGCCCTCCAGGCGGCACGGCTTGCAGCCGTCTTGCCGGACCCGAAGGGACGCAGTGCCTCCAAGCCGTCGACCTTTGTGCGCAGTCGAACCCGGGCGATCATCTCGGGCGCCGAAACCATCGCCGCGGACGGCAGATCCGCCTGTTTCGAGGGCTGAGCCCGCGCGGGGATTGAAATCCGGCCCCCGGCGCGGCAATGAGGGGAAAGACCGGAGATCTCCGCCTGATGAACCGTCCCTCGAACCGCCTCTATCATGTTCCGCTGTCGCCGTTCTGCCGCAAGGTGCGCCTGACGCTGGCGGAGAAGAAGATCGAGGCCGAGCTGGTGGAAGAGCGGTATTGGGACCCCTCGCCCGATTTCCTGCGCCGGAACCCGGCGGGCAAGGTGCCGATCCTGAAGATGGGCAACCGGCTGATGAGCGAAAGCCAGGCAATCTGCGAGTATCTGGAAGAGATTGCGCCACAGATTCCGCTGATGCCGAAAGATGCCGACGGCCGCTATGAGGTGCGTCGGCTTTGCGCCTGGTTCGACGACAAGTTCCACCATGAGGTGACGTCGAAGCTGTTGTACGAGCGGGTGAACAAGAAGGTCACCGGGCAGGGTTATCCGGATTCGCGCAACGTCAAGCAGGGATCGACCCGGATCAAGTATCACCTTGACTACATGGCCTGGCTTCTGGACCAGCGCCGCTGGCTGGCCGGAGATGCGATGACGCTGGCGGATTTCACGGCGGCGGCACATCTGAGCTGCCTCGACTACATCAGCGATGTCGACTGGAACCGGCATGCCGTGCTGAAGGACTGGTATGCGAAGATCAAGTCACGCCCGTCGTTCCGGCCTCTGCTGGCGGACCAGATCTCGGGCTTTCCGCCGGCGCCGCATTATGCCGACCTGGATTTCTAGGGGCTGGTGTCGGCCGGGGGCCAGCCCCCGGACCCCCGGAGTATTTGTCAAAAGAGCAAGCCCATGAGTGGCCTAAAGGCCCGTCTGATTGCGCGCGCGCTGGAAGAAGGGTTCGTGAAGGCGGGGGTCTGCCGTCCTGACGCGGCGCCCGAGGCGGCCGGACGGCTGCGCCGGTTTCTGGCCGAGGGGCGACATGGGCAGATGGGCTGGATGGCGGATCGGGAAGCCTGGCGTGGCTCGCCTTACGCGCTATGGCCCGAGGCGCGTTCGGTGATCATGCTGGCCGAAGCCTATACGCCGGACAGCGACCCACTGGCCGGACTGGAGCAAGGCGACCGGGGCGTGGTGTCGGTCTACGCCCAGGGAAAGGATTATCATGACCTCGTCAAGCGCCGGCTGAAGCGGCTGGGGCGCTGGTTGATCGACGCGGCCGCGCGATCTTTGCTGAACTGCGAGATCAAGGTTTTCGTCGATACCGCCCCGGTGATGGAAAAGCCGCTGGCGCAGGCGGCAGGGCTGGGCTGGCAGGGCAAGCATACCAACCTACTGGGGCGCGACCTGGGGAACTGGGTGTTCCTGGGGGCCATCTTCACCACGTTGGAGCTGGAGCCAGATGCGGCGGAAGTCAGCCACTGCGGCAGTTGCACCGCCTGTCTGGACATCTGTCCGACCGCTGCCTTCCCGGCGCCCTATCAGCTGGATGCAAGGCGCTGCATCTCCTACCTGACCATCGAGCATCGCGGTCCGGTGGACGAGGAGTTGCGCGGCCTGATGGGCAACCGGATCTATGGCTGTGACGACTGCCTGGCCGTCTGTCCCTGGAACAAGTTTGCCGTTGCGGCCCGGGACATGGGGTATCGGCCCAAGGTCGGATTGCCGGAGCTTTCCGGTCTTGCGCGGCTGGACGATGCCGGGTTCCGGGAGATGTTCGCGGGCAGCCCGATCAAACGGATCGGGCGCGACCGCCTGGTGCGGAACGTGCTGTATGCGATCGGGAACTCGCGTTTGCCAGAGCTTGCCCCGGTGGCCGCCGAAAGACTGCATGACCCCGACCAGGCGGTCGCCGACGCTGCGCGCTGGGCCGTGCGCAGGTTGACCGGGGTCGAAAAAGCCTTGCCCTAGGTTCGAACCACCCGCTGGGTCTGCGTTCCAAGCCCCTCGATTCCCAGACGCATGATCTCGCCGCCCCTGAGATAGACCGGCGGTTTCTGCCCCAGGCCGACACCAGGCGGCGTTCCGGTGGAAATCACGTCTCCGGGTTCCAGCGACATGAACTGCGAGAGATACGAGACAATGTGGGCCACGCCGAAGATCATCGTTGCGGTCGAGCCGTTCTGGTAGCGATGCCCGTCAACCTCCAGCCACATCTTCAGATTGCCGATGTCGCCGGCCTCGTCCTTCGTCACCAGCCAGGGACCGGTCGGACCGAAGGTGTCGCAGCCTTTTCCCTTGTCCCAGGTGCCGCCACGTTCCGTCTGGTATTGGCGTTCGGACACGTCGTTGACCACGCAGTAGCCGGCGACATGGTCAAGGGCGTCGGCCTCGTCGATGTACTTGCCGCCCGTGCCGATCACGACGCCCAGCTCGACCTCCCAGTCGGTCTTGACCGAGCCGCGCGGGATTTCGACATCGTCGTCAGGGCCGCACATGGCGGTGATCCACTTGTTGAACACCACGGGTTCGGTCGGGATCGCGGCGCCGGTCTCGGCGGCATGATCGGCGTAGTTGAGGCCGATGCAGACAAACTTTCTGGTGCCGCCGACGCAGGGCCCGAGGCGGAGGTCCTTCTGTGGCACGCCCGGGACGAGAGGAAGGCTGAGCGGATCCAGCGCAGCCAGGCGTTGCAGGCTGGCAGGGGACAGGGCCTCGCCGCCGATATCTGCGACATGGGCCGAGAGGTCGCGGATGCGGCCGTCCGCATCGAGAAGGCCGGGTTTCTCGTCGCCCTTGGGCCCGTATCTCAGCAATTTCATCGCGTGTCCTTGTCCGGGTCGGGAATTCAATAGCGAGCGCAGGCTAGCCGCCAAGACGGTGGACTGGCAAGATCACGCGGACGGAGCTCTCGAAAAGGTTGGCGGCTGGGCGATTCGGGTGCAAGCTGTCCGTCCTGCAGACTTCTGGGAGGAGAGCATGAGCCGTCACATTGCCGACCATCGCGCCCGGTCCACCGGGGCCCGAGTCAAGCATTTCCTGCGGCTGTCCCGCACGCGTCGCGATACCTGGCTGCGTGCGAGGGGGGCTTCGGGCGCATCTCGGCTGGTGCAGTACCTGCGGATCGAGCGTGGCCGCACCGCCTGAGCTGTCCACCGCGGATGCGATCCTGGGCAAGTCCTTTCAAGGGTTTGCCTGGAAGCCTTGACGTTCGTCAAGCTTTTGCAGGCTTCAGCTTGTCCCGCAGGGCGGCAAGAATGTCGCGCAGGTCGGCGATCTCGGACATCTGGAGCCCCGTCTTCTGCGCAAAGGCGCGGGGCACCTCGGCCGCGCGTTCGGCAAGACTGCGGCCGGCATCGGTCAAGCACAGGCGAACCTGACGCTCGTCGCGGGTGTCGCGGCTTCGCCTCAGCCAGCCGGCAGCCTCCATCCGCTTGAGCAGCGGGGTCAAGGTGTTGGATTCCAGCCGCAATTCGGCGCCGAGCTGGCTGACAGTCATTCCGTCGCGGGCGCTGAGAGCCGAGATCGCCAGATATTGCGGGTAGGTCAACCCGAGCGGATGCAACAGCGGAGCGTATGCGGCATGGACTGCGTGGGCGGTGGAGTGCAGCGCAAAGCAGAGCATGTCGGATGGCGGCAGGGTCATCGGGAGATGATAGATCGCAAGCGATCTAAACGCAACCTTTTGCAGGTTGGCTTGACTCGGGGCGCCCGACGTGATTTCTGAATCGCGCGCGATTAAATCGCTCATGATGGAGACTGGAATGACTGTAGATGCGAAATACTGGACAGAGGCCAAGGCAACCGGTGGCGGCCGGAACGGGGTCGCCACCCTGGCGAACGGGCAACTGACGATCACGCACGCCAGCCCCAAGGAGCTGGGCGGATCGGGCCTTGGCCACAACCCGGAAGAGTTGTTCGCACTGGGCTACAGCGCCTGTTATCTGGGGGCGATGCGATTTGCCGCGGCGAGCGAAAAGCTTGGGACCGTGCCTGAGGCGACAACAGTCACTGCCCATGTCGGCATCGGTGGTCGCAGCGACGGCGGCTTTGGTCTGAAGGTTCGGCTGGTGGTGTCGATGCCGGGGGTGGAGCGCGCCGTGGCCGAGAAGATCGCCGAACGCGGCCATTTCATCTGCCCTTATTCCCACGCGACGAAGGGCAATATCGAGGTGGTGACCGAAATCGCCTGAGACCCTGAAAGATGCGAAAGGCCGGGCATGGTGCCCGGCCCTTTCCCCTGCCTTTGGCTTTGTCAGGCCCGGACGAGCTTTTCGTATTCGGTGGCGACGCGACGGGTCAGATCGGCCACCTCGAAACTGTAATCGCCGATCTGGCCGACCGGAGTCACCTCGGCTGCGGTGCCGGTCAGCCAGCACTGTTCAAAGCCTTCCAGCTCTTCCGGCAGGATGTGGCGCTCGTGGACCTTGATCTGCATGTCGCGCAGCATGCCGATCACGGTCTGCCGGGTGATGCCGTTCAGGAAGCAGTCCGGCTTTGGCGTGTGCACCTCGCCGTCCTTTACGAAGAAGATGTTAGCGCCCGTCGCCTCGGCCACATAGCCGCGATAGTCCAGCATCATCGCGTCCGAGCAGCCCTTGGCCATGGCAGCATGCTTGGACATGGTGCAGATCATGTAAAGCCCGGCAGCCTTGGCCTCGGACGGTATGGTTTCCGGCGAGGGACGCTTCCACTTGGCGATGTCGAGCTTGGCGCCCTTCATCTTGGCGTCGCCGTAATAGGCGCCCCAGGACCAGCAGGCGATGGCAAGACGCACCGGGTTGCCGAGGCTCGCCACGCCCATCTCGTCGCCAGCGCCGCGGAAGGCGATCGCGCGCACATAGGCGTCGGTCAGGCCATTGGCGCGCAGCACCTCGTCCTTGGCGGCGTCGATCTGCTCGGCTGTCCAGGGGATCGGCATGTCGAGCAACTGTCCCGAGCGCAGGAGGCGCAGCGAATGTTCGTGGCTTTTGAAGATCTTGCCGTTGTAGCAGCGTTCGCCCTCGAACACCGATGAGGCGTAATGCAGGGCATGGGTCAGAATGTGGACCTTGGCCGCGCGCCACTCTACCAGAGCACCATCCATCCAGATGAACCCGTCGCGATCGTCGTAAGCAGCCATTCTGCCCTCCATCTTTGCGAATGTTGCGCCTGAAAGGTCCGCTTCGGACAGATTCTTGCGCGAAATCGGGGCAGAGTTACGGGTTCATGCTTGGAAAGTCAACAAGGCTGACGTAAATTCCAGTGAAACGGAGGACACGATGGCCGAAACACCAGGTGGCGAGAGCCTGCTGTTCCTGACCGACGAACAGCTGCGCAAGGGCATCGAGGCGATGTTCTTTGCCTATCGCGGCTTTACCTCCGACCCGGACCGGATCCTGGAGGGGATGGACTATGGCCGGGCGCATCATCGGGCGATCCACTTCATCCATCGCTCTCCCGGAACGACGGTTTCCAACCTCTTGTCGATCCTCGGTGTTACAAAGCAGTCGTTGAATCGTGTGTTGCGTACCCTGATCGAGGATGGTCTCGTCCGCAGCGAGAAGGGCAAAGTGGATGCGCGGGAACGGCATCTTCATTTGACGGAAAAGGGACAGATGCTGGAAAGGGAACTCTCGGACGCGCAGCGGGCGCGGATGCGCGCGGCCTATCGGGCGGCGGGACCGCAGGCGGTCGCGGGCTTCCGGCAGGTTCTGGAAGCGATGATGGACCCTGAGATGCGGCGCCAGTACAATCGCCTGAAAGAGGGTGGCTGATGGTCCCGGATGCACACCTGCTGATCGTCGACGACGACGAGCGTATCCGGGGTCTGTTGCAGAAGTTCCTGGTGCGAAACGGTTTCCTGGTATCAGTCGCGCGCGATGCTTCTCAGGCGCGCCGGATCCTTTCGGGTCTGGAGTTCGACCTGATCGTCATGGATGTGATGATGCCGGGCGAGGACGGCGTCACGCTGACGCGCGACCTGCGCAAGCGGATTACGACACCGATCCTGCTGCTGACGGCACGGGGAGAGGCGGCGAATCGGATCGACGGACTCGAGGCCGGGGCTGACGACTATCTGGTAAAGCCTTTCGAGCCGAAGGAGCTGCTTCTGCGCATCAATGCCATCCTGCGGCGCGTGCCGGTGGCCAAGCCGATGGAGCCGGTGCGTCAGATCCTGCATCTGGGCGCCGTGCGCTACGATCTCGACCGGGGCGAGATGTGGCGGGGCGAGATACCGGTGCGGCTGACGGCGACCGAGGCGCAGCTGATGCGGGTCTTCGCGGCGCAGCCCGGGGTGCCGCTGAGCCGCGAGCGTCTGGTGAGCGAAACGGGCGGCGAGGATGCAGCGCAGGAGCGGGCGGTGGATGTGCAGATCACCCGGCTGCGGCGCAAGATCGAGGAAGACCCGAAGGCCCCGCGCTATCTTCAGACGGTGCGCGGCGAGGGATACATGCTGCAGCCGGATTGAGCGGGGCGTCGCCCGCTCGATCCTTGCCTGCTACATCGGAATGCGCAGGCCAAGCGCAACGACGGTGTCATTGACATCGAAGTTCAGCGCCTCGACCGGAGCGCCCCCCGCGCCGCTGCCCGGAAGCGGCGTGGTTCCGCCCCTGGCTGTCCCGAGATCGAAATAGCGCACCGTCAGGTCAAGCTTTGCCGGAGCCGAGCCAAGGACGGTCCCCACATCCCAGGAAAGGCCTGCGCCGACAGACCAGGCAAGTCCGGTCTCGCTGTTTCTCTCGAAGCTTCGGCGCGTCCGGCCCGCATCCGGGTCCACTCGCCCATCGTGTTCCGGGCCAGACCAAGGCCGACGGTCACGAATGGCGTAACCTTCCCGCCCGTATCGAAGTCGCGATAGGCGTTGGCCATGACCGCAAGGGACCGGACGGAGCCTTCCACGCCGGCATGTGGCCCGGCGGTGGCGGGAACGGTGTAGCTCCAGGGTCCGTCGAAGGAAGACTTTCCGAACAGGTTCAGCGATACCTCACCGCGCCAGCCGTTGCCATAATCACGCCCGAGCCCGATTGCGGCAACCGCCGAAGTGTCGCCGTCAAGATCGAAGAAGACCTGAGGGTCAGCCGGGTATCCCGGTGGAAGCCAGCTGGCGTCTCCGGCAGTTGCAAATGCCGCGCCCAGCTCAAGACGGACATATTTGCCCAGAGACCTTACGGCACCGCCTGTGCCTGTGCCGATGCCATCGCCCGCCGCCACGACCGGCTGCACAACCGGCGGGACAGGTTTTCCGTGCCGGCCTCCCTTGCCCTTATCACCCTTGCCGCCGCCGCCACCCTCGTGACCGTCTTCCTGCGCCCATGCGGCACCGACGTCGGGCGAGGCGGGGACGAGCGCACCCATCGCCAAACCGATCGCAACAGACGCAAGAAGTATTGGCGTCGAGACCTTGCCAGACGTTCTCTGATTCATGTCAATTCCTGCCCGCAGAGATTTGAAAGCGTGGTGGAACATTCCTCCCCATGACTCCTGGATATTCAGGGGCAGCCGGGGACATGATCATCCTGCTGTGGATTTTCTGCCGCTCAGCCATGACCCGACAGGATTGCAATGCGGACCGACTCTGCAAGATCTGCCAGCCTCGCGGCATCGGTGCCGGTTATCGGCCTGCCAAGGATGGTGGTCACCGCAATCACGGTTTCCGGCGTGACGCGGATCGTCTTGTCCGACGCCGCACCGAGCAGCAACTCGGCAAGCTGGATGTCGCTCGTCTTGACACCCGCGGCGGAGAGCGCCGTGCCGCCGTTCAGCAGATCGCGCAAGAGCGCGAGGTTCTGCAGCGGCGAGTCGATGAAGGTGACGTTCTCGAAGTTCAGCGACAGCTCCGCGATCACCTTGTCGAAACGCAGGTTGTAATAGGTGACCATCTCGGGTGTCAGGGATTTCACGGCTTCGGCCAGCGCCTGGTCCAGCACCTTGTCGGGCGAACGCGCGACGTTCAGCCGGCCAAGGTCCACCTCGGGGATGCCTTCCCGGGTCCAGACCGGCTTGCCACCGTCGGATCACCCGCTGCCGGCTTTCGGTCCCTTGCCCTCGGACTCTTCGCCCGGCCCGCCCTTGCCCTGACCGCCATCACCGCCGCCTTCCTGTGCCCAAGCCGCCGGTGCGAAAGCGTCGGTCCACTGCGGAACGACAAATGCCGCAGTACCAAGCAACAGGACTGCCGCGATGCTCAGCACAACACGATCGACACCACTGCTATTCTTAGCAGCCATCTTTTTGGCTCTCCTGAGTTGCTTCGGGACAACCGCCAAACGCCTGCTCTTATTAATATGCCTATCTGCATGTCGGCATGTGTCGTCCTCGCTCTGCGTCAACCCATGAAAAAGGTCATCTTGGAACGCGCGCAGCGAAAGCGCAGGATGCAATGCAGGAGCTCCGCAATGGCCTGTTTCGTCTACACTCATTCTGACTGCACACGGCATGTCACACCGCCGGGCCATCCCGAACGGGTGGATCGGCTGGCAGCGGTCGAGCGCGGGCTGGCCGGGCTGGCGGTCGAACGTCGGGAGTGCCCGATGGGCGCCGAGGACGCGGTGCTTCGCTGTCATCCGGCGGGCTACCTGGCGCGCGTCAAGTCAGCTACGCCGTCCGAGGGCTGGGCGCAGCTGGATGGGGATACGTTCCTGTCTCCGGGGTCGTTTCAGGCGGCGCTGAGGGCGGTCGGAGGGATCTGCGCAGCGGTCGATGCGGTGGTGTCGGGCGAGGCCCGGACCGCCTTTGTTGCCGGGCGCCCCCCCGGGCACCATGCGGAACGCGAGACGGCGATGGGGTTCTGCCTGTTCGGGACCGTCGCCATCGGGGCCAGGCAGGCGCTGGACCATCATGGGCTGGGTCGCATTGCCATCGTGGATTTCGATGTGCATCACGGCAACGGAACGCAGGATCTGTTGTGGAACGAGGGACGGTGCCTGTTCATCTCCAGCCACCAGATGCCGCTTTATCCGGGGACCGGGCGGCCGGAGGAGCGGGGGTCCGAAGGGCAGATCGTGAATGTGCCGCTGCGGGCGGGGACCGATGGGCGAGCGCTCCGCGCGGTCTATGAGGACGTGGTGTTTCCGGCCTTGTGCGACTGGAAACCTGAGTTGTTGCTCATATCGGCAGGGTTCGATGCGCATGCCGACGATCCGCTGGCGGGTCTGGAGTGGCAGGCCGAGGACTACCGCTGGCTGACCGAAAGGCTCTGCGATTTTGCCGGGGGGCGGGTGGTATCGTCGCTGGAGGGTGGCTATGATCTGGATGCGCTGGCGGCTTGCGTGGCGGCGCATGTTGGGGTGCTGGAGGAGCGGAGCCGATGAGCGACAAGCCGGTTGATGCGATGAGCTTCGAGGAAGCGATGGTTGCGCTGGAGCAGGTCGTGGGGGCTTTGGAGCGTGGCGAGGTGCCGCTGGAACAGTCGATAGCTCTTTACGAGCGCGGCGCACAACTGAAGGCGCATTGCGCGAAGAAGCTGGCCGAGGCCGAGGAGAAGGTGGACCTGATCCGGGCCCAGGAAGGCCGAGCGGTCGGCACGACACCGGCGGAGGGAATGTGAATTTCCCCGAACGGCTGGCGGCCGATGCGGCGCTGTGCGAAGCGCGTCTCATGCATGCGCTGGATGGCCGCGCCGACCAGCCCGTGACCCACGCCATGCGCTATGCCCTGCGCGGAGGGAAGCGGTTGCGCGGCTTCCTTGTGCTGGAAGGCGCGCGGATGCTGGGAGTTGCCGAGGAGCGGGCGCTCAGCGCGGCGGCGGCGATCGAGGCCTTGCATGCCTATTCGCTGGTGCATGACGACCTGCCCTGCATGGATGACGACGACCTGCGGCGCGGGCAGCCCACGGTTCATCGCAAATGGGACGAGGCGACCGCGGTGCTGGCGGGGGATGCCTTGCAGACGCTGGCTTTCGAACTTCTGTGCGACCCGGTTCTCGGGACGGCGGACGTGCGGGTGGAACTGGTTGCCGGTCTGGCGCGCGCCTCTGGCATCGACGGGATGGTGCTGGGCCAGGCGCTGGACATCGCGGCGGAAACGGCGGACCGACCGCTGACGCTGGAGGAGATCACGGCCTTGCAGGCTGGCAAGACCGGCGCACTCATCGGCTTTGCTGCCCAGGCCGGGGCGGTCATTGCCGGTGCCGACCCGGGCCCATTGCGGGGCTATGCCGCCGCGCTGGGCCTCGCGTTCCAGATCGCCGACGACATCCTGGACGTGACCGGCGACAGCGCCACTCTGGGCAAGCGGGCGCAGAAGGATGCCGAGGCGGGCAAGGCAACCTTCGTGTCCCTGCTGGGGCTGGACGGTGCGAAAGCACGGGCCCAGGCACTGGTGGCCGAGGCCGAGGCGGCGATTGCCCCTTACGGCGAGCGGGCGGCGAACCTGCGCGCCGCCGCCCGTTTTGTCATAGACCGCGACAACTGACGTTCAGATGGACTCGAGCGTCCCCTTCAGCGTCTCGACAAGGGTGGATACAAGCTCGGGTGCAAACACCACCGGCGCATGTGCAGCCGGGTCCGGCGCCAGCAGGATCACATCGTCGAAGAGATCCACCATTTCCGTCGCGCTCTGCTTGACCGCCGGATCCTTGCTG
The DNA here is from genome assembly GCA_046294075.1 of Tabrizicola sp. Taxonomy (GTDB): domain Bacteria; phylum Pseudomonadota; class Alphaproteobacteria; order Rhodobacterales; family Rhodobacteraceae; genus Tabrizicola. Next base: position 68,617 of record JBKBJC010000010.1, on the reverse strand, counting down.
AAGACCAGGGCATCGAGCTCTCCGCGCGCCGACATCAGCATGCCCCAGGCTTCCTGATAGGCCGTGACGCCGGTAGTGCCCGACGGGTCCAGCATCGCATGTGCCTCTTCGGCACTGAGGATCACGGCCCTGAGCAAGTCCTGTCCTGTGGGCGCCAGCGCCTCCTTGGTCCGCTTCACCCCGGCGAGGGCGGCCAGGTAGGCAGCATCGGCCGCCTTCACGTCCTTTGCCTCTTCCAGCGCGATGAGCAACGGTTCCAGATCGGGGGCGCCGTGTGCGGCAAGAGCATCCTTGATCTGCGGCAGGGTTTCCTTGCGGGGATGGGTGAAATGCGAACCTTCGGGGTGAACCATGCCGTCGTGCAGGAACAACTGTCCCAGAAGCAGGTCGCGTTCGATCGCGATGAGAGCGGTCAACAGGCTGACCGTATCATCGTTCACGGCCCGAAACGGCGTCGTTACGGCAACGAGCGCCGCGGGACGATGCAAGATATCGGGCGTCCCGGCCTGGGCCTGAGAAGTTACTAGCAGTGCCACAGCACCGACAAGGGACCGAAGGACAGGACGGATGTTGCAGTAATGACGGGCGAAAATCGCTTCAGGGGTTCTGCACCACATGTATTCCTCTTTTAATGACGGGAGCCGGACCTGGAAACTGGTTCAGCCGGACACAACTCAGAGGTCGTTGCTTCCTCTGGCGGACACATCCGGTTGCCGATTTAAAACCATCAGATTGTGACCAATATTCGCTAAAGTTGTGTCGGCAACGGGTCGATTGGCGCTGAGGTAGAACTGCATCACTTCCGTCTGCGCCCTGGACAAGATTGCCCCCTGCGGAAATTCGGTCTAGATCAGCAGAAACCAGCCGAGGCCCGTCCGTGCCAGACCGACCCAATACCCCCCTGCTTGACCGGGTGACGCTGCCCTCGGACCTGAAGGCGCTGTCCGACCGCGAGCTGCGGCAACTGGCCGACGAACTGCGAGCCGAAACGATCTCGGCGGTCAGCGTGACCGGCGGTCATCTGGGTGCCGGGTTGGGGGTCGTCGAACTGACGGTCGCGCTCCATGCGGTGTTCGACACCCCACGCGACAAGCTGATCTGGGACGTGGGCCACCAGTGCTATCCGCACAAGATCCTGACCGGGCGGCGGGACCGCATCCGCACGCTGCGGATGGAGGGCGGTCTGTCGGGCTTTACCAAGCGGTCGGAAAGCCCCTACGACCCGTTCGGGGCGGCACATTCCTCGACCTCGATCAGCGCGGCCCTGGGTTTTGCCATGGCGGCTGATCTGGGCGGCGATCCGGGCGATGCGATCGCGGTGATCGGTGACGGGGCGATGTCGGCAGGCATGGCTTTCGAGGCGATGAACAACGCGGGCCATCTGGGCAAGCGCCTGTTCGTGATCCTGAACGACAACGAGATGTCGATCGCTCCGCCGGTGGGCGCGCTGTCGGCCTATCTCAGCGGGCTTTATGCCACGGCGCCGATGCAGGACCTGAAGCAGGTGGCGAAGGGGATCGTGGGGTTGCTGCCCTCGCCATTGCAGGAGGGGGCGAAGCGCGCAAAGGACATGCTGAAGGGCATGGCCGTGGGCGGGACGCTGTTCGAATCTCTTGGGTTCGAGTATGTCGGCCCGATTGACGGGCATGACCTTGACCAGCTGCTGCCGGTGTTGCGGACGCTGAAGGCGCGTGCGACTGGGCCTGTGCTGCTGCATGTGCTGACCAAGAAGGGCAAGGGCTATGCGCCGGCCGAGGCGGCGCGGGACAAGGGGCACGCGACGGGCAAGTTCGACGTGCTGACCGGGGTGCAGGTCAAGGCGGCGTCGAATGCTCCGAGCTATACCAAGGTCTTCGCGCAGTCGCTGGTGGCCGAGGCGGAGCGGGACGAGAAGATCGTCGCGGTGACGGCGGCGATGCCGGACGGCACGGGGCTGGACCTGTTCGCGGGGAGATTCCCGAGACGGTGCTTTGACGTCGGGATCGCCGAACAGCATGCGGTGACCTTCTCGGCCGGCCTCGCTGCGGGAGGGATGAAGCCGTTCTGCGCGATCTATTCGACCTTCCTGCAGCGCGGCTACGATCAGGTGGTGCATGACGTGGCCATCCAGCGCCTGCCGGTGCGGTTCGCCATCGACCGGGCCGGGCTGGTGGGCGCGGATGGGGCGACCCATGCCGGGGCCTTCGACGTGGCCTTTCTGGCGAACCTGCCGGGGATGGTGGTGATGGCCGCCGCGGACGAGGCCGAACTGGTGCACATGGTGGCCACGGCGGCGGCCTGGAACGAAGGGCCGATCGCCTTCCGCTATCCGAGGGGTGAGGGTGTGGGGGTTGAAATGCCCGCGCGCGGGCTGCCTCTGGAGATCGGCAAGGGCCGCGTGGTCCGCGAGGGGTCGCGGGTGGCTATCCTGTCCTTCGGGACCCGGCTGGCAGAGAGCCTGAAGGCAGCGGAGGCCTTGGCCTTGCGCGGGGTCTCGGTGACGGTTGCCGATGCGCGGTTCGCCAAGCCGCTGGACCGGGAGCTGATCCTCCAACTTGCGCGGGGGCATGAGGCGCTGGTGACGGTCGAGGAAGGCGCCGTCGGGGGCTTCGGCAGCCATGTGGCGCAGCTTCTGGCCGAGGCGGGGGTGTTCGACCGGGGGCTGAAGTTCCGCAGCCTGGTCCTGCCGGACATCTTCATCGACCAGGCCAGCCCCGAGGCGATGTACCGGGTCGCGGGGCTGGATGCGGGGCATGTCGAGGCCAGGGTTCTGGAGGCGCTGGGCGTCGCGGTGGTGGGGAAAAGGGCGTGAGTGTCCACGTTGGACAAAGCCGCCAACTTCCTGATTTGGTTGAAAAAGGCTTTCCGCTGTTAAGGTGGTGTTAACCCATTGCCGCCATGCCTTCATGGGCCGCTGGACCGAAGGTGAGATGCTTGCTCCGTCGATGGGTGAGTTCCGGCCTCCCCGCTTGCGGCCGGAACGTGGGGTCTGGCGTGCCTCGGCCCAGTGGCGGGCGTGGCTGGCGGCTGGAAAGCCGCTGGACTGGCGCATCAGCAAGTCGATCCCGGCGCATCAGGCCGCCATGACAGAGGCCGCCCAGCGGAGCGCATCGAAGCAGACCGCTCCAGGTCTGTCCATGAACAGTATGGACCTGCCACGACCCTGATGGGTGCGCGAGGAGGGATGGCGGGCGGATCGCCCGGTCTGCGGCGCCAGCCGGGGAGAGTCGGGGTGAACCTCGACCTGCGGATGGTGCGTTGCAGCGCATCCTACGCCCGGATCAGGATTCGCGCAGCCCGTCCATCACCCGCACCAGGGCTTCGGAAATGCCGGGCTCGGACAGGGCATGGCCGGCCATGGGCACCATCTTCAGCTCGCATCTGGCCCAGCCTTTCGCCAGCGCCCAGGCCGACTGCGGCGGGCAGATCATGTCGTAGCGGCCCTGGACAATCGAGGTGGGGATATGCTCGATCCGTGCCCTTTCCCGCAGGATCCAGCCGTCACATTCCAGGAAACCGGAATTCTGGAAATAGTGGTTCTCAAGCCGGGCGAAGGCACGGGCATAGTCGGACGGGCTTTCACCCAGGGCGCCTTCGTTCTGGATCGAGGCCAGCGCGTTCTCCCAGTTGGCCCAGATCCGGCCGAAGCGGGTTTCCTCGACCAGGTTGCCGGAAAAGAGCCGGCGATGATAGGCGGCGATCAGGTCGCCACGCTCGGCCTCGGGGATGACGTCAACGAAACGCGACCACAGGTCGGGAAAGAAGGCCCCTGCCCCGCCACCATAGAACCAGGCAAGCTCGGCCCGGGTGGCCAGGAATACGCCGCGCAGCACAAGGCGGCTTACGCGGTCGGGGTAGGTAAGCGCGTAGATCAGCGCCAGGGTCGCGCCCCAGCTGCCGCCGAAGCCGATGAAGCGGTCGATGCCCAGAGCGGTGCGGATGGTCTCGACATCCTGCACGAGGTGCCAGGTGGTGTTGGCTGTGACGCTGGCATGCGGACGCGAGCGCCCGCAGCCGCGCTGGTCGAACAGGATGACGCGGAAGGCGCGCGGGTCGAAATAGCGCCGCATCGAGGGCGAGCAGCCACCCCCCGGCCCGCCATGGAACACGAAAACCGGGGTCCCGTCCGGATTGCCGCATTGTTCGACATAGACCCGGTGGCCATCGCCAACGTCGATGACGCGCTGATCGAAGGGATCGATCGGCGGGTAAAGGTATTCGACTGCGCGCTTTTGACCTGATCTCTGATCCATATTCACCCTATATAGCCCCGGGAAAGCCCGGAGTCGAAGGCAATCGGGGGCAATCGGGAGACGGCGATGACGGTGGATACGGTAGACCCGGCAGAGGTGGCCAAGTTCGAGGCGATGGCCGCCGAGTGGTGGAATCCGGAAGGCAAGTTCAAGCCCCTGCACATGCTGAACCCCTGCCGGCTGGACTATATCACCAGCCAGATCGCCGCCGAGTTCGGCCGGGACCTGGCGGGGCCGGCAGCATTCGGCGGGTTGCGGATCCTGGACATCGGCTGCGGCGGGGGCCTCCTGTCCGAGCCCATGGCCCGGCTGGGCGCGGACGTGGTGGGCGCTGATGCGGCAGAGAGGAACATTCCGGTGGCGCGGGTCCATGCCGAGCAGTCGGGGCTGGCGATCGACTATCGCCACACCACGGCAGAGGCGCTGGCGGCGGCGGGCGAGCAGTTCGACGTGGTGCTGAACATGGAAGTGGTGGAGCATGTGGCGGACCCTCAGGCCTATCTGACTGCCTGTCAGGAGTTGTTGAAGCCCGGGGGGCTGATGATCTGTTCCACGCTGAACCGGAACCCGAAAAGCTTCATGATGGCGATCATCGGCGCGGAATGGGTGATGCGCTGGCTGCCCAAGGGCACGCATGACTGGGCCAAATTCATCACGCCCGACGAGCTTTACGCGCTGATCGAGAAGGCGGGCCTGCGTCCGGTGGACCGCAAGGGCATGGTGTTCAACCCGGTAACCTGGCGCTGGAGCCTGTCCGGCCGCGACCTGAGCTGCAACTACGTCACCGCGTCGGTAAAGCCCTAGGCCGGAACCCGGCGGCGTGCCGGCAGACGGTCGAAGACGCGGGAAACATCGCGGATCAGGTCGGCCAGGTCGTCGATATCGGCAAGGCCATGCAGCGCGCTGAGCTCGATGCGCCAGCGCGGTGCATGCATCGGAACCTTCTGAGCCATGAGCAGGCCGACCCTCGGCCCGGCGCTTTGCAGAAGCGCGGTCCGGGGCAGCGCGGTGTCCCGCGGCAAGAGCACCGGCACGAAAGGCGCCGGATTGCCCGGAACGCGCAGCCCGTCGGCCATCAGATGATTGCGCAGCCGCAGCGCCAGACCGTGCAGCCTGCGGCGGCGGCGGCAGCCTTCGGCGCTGAAGACGACCGCGGCCGCGGCAAGGATGACCGAGGCGCGGTCTGCGGACAGGCGCGCCTCACCCGCACGGCTGCGCCATGCCACGGGGGCCAGATCGGGGTCGCGCCAGGCCGCGAAGCCGCCGGTCGCGCCAAAGGCGCCGGCAAAGCACCCAAGCACAAGATCGGCACGGCCGAGGCAGTTCTGGATTTCCATCTCGCCGCCCCCGTCCTGTCCGACGACCCCGAAATCCTGGGCCAGATCGACGACCAGTCGTGCGTCGTGCTGGCGGGCAAGCAGGCAGAGCTCTGCGAGGTCCGTGATCCGCGCGCCATGGGCCGAGACCGCCGGCCCAACAATGAACACCCGGCCCGCATGCAACTGCCCGGCCAACCTGCGCAAGCGACGCTCGACCCCTTCCACCGACGCGAAGGGGAAGCGGTAAAGTCGCGCTTGTGAGGCCAGACCAGCCTCGAAGATGGCGGCATCCGCACCTGCATCGACCAGCATCACGTCCCCCGGACGCAGGATTGCCGAAAGAGAGATGCGGATCGCCTCGGACGCCGAGGCAAAGACCGCCGCCCCGGAAAGCCTGAGTTCGGCGGCGATCCGGCGCTCCAGGGCGTCGACCGGATCGTCCGTCAGGTCGGCCCCGGTTCGGGGATGCGGTCCGGGCACGCTGCCGCAGGCCGCTTTGGATGCCGCAGGCCCGCCCAGCCCAAGCGGATCGCGCGTGGCGAAATCGAGTCGAGGATGGTGACAGCCTTCGGTGGCCGCTGTGAAATCCTGCGGCAGACAGCCGTCGATCAGACGGCGCAGACTGGCGGTCTGGAGATCGACGCCGGGGAAGCCGGCCGAGGGTGCGGGTCTTGGCATGTCGTGGCCTCTTGCGGGATTCGGGGGCGGGCTGGGGCTGCGGTTCGGCAGCTCTTGGTGCAACCCTGCAATCAGGGGGGAAAAACGCGCGTTAATTCCCCGTGAAACGCCCGGATCGCGTGGCCCGGTGGCCCATCGCAGGGTCGTTTGCCCGCGAATCGGGCGCCGATACCGCCGAAGAAGAGGATGCTTTTCACGCGATTTCACGCTTTTCTCGCGATCCCCCGCAGCGCGCTGCGCCGATTGACGAAGATTTCACGCAGGCTCTTCGAACATGGCCCCGGAGCGACGATACGCGACGACAAACGGGGTCAAGACGATGTTCATCCGGCTGATAGGGCAGTTCCAGGTGCAGGATGCAACCGGCCAGGACCACACGCCACGCGGGGCGAAGGCCCGCGCCATTCTGGCCTTGCTGAGCCGCACACCGGATCATTGCCGGCCCCGGCGCTGGCTGGAAAGCCGCCTCTGGTCCGACCGTGGGCAGGAACAGGCATCCGGAAGCCTCCGTCAGGCCCTGACCGAGTTGCGCAAGAGCCTCGGTCCGCTTGCGTCGCACCTGACCAGCGACCGCGACTGCGTGTCGCTGACCCGCTTCACGACCGATCTGGACAGCGACCCCGAATCGGCCCGTCTCGCCCTCGCGGCCGGGCGCGAATTCCTGGAAGGCATCGACATCATCGACCCGTCATTCTGTGCCTGGCTGGCCGAGGAGCGGCAGCGTCTGGCGCAACGGGTCGCTGCGCAGGATGAGCCGACGCCCGGGCCGAAGAACAGCCAGCCGTTCACCCTGCGGCTCGGCGCGCTGCCCGCGGGGGCGGGGGCCGACGCGGCCCGCGACCTGGCCGAGGCGGTCGCCCGGCTGGCGGCCGAACATCTGCTGCGCAATGGCGCTGCCGGCTTCGGAGCCTCGGCGGCCGGGTTGCCAGGCGGCCTGGATCTGGAGATCGAGGGTGCCTGGAGCGAGGATCGCGCGCATCTGAAGCTGCGGCTGCTTGCGCAGTCGAACCGGAAGACCATCTGGACCCAGCGGCTGATCGCGACCCGCCAGGTCGCCGAGGATGGACAGGGCGCCGTGCCCGCACTGGTGATCGAGACAACGGACGCACCGATCATGTAGGCTTGCCGCCCGGCCGATCGCCGGGATAGCTGGGCGACAGGGCCGGACCGAGCGGGGGCTGCCATGACGACCACGCGCTATTTCCGGGACTTTCCGGCGCAAAGCGGCGACCGGATGCTCTTGAAGATGGAGCATTACCTGGAAATCTACGACGAGCTTCTGTCCGGCTGGCAGGGCCGCGACGTGTCCTTCCTGGAAATCGGGGTTTACAAGGGCGGCTCGCTGCCGATGTGGCAGGGTTTCCTCGGGGCGGGCTCGCACCTGGTCTTTCTTGACATCGACCCGGCCTGCCGCGACCTGGCCTTGCCGGGGACCGTGGTGGAGATCGGCGATCAGGCAGACCCGGCCTTTCTGGACCGGATCGCCCGGGACCACGGGCCTTTCGACCTGATCGTCGACGACGGCGGGCACAAGATGCACCAGCAGATCACCAGCTTCCGCCACCTCTGGCCGCGCCTGCGCAACCGCGGCCTCTATATCGTCGAGGACGTGCACACGAGCTATTGGCCGGGGTTCGGCGGCGGGTTCCGCCAGCCGGCAAGCTTCATCGAGTTCACCAAGGACCTGATCGACCGGATGCATTCCTGGTACACCGAGGACGATGCCGGTTTTCCCCTGCATCCCCTGGCGCGCGAGATCGGTGCGATCAGGTATTACGACAGTCTGGTGGTGATCGAGAAGCGCCTCAAGGGGCCGCCGGTTTCGTTTGTCGCCCGGGACGGGAAGGTCACTCGGTCGCGCAGGATCCTGGAGGTCCGGGGGCGGCGGTCGATCTTCTGAGCTTCTTGCATCGCAGGCCCTTCGCCATTAGCAGGGAGGCCGGTTTGCAGGAGACCAGTGATGGACGGGATCGACACGCTCAAGGCCAAGTATCTGGCGGCGGTGGCTGGTGCAGCGGACGAGGCCGCGCTGGAGGAGGTCCGCGTGGGCGCGCTGGGCAAGAAGGGCGAGATTTCCGCGCTGATGGCGGGTCTTGGCAAGATGGAGCCCGAGGCGCGCAAGGTGGCGGGCGCCAGCCTGAATGCGCTGAAGGACGAGATCGACGCCGCGCTGCGGGCGCGCAAGGTGGCGCTGGCCGATGCCGCGCTGGACGAGCGGCTGAAGTCCGAATGGCTGGACGTGACCCTGCCGGGGCGGCCCCGTCCGCGGGGGACGATCCACCCGGTATCGCAGGTCATGGAAGAGCTGACCGCGATCTTCGCCGACATGGGGTTCTCCGTCGCCGAAGGCCCACAGGTCGAGGACGACTGGCACAACTTCGACGCGCTGAACATCCCGCCGGAACACCCCGCGCGGCAGGAGCATGACACCTTCTTCATGGCCCGCGCCGAAGGGGACGCCCGCCCGCCTCATGTGCTGCGGACCCATACCAGCCCGGTGCAGATCCGGGCGATGATGGCGCAGGGCGCGCCGATCCGGGTGATCGCGCCGGGCCGGGTCTACCGGATGGACATGGACCAGACCCACACGCCGATGTTCCACCAGGTCGAGGGGCTGGCGATCGACCGCAATATCAGCATGGCCAACCTGAAATGGACGCTGGAAGAATTCTGCCGGGCGTTCTTCGAGGTGGACAAGGTGGAACTGCGGTTCCGCGCCAGCCACTTCCCGTTCACGGAGCCCTCGGCCGAGGTGGACATCCGCTATTCCAACGTCGGCGGCCAGCTGAAGATCGGCGAGGGCGACAAGTGGATGGAAATCCTCGGTTCCGGGATGGTGCATCCCAAGGTGCTGAAGGCGGCGGGGGTGGACCCGACGCAATGGCAGGGCTTTGCCTTCGGCATGGGGATCGACCGGATCGCGATGCTGAAATACGGCATCCCGGACCTGCGGGCATTCTTCGAGGCCGACCTGCGCTGGCTGCGGCATTACGGGTTCTCGGCGCTGGACGTGCCGGACCTTGCGGGGGGGCTTTCGGCCTGAATGGACGATCCCGATCTTTCCGCCCGCCAGCACCTTGCCGCCAATGACCCGGCTTTTCCGGCGCAGCGTGAAGAAGCCTGGGGCCGGATCGTCGCGGCGCTGGACGGGCTCCTGAGGCCCGAGGGCTATGGCCTGAGCGGGACGACCTGGACCAGGGTCACGGCGGCAGGGAAATCGGCGGTGCATCTGCAACGCAACCGCTATGGCTGGGATGTCCAGATCATCCTTCGGTTCGTGACACCCGAGGGCGAGCCGCCGGACCACCCCGACTGGCCGGGCGGCGAGGATGTGCGGTTGGCCGAGTTCTTCGAGCGAACCGAGCACGACCCCGGCACGCTTGCCTTCATCGATGTGCTGGAGCGGCCCGAGTGTCTTGATCTGGCAGTTGCCATCCTGCGCGAGCAGGCGCTGCCCTGGTTCGACGCGCTGCATGTTCCGCAAGGTTAGAGACTGATCCGGCGCGCTGCGGCTTGTCCGGCCCGGCGTCCGGTGGCCCAGGAGGCGGTCAGAAGGTAGCCGCCTGTCGGGGCTTCCCAGTCCAGCATCTCGCCCGCAACGAAGGTATTCGGAATGGCCGTCAACTCAAGGTCCGGGGTGACGGCGTCCCAGGCGATGCCTCCGGCGACGGAGATGGCTTCGTCGAGGGGGCGGGGGCCTTGCAGAGGGATGGTCAGATGCTTGAGGTGCGCAAAGGGCTCGCTGCGGGAGAACTCCATCACCAGGGCGATCCGGGTGCGATCGAGGCCGAGCTTGCGAAGCCGGTTCGTCGCGCTGTCGCCGGGTTTCATCCGTGACAGGCGGCGGGCGATCTCGTCCTGGTCGAGGTCGGGGAGAAGATCGAGTGCGAGCGTATATGCGTTTCGTAGATACTTGTATATACTGTAGATGCCGCCGCCCTCCAAACCTCTGGCGGATATGACGAATTCTCCGCGTTCTCGGTGCGTGCCTGCCATCAGGCCGACGCCTTTCACGGGGCTGCCGAAGAACGGGGTCATGTGCGGGGACCAGTCGACGCGGAAGCCCATGTTGGCAGGTTGCCAGTCGGTGATCCGGACGCCCTTGCCGCGCAACCACGGGACCCACGCGCCGTCGGAACCAAGGCGGGACCAGCTGGCTCCACCCAGGGCGAGGACGGTGGCTTTCGGGGTCAGGCCCTGTGGGCCGGTGGGAGTGTCGAAGGCGAGGGCGTTCCCGTCAAAGCCGGTCCAGCGCCAGCGCGTGCGGATTTCCACGCCCTGCGAGGCCAGCCGGCCGAGCCAGGCGCGGAGAAGGGGGGAGGCCTTCATCGCCTTCGGGAAGACGCGGCCGGAGGAGCCGGTAAAGACATCCTGTCCCAGCGCCCGGCACCAGTCCTGCACCTCCTGCGGGCCGAAGTCCCCGAGGATCGGGCGGAGGGGAGGACAGTCGTAGCGGGAGACAAAGGTCTCCCGATCCTCGTCTCTCGTCACGTTCAGGCCGGATTTTCCGGCCATCAGGAACTTGCGGGCGACGGTGGGTTTGGCTTCGACGACAAGGGTCGGGATGCCCATCCCGGCAATTTCCTCGGCAGCCATCAGTCCAGCAGGGCCTGCGCCGATGACGAGAGCGTCAGGTGCCCGCATTGCGCAGTTCGACGACGCGGTGGGGATAGGGCATCTGGATCCCGGCCTCCTTCAGCGCGTTCCAGATCGCGAAGAGGACGGGGGAACCGTACTTGTTCTTGCCGTCGTCAATGCCGGCCACCCAGTACTCGACGGCGAAATCCACGCTGGACTCGCCAAAGCCGCGGAGTTCGCAATCCGGGCCGTCCGGGGATTGCAGGACGAAGGGCAATTTGGATACAGCGCGTTCAATCAGATCGGGCACGATGTTTATGTCTGTGTCGTAACTGACTGAAAACAGTGCCTCATAGCGATTGGCGCTGCCCTGGTCGGAGAAATTGACGACACGGCTGGTTATGAAGTGTTCGTTCGGGACGACGATCCATTTGCCGTCGAAGGTTTCCAGGATGCAGGCCCGGGCGGTCATCTTGACGATGGTGCCCTTCTCGCCTCCATCGAGTTCGACATAATCGCCCACGGTGGTCTGGCCTTCCAGCAGCAGGATGATACCGGAGACGAAGTTGGCGGCGATCTGTTGCAGGCCAAGGCCGATGCCGACGCCCAGCGCGCCTCCGAGGACGGCAATGGCGGTCAGGTCGATGCCCATGATCGACATGAGCAGAAGGAAGGCGGCGCCGAAGATGGCGATCTCGCTGGCCTTGATCGCCAGTTCGCGGGTGGCGGGACGCAGGTCGGGCTGGGCCTTGATGTAGCCGGAACTTTGCCGGTTCGACCACGACCCGAGCCAGAACAGCAGCGTGCCGGCGATGACACCGCGAATCAGCCCGAGCGCGGTGAAGCGGATATCGCCCAGGTTGACCTGGGCGGCGTCAAGCCAGGCCGTGACCTCGTCCAGCACGCCAAGCACATTCAGCGCCATGACGGGCAAGAGGATGTAGCGGCCCATCAGCTTCAGAAGTCCGGGCGGAAGGATGCGGCGGACCAGTTCCAGCGCGGCAAGGAAGAGGAAAACGCGCTTGCCGAAGGCGATGACTTCACCGCTGCCGAGGGTGGCGCGGGTCAGGCCCTCGCCTGCTGCGGTCAGGGCATAGGCGAGGAGCGGCAGGAGAAGCGGCAGGAATTGCAGGGCAAAGCGGCGGAGGCGGGCGAGGACATGCGTCGCCTCGGGCTTTGGCGTCACGGCGCGCTCGAGCGTGGGGGCCAGGCGGCGGGCAAGAAGGGTGGCCAGAATGTAGGCCGCGACCAGAAGGCCGAACTGCATCAGCGCCGGTGGCGAGGAGAGCCAATCGATCGCCGTGTCCACGGCCTGTTGCAGCCAGAGTTTCAGCTGGTCCAAGGCATCACCTCCGGTCATGCTCGAAGTGGCCTAAGGGGTTGGGCCGGGTCGATCGGCTCTTGTCGCGCGCTTGGGTCACGGGCGGCCCCATTCGGTCATGCGTTTCAGGGCGGCAACATGCCCCGGATCGGCGGCCAGCGCATGTTCGGCAAGCGACATGGCGGTGTGGCCAAGGGCCTCGGCCGGGCAGATGCGGTCGATCAGGCCCCAGGACAGGGCGGTTTCGGCGTCGATCTTCTGGCCCGCAAGCAGGATCATCTTCGCGCGGGACGGGCCGACAAGGGCGGCAAGCCGGCCAGGGTCCGAGGGCTGCGGCCGGTAGCCGAGGCGCATGACCGGGTAGAAGAAATTCGCCGAAGGCACTGCAATGCGCAGGTCGCAAGCCAGGGCCGCGCCCATGGCTCCGCCCGCGAGGGTACCGTTCAGCGCGGCGATGGAGAGGCCGGGGAAAGCGGCGATGGCGCTGGAGGCGGCCTCCCAGGCCGGGGAAAGGCCGAGGCCCGCCTTCATCCCGTCCAGATCGGCCCCGGCGGAGAATACCTTGCCTTCGCCGGTCAGGATCAAGACCTTTGCGGTGGTCGCGCGGGCGGCAGCGGCGATGCACTCCAGCATCGCCTCGGTCAGGGCATTGGCCTTTTCCGGGCGGGCGAGCGTGATCGTGCGACAGTCGCCCCGGTCTTCGACCCTGACCATGCATTCCCCGTCCGACATTCCTGACCTTCGCCCCCCGCGATCCGCGGGAATCCCTTGACGCCCACCCGACGAGATAGAAAGGTTGCTGCCGCAAATTCAACCCGAAAGGCATAAGCCATGACCCGCGCCCTTACCTCTTCCTCAGCGATTGGCCTTGTTCTTCTGGCATCCTCCGCCACCGCCGATGTCACCCCGCAAGAGGTGTGGGCAAGCTGGCAGGCCATGCTTACCGCGGCCGGACAGCAGCTGACCATCGGCAGCACCGCTGACAATGGCAGTTCGGTCGAGGTGACCGGGCTGGAAGTCTCCTACAAGGACCAGATGGGCGGAAGTGCCTCGGTCTCGTTCGACAAGGTGAGCTTTGCGGCCAACGGTGACGGCACGGTGACGATAACGATGCCGGACAGCTATCCGTTGCAGATGGCCTTCCCGGACGAGGGCGACGGCCCGGGTTCCCTGAAGATGACCGTCAGGCAGCCGGGGATGAAGATCGTGGCGGGCGGCAGCGCGACCGAGACGAGTTACGACTTCACCGGGCCCAGCGTGGCAGTCGCGCTGGACGAGATCACCGACGAGGACGGCAAGGTTCTGGATACCAGGGGCGATCTTGCGCTGGCCGGACTGACTGCCCGGTATCTGGTGGCGCAGGACGGCAACAAGACCAATCTGGATTCGAGTTTCCGGGCAGACTCGATGCAGTTCAGTCTTTCGGGCGCGGATACGACGGGCGAGACTGGCGGCCGCGGCACGGTCGCGGTGACCCTGAAGGATCTGACGGGCGCGACCAAGGGCACCTTCCTTGGCGCAGATGTGATGGCCAACATGGCCGTGGCGCTGAATTCCGGCTTCACGATGGATTCGACGTTCGACTTCGGGGCGATGACGATGAACGCCGACATAGAAGAGGCGGCGGGTCCGACGAAGATGGCGGCGACCGCCACGGGCGGCGGTTTCGTGCTGGCGATGGACAAGACCCGGATGAACTACGGCACCTCGCTGAACGGCGGCAAGTTCACCGTCTCGGGCGCGGAGATCCCGTTCCCGCAGGTCGAGCTGGCCTTTGCCGAAAGCGGCTTCAACCTGCTTATGCCCGTGTCGAAATCGGACAGCCCGCAGGATTTCGCCTTCCTGACGAAGTTCGTGGATTTCACCGTGTCCGAGGGCATCTGGGCAATGGTCGATCCCGGCGCCACGCTGTCGCGCGAGCCGGCGACGGTGATCGTGGACCTGAAGGGCACCGGCAAGTGGAAGCAGGATATCATGGACCCCGCGGTGCAGATGGAGGGGGCCGAGCCTCCGGGCGAGCTGGACAGCCTCGACATCGCGCAGCTGGTGGCCAAGGCCGCCGGGGCCGAGGTTTCGGCGGCGGGTGGGCTGACTTTCGACAACAGCGACATGACGACCTTCGACGGCATGCCGCGGCCGGATGGCAAGATCAGCATCGGGATCAAGGGCGCGAACAAGCTGGTCGAGAACCTGATCGCGCTGGGCATCCTGAGCGAGGACGATGCGATGGGCTTCCGCATGGGGTTGGCGATGTTCGCGCGGCCGGGGGCGGGGCCGGACGAACTCACGTCCGAAATCGAGTTCAAGGACGGCGGGCTGTTCGCCAACGGCCAGCGTCTGCAATAAACGCCGGACGGCTGCCCGCGACCTTGCGAAGGGCCGCGGGCGGGGCTACCTGATCGGAGGATCACAGGGGACCCCGCGATGACGCCCAGCCTTGCCGACCTGAGCCATGCCCTACTGGACGCCGCCCGCAAGGCCGGCGCCGAAAGCGCCGACGCGCTGGCGGTGGCAGGAACCGCCCTGTCGATCGAGATCCGCAAGGGGGCCCTGGAACAGGCCGAGCGGTCGGAAGGCGTGGAGATCGGCTTGCGCGTGCTGATGGGTCGGCGTCAGGCTTGCGTGTCGGCATCCGACACGTCGCTTGCCACGATCCGGGCCTTGGCCGAACGCGCCGTTGCAATGGCGCGCGAGGCGCCGGAGGATGCGACGGCCGGCCTTGCCGAGGCGGATCAGCTGGCCCCGGACTGGGACCTCGGGGCACTGGACCTCGCCGACCCGGCGGGAGAGCCCGCGGCGGAGGTGCTTGAAGCCCAGGCCCGGGCGGTCGAGGCGGCGGCGCTGGGAGCGGCCGAAATCACGCAGGTCGAGGCGGCGGCGAGCTACAGCCAGCGCGCGCTGCATCTGGCGGCGACGAACGGGTTTTCGGGCGGGTATGGGCGGACCTCCACCTCGTTGTCGGCGGTGGCCTTCACAGGACAGGGCACCGACATGCACCGGGACCATGCCGGAGAGGTTCGTATATACGCATCCGACATGCCAAGTGCCGAGGAGATCGGGCGGCTGGCGGCAGAGCGGACCCTGGCCCGCGTGGGATCGGTCAAGCCGCGCACCGGGACCTTCCCGGTGGTCTATGACGAGCGGGTGGCGGCCTCGCTGGTCGGACACCTGTTGTCGGCGATCAACGGGACCTCGATCGCCCGGGGGTCAAGCTGGGCGCGCGATCTTCTGGGCCAGCAGGTGCTGCCAAAGGGCCTGTCGCTGATCGAGGACCCGCACCGGCCGCGGATCGGGTCATCCCGGCCGTTCGACGGCGAGGGGCTGGCGACGCGGCGGCGCGAAATTGTGGCGGATGGCGTGCTGACCGGCTGGGTTCTGGACCTTGCCACAGGGCGCAAGCTGGGGATGCCGTCCACGGCGAACGCGATGCGGGGGACCAGCGCGCCACCCTCGCCCTCGACGACGAATATCGACCTTACGCAAGGGGTTGTCGGCCGTGACGATCTGCTGCGGCAGATGGGGACGGGGCTGCTGGTGACGTCGATGATCGGGTCCACGATCAACCCGACGACGGGGGATTATTCGCGCGGTGCCTCGGGCTTCTGGGTCGAAAACGGGGAACTGGCCTACCCGGTCCACGAATGCACCATTGCGGGGAACCTGCGCGACATGCTGCTGCGGATCATCCCGGCCAACGACGCGCGCGCGCATCTGTCGACGCGGGTGCCGTCGATCCTTGTGGACGGGATGACCCTTGCCGGCGCGTGACCTGGCACTTTTGACCGAAGCCGCGCGCGAGGCGGGTCGGATTGCGCTCCGCTATTGGCGCCGCGACCCGAAGGTCTGGGACAAGGGCGGCGAGCATGGGCCGGTGAGCGAGGCCGACCTTGCGGTCAACGACATGCTGAAGGCGCGCCTGATTGACGCGCGCCCGGACTATGGCTGGCTCTCGGAGGAAACGCCCGACAGTCCCGACCGGCTGGCTGTAGATACGCTGTTCATCCTGGACCCCATCGACGGCACGCGCGCCTTCATCGCGGGCGAGGAAACCTGGGCCCACTCGCTGGCTATCGCGCACAAGGGAAGGATCACGGCGGGAGTCGTGTATCTACCGGCGCTGGACCGTATATACACGGCCTCGCTGACCTCGAAGCCGATGCGGGACGGTCAGGCGATCCGGTGCAGCGGTCGGGACCGGCTGGAGGGGGCCAACATCCTGACGACAAAGGCGAACATGGCACCGGAGAAGTGGCCGGGCGGGGTGCCGGAGATCACGCGCGGCTTTCGCGCCTCGCTGGCCTACCGGATGTGCCTGGCGGCCGAGGGCAAGTTCGACGGGATGCTGACGCTGCGCGACGCCTGGGAGTGGGACATCGCGGCGGGGTCGCTGATCGCCGAGTGCGCGGGAGCGGTGGTGACGGACCAGACCGGGGCAGCGCTGCGGTTCAATTCGTCCACGGCGCAGACGAAAGGCGTGCTGGCCCTGCCACCGAGCCTCCACGCCGAGGCATTGGCGCGGCTGCGGGGTTAGGTCTATACAGGCCGCCCGATCTGGGATAGGTGCGCCCCACGGTCGAGATTCCTGCGACTGCGGGCGAGGAGGCCCGCGACCCGAAGGGACAGAGGCCGTTTGGCTTTGACGGGCGCATGGCTTCGCCCCCTTTGGAAAGACATCATGACGATTGAAAAGGTGGCCGAGCCGCTGGCGCAGGCTTTGGCCCTGAAGGGCTATGAGGCGCTGACTTCCGTGCAGGAGGCCGTGCTGGCCGACGGCGTCGCCGGCCGCGATGCGCTGGTCTCCGCTCAGACCGGATCGGGCAAGACAGTGGCCTTCGGCCTGGCGATTGCGCCCGAGATTCTTGGCGGGCAGGACGTGCTGCTCTATGCCGACAAGCCCATCGCGCTGGCGATCGCCCCGACCCGCGAGCTGGCCTTGCAGGTCGCGCGCGAGCTGGAATGGCTGTATGCGGGCGCACAGGCGAAGCTGGCGACCTGCGTCGGCGGCATGGACTACCGCACCGAACGCCGGGCGCTGGAGCGCGGCGCGCATATCGTCGTGGGCACGCCCGGTCGCCTGCGCGACCATATCGAGCGCGGTTCGCTGGACCTGTCGGGCATCCGTGCCGTGGTGCTGGACGAGGCCGACGAGATGCTGGACCTGGGCTTTGCCGAGGATCTGGAGTTCATCCTGGCCGCTGCGCCCGAGGATCGGCGGACGCTGATGTTCTCTGCCACGGTGCCGAAAGAGATCGAAAAGCTGGCGGGCGAGTTCCAGAAGGACGCGCTGCGGATCGTGGCGCAGGGCGAGGCCAGGCAGCATGTCGACATCGAATACAGGGCCTTCTCGGTGGCCGTGCGCGACCGGGAACATGCGATCTTCAACGTGTTGCGCTATTACGAGGCGCGGACGGCCATCGTCTTCTGCAAGACGCGGGTGAACGTGAATCACTTGCTTGCGCGGATGGGCAACCGAGGGTTCCAGGTCGTCGCGCTGTCCGGCGAGCTGAGCCAGCAGGAACGCACCCATGCGCTTCAGGCGCTGCGCGACGGCCGCGCGCGGGTCTGCATCGCCACGGACGTTGCCGCGCGCGGGATCGACCTGCCGGGGCTGGAGCTGGTGGTTCATGCCGACCTGCCGTCGAATTCCGAGACGCTTCTTCATCGCTCGGGTCGCACCGGGCGGGCCGGGAAAAAGGGCGTCTCTGCGCTTATCGTGACCCCGGCCGAGTTCAAGAAGGCGCAGCGGCTTCTGGCGGGGGCAAAGGTGGTGGCCGAATGGGGCGCCGCGCCGGGCGCCGACGACGTTCAGGCCAAGGACGACCTGCGGATCCTGGAGCATCCGGCGCTGACCGCGCCGCTTGGCGAAGAGGCCGGTATTGCCGGAGACCTGTTGGAGCGGTTCGGGCCCGAGGCCTTGGCCGCGGCCTTCGTGCGGCTCTGGCGCGAGGGGCGGTCGGCGCCCGAAGTGCTGTCGACCGACAATCCGGTGCCTGCGCCCTCGGCCCCGCGCGAACGGGGCGAGTTCGGCGCTTCGGTCTGGTTCCGCATCAACGTGGGCAGGGCTGGCCGGGCGGAGGCGCGCTGGCTTCTGCCGAAGATCTGCGATGCGGGGAGCATCGGGAAGGAGTCCATCGGCGCGATCCGGGTGCGCGAGGAAGAGACCTTCGTCCAGATCGCCGAAGGGGTGGCCGACATGTTCCGCACGCAGATCGACTTGGACAAGGGCCTCATGATGGAGCGGCTGGAGGGCGAGCCGGACCTGGACCGTCCGCGTTTCGACAAGCCACGCTTCGAGCGTCCGGCGCGACCGGAACGGACCGAGCGTCCGGCACGGGCCGAGAAGCCGGCCTACACGCCGAAGCCGCCCCGGGTGGTCGAGGACGAAGGTGAGGCCGTTGCCGAAGCCGCGCCGAGGCCGAAACATGAGCCACGCCCGAGGGTGACGCCGTCCGAAGCGCGACCGGAGCGGAAGTCCTATGAGGAGCGCGCGCCGCGGCAGGAGAGTGCGGAGGAGCGTCCGCGCAAGCCGCGCTGGTCTCCCGACCAGAAGGCGGTGCCGCGGTCGGCGGGCTACAAGAGCCACGGCGGGGCGGCTGAACGTCCCGGCCGCGCTGCGGGCTACAAGAGCCATGCGGCTGAGGGTGGCTACAAGGGCAAGCCGCGCGGGGACGGGGATCGGCCGAAGAAGCCATATGCCCCCAAGCCGGAAGGCTGGACCCCGCGCGCGCGGACCGAGGACGGCGAGCGCCCCGCCCGTAAGCCCCATGTGGGCAAGGCCGAAGGCGGGAAACCCAGGGGCGATTACAAGCCGCGCGAAGATGTGGATCGCCCGAAAAAGGCCTATGGGCCGAAAGCCGAGGGAGCTCGCCCCCGCGAGGACGGCGAGCGTCCAAAACGGACCTTTGCGCCCAAGGGCGACCAGTCGCGGCCCTTCGTGAAGCGTGAGGGTTCCGGCAAGGCGGCCGGGTTCAAGAGCCATTCGGCGGGAGGAGCAAAGCCCATCGGCCGCGCGGAGCGTCCGGCAAGGCCCAAGCCCGATGCGCGCGACACCTCGAAGCGCTTCGTGCCGCCGAAGGGTCCGAACCGCTAGGCTGCTGATCGTCCGGGAAAACAACAAGGCCGCCGTGCCCAAGGGGACCGGCGGCCTTTGCTTTCAGGGAAGGATGGTGCCGGTGAAGGGACTCGAACCCCCGACCCCATCATTACGAATGACGTGCTCTACCAGCTGAGCTACACCGGCATCCTTCGCTGACGCGCGGCTATTAGCACCGCCGCCCGGCACTGTGTAGCCCTAATTTGCGCGGCGTGCGATCTCGTCCGGCGAGAGGGGCTCTGGTTCGGGCAGCGCAGGCTCGGGTTCGGGGCGGGCCTCCATCAGCGGCAGAAGTTCGGCCAGGGCCGGCGAGGTGGTGGCATTGGCAGGCGGGGTCTTCCACGACAGCGTGTCGAAGCTGCCGCAGTTGTCGCAGACCGGTTGCCAGCCGTCGTGGATCGCATGGCACTTGTCGCAGACCCATTGCGGGCCGCGCGGCGCGGCGATCGCCCTTGCAACAAGATCGCGCACGATCAGGTCGTCTGCGCCTTCACCGCGCGCGATGGCGGCCAGTATGGCCAGCGAGCGCTGGGTCGGCGCCCGGGTTGCGACATCGTCCAGCGCCCGGCGGGCAGCCGGGAAGTCCTCGGCCGCAATCAGAAGTTCGGCCAGAAGCATCCGGGTCTCGTCGTTGTCGGGACGCAGGTTCGTCAGGGTGCGGAACCGTTTCAGGCGGTCCTGCGGGCTCTCTTCCGGCTCGATCTCTGCGAAGGCGGCGGCGAGGTCGGGGTGCGGCATGACCTCCCATGCCTTCTTGAGAACCCGCGTCGCATTCTTGCGGTCGCCGTTGGCGATATAGCCGCGCGCGGCCATCGCGGCGGCGGGAATCAGGTCGGGTGACAGCTTGTTCGCCTCGATGGCGGCCTCACGGGCCTCGATGCTGGCGGTATCGTCGAACACCGTGCGGGCCTGTTGCAGCGCAAGCACGGCATCACGGCGGCGGTAGACATCCTTCGGCAGGCCGCCAGACTTCAGCTTGGCGCCAAGCGTCACGCGCGCGCCCGACCAGTCGCCTGCGTCCGATTGCAGCTTCAGAAGGACATCCTGCGTCTCTGCGTGTTTTGGCCGCAGCTGGAATGCCTTCTCGGCCAGCTTCAGTGCGACCTCCCGGTCGCCCTCGGCCAGTTTCTGCTGCAAGAGCCCCCGAACACCGACAAAGCGCGTGGCATCATCGGACAGCAGGGTCTTGTAGGCCTCGGTCGCCCGTTTGCGGTCGCCGGCGGCCTCGGCGGCCTGGGCCACCAGAAGCGTGGTCAGTTCCGGCTTGCCAAGCAGGCGCTCGGCGCTCTGCGCGCGGCTGAGCGCAAGGCGCGGCTCGCCCGAGGCCAGCGCCATCATTGCCTCGGACAGGGCGCGATAGCCCTTGCGTTCGCGATTGCGGTCGAAATAGCGCGACAGGGCGGTTTCGTCGCCGTTGAGGAAGCGGAAGGTTGCGCCGAGCAGTCCCAGGGCCTTCAGCAGAAGCCAGACCGCGAGGATGAGAAATAGGCCCAGCACCAGCGCCTGCACCGGACCGATGGTGAACTCCCACCCGGCCACGATGACGCGAAGCGAATCGCCGCTTTCCGCCAGAAGCCCCGCCGCCAGGGCAAGGCCGGCGACGAGCACCACGAAGAGGATGACCTTTGTCAGCGACCAGAGCATCATTCCCCCCGTGCCGCGCGCAGGGCCGCGGTTGCATCGACCAGTGAAGTGGCCGCGTCGATCCAGGCATCCAGTGGTGCCTTGACCGTTGGATCAAGCGCAGACAGCTCTGTCAGGGCGTCCGCGACGCGGCCCTCGGTCAAGGCGAATTCAGCCCTGGACAGGATCGCGTCCGGCGTGGTGCCGGCCTGCGGCGTCAGGGGGCGCGCCTCGGTCTGTGCGGCGAGGAAGTCGAGGACCCGGTCGGTCCAGCCATCCTCTGGACTGCTGGCGCGGGCGATCCGCAGGGCTTCGCGGGCGGCGTCGGGAAAGCTTTCCTGTAGCGCGGCCAGCGTCGGAACACCGGTTCCCGCGACGGCGCCAAGTGCTGAGGAAAGGTCGGGGTCGGCCAGGGCCTGAAGCTCCGCGACGAAGGGGCTTCCCTCGTTCACGGCAACGGCGAGGGAGTCCAGCGCCTCGGCGCGACGGGCGGCTGCAGCCGCGGCCTCCGCTTCGGCGGCGCGCGCCTTGGCCTCGGTCTCGGCCGCGTCCAGCCTGCCCAAGGCCTCGTCCAGTTGGCGCTGGAGCTCGGGCGAGGTTCCGCCCGCGGGCAGCGCGGCCAGTTTCCGCTCGATTTCGGCAAGCTTGGCGGTCAAGGCGGCAGTGCTGGTGGAGGCATCCGCTGGCAGAGCCTCGATCGCGGCCAGTCGCTGCTCGAGCCCGTCGAGCCGGGAGAGGTCGGGAGCGGGAGGGCTGGGTGCGGCCTCGAGGGCCGAGATCCGCGCGGCGAGGGTGGCGACCTCTGCGGCCACGGCCTCGGCCGATCGGGCTTGTCCGGCCGCCAGCGCATCGACCTTGCTCTCGATTGCGGCCAGGTCTTGCGAGACATCGGGCGCAGTCAGGCCAAGCAGGTTGTAATGCGACGCCGCGAAGCCCCCGACGGCCGCCAATGCCCCGCCGAGGAGCGGGCCGAGGATGCCCGGACTGCGGCGCGCCTGCGCGGGTTGCGGCTCAGGCGGGACGGCGTAAGCCACCGCCTGGGGCGGAAGTTCGGGCGCGGCAGTCTCGGCGGCCTCGACCGTCGCTGCCTCGGGTTCGACCGGCTCGGGCGTGGTCGGCTCGGCCATTGCCTTGGGCGGGGGATCCTTGCGTCTGGTCATGCGTCAGCCCCTTGCAGCCCTTCATCCTCGCTGTCCCCAACCTAAGCACTGGCAGCCGGCCGGTTCAAGGCAGAGGGGGTGCGGCAAGCAAGCTTTCGACCGCATCCAGCATCGCCTCGGCATCGGGCCTTGCGGCGATGACCAGAACGGAGTGGGGGATATCATTGCAGGCCTCGGCGACGGCGGCGCTCATCGCGGCGATCCTCAGGTCGGCGCGCGTGTCGGCGGGCATTGCAGCACGGAACAACCGGGCGCTGCGGGGCGAGAACAAGGGCAGGATCACCAGGTCCGGCTGCCGCAGAAGCTGGGCGGATTCCTCTTCAAGAGGTATGGCTTTCTGTAAATACACCTGTAAAGATACTGTCGAAATACCATGGTTTTCCAATATCTTGTCGACATCTCCTGATGTATATACGCCGTGTAGATATAGAATTCTGCCATCCGGGGGATCCTCCAGGATGGCGGCAACCAGGGCCTTCGCGTCCCCATCGGCGGACCGGGTCTCGAATCCGGCCGCTGCGGCAGAGGCGGCGGTGGACCGGCCGACGCACCAGGCCAGCCGAGGCAGGCTCGCCTTCAACCTGACGGCGCCGGCCACGCCCTGCGCCGAAGTGAAAACCACGGCGGAAAAGACACCCTCGGGCACCGGGGGCGAGAGGTATTCCGGCGCCATGAGGGGGGCGATGACCGGCTGCACCCGGTTCCCCAACCGGGCCACCAGACGCGAGGCAAAGGATTCGGCCTGGGCGCGGGGCCGGGTGACCAGCACCGGGACAGCCGAGACCGGATTGCCGGAAAGATCGGGGGAGGCATCGGATTGTCTCGCCATGTCCATGGTGTTACCTGCCGATGAGCTTTCGTGCAACGGCAGGCCATGGACCGGACGCTGACACTTCTGGGGATCGAGACCAGCTGCGACGATACCGCGGCAGCCGTCGTGCGCGCGCCCGCGACAGGTCGGCCCGAGATCCTGGCGAGCGAAGTCCTGGGCCAGACGGCCCTGCACGCGGCCTATGGCGGTGTGGTGCCGGAAATCGCCGCGCGCGCGCATGCAGAGCGGCTGGATGGCGTGGTCGAGGCGGCACTGGCCGGCGCCGGGATCGGATTTGGGGGCATCGACGCGATCGCGGTGACGGCCGGGCCGGGGCTGATCGGCGGGGTCCTGTCCGGGGTGATGCTGGCCCGCGGCCTCGCAGCGGCGCGGGGGCTGCCGCTGGTGGCAGTGAACCATCTTGCCGGCCATGCGCTGACGCCGCGGCTGACGGACGGGATCGGCTTTCCCTATCTGATGCTGCTGGTCTCGGGTGGGCATTGCCAGTTCCTGCTGGTCAAGGGTTCCGACAGCTTCCGGCGCCTTGGCGGCACGATTGACGACGCCCCGGGCGAGGCCTTCGACAAGACGGCCAAGCTTCTGGGCCTGCCGCAGCCGGGCGGCCCCTCGGTCGAGGCGGAGGCGGAGCTCGGCGACCCCGCACGGTTCCGGTTCCCGAGGCCGCTTCTGGACCGCGAGGGCTGCGACATGTCCTTCTCGGGTCTCAAGACGGCGCTCTTGCGGACGCGCGATGCGCTGGTGGAAGAAAAGGGCGGCATCACCGTGCAGGACCGCCGCGACCTTTGCGCCGGCTTCCAGATGGCGGTGGCCGAGATTCTGGCCGCCAAGACCGGACGCGCGCTGGCCATGGTGGCCGGGGAGCGACCGACTAGCCTTGCCGTAGCCGGAGGGGTGGCCGCAAACAGGACGATTCGGGCCATTCTGGAGGCTGTTTCGGCGCAGGCCGAACTGCCCTTCCTTGCTCCGCCGTTGCAGCTGTGCACGGACAACGCGGCCATGATTGCCTGGGCGGGGATCGAACGGATCCGCGCCGGGCTGGCCAATCCGGCCGATTTCGTCGCGCGGCCGCGCTGGCCGCTGGATCAGACGGCGCCGGCCCTGCTCGGGTCGGGAAAGAAGGGGGCCAAGGCATGATCGGCATCCTTGGCGCGGGTGCGTTCGGAACGGCACTGGCCGTGGCCCTTGGTCGCGCGGGCCGGGAGGTGCGGCTCTGGGCGAGGAACCCGGCCCTGGTCGCCGAAATGCGGTCAGGGCGCCGGAATGACCGCGCCCTGCCGGGGATCGATCTGCCGGAAACCGTCTCTGTTCATGCCGAAATCGCCGAAACGACAGGCGGTGAAGCCCTGCTTCTGACCGTTCCCATGCAGGCGCTGGGCGCGCTCTTGGACGCCCATCCCGAGATCGGCGAGCGCCAACCGCTGGTCGCCTGCTGCAAGGGCGTGGACCTGACCAGCCTGCGCGGTCCCGTCGCCCTGATCCGCGACCGGCGGCCAGGCGCGGTTGCGGCGATCCTGACCGGGCCGAGCTTTGCCGCCGACATCGCCCGGGGCCTGCCGACCGCGCTGACCCTGGCCGCGACCAGCGAGGGCGAGGCGTTGCAGGATCTGCTGTCCACCCCGACGCTGCGACTCTATCGCACCGACGACATCGTCGGGGCCGAACTCGGCGGGGCACTAAAGAACGTGATCGCCATCGCCGCCGGCGTGGTGATCGGCGCGGGTCTCGGCGACAGCGCCCGGGCCGCGCTGATGACGCGGGGCTATGCAGAGATGCTGCGGCTTGCCTCGGCGTTGGGCGCGAGGACGGAGACGCTGGCCGGCCTGTCGGGCCTGGGTGATCTGGTCCTGACCTGCACGTCGGTGCAATCGCGCAACTTCCGCTATGGCGCAGCGCTGGGTCAGGGGACCGCGTTCGATCCGTCGATCACGGTCGAAGGAATAGCCACTGCCCACGCCGTGCTGCGGCTGGCCGACGATCGGGGTATCGACATGCCGGTCACCGACATGGTTGACGCCCTTGCCTCGGGCCGGATCGCGCTGAATGATGCCGTCGGCCGCCTGATGAGCCGGCCCCTGAAACAGGAATGACCATGCGCTATGCCCTGATCTGTATCGACAAGCCAAATGCCCTGCAAACCCGGACCGAAAACCGGCAGGCACATCTTGAGTATATACAGGCCACCGGTGTGGTGGAGCAGGCTGGCCCCTTCATCGACGCCGCCGGGCAGATGTGCGGCAGTCTGGTGATCCTGTCGGTCGGATCCAAGGCCGAGGCCGATGCCTGGGCGGCGGGGGATCCCTATGCGAAGGCCGACCTGTTCCAGTCGGTGATGATCCAGGAATGGAAGCGGGTAATCGGATGAACTACTGGCTGTTCAAGTCGGAACCCGATGTCTGGGGCTGGGAGCATCAGGTCGCCAGGGGCGAGGCCGGCGAGGAATGGCATGGCGTGCGCAATTATCAGGCGCGCAACAACATGCGGGCGATGAAGCTGGGGGACCGGGGCTTCTTCTACCACTCCAACATCGGGAAAGAGATCGTCGGCATCGTCGAGGTCTGCCGGGAAAGCGCGCCGGACAGCACCACTGATGACCCGCGTTGGGATTGCGTCTGGATCAAGTCGGTGAAACCCCTGACCCGCGCGATCAGCCTGGAGGAATGCAAGGTCACGCCCGGGCTGGAGCAGATGGTGCTGGTCAACAACACCCGACTGTCGGTGCAGCCGGTGCGCCCCGAGGAATGGCGGATCATCTGCCGGCTGGGCGGCGTCGAACCCTAGGCTGCACCGGCCGTTCCCCTGCCTGTCATGAAAACTTCACTCGACTGCAGACCATGTTTCCTGAATTCTGGAATCATGGAACAGAATCGCGCTGTCCATGCCTTTGCGACCCTCGGCCATCCCGGTCGGCTGGCGGTGTTCCGCCTCTTGATGCGCTTTGCCCCGCGCGGTGTGCGCCCGACCGAGATCGCCGAAGCCCTTGGCCTGAAACAGAATACCCTGTCCCATCATCTGGCCGATCTTGCCGCTTCCGGCCTTATCGGCGTCAACCGGGAGGGACGGTCGCTGTTCTATTCCGTCGACCTTGACGCGACCGAGGCGCTGATCGGCTACCTCGCCCTCGACATCGGCCGCGCCCGCCCCGACCTCATTGCCCCTCTTTTGGCCGCACAGAAGGATCCCGCCATGCGTGACACCGATTTCGACGTGCTCTTCATCTGCTCGGGCAACTCTGCCCGGTCGATCTTCGCCGAAGCGCTTCTGCGCGATCTCGGGCAAGGAAAGTTCCAGGCCTTCTCGGCCGGCTACCAGCCCGGCACCCAGCTGAACCCCTTCGCGATCGAGATCCTGCAAAGGAACGGCCATGACGTTTCCGGTCTGCGGTCCAAGCACATCTCGGAGTTCCAGAAGCCCGACTCGATCGTGATGGATTTCGTCTTTACCGTCTGCGACACGGCGGCGGCCGAGGAATGCCCGTCCTGGCCCGGCCAGCCTATCACTGGCCACTGGGGCCTGCCCGACCCGGTGAAGGCGACCGGGACCGATGCCGAGAAGGCGCTGGTCTTCGCCCAGACCTATGCCGCACTGCGCCGCCGGATCGCGGCCTTCGTGGAACTGCCGTTCGAAAGCCTCAGCCGTCTGGCGCTGCAGGCCCGCGTGGATGCCATCGGCGCGGATGCCATAAGCAAAGACAAAGACATGGAAGCACAGGCCTGAATCATGCCCCGTATTGCGCTCAACGGCCTTGGCCGGATCGGAAAACTTGTCCTTCGCGACCTGATCGACACCGGTGCGGGTGGCGAGATCGTGCTGTTGAACGACCCTGTCGGCGATGCCGAACAGCACGCGCTCTTGATGGAGTTCGATTCTGTCCACGGTCGCTGGCACACGCCGGTTTCGGCCGGGGACAGCGCGCTGGTGCTAGGCGGGCAGAAGATCCGCCTGACCCACCAAAAGACCATCGAGGCCCTGCCGCTGGCCGAACTGGGTGTCGATCTGGTGATCGACTGCACCGGCGTCTTCAAGACCGGCGCCAAGGTGGCGCCCTACTACGACGCCGGGGTGAAGAAGGTCGTGGTCTCGGCCCCGGTCAAGGATGGCGGCGCCCTGAACCTGGTCTATGGGGTGAACCATCACCTCTATGACGGCAGTCAGGCGCTGGTGACAGCGGCCTCCTGCACGACGAACTGCCTGGCCCCGGTGGTCAAGGTGATCCACGAGGCCCTGGGCATCCGCCATGGCTCCATCACCACGATCCACGACGTGACGAACACACAGACCATCGTGGACCGCCCCGCCAAGGACATGCGGCGGGCGCGCTCGGCGCTGCTGAACCTGATCCCGACGACGACAGGCAGCGCCACCGCGATCACGCTGATCTACCCGGAACTGAAGGGACGTCTGAACGGCCATGCGGTGCGCGTGCCGCTCTTGAACGCCTCGCTGACGGACTGCGTGTTCGAGGTCGAGCGGTCCACCACGGTAGAAGAGGTCAATGCGCTGTTCGCCGCTGCCGCCGAAGGCCCGCTGGCCGGCATCCTGGGGTATGAGGCCCGCCCGCTGGTGTCCTGCGACTTCACCAACGATCCCCGGTCCTCGATCATCGATGCGCAGTCCACGATGGTCATCAACGGGACGCAGGTGAAGGTCTATGCCTGGTATGACAACGAGTGGGGCTATGCCTGCCGCCTGGCCGACATCGCCCGACTAGTTGCCGCAAGCCTCTGAGCGCTTCATCTTTACGAAAACATCCTCTGGGGGTCCGGGGGGGCGAAGCGTCCCCGGTCCGCCGCAAGCCGCAGGCCGTGCCGATGACCGCACCGAACCCGATCCGCGCCTATGCCGCCGTCACCGCGGCCTACTGGGCCTTCATGCTGTCGGACGGCGCGCTGAGGATGCTGGTGCTGCTGCATTTCAACAGCCTGGGCTTCACCCCCGTGCAGTTGGCCTGGCTGTTCCTCCTCTATGAGGTTGCGGGGATCGTCACCAACCTGGCCGCCGGCTGGCTGGCCGCGCGCTTCGGCCTGGCCGCGACGCTTTACGGCGGGCTGGCCTTGCAGATCGGGGCCCTCGTGGCGCTGGCGCAGCTTGACCCCGGCTGGTCGATCGCCGCCTCGGTCGCCTTCGTCATGGCGGTGCAGGGCGTGTCGGGCGTGGCCAAGGATCTGGCCAAGATGTCCTCGAAATCGGCCGTCAAGCTTCTGGCGCCGAAGGAGGATGGCGGTCTGTTCCGCTGGGTTGCCCTCCTTACCGGATCGAAGAACGCGGTGAAGGGGCTGGGTTTCTTCCTCGGCGCGGCGCTTCTGGCGCTGGCGGGGTTCCGGACGGCGGTCTGGGGCATGGCCGGGGTGCTGGCGGCGATCCTGGTCGCGGTCGTCCTGTTCCTTCCCGCCGGCTTGCCGGGACGGATGAAGTCGGAAGAGGCCTGGGGCGGCTGGCGGTCGAAGGACGTGCGCGTCAACCGGTTGAGTCTTGCCCGCATGTTCCTGTTCGGCGCACGCGACGTGTGGTTCGTGGTCGGCATCCCGGTCTATTTCCAGGCCGTCCTGTCCGACGGCACCCCCGAGGGCCGGCGCGAGGCCTTCTTCCTGATCGGCGGCTTCCTTGCGCTCTGGATTATCGCCTATGGCGCGGTGCAGGCCTTCGCGCCCCGCCTTCTGGGCGCCAAGGGCCAGCCCGAGGCCGAGACGACCCGCAAGGCGATCTTCTGGGCGGGCCTTTTGGTGCCGATCCCCTTCCTTCTGGCCGCGGCGGCCCTGGCGGCAGGCGGCCCCGCGCCCTGGCTGACCGCGACTCTGATCGCGGGCCTCCTGCTCTTCGGCTTCGTCTTTGCCGTGAACTCTTCGGTCCATTCCTACCTGATCCTCGCCTTCGGGTCAGCCGACCGCATCACCCGCGACGTGGGCTTCTACTACATGGCCAATGCCGCCGGACGGCTGATCGGCACGCTGCTCTCGGGCCTAAGCTACCAGATCGGCGGGTTGCCGCTGTGCCTGGCCACGGCCGGCGCCATGGCGCTGGCCAGCTGGCTGGCGGCCCGGCGGCTCAGCCGCGTCTGATGGCCAGGAGCGCCAGCGTCGCCAGCAGCCCGATCCCCGCGGTCAGCCAGATCGCATGCAGCCCCCAGGCCGACAGCGCCGCCCCGAAGATCAGCGGCGCGGCGGCCTGCAGCACCCGCGCCGGGGCATTCAGCCAGCCGAGCCGCGCGCCATAGCCCGCCGACCCGAACAGGGCGAGGGGCAGGGTGCCCTTGGCGATGGTCAGGATCCCGTTGCCTGCCCCGTGCAGAAGGGCAAAGGCATAGGCGGCAGGACCGCCGAACCCCACCAGGCAGAGCGCGGCCAGCGGGTGGGCCGAGGCGGCCAGCCGCGCCGAGATCAGCGGATGGAATCGCCGCAGGAGACCGAATTCCAGCACCCGCGCGGCCACCTGCGCCGGGCCGATCAGCGCCCCGGCGGCGATCGCCATGGCGCTGCTGGCCCCCGCTGCCTGCAAGAGCCCGGGCAGATGCGCGGCCATGGCGGTCGAGTTGAACCAGGTCACCGCAAAGACGAAGGCCAGAAGCCAAAGCGCCCGGCGTGAGGGCGGCGGGCCGGCGACCGCCTCTGGCGCCGGGGCCAGGATTCGCTCGGTTCCCTTCGGCAACAGCGCATTCAGCGGCAGGGCCAGCGCCAGATGGATCAGCGCCCAGCCCAGGCAGGCCTCGCGCCAGCCCCAGGTCGCCAGCATCAGACCCGACAGCGGCCAGCCCACCGTGCTGGCAAAGCCGGCGATCAGGGTGATGCCGGTAATAGGACCCCGCGCCTCTTTTCCATAGATGCCGGCCAGGGTGGCGAAGGCCGCTTCGTAAAGCCCTATCCCCATTCCCATCCCGATCACCGCCCAGCCCATGAACAGAAGCCCCGGCGAGCCCGCGACAGCCAGGAGGGCAAGCCCGGATGCAAAGACCAGGTTGGACAGGATCAGAACGCCACGTCCGCCGATCCGGTCGATCCGCGCGCCGGCCCAGGGCCCGACCATCGCCGAGACGACCATCGCCATCGAGAAGGCGCCGAACACCCAGACCGGGGACAGGCCGAAGCTTGCCGCCATCGGTGCGGCCAGGACGGCGGGCACATAGTAGCTGGAGGCCCAGCCGATGGTCTGCGCCGTGCCCAGCGCGGCGACGATCCAGCCTTTGCGGGCGGGCGGAAGTCTCATTCCCTTGGACCGCCCCCCGCGCCGTGCGCCCCCGCCCAACATTCGGCGGCCAGGTCCTCGATCAGGGCCTGCATGACCGGATAGTTCGCACGACAGATCAGCGAGGTCCCGACACGCTGCTGCCGGATCAGGCCGACCTGCACCAGTGCCCGGCAATGGTGCGACAGGGTGGATGCCGGGATGCCGAGCTGTTCCTGGATCTGACCCATGGCCAGCCCCGGCTCGCCCGCCCGCACCAGGAGCCGGTAAAGCCGCAGGCGGGTCGGGTTGCCCAGGGCTGCAAGACGCGCGGCGGCAAGATCGGTATCCATGGTCGCATTTACTTCGATATTTCTAGAAATACCAAAACAAATGTTGCGCCCGGTCATGCTAACGGATGTCCTCATGCGGGCTCTGTGCTAGACTGGGGAAGAGCTGGGTCGCGCGGCGACCGTGACCTGTGTGAAGGTGCTGAGATATCAATGATTTGACATCCACCTGTTCCAGGTTTTGGTGAAGGTGCGCCTATCCGGACAAATCCGTTGCTCTGCCGGGCCTGTGCTGTATTCGTTTCTCGATCAGGGGGCCAGATGACGACCAGCGACGACCTGCAAGAGCGCAAGCGCGGGACCGGAGCCCGCCTGGTCTATGAAAGGCTGCGCGAGGAGATTCTGGATCTCGTGTTGCAACCCGGAGAGCCGGTGGACGAGATCGGTCTGGCCGAGCGGCTGTCGATGTCCCGCACGCCGATTCGCGAGGCCTTGGTCCGGCTGGCCTCCGAGGGACTGGTGACGCTTCTTCCCAACCGCTCGACCGTGGTGTCGCAGATCGACTTTCCGAACCTGCATCACTTCTTCGATGCCCTGACGCTGATGTACCGCATGACGACGCGGCTTGCGGCCGAGTTCCATGACGAGGCCGATCTCGTGGCTATTCGCAGGCGGCAGCACGAATTCTCACGAGCCGTCCTGTCCGGAGACACGGCCGGGATGATCCAACTGAACCGCGATTTCCATATCGCCATCGCCGAGGCGGGTCGCAATCCCTACTACCTGCAACTCTTCGCGCGCCTACTGGATGAAGGCCGCCGGATCCTGCGTCTTTACTATTATCCCGCTTTCGAACCGCGTCTGCCGCATCCGTATATACAGGAACATGAGGCGATCATCGCGGCCCTTGCCGCTCGCGATGTAGATACATGCGATCGCCTTGCCCGGGATCACGCCGACAAGATCGTGCAGCAGATCCAGGCGATGATCGCACGCGACCTGCGGCGAGACGTGCCGCTGTGAAATTATTGTCGACAAATAAAATACAAAATCTATCCTGGTCAGGATCGTGGAATCATCCGCAGCACGAAGGAGTGGCGCATGAACTCGGAGATCTTCTCGGGCACGATACCGGCCCTGATGACCCCCTGCACGGCAGACCGCAGTCCCGACTTCGACACGCTGGTTGCAAAGGCGAAGGAACTTGTGGGCCTCGGGATGTCGGCCGTCGTCTATTGCGGCTCGATGGGCGACTGGCCGCTGCTGACCACCGAGCAGCGGATGGAGGGGGTGGAGCGGCTGGTGAACGCTGGGATCAAGGTCGTCGTCGGCACTGGCGCCGTGAACACGCAAACTGCCACGGCGATCGCGGCACATGCGCAGAAGGTTGGCGCGCACGGTCTGATGGTCATCCCGCGGCTCTTGTCGCGTGGCACCGTGGTTGCCGCTCAGCGTGCGCATTTCAAGGCGGTGCTGTCAGCCGCGCCGGCGCTGCCCGCGGTCATCTACAACAGCCCGTATTATGGCTACTCGACCAAGGCCGACCTCTTCTTCCAGATCCGGGCAGAACATCCGAACCTGGTCGGCTTCAAGGAGTTCGGTGGCTATGACGACTTGTCCTATGCCGCCAATGCGATCACCGGGGCGTCGCCGGACCTCAAGCTGATGATCGGTGTCGATACGGCCGTCTACCACGGCTACGTCAACTGCAACGCCGACGGGGCGATCACCGGGATCGGCAACGTTCTCCCGCGCGAGGTGCTGCACCTCGTGTCGCTCTGCAAGGCCGCCCAGAAGGGTGACGCCGAGGCGCGGCGGCTGGCCTGGGAGCTGGACCAGGCGATGCAGGTCCTGTCGGAAGTCGACGCCGGACCGGATCTGGTGCTGTTCTTCAAGCACATGATGGTCCTGCGCGGCGACGCCGCCTACACGCACCACTTCAACGCGGGCGACGAGCTGTCGGCCAGCCAGAAGGGCTTCATCGAGGCGCAGCTTCGCCTGTTCGACGCCTGGTATGCCGATTGGGCCAGACAGCCGGAGGCCCGCAAATACGCCGCCTGAAATGAAGGTGACCGTCATCGGTGCCGGGGTCATCGGCCTGTCCGCCGCCCTGATGGTGCAGGCCCGGGGCCTCTCCGTCACCGTGATCGACCGTGAGGGCCCTGCGGCCGGAGCCTCTGCCGGAAATGCCGGCGCCTTCGCATTCACCGACATCCTGCCGCTGGCGTCTCCCGGCATCCTGCGGAAAGTGCCGAAGTGGCTGCTGGACCCGCTTGGCCCGCTGACGATCCGGCCGGCCTACGCGCTGCGGATAGCACCCTGGCTCTACCGTTTCTGGAGGTCCTGTTCGCCAAAGGCCGTTGCGGCCTCCACCGCCGCCCAGACCGCGCTGATGGACCTGTCGCGCGCCGAGCTGGAGCCGTTCCTTGCCGCAACTGGCACCCTGCCCATGCTGCGCAAGGACGGCAACCTGCAGGTCTACGAGAGCGGGGCGGAGTTCCGCGCTTCGCTGCCCGGCTGGGAGGCGCGGATGGCCCACGGGATCGCGTTCCGGCATATGGGGGCGGAGGAGATGGCCGCGCTGCAACCGGGGCTTTCGCCGCGTTTCATCAAAGGCACCTTCACCCCCGGCTGGTGGTCCATCGCTGACCCCAAGCTGTATGTACAGGCGCTGGCGGACCGCTTCCGTGCCATGGGTGGCAC
Source organism: Tabrizicola sp. (assembly GCA_046294075.1). Taxonomy (GTDB): domain Bacteria; phylum Pseudomonadota; class Alphaproteobacteria; order Rhodobacterales; family Rhodobacteraceae; genus Tabrizicola. The sequence continues at coordinate 35,633 of JBKBJC010000010.1, read as the reverse complement.
GATCCTGCGTGCAGAGGTCAATGGCCTGAGACCGCAGGCTGGCGGCGTGTATATACAAGTCGGGCGCGGGTCGCTGGACGCCGACAAGGTCGTGCTGGCCGCCGGGGCCTTCTCCCACCGTATCGCGGCCACGCTGGGCGAGCGCATCCCTCTGGAGACGGAGCGCGGCTACAACACCACGCTGCCGCCCGAGGCGCTGGACCTGCGCTGCCAGATCACCTTTGGCGGGCATGGATTCGTCGTCTCGCGCCTGTCCACCGGCATCCGGGTGGGTGGAGCGGTGGAGTTGGGCGGGCTGTCGCTGCCGCCGAACTACAGGCGGTCCGAGGCCATGCTGCGGAGGGCGAAGGCCTTTCTGCCGGGCCTCCAGACCGAGGGTGGCCGCCAGTGGATGGGTTTCCGCCCCTCGTTGCCCGACAGCCTGCCCGCAATCGGTCGTTCGCGCAGTTCGGCGGACATCGTATATGCATTCGGTCATGGCCACCTTGGATTGACCCAAAGCGCCGGGACGGCGCGGCTGGTGGCCGACCTCCTGACCGACCGGACCCCGCCGATCGATCTTGCCCCCTTCTCGCCGCAAAGGTTCTGACATGGCTGTATATACGTTCTCCTGCCTCGACGGACACACCTGCGGCAATCCGGTGCGGCTGGTCTCGGGCGGCGGGCCTCGGTTGGAGGGTGCCACCATGCTGGAGCGCCGGGCGCATTTCCTGCGGGAGTTCGACTGGATCCGGACCGGTCTGATGTATGAGCCGCGGGGGCATGACATGATGTCGGGGTCGATCCTCTACCCCCCGACGCGGGCGGATTGTGACGTGGGGGTGCTGTTCATCGAGACCTCGGGCTGCCTGCCGATGTGCGGGCACGGCCTGATCGGGACGGTGACGATGGGGATCGAGAACGGGCTGATTACCCCGCGCGAACCGGGGCGCTTGGCGGTGGATGCGCCGGCAGGGAAGGTCGAAGTTGCGTATATACAAAACGGACGGTTCGTCGAGGAAGTGCGGCTGACCAACGTGCCGGGCTTCCTTCATGCAGAAGGACTTACGGCGGAAGTCGAAGGTCTGGGCGAGGTGGTGGTGGACGTGGCCTATGGTGGGAATTTCTATGCCATCGTCGAGCCGCAGAAGGCCTTCCGCGACATGGCGGACCATTCGGCGGGAGAGCTGGTGGGCTGGTCGCCAAAGCTGCGAGCGGCGCTGAATGCGAAGTACGAGTTCGTGCATCCCGAGCATCCTGCGATCCGGGGGCTGAGCCATATCATGTGGACCGGTAGGCCGACGGTGCCGGGTGCCCATGCCCGCAACGCGGTGTTCTACGGGGAAAAGGCCATTGACCGCAGCCCCTGTGGAACAGGGACCTCGGCCCGGATGGCGCAGCTGGCGGCCAAGGGGAAGCTGAAGGTCGGCGATGAGTTCCACCATGAGAGCATCATCGGGTCGATCTTCAAGGGCCGGGTCGAGGCTGCGGCCAAGGTTGCGGGGCGGGAGGCGATTGTGCCCTCCATCGCCGGGTGGGCGCGGCAGACCGGGATCAACACGATCTTCATCGACGACCGCGATCCGTTTGCGCATGGGTTCGTGGTGAAGTGACGCCGGGTGCGGCGTTCGGTGTGTTAGATCAAGGGGTTGCCTGTAAATACGGCGTCTTCTTTGGGTCTACCTCGCGTCTACACCCCATGCATACGCGCGTATGTACGCGGGGCCGTTAACCATCTGTCGCGAATCGGGGCTGGGCCGGTGCCCCCCACCCTCGGCGTCGTGGCAGTGCCCCGACCCCCACGGAGGGGGAGGGGAGGTGCTTGGGGCTTCTGGTGCGCTGAGGGGGTTGGGGGAGCGCCTGGGGTGGGCGGCGGATGCCTCCGGCGGGGATATTTGGGGACATGAAATGGTCTGAGGTTTCGGAGGGGGCGGGGGAGCGGGGGGTGTGGTAGGTTGCGAATGTGGACTTAGGACCAACCACGTCATAGAGCAGATATATCGTTGAGCGACTCAGCCTTGAACAATAAAGTCTACTGAAATGCAGCGAGAGTGAGGTTGGGAAATGGCTCTTCCGGCGCCAGATGATGCAACGAAGTGGTACCACTTAGCAGCCGGAATACTGGAAGGAATAGTCGCCCCAGGCGCCCGATCACGAAAACGGCGATATCAACAACTGAAGTCCCTTTATGACCTAATCTCCGACGTCTACATTGACTATGCAAGAATGTTCTCTGATTTTGATAGAAGTTTGCCAAGAAAAATCGACGACAGCGATGACTACATCATTGGTGCCGAAATCATTGCAGCGTCGGCAGTGCCCAAATTTGTCGAACGGGCCAAAAGCGAATTTGACGCCGCTCGAAGGAGACTGAGTACGGAAAGGCTTGTATGGAAAAACATGGCTGCGGGTTGGTTTCAAGCAGCTAGCGACAAGCGGGAACAGTACTTTCTCTTTTCCGCTTTCTGGTTCTTGGAGTACCGTGACGACTATGTTAAATCACCTCTTCGCAACGACGAGGCAATGGACAGGAAGATATCTAGGGCGCTCGAGAACGGCGGCTCGGCTACGTTTGACACGCCGTCAGTGGCCTTCGCCCTGAAAATCTCCAAGGAAAGTGACCCGGCTGAACTTGTTCACGAAACCAAGAGAATGCAGTTACACATCAACGAGCTATTCCGTTTTGTTGTTCAAAACTTTAGACGTCTAGAAGATGATTGGAATCCAGAAATTATTCCTGATTCAAAGTAGTTGGAAGTCAGTCACAAGTCCCTAACGTCAGGCCAAATCGAGAAAAACCATTCTTGTCAGGAGGGCCGCGCAACACCTAACAGTTATCCTTTCGCCGAGAAGTAATCCGCGATGGTTTTTGCCATCGCCTCGGAAATCCCGTCCACGGCCTGCAAGTCCGACAGCCCGGCCTGCGCGACGGCCTTGGCGCTGCCGAAATGCTGCAGCAGCGCGCGTTTTCGGGTGGCGCCGATGCCGGGGATGTCGTCCAGCGGCGTCACGCTGACCGCCTTTGCCCGTTTGGCGCGGTGGGCGCCGATGGCCCAGCGGTGCGCCTCGTCGCGCAGGCGCTGGATGAAGTAGAGGACGGGGTCGTTCCTCTGCAGGGCGAAGGGGCGTTCGCCGGGGCGGTGGAATTCCTCCTTGCCTGCGTCGCGGTCGATGCCCTTGGCGACGCCGACCATCGGGATGTCCTCGACGCCAAGCTCGGCCATGATCCCGGCCACGGCTGACACCTGCCCTGCCCCGCCGTCGATCAGCAGGAAGTCGGGCCACATGTCGGTCTTGCGCTCGGGGTCTTCCTTCAACAGGCGTTCGAACCGGCGGGTCAGGACTTCCTTCATCATGCCGAAGTCGTCAGAGTTCGCCCCGGCCTCGGACTTGATGTTGAACTTGCGGTACTGCGATTTCAGGAAACCTTCCGGCCCTGCGACGATCATGCCCCCCACGGCGTTAGTTCCCTGGATGTGGGAGTTGTCGTAGACCTCGATCCGCCGTGGCGGAGCGTCGAGGTCGAAGGCCTCGGCCAGACCCTGGAGGAGCCTGTTCTGCGTGGTGGATTCGGCCATCCTGCGGGCGAGGCTTTCGCGGGCGTTTCGCGCTGCGTTTTCCACCAGTTCCGCCTTCTCGCCGCGTTGCGGGACGGCGAGCTCCACCTTGCGGCCGGCCCGGGCGATCAGGGCCTCGCTCACCAGGTCGGGATTGTCCACCGGATGCGACAGGAGAATCAGCCGGGGCGGGTCCTTGTCATCGTAGAACTGGGTGAGGAAGGCCTCCATGATCTCGGGTTCTTCCGCCCCGGCGCCGGTCTTGGGGTAGAAGTCGCGGTTGCCCCAGCTTTGGTTTGCGCGGATGAAGAACACCTGCACGCAGGCCTGGCCATGGTCGAGATGGAGCGCGACGACATCGGCCTCGGCCACGCCCTGCGGGTTGATGCCCTGCGACTGCTGGACCTGGGTCAGCGCGCGGATGCGGTCGCGCAGCGCGGCGGCGCGTTCGAACTCCATCGCCTCGGCGGCGGCGGCCATGTCGCGGGCGAGATCGGCCTGGACGGAGGTGGTCTTGCCTTCGAGGAAGCGCTTGGCGTCATCGACAAGGCCTGCATAGCCTTCCCGGCTGATCTTGCCGACGCAGGGGGCAGAGCACCGCTTGATCTGATACTGCAGACATGGCCGGGTCCGGCTCTCGAACATCGAGTCCGAGCAGTTCCGCAACAGGAACACCTTCTGCAACTGGTTCAGCGTGCGGTTCACCGCGCCTGCTGACGCAAAGGGGCCGAAGTAGGCGCCCCTTTCCGATTTCTTGCCCCGGTGCTTCTTGATCTGCGGAAAGGGGTGTTCAGAGGAGATCAGGATGTTCGGGAACGACTTGTCGTCGCGCAAAAGCACGTTGTAGCGCGGCTTCAGCTGCTTGATGAGGTTCTGTTCCAAGAGCAGCGCCTCGAGTTCCGTGCGCGTGGTCAGGAACATCATCGAGGCGGTTTCATGGATCATCCGGGCGATGCGGCCGGAATGGCCCGAGGGGCGGGCGTAGTTCGACACGCGGGCCTTGAGGTTGCGCGCCTTGCCGACATACAGCACTTCGGAGGCCGCATTCAGCATCCGGTAGACCCCCGGAGAGCCGTCGAGGGTGCGAAGGTAATCCTGGATCACCTCGTGTCCGCTGCGGGGTTTTTCGTCCATGCGTTACACCGCGTCGATTCTCGATCCGGGCTGCCACCGAACAGGGGCGGAGGCAAGAGCAAAGCTGTCCACGGAATCTGGGGATAACTCTGCGGAGAAGATTTAGGGATCGGGTAATTTCCCTTGTTTTCTGCCCGTTTCCTGAGGTTGCCTATTTTTTAGGCGTTTTATCAAGCCCATGATTTTGAACGAAATAATTTTTCCCGCGCACCCAAATCCCTGAAATTCCAAACGAATTATGACCAAGCTGTGACAGGGCGACCCCAAGTGGACAAGTTGACGCCAGGCAGCGCTGGAAGGCCTATTCAACGCCCAGAACGTCAGGTGTTTTCCAACCGAGGTGCTGACCACCATCGACGGCGATGAACTGGCCCGTGACACCGGGGCTGTCGAGGAAGAAACCCAGTGCGGCGGTGATGTCGGACGGGTTGGCGCCACGCTTCAGCACCGTCGCGGCGCGTTGGCGCGCGAAATGGTCCTCGGTCTGGCGGCCGCCTTTCAGAGTGGGCCCGGGACCGATGGCGTTCACCCTGATGTTCGGCGCAAGTCCCTGGGCGCTGGTCAGTGTCAGCGCCCAGAGGCCCATCTTGGCTATGGTGTAGGTGGAAAACTCCGGTGTCAGTTTCAGGATGCGCTGATCGATCATGTTCACGATCAGGCCCTCGGCGATCGGCTCTCCCGCCGGGTCGACCCTGGCCGGAGGGCATTGGCGCGCGAAGGCCTGCGTCAGAACATAAGGCGCGCGCAGGTTCGATTCGACATGCCGGTCCCAGCTTTCCCGCGTCGCGGTGTCGATCCGGTCGTATTCGAAGATCGAGGCGTTGTTGACCAGCACCGTCAGCGGACCCAGCGCCCTGGTCACGGCAGGGATCAGCGCCTGGGTCTCGCACTCGATCAGCAGATCGGCGCGGAAGGTCCGGGCCTGGCGGCCAAGGGCGCGGATCTCGGCGGCAACGGACTCGGCCGCCTCGGCGGAACTGGAATAATGCACGGCGACATCATGGCCGCGCTCTGCCAGATACAGCGCCATCGCCCGGCCCAGCCGCTTGCCTGCCCCCGTTACCAGCGCCGTCATTTCGCCTTGCCCCCGCAGTCGCATGTCGTCTGGCCGATCAGATAGCGCCCGCATCTGCCGCAGCGAGGGGGAGATTGCCGTTTCCGCAACACGCGCGGCAAGGCCGAGGGGAACAGCGCCCGGCCGATAAGCGCGATCAGGACCATTGCGGCAAGAAATACGGTGACGATCTTGAACAGCATGCTAAAGCCCGTAGCGCGCCCAGAGCGCCCGGTCCTCGAGGGCGCCAAGGGTTTCGTCGGCCAGTGACAGGCCAAGGCGCTGGAACAGGCTGCGCTTGCGACCGAAGGGAATCGGCTTGACCTTGTCGCCGTAGAGCGCCTTCAGCTTTGGCACCAGATGGGCCACACCATCGGTCAGGCCCAGGTCCACCGACTGCTGCCCGACCCAGATGTCGGCGTTGAACAGATCGGCTGTCTGATCCAGCCGCGCACCGCGGCTGCGCTTAACATGGTCGATGAAGGCCTGATGGATCGGCGTCTGCAGCGCCTTAAGCCGTTCGACATCCTCCGGCTTCTGCGGCAGGAAGGGATCGGCGAAGGTTTTCGAGCGGCCGGCCGTCACCACGCGCCGCTCTACACCTTGACGCGCCATGAGTTCCGGAAAGCCGAAACTGGCGAAGATCACGCCGATACTGCCGACGATCGAGCTTTGATCCACCCAGATGTCGTCGGCGGCACAGGCCAGCCAATAGCCGCCCGAGGCCGCGACATCCTCGACGAAGGCATGCACGGGAACCTTCTTCTCGTCGGCCAGTCTGCGGATGCGGGCGGCGATCAGGCTGGACTGCACGGCCGAGCCGCCGGGAGAGTTGACCTGAAGCGCCACGGCGGCGGGCCTGATGCGGAAGGCCTTCTCGATCAGGGGCGCCAGCGCCTCGTCGTTCAGGCTGCGGGTGCCTGTGCCGATGGTACCGCCAAGGCGGATCACCGGGACGATGGCGGGTTTCGGCAGGAAGGGGATGAAGCGGCGCATGGGCCAGAGGTAAGCGGTAAGGGCCTTGCGGGCAAGGGCGGCGCGCGGCAGGGTCTGGCGCATGATCGACAAGCTGGAAATGTTCATCGCGCTGGCCAAGGAACGGCACTTCGGCCGCGCGGCCGAGGTCTGCGGCGTGACGCAGCCCTCGCTGTCCAGTGCGATCCGGCAGCTGGAGGATCAGCTGGGCGTGCAGCTCGTGTTTCGCGGCAGCCGCTTTCAGGGCCTGACACCGGAGGGCCAGCGCGTGCTGGACCGTGCGCTGGGCATCGTGGGCGACGTGCGGGCGCTGAAGGACGAGATGCGGGTGGTGCGCAGCGGATTGTCGGGCAATCTGCGGCTGGGCGTGATCCCCACCGCGCTGCCGATGGTGGCCGATCTGACCGGCCCCTTCACGCAAAGGCATCCCAACGTCCGCGTCTCGATCCTGTCGCGGAACAGTGTCGAGATCCTCACCGGGATCGAGGCGCTGGACCTGGAGGCGGGGATCACCTACCTCGACAACGAACCGCTCGGCCGTGTCGCGCAGGTGCCGCTATACACCGAGTTCTACCGGCTTCTGATCGCACCGGGGTCCGACCTGGCGCATCGCCGGCACATCAGCTGGGCGGACCTTTCTGCTGTGCCGCTGTGCCTTCTGACCTCGGACATGCAGAACCGGCGGATCGTCAATCAGCACCTCGGCGAGGCCGGGGTGGACGCAGCGCCGATGATCGAGTCGAACTCCACCATGGCGCTGGTCAGTCATGTGCTGACCGGGCGCTGGGCGTCAATCGTGCCGAAGAAGCTGGCCGACATGTTCGTGGCCGACGGGCGGCTGGCGTCGATCCCGATCGTCGAACCCGAAGCCGAACATACGGTAGGCCTAATCGCGGCGCGGCGCGATCCGCAGACCCCGGTGTTGCAGGCGCTGGTGGACGAGGCGGTGCGGCTGTTTCGATAGATGTATTCTATCGACTGACGGTATATCCAAATTGAGAATCCTATCGTTTGGCGTATACCGGTGCATGCCAGCCAGAGGTATGCCCGCATGCTCGATTCCCACGCCCAGACCGACCGGATCACCGAGATCCTTCAGGCCCATCAGGGGCTGGAGGGGCCGCTCTTGCCGATCCTCCACGCGATCCAGGAAGCGTTCGGCTACATCCCCGAAGCTGCCGTGCCGCAGATCGCCGGGGCGTTGATGATGACGAAGGCGGAGGTGCACGGGGTCATCAGCTTCTACCACGATTTCCGCGACAAGCCGGCCGGGCGGCATGTGCTGAAGCTGTGCCGGGCCGAGGCCTGCCAGACCATGGGCGCCGAAGCGGTGGCCGACAGGATCCGGCGCGCTTTGGGAATCGACTGGCACGAGACGACGGCGGATGGCCGCGTGACGCTGGAGCCGGTGTTCTGCCTGGGTCTCTGCGCCTGCGGGCCGGCGGCGATGGTCGATGGTCGGCCGGTCGGCCGCGTGGACGAAAGCGTGCTGGCAGAGGTGGCGAAATGAAGCTTTATGTTCCGCTGGACAGTGCCGCCGTCGCCCTTGGTGCCGACCGCATCGCCGAGGCGATCCGTGAGGAGGCCGCTACGCGCGGGATCGAGGTGCAGATCATCCGCAACGGCAGCCGCGGCATGGTCTGGCTGGAGCCGCTGGTCGAGGTGGTGACGGATACGGGCCGCATCGGGTTCGGCCCGATGACGCCTGCCGATGTGCCGGGTCTGTTCGGCGATCTGGCCTCGCACCCGAAGGCCCTGGGGCCGGTCGCGGACCTGCCCTGGATGAAGAGCCAGACCCGCCTGACATTCGCCCGCGTCGGCGTGATCGACCCCTTGTCGCTGGACGACTACCGGGCGCATGGCGGGCTGGTGGGGCTGGAGCGCGCCAGGGCGATGAGCAAGGCGCAGATCGTGGTCGAGGTGACAGAGTCGGGTCTGCGGGGTCGTGGCGGTGCGGGCTTCCCGACGGGCATCAAGTGGAAGACGGTTTCCGAGGCCCCCGGCGACCGGAAATATATCGTCTGCAACGCCGATGAGGGAGACAGCGCCACCTTCGCCGACCGGATGCTGATGGAGGGCGACCCGTTCTGCCTGATCGAGGGCATGGCGATTGCCGGGCGCGCCTGCGGGGCAACCAAGGGGTATGTGTATATACGGTCCGAATACCCGGTGGCGATCCGGATCATGGACGCGGCTGTGAAGATTGCGCGGGATGCGGGCGTGCTGGGTGCGGATTTCGACATGGAAATCCGCGTCGGCGCCGGAGCCTATGTCTGCGGAGAGGAAACCAGCCTTCTGAACAGTCTGGAAGGCAAGCGCGGCGTGGTGCGTGCCAAGCCGCCGCTGCCGGCGCTGCAGGGGTTCATGGGACGCCCGACGGTGGTCAACAACGTGATCTCGCTGGCCTCGGTGCCGGTGATCCTTGCCAGGGGCGCGGCTTTCTACAAGGACTTCGGGCTGGGCCGCAGCCGTGGGACGATTCCGCTGCAAATCGCCGGGAACGTGCGGTTCGGCGGGCTGTATGAGGTCGCCTTCGGCCTGACGCTGGGCCAGATCGTCAACGAGATCGGCGGTGGGACGGCGTCGGGCCGTCCGGTCAAGGCGGTGCAGGTCGGCGGCCCCTTGGGCGCCTGGTTCCCGCCGGCGCTGTTCGACACGCCCTTCGGCTATGAGGAGTTCGGCGCGAAGGAAGGCCTGATCGGCCATGCTGGGCTGACGGTGGCCGACGACACCACCGACATGCTGCAAATGGCCCGCTTTGCGATGGAGTTTTGTGCCATAGAGAGCTGTGGGAAGTGCACCCCGTGCCGGATCGGATCTACTCGCGGCGTCGAAACCATCGACCGGCTTGCCCGCGGCGATGCCAGCGCAATGCCGATCCTGACCGACCTCTGCAATACCATGAAATTCGGCTCGCTCTGCGCGCTGGGGGGCTTCACCCCCTATCCGGTTCTGAGCGCGCTGACCCATTTTCCCGATGACTTCGCCCGCGCGAAGGAGGCTGCAGAATGAAGGACTTCATCATCCCCGACCGCGATTTCGGCACTCCGGCCGCCAAGTCGAAACAGATGGTCACGCTTACCATCGACGGCTTCGACGTGACCGTCCCGGAAGGCACCAGCATCATGCGCGCGGCGGCAGAGATCGGAATCTCGGTCCCGAAGCTTTGCGCTACCGACAGCCTGGATGCCTTCGGGTCCTGCCGGCTGTGCCTGGTCGAGATCGAGGGCCGCGCCGGAACGCCGGCCTCCTGCACCACGCCGGTTGCGTCGGGGCTGAAGGTCCGCACCCAGACCGGCAAGCTGAAACAGCTGCGGCGCGGGGTGATGGAGCTGTATATATCGGACCACCCGCTGGACTGCCTGACCTGTTCGGCCAATGGCGACTGCGAGTTGCAGGACATGGCTGGTGCGGTCGGACTGCGCGATGTGCGCTATGAGGCTGTAGATACACACTTCAAGCCGCGCAACACGAGCGGAGAAGCGAATCCGCTGTATATACCGCGCGACGATTCCAACCCGTATTTCAGCTATGACCCGCAGAAATGCATCGTCTGCTCGCGCTGCGTCCGGGCGTGTGAGGAAGTTCAGGGGACCTTCGCGCTGACCATCGAGGGCCGGGGCTTTGACAGCCGCGTGTCCTTCGGCGCCAAGACGGACAACGCGCTGGCCAGTGATTGCGTTTCCTGCGGTGCCTGCGTGCAGGCCTGCCCGACAGCGACCCTGCAGGAAAAGTCGATCATCGAGATCGGCACCCCGTCGCATTCCGTCATAACCACCTGTGCCTATTGCGGCGTGGGTTGCTCTTTAAAGGCGGAAATGCGCGGCGATGAACTGGTGCGCATGACCCCCTACAAGCATGGCAAGGCCAACCGGGGTCATAGCTGCGTCAAGGGCCGCTTCGCCTACGGCTACGCCACACACAAGGACCGTATCCTGAAGCCGATGATCCGCGAGACCATTGCAGAGCCGTGGCGCGAGGTGTCCTGGGCCGAGGCGATGGAATTCGCGGCCAATCGCATGAAGGCGATCCAGGCGAAATACGGCCGGAACTCGGTGGGGGTGATCACCTCCAGCCGCTGCACCAACGAGGAAACCTATCTGGTCCAGAAACTGGCCCGCGCGGTGTTCATGAACAACAACACCGACACCTGCGCGCGCGTCTGCCATTCGCCCACCGGCTATGGGCTTGGGCAGACCTTTGGCACCAGTGCCGGAACGCAGGACTTCGATTCCGTCGAAGAGGCCGATGTCATCATGGTGATCGGCGCGAACCCGCATGCAGGCCACCCGGTCTTCGCCAGCCGCATGAAGAAACGCCTGCGCCAGGGGGCAAAGCTGATCGTCGTCGATCCCCGGCGCACGGAAACGGTGGAAGGCCCGCATTACAAGGCCGCGCACCACCTGGCGTTGACCCCGGGAACCAACGTTGCCGTCGTCTCGGCCATGGCGCATGTGATCGTGACCGAAAAGCTCTACAACGAAGCCTTCATCCGCGAACGCTGCGACTGGGACGAATTCCAGGACTATTCAGAGTTCATCGCCGACCCGCGCCACAGCCCCGAGGCGGTGCAGTTGGTCACCGGCGTTCCGGCCGAGGAAATCCGCGCCGCTGCCCGGCTGTATGCCACGGGCGGCAACGCTGCTATCTACTACGGGCTGGGCGTCACCGAACATTCGCAGGGCTCGACCACGGTGATCGGGATTGCGAACCTCGCCATGCTGACCGGCAACATCGGTCGGCGCGGCGTGGGGGTGAACCCCCTGCGCGGGCAGAACAACGTCCAGGGCTCTTGCGACATGGGGTCGTTCCCGCACGAACTGCCGGGCTATCGCCATGTGAAGAACCCCGAGGTTCGCGCGATCTACGAGAAGGCCTGGGGCGTGACGCTGGACCCGGAGCCGGGCCTGCGCATCCCGAACATGCTGGATGCGGCGGTGGAGGGCACCTTCAAGGGCCTCTACTGCCAGGGCGAGGACATCCTGCAATCCGACCCTGACACCACCCATGTCGCGGCGGGTCTGGCGGCGATGGAATGTGTCATCGTCCACGACCTCTTCCTGAACGAGACGGCGAACTACGCGCATGTGTTCTTCCCCGGCTCGTCCTTCCTGGAAAAGGACGGCACCTTCACCAACGCCGAGCGGCGGATCAACATGGTCCGCAAGGTGATGGCGCCGAAGCAGGGCTATGCCGACTGGGAAGTGACCCAGATGTTCGCGCAGGCGATGGGGGCCAACTGGTCCTACACCCACCCGAGCCAGATCATGGAAGAGATCGCCATGACGACGCCGTCGTTCGCGGGGGTGTCCTATGAGAAGATCGAGACCATGGGCTCGGTCCAGTGGCCTTGCAACGAAAAGGCGCCGGAAGGCACGCCGTTGATGCATATCGACGGCTTCGTCCGCGGCAAGGGCAAGTTCATCCGCACCGAATATGTGGCGACGGATGAAAAGACCGGACCGCGCTTCCCGCTTCTGCTGACCACGGGCCGTATCCTGTCGCAATACAACGTCGGCGCGCAGACGCGGCGGACCGAGAATGTGGTCTGGCATTCCGAGGACCTGCTGGAGATCCACCCCCACGACGCCGAGAACCGGGGCATCCGCGAAGGCGACCTCGTGAGGCTGGCCAGCCGGTCGGGCGAGACGACGCTGCGGGCGACGATCACGGACAAGGTCTCGCCCGGGGTGGTCTATACGACCTTCCACTTCCCCGGCACGCAGGCCAACGTGATTACCACCGATTTCTCCGACTGGGCCACGAACTGCCCGGAATACAAGGTGACTGCGGTGCAAGTGAGCCCGTCGAACGGGCCGACCGAGTGGCAGAAGGAATACGAGGCCCAAGCCGCCCAGTCGCGCCGTATCCTGGCCGCGGAATGATCGGCGCGCGGGCCACGCCTCGGCTGGTGTTCGGTCCCTCGGTGCAACCGGGGGAACGGGTTCTGCCCGAGGAGGTGGCCGTTGCGCTGTCGTTCAACGGGACGACCCAGGCGGTGATGATGGCGACGCCGGCGGACCTGGAAGACTTCGGGGTGGGCTTTGCCCTGACCGAAGGGATCGCCCGACCGGAGGAGATCCTCTCGGTCGAGGTGGTCGAGGTTCCCCGGGGCCGCGACGTGCAAGTCTGGCTGAAGCCGGAGGCCGAGGCGCGGCTGGCGGCTCGGCGGCGGACGATGTCCGGGCCCGTCGGTTGCGGGCTGTGCGGCATCGACTCGATCGACGAGGCGCTGCGCTCGGTGCCTGTGGTCCCGCCCTCGCCCTTCCGCATGACGCCCGGGCAGGTGCGGGCGGCTGTGATGGCGCTGCCTGGGGAACAGCGCCTGCACGATGCAACCCGTGCGGTGCATGGCGCGGCCTTTTGGAACGGGCGGGTGGCTCTGGCGCGTGAGGACGTGGGCCGGCACAACGCCCTGGACAAGCTGGTCGGCGGGATGCTTCGGCAGGGGATCGCGCCGCAAGGTGCGGTGGTGCTGACCAGCCGGGTCTCGACCGACATGGTGCAGAAGGTCGCCATGCTGGGCGCGCCGATGATCATTGCGGTCTCGGCCCCCACGGTCGCGGCGGTGGAGCTGGCCGAGGCCTCGGGGGTCACCCTGGTCGCGCTGGCGAAAGGGGACCGGTTCGAGGTCTTCTCGCATACGGATCGGATTCAGACGGAGGAAGCCCATGTCGGCTGAGAAGATCGCCCGGATGGCGAACGACATCGCGAAGTTCATGGAATCGAAGCCGCATGATGAGGGCGCGGCCTTGCTGGCCGCCCATATCAACGATTTCTGGGACCCGCGCATGCGGCGCCAGTTGTTCGAGATCCTGGACGCAGGTGGGGCGGGCCTGCGGCCGCTGGTTCGCGACGCCGCCGCCGCGATCCGGCGGCCGGCATCCGAGGCGGCGTGAGCCTGTCCACGCTGGACAAGTCCTGATACCTCCGTGTTTTCATGCGGTTGATTGCGGGCGTTCAGGGAATCTTCACCGACTCTGTGGCGCCGATCTGTCAGCGGCTGAAGTCGCCCCCCAGCGCCTCCGGCGGGAGTATTTGGGAAAAGGGCAAGCAGCCTCGCAAGAGGTCCTCGGCGCACCGTGTCGGTGAGAGTTATTCCCTCAGGACTCCCGCGAGATGCGCGCCATAGCTGGACTTGGCGAACACCTTCGCGCGGTCGCCCAGTCCGGCATGGTCTATCCAGCCCTGGCGGAAGGCGATCTCGTCCGGAGAGCCGACCTGCATGCCCTGCCGGTCTTGCAGGGTGCGCACGAAGTTCCCGGCGTCGAGCAGGCTGCCCGGCGTGCCGGTGTCGAGCCATGCGAAGCCGCGGCCCATGCGTTCGACCTGAAGCGAACCCTCGGCCCGGTAGTGTTCGAGGACATCGACGATTTCCAGTTCGCCACGCGGCGAGGGGCTGATCCGGGCGGCAATGTCGGGGGCGCGGCCGTCGAGGAAATAGAGGCCGGTAATGGCAAAGTTCGACGGCGGGACCTTCGGCTTTTCGACGATCTGCGTCACCTTGCCCGAAGCGTCGAAGGCCGCCACGCCATAGCGTTCCGGGTCGGCGACGTGGTAGCCGAACACGGTCCCGCCCGAAGCTTGCGTCCGGGCGCGGTGCAGGATTTCCGGCAACCCGTGGCCAAAGAAGATGTTGTCGCCCAGGACCATCGCCGAAGGGGCACCGTTCAGGAAGTCGCGGGTCAGAAGGTAGGCCTGTGCCAGACCTTCGGGGCGTTCCTGGATGACCCAGGTGAAGGTGATGCCCCACTGGCTGCCGTCGCCCAGGAGGCGGCGGAACTGCGGCTGATCCTCGGGCGTGGTGATGATGGCGATCTCGCGGATGCCAGCCAGCATCAGGACCGAGATCGGGTAGTAGATCATCGGCTTGTCGTAGATCGGCAGAAGCTGCTTCGAGACGCCGAGCGTGATCGGCCAGAGGCGCGAGCCGGTGCCTCCGGCGAGGACGATGCCTTTGCGTGTCATGGGCGCAACTCCTGCACTATGGCGGTGAGGCCTGCGCACCAGTCGGGGCGCGGGATGCCGAACGCAGCGGTAAATGAACTGCAATCAAGGCGGGAATTCAGCGGCCGTCTGGCCGGGGTGGGGTATTCGCTGGACGGGATGTCGTTGATCCGGCAGGGAAGGCCGGCCTCGGCCATGATCGCGCGGGCGAAATCGGCCCAGGAGGTTTCGGGGCTGCCGGAGAAGTGGTGGGTGCCGCCCTGAGCGCCGTTGGTCATGGCGCGGGCAGCGGTAAGGAGCGCGCTTGCGATGGCGGCGGCCGGGGTGGGCCCGCCGATCTGGTCGGCGACGACGTTCAGGCTTTCCCGCTCTGCCCCGAGGCGGAGCATGGTCTTCACGAAGTTCGCGCCATGGGCCGAGACGACCCAGGAGGTGCGAAGGATCAGATGGAGGCCAGCAGCCGCGCGGACCCCGGTTTCGCCGGCCAGTTTCGAGCGGCCGTAGGCGTTTTGCGGGCCGGTCGGGTGGTCGGGCGCAAAGGGCTGGTCGCCGGTGCCGTCGAACACATAATCGGTCGAGATGTGGAGAAAGGGCACGCCCTTTGCGGCGGCGGCGCGGGCCATGGCTGCCGGCGTGTCGCCGTTGACCAAGGTGGCGGCGGCTTCCTCGGTCTCGGCCTTGTCGACGGCGGTCCAGGCGGCGGCATTGATGACGGCGTCGGCGTTGCTGGCGACAATGGCGGCGGCGCAGGCAGCGGGGTGCATCAGGTCAGCCTGATCCCGGCCAAGGAAGGTCGCGTCCGGGGCGAGGCGCGCAAGTTCGCGCGCGACCTGGCCGGTCTTGCCGAAGATCAGCAGCCTCATGCCTTGCCCAGCCTTTCGCCGACGCCTTGGCGAGAAAGCAGCGGGCGCCACCAGGATTCGTTGTCGAGATACCAGCGGACGGTGCGGCGCAGGCCTTCCTCGACGGTCACCGAGGGCCGCCAGCCAAGCTCGTCGCGGATGCGGCTGGGGTCGATGGCATAGCGGGCGTCGTGGCCGGGGCGGTCGGTGACGAAGGTGATCTGGTCGGCGTACGGGGTGGGTTTGGGGGCCATCTCGTCGAGGAGGGCGCAGATGGTGCGGACAAGGTCGATGTTGCGGCGTTCGTTCTCGCCGCCGATGTTGTAGCTGCGGCCGACCGCACCCCTTTCCAGGACGAGGAGCAGGGCGTTGGCGTGATCCTCGACGTAAAGCCAGTCGCGGACGTTTTCGCCCGTGCCATAGACCGGGATCGGCCGGCCGTGCAGCGCGTTCAGGATCGTGACCGGGATCAGCTTTTCGGGGAAATGGTAGGGGCCGTAGTTGTTGGAACAGTTGGTCAGCACCACGGGCAGGCCATAGGTTTCGCCCCAGGCGCGGACCAGATGATCGGAGGCGGCCTTGGAGGCGGAATAGGGGCTGCGGGGGTCGTAGGGGGTTTCCTCGGTGAACTGCCCGGTGGGGCCGAGCGAGCCGAAGACCTCGTCGGTGGAGATGTGATGGACACGGAAACTCCCGGGTTTGCCGGCGCGGGTCCAGTAGGCGCGGGCCGCTTCCAGCAGGTTGAAGGTGCCGGTGATGTTGGTCTCGATGAAATCCGCAGGGCCGTCGATCGACCGGTCCACATGGCTTTCGGCGGCTAGGTGCATCACCGCGTCGGGGGCATGTGTGGCGAAGATCCGGTCCAGCGCGGCGCGGTCGCGGATGTCGGCCTGCTCGAAGCTGTAGAGGTCGGAGCCAGCGACCGAGGCGACATTCGCGGCATTCGCGGCATAGGTCATGGCGTCGAGGTTGACGACCTGATGCCCGCGCGCCACGGCAAGGCGGACGACCGCCGAGCCGATGAAGCCGCAGCCTCCGGTGACGAGGAGTTTCATTGCGCCTCCAGACGGAAGGGAGTGCCGATCTCGGCCAGAAGCGGGGCGCGGGCGTCCTTTTCGGAAAGGATGGGAGCCGCGATGCCCCAGTCGATGCCGATGGCAGGGTCGTCCCAGCGCACGGCGCCGTCATGGTCGGGGCTGTAGAAGTCGGTGCACTTGTATTGCACCTCGGTGTCGTCGGTCAGGGTGACAAAGCCGTGCAGGAACCCTTTCGGCACCAGGATCTGGCGGCCATTGTCGGCTGTCAGTTCCACGGCGACCCAGCGGCCGTAGGTGGAAGAGCCCTCGCGGATGTCCACCGCCACATCGAGGATCGCCCCGCGCGAGCAGCGGACCAGCTTGCCCTGCGCGCGGGGCGGGCGCTGGAAATGCAGTCCGCGAAGGGTGCCCTTCGCGGCCGAGTAGGAATGGTTGTCCTGCACGAAGGTCAGGTCCAGCCCGGCCTCGGCCATGCGGGAGGCATTCCAGGTCTCGGTGAACCAGCCGCGCGCGTCGCCAAAGCGCCGTGGGGTCAGGATCAGGACGTCGGTCAGGCTGGTCGGGACAAGATCCATTGCAGTTCACCCTCTTGCGCTGGATCACAGATGCCGAATGACGTTCGCAGTTGCAATGGTGTTCCGAACAGTCCGGCTTGTCCGGCGAAAGCGTGTCATCCTGCGCCTCGAAGGGCAAAACGCCGGCGTGCTGCAATCAAGTCCAGCGACCTTGAGTCCAGCGGAAAGTCCGGCCGGGAAATGCGGCCCGTGCTGTCGCCATGGCGCGCAAGCCAGCTTGTCAGGGCCCCGCGCGGTGTGCCGATCGCCTCGGGGTCGTCGTGGAAGCCCTTGTCGCGCAGGGTTGCCCAGACGGCGGGCATGTCGAGAACCCCGACGGTCGCTCCGGGCTTGCCGGGACTGCTGAGGTCCGCAAGGCCAAAGTCGAGGAAATCCGGCTTCGGGCAGCCGGCAGATCTGAACCAGGCCTGGAAATGGCGATATGGCGGCCGGCGAAGGATCACGGCCGCCTGGGAGTCCGGCCTTGCGAAGAACGACCAGAGATGCGCGGCCGAACCATCAGCGAAGACGATGCGCCGGGCCGACCTATACCGCTGGATCTGTTCTCCGATCGACGCCCTTTCGGGATGGAAGACCACATAGCCATTGCGGCGAAGTGCGGTTTCCAGAACGGTCTCTTCAAGGAACTGGCCCAGCTCCAGGCCGAGGGCGCTGCGGCTGACGTAGAGATCCTCGCCGACCGTTCCGTCAGGTGTGCCGCGGAACCGCTCCAGCCGGCGGCGGTAGGCAGTGGAGACACAGGGCCTGCGTTCCAGATTGCACAGGTCCATGGGCACGATCAGTTCTTCGCACCGCGTCGAGGCGCAGACGAGCTGCACCGGGTTCCTGACGCCGAGACTTGCGAGCAGGTCGAGAAAGTAGGCTGGCAGGGACCGGAAGCCGATCTGTTCGGAAATGAACACAAGGCGCGCGTCCGGAAGCCGGTCGCAGGCCATCACCCGTCCCAGCGACTGCGTGACCATGTGGCCGAACTCGGGTCCGACGATGCCGCCGAAGATGGACAGGCCTTCGAGAGTGCCAACCGGTTCCGGCAGAGGCGCCGTCACGTCCGGCTGGAGATACCGGTTCCTGTAGGATGTGCCGCCATCCCTGAGGCTGCTGCCGTCGGCGCAACGGACGCCCTGGCCCCGCAGGGCGACCCGATCGGACCGGCCGTAGCCCGGTCGCGCGGCGTCGTTTCCGGCCACCAGGATCGCGCCCTCGACCATGACACAGCCAGGAGGCAGGGGCCGGGCAGGCGTCCCGGGGCTTTCTTTGCGATGGATTTCCGGGTTGCGAGGCATGGCGGTGGCAAGGTTCGCGCATTCCCCGTGCCCATGCAAGCACGGCGGGCATTTGGGTCTGGTCGTGGCCGAGGGTTCTGGTATCTGGACCGGAACAGTGGCGAGAGGACGACAACCATGACGCATCTTTGGGTGCGGGCCGAGCAGCGGCCGAACGAGGAACGGGTGGGCCTGACGCCCGAGGGCGCGGCGGCTCTGGTGAAGGCGGGGATCCGGGTGACGGTCGAGGAGTCCGCGGTCCGGGCCATCCCGATCGACGGCTACCGCGCGGCGGGTTGCGAGATCGCGGCCGAGAACCTTTGGCCGCAGGCCCCGTCGGATGCGATCATCTTCGGGCTGAAGGAACTGCCCGAGGACGGCACGCCCCTGACCCACCGGCACATCATGTTCGGCCATGCCTACAAGGGCCAGCCGACCGGGCGTGTGCTGTTGCAGCGATTCAAGGCCGGTGGCGGCACGCTGTATGACCTGGAATATCTGGTGGACGAGACAGGCCGCCGCGTCGCCGCCTTTGGCTACTGGGCGGGCTATGCCGGCGCTGCGGTTGCGCTGAAGGTCTGGGCGGCGCAGCAGCGCGGCGGGATTGCCGGGCCGGTGCACAAGGTGTCGTCGAGGGACGCCTTGCTGGCCGAGCTGGAGGCGGACCTTCAGGGCCTTGGCCGGCCGCGCGCGCTCATCATCGGGGCGCTCGGCCGGGTCGGGACAGGGGCGGCCGATCTCTGCGCGGCGACGGGGGTCGCGGTGACGAAATGGGACATGGCCGAGACCGCGAGCGGCGGGCCGTTCCCGGAGATCCTGCAGCACGAGATCTTCCTGAACTGCATCCTCGCGCGGCCGGGCTGCCCGGTGTTCGTTCCGGCCTCCGCCAGGGCCGATCCGCGCAAGTTGACGGTGATCGGAGACATCGCCTGCGACCCGACCTCGGACTTCTCGCCGATAAAGGTCTATGATCGGGCGACGGAGTGGGATGCGCCCGCTCTGCGCGTGGCCGAGAACCCGCCGCTTGACGTGACGGCGATCGACAACCTGCCGTCGCTGATGCCGGTCGAGTCGTCCCGGGACTACGCGGCACAGCTGTTGCCGTCGCTGTTGACGCTGACGGCGCTGGACGCCGGTGTCTGGGGACGGGCAAAGGTGGAATTCGACAGGCACGTCGCGGGCGTGTGAGCGGTCGCAAATCTTTTCGAAAAGATTTGCAAGAGTTTTCGAAAACTCTTGGTCGCGGGACGGCCAGGCGAGGGGAGAGAGACCATGACGATCCATTGGTGCGGCACTGGGCTGTCGTCGATACCGGGGCTGCGGCGGCTGCTGGAGGCGGGGCATCCCGTGACGGTGTGGAACCGCACGGTCGAGAAGGCGCGGGCCGAAGTGGGCGACCTGACGCAGGACATCCGCGCCTTCAGCCTGGAGGCGCTGGCCGAGGCGCTGAGGCCAGGCGACATCGCGGTGTCGATGCTGCCGGCGGACCAGCATGTGGGTATCGCCAAGCTGTGCCTGGAGAAGGGGGCCAACTTCTGCTCTTCCAGCTACATCGCGCCCGAGATGCGGGCGCTGGACGAGGCCTTCCGCGAGGCGGGGCTGGTCTCGGTCAACGAGGTGGGGCTGGACCCCGGCATCGACCACCTGATGGCGCATGACCTGGTGGCGCGCTATCGCGCGTCGAAGGTCTATGACAACGAGAATGTCCTGAGCTTCACCAGCTATTGCGGCGGTGTCCCGAAGGAGGCGAACGCCTTCCGTTACAAGTTCAGTTGGGCACCGGCGGGGGTCTTGAAGGCACTGCGCTCTCCGTCCAGGTCCTTGCGGCATTTCACCGAGCTGCGGGTGGCGCGGCCCTGGGATGCGATCAGCCGCTATGACGCGCCCTTGCCGGTGCCGGAAAGCTTCGAGGTCTATCCCAACCGCGACAGCTATCCCTTCATGGAGGAATACCGCTTCGAGCCGCACTGGAAGGTCAAGGATTTCGTGCGCGGCACGATCCGGCTGAACGGCTGGGCTGACGCCTGGGCGCCGATCTTTGCCGAGATCGAGGCGCTGGAGGGCAAGCCTTTGCCCGAGATCAACGCGGCGCTGGAGGCGCGGGCGGCTTTGCTTCTGAAGGACAACTCCTATGCCGAGGGCGAACCGGACCGCGTGGTGCTGTTCGTGTCCCTGAAGGCCGAGCGCGACGGGAAGGCCGTGTTCCACCAGACCTGGGCGATGGATGCCTGGGGCGACGTGCGCGGCACGGCGATGGGACGGCTGGTCTCGGTTCCGGTCTCGCTGGCCATCGAGGCGGTCATGAACCGCGAGATCCCGGCGGGTGTGCATGGCGCGCCGCACGATCCGAAGCTGGTGGCGCGCTGGCTGGACGAGGTGGGCCACCTGGCGCAGTTCCTGCGGCGGATCGACCACCTGGGCTGATGAAATCATCGACGGGCGCCGCGGATTTGCCTATCATCGCACGACGACCCGGGTGAACCGGGCAAGCGAGCGAGGCAGGGCGTGGGCGGCGCATCAGCACGTTTCGACCGGCTGGCTGACAGGCTGGCACTGCTGGCCGCACGGCGCGCGCCGGCGGCGGGCGGTTTCCTGTCGCAGCCCGAGCCCCGGTCGATCGGTCTGGTGACGCGGGGCCGGCAGCTGGTGCAGGGCACGGTTCTTCTGGCCGGTCATCTGGTCGAGGCCCCCGGCGGGTCGCTGTGGGAGATCGATGCACCGGATCCTGCCTTCGCGGCCGAAGCGCATGGTTTTGCCTGGCTGGACGATCTGGCCGCGCTGGGCACCAGGGAGGCAAGGGCGCGGGCGCAGGCCTGGACCCGCGACTGGATTGCCCGTTTCGGCCAGGGTCGCGGGCCGGGCTGGACGCCGGATCTGACCGGGCGGCGGATCATCCGCTGGGTGCATCACGCGACGCTGGTGCTGAACGGGCTTGGTCAGGAAGAGACGCAGGCCTTCTACCGCTCGCTGTCGCGGCAAGCGGCCTATCTTGGCCGGCGCTGGCAGGGCGCCGCCGCGGGTCTGCCCCGGTTCGAAGCCCTGACCGGACTGGTCTATGCCGGGATCTCGCTGATCGGGATGGAGGCGCTGGCCGGCCCGGCGACCGAGGCGCTGGCGGCGGCCTGCGCGGCCGACATCGACGCCGAGGGCGGCATCCCGACGCGGAACCCCGAGGAACTGCTGGAGGTGCTGACCCTGCTCACCTGGTCGGCCAGCGCGATGACCGAGGCCGGTCTGACCGTGCCGCAGCCGGTGCAGGAGTCGATCGTGCGCATTGCCCCGGCGCTGCGCACGCTGCGCCACGCGGACGGCGAACTGGCCCGATTCCACGGCGGTGGCCGCGGTGCCGAAGGGCGGCTGGACCTGGCGCTCGCGGCTGCGGGGGGCCGGGGCGAAAAACCTCCGGTCATCGCGATGGGATATGCCCGTCTGGCGGGTGGGCGGACCACGGTGATCGTCGATGCCGCAAGCCCTCCGGGCGGGCGGGCGGCCGAGACCGGGCATGCCTCGACGGCGGCCTTCGAGCTGACCTCGGGGCGGCGGCCGGTGGTCGTGAACTGCGGATCCGGCCTGACCTTCGGGCCGATGTGGCGGTTGGCGGCAAGGGCGACCGAGTGCCATTCGGTGCTGGCGATGGATCGGGTGTCCTCCTCGCGGCTGTACCCGACCGGCGAGGCGTTGCAGCATCGAGCGGCGGTCACGGCGTCGCGGATGACGACGGGCAGCGAGGGCACCGACCTTTACCTGGCGCATGACGGCTATGTCAGGACGCATGGGCTGACCGCCAGCCGCAGCCTGACGCTCAGCCACGACGGGCGGCGGCTGTCGGGGGTGGAGGCGCTGACCGCCCTGAAGGCCGATGCCCGCAAGCGGTTCGAGGACGTGATGACGACCTCGGCCATGCAGGCCGGGCGCTTTGCAGTGCGGTTCCACCTGCACCCCGATGTCGATGCGACGCTGGACATGGGCGGTGCGGCCGTGTCGATGGCCTTGCGCAGCGGCGAGATCTGGATCTTCCGCTTCTCGGGGCCGGCCGAGCTGTCGCTGGATCCCTCGGCCTATCTGGAAAAGGGGCGCCTGCACCCGCGGCCAAGCCTGCAAATTGTGCTGCGCGGCGAGGCGCGGGGCTTCGAGACACGCTTGGGCTGGACCTTGGCGAAGGCAAAGGATACTCCGCTTGCCATCCGGGATCTGGAGGCCGTGGAGCCCGAGGATCCCCTGGCAGAGTGACAGGGTAGACCCATGACCAACCTCGTCCCCATCGGCCGCGCGCTGATTTCCGTTTCCGACAAGACCGGCCTTCTGGACCTGGCCCGCGCACTGGCGGGATACGGGGTGGAGCTGATTTCAACCGGCGGCACCAGCGGCATGCTGCGGGCGGCAGGGATGGCCGTGCGCGATGTCAGCGACGTGACCGGGTTCCCCGAGATGATGGACGGCAGGGTCAAGACGCTGCATCCGAACGTGCATGGCGGGCTTCTGGCGCTGCGCGACGATGACGAGCATCTGGTGGCGATGGCCGCGCACGGGATCGAGCCGATCGACCTTCTGGTCGTGAACCTCTACCCGTTCGAGGAGACGGTGGCCAAGGGCGCGGATCACGCCACCTGCATCGAGAACATCGACATCGGCGGGCCGGCGATGATCCGGGCGGCGGCGAAGAACCACCGGTTCGTCACCGTGGTGACGGACACGGCGGATTACGCCGCGCTTCTGGATCAGCTGAAGGCGCATGACGGGGCGACCACCATGGCTTTCCGGCAGAAGCTGGCGCTGACCGCCTATTCCCGCACCGCGGCCTATGACAGTGCCGTCTCGACCTGGCTTGCCGCAGAGATCGGCGAGACCACTCCGCGCTGGCGCAGCTTTGCCGGCAAGCTGGCCCAGCCCTTGCGTTATGGTGAAAACCCGCATCAGGCGGCGGCCTTCTATGTGGACGGCAGCCACCGGCCCGGCGTGGCGACGGCGCGGCAATGGCAGGGGAAGGAGCTGTCCTACAACAACATCAACGACACCGATGCGGCCTTCGAACTGGTGGCGGAATTCGGCGGCGGGGCGCCTGCCTGCGCCATCATCAAGCACGCAAATCCCTGCGGTGTGGCGACGGCGACGACGCTGAGGGAGGCCTATGTCAAGGCCTGGCAATGCGATCAGACCTCGGCCTTCGGCGGGATCGTGGCGCTGAACGGGGTGCTGGACGGGGAGACGGCGGAAGAGATCGTGAAGATCTTCACCGAGGTCGTGATCGCCCCCGACGCCACCGAGGAGGCGAAGGCGATCTTTGCCGTGAAGAAGAACCTGCGGCTGCTGACCACGGGCGCGCTGCCGGACCCGAAGGCGAAGGGCCTTGCCTTCAAGCAGGTCTCGGGCGGTTTCCTGGTGCAGGACCGGGATGCGGGCCGTGTCGCGGTCGGCGACCTGAAGGTGGTGACGAAACGCGCCCCGACCGACAAGGAAATGGCCGACCTGATGTTCGCCTGGACCGTGGCCAAGCATGTCAAGTCGAACGCGATCATCTATGTGAAGGACGGCGCCACCGTGGGCGTAGGCGCGGGGCAGATGAGCCGGGTGGATTCGACCCGCATCGCCGCCCGCAAGGCCGAGGACATGGCCGAGGCGCTGAGCCTGCCTGGCCCGCTGACGAAAGGCGCGGTCGTGGCGTCGGACGCCTTCTTCCCCTTTGCCGACGGGCTGATCACCGCGGCCGAGGCCGGGGCGACGGCGATCATCCAGCCCGGCGGGTCGATGCGCGACGACGAGGTGATCGCGGCGGCAGACGAACGCGGCCTTGCCATGGTCTTTACCGGCCAGCGGCATTTCCGGCACTAGGATGCGCCGGTTCTGGATCACGGCGGCGGCGACCTTCGGGCTGGACCAGCTGACGAAGCTTGCGGTCGTGCACGGTCTGGACCTGATGAACCGGCACGAGATCGACGTGCTGCCGCCTTTCGTCAACTTCCGAATGGCCTGGAACTACGGCATCAACTTCGGCCTCCTGGCGCATGGCTCGGACCTGGCGCGATGGGGGCTGATCGCGGTGGCGCTGGCGATCTCGGCCTGGGTGGTCTGGTGGATGCGGCGCGAAGGTGGCAACTGGAAGGCCCAGCTGTCGGGCGGGCTTCTGATCGGCGGCGCGCTGGGCAATGTCGTCGACAGGGTGCTTTACGGCGCGGTGGCCGATTTCCTGAACATGTCCTGCTGCGGGATCGAGAACCCCTATGCCTTCAACGTCGCCGACATAGCGATCTTCGCGGGTGCGGCGGGACTGGTGCTCTTTTCCAGGGGTGAGGCGAGGGACGCGGCAACAGATGGCAAGCCGAGGCGCAAGGCGCGCTAATCGGGCGTGACGACCGCCCGGCTTTAGGCTAAGACGGGCAAAAGTCGGTTTCGGAGGCAGGGATGCGGGCAGGACAAGGCAGGGCGGTCATCGCGGTTGCGACGATGATCACGCTGGCGGCCTGCGGCGGCAAGGGCGACCCGCAGTTGATGAACCTGCGGTCGGGCCCCGGTCCGGACGAATTCGCCATCGTGCCGCCCAAGCCATTGGAAATGCCGAAAGACCTGGCCGAACTGCCGGAGCCGACCCCCGGCGGCTTCAACCGGACCGACCGGACACCCGAAGCCGATGCCGTGGTCGCCCTGGGTGGCAGGCCCTCGGCCGCGGGAGGGATCCCGGCCACGGATTCGGCGCTTTTTGCACATGCCGCCCGGTATGGCGTCGATGGGGGTATCCGCGCAAGGCTGGCCGCCGAGGACCTGGAATGGCGGCGCGACAACAACGGCCGCATCCTGGAGCGGCTGTTCAACGTTAACGTCTACTACAAGGCCTACCGCAAGCAGCGGCTTGACCAGCAGGCCGAGCTGGAGCGCTGGCGCGCTCTCGGGGTGCGCAACCCCTCGGCCCCTCCCCGCAAGAAGGGCGAGGAGTAACAAGCGCGTGGACCATGCCTGCCCGGGCTTGATTGTCGGGGCATCGCGCCGCAGTTTTCTGCGAAACACACCATCTCTTGACCTGGAGAAGCCGATGTTCGGACGAAGTGGCGCCGGTCTGGCCCTTGCGCTGACCCTGGCGTTTCCCGCCAGTGCGGACGTGCCGGTCACGACCTTCACGCTGGACAACGGCCTTGATGTGGTGGTCATCGAGGATCATCGCGCCTCGGTCGTGGTGCAGATGATCTGGTATCGCGTGGGCGCGGCGGACGAGCCGCCGGGACATTCCGGCATCACCCATTTCCTGGAACATCTGATGTTCAAGGGCACCGAGAAGGTCGCGCCGAACGCCTTTTCGGGAATTGTCGAGGCTCAGGGCGGCGACGACAACGCCTTCACCTCCTGGGACTACACCGCCTATTTCCAGCGCATCGCCTCCGACCGGCTGGACCTGGTGATGGAGATGGAAGCCGACCGCATGCGCAACCTGCGCCTGACCGAGGAGGACGTGGCGACCGAACGCCAGGTCATCCTTGAGGAACGCGCCCAGCGCACCGACAGTGACCCCAGCGCGCTTCTGATCGAACAGATGCGGGCAGCGCAGTTCCAGAACAGCCCCTACGGCACCCCCGTGATCGGCTGGCGGCACGAGATGGAGGCCCTGTCGCGCTCCGACGCGCTGAGCCATTACGAACGCTTCTATGCGCCGAACAACGCGACGCTGATCGTGGCCGGCGACGTGACGCCCGAGCGGGTGCGCGAACTGGCCGAGCGCCATTACGGCCCGCTGACGCCCTCGGACGGCATCGGCCCGCGCCTGCGCCCGCAGGAACCGCCGCATCTGGCCGAACGCCGGATCGCGATGGCGGACGAGCGGGTGTCGGAACCCTACGTCTTCCGCACCTACCTTGCCCCGGAACGCGACCCCGGCGACCAGAAGACGGCGGCGGCGCTGACAGTGTTGGCCGAGCTTCTGGGCGGCAACGGGCAGACGTCGGTCCTGGCACGGGCCCTGCAGTTCGACAAGAAGGTGGCGGTCTATTCCTCGGCCTTCTACGACGGCACCAGCATCGACGATGCTACCTTCGGCCTTGCGGTGGTGCCCGCCCCGGGCATCAGCCTGGAGGCGGTGGAAGCCGATCTCGACCGGGTGCTGGCGACATTCCTGGAGACGGGCCCCGACCCTGCGGCATTGGAGCGGATCCGCACCCAGGTTCGCGCGGGCGAGATCTATGCGCGTGACAGCGTGGAAAACCTTGCGCACCGTTACGGTCAGGGGCTGAGCGTCGGGCTGACGGTTGCCGACATCGAGGCCTGGGACGACGCCCTGGCTGGGGTGACCGAGGCCGATGTGATGGAGGCCGCACGGCTGGTGCTGGACCGCCGCAATGCCGTGACCGGCTGGCTGACCAGGCCCGCTGCCGAAGGGGAGGTCTTGCAATGATTCGGGCACTCCTTGTCAGTTTTCTTGCCGTCACGCTTCCGGCCAGGGCCGAGATCCCGATCCGGGAGATCGTCTCGCCCGGGGGGATCACCGCCTGGCTGGTCGAGGACCACAACATTCCCTTTGCGGCGTTGGAGATCCAGTTCAAGGGCGGCACCTCGCTGGATACCCCGGACAAGCGCGGGGCGGTCAACCTGATGACGGCGACGCTGGAGGAAGGCGCGGGCGAGATGGACAGCCGCGCCTTCGCCGAGGCGCGCGAGGGGCTGGCGGCGAACATCCGCTTTGACGCGGGCAGCGATTCGGTGTCGGTCTCGGTGAAGTTCCTGACCGAGAACCGCGATCAGGTGGTCGATCTCTTGCGCGAGGCGCTGGTCAACCCGCGCTTTGACCAGGATGCGGTGGACCGGGTGCGCGAGCAGGTGCTGTCGAACCTGCGGTCGAACGCGAAGGATCCGGGCACCATTGCCTCCGAGAAATTCGATGCCCTGGCCTTCGGCGACCATCCCTATGCCTCGACAGGGGACGGCACGATCGAGACGGTGACGGCACTGACGCGCGAAGATGTCGTGGCCGCCCACAAGGCGGCTCTGGCGCGGGACCGGGTCCATGTCGCGGCCAGCGGCGACATCACGGCCGAGGACCTGGGTGTGCTCTTGGACCGGCTTCTTGGCGACCTGCCAGCGACCGGGGCTCCGTTGCCCGGTGATGCGCCCTGGCTCCTGCCGGGTGGCGTGACCGTGGTCGATTTCCCGACCCCGCAGGCCACCGTGTTCTTCGGCCAGCAGGGCATTTCGCGCAACGACCCGGATTTCTTCCCGGCTTTCGTGCTGAACGAGTTGCTGGGCGGGGGGCGGTTCACCGCGCGGCTGATGACCGAGGTGCGGGAAAAGCGCGGGCTGACCTACGGGATCGGCACCTTTGTCGTGAACATGGACCATTCCGACATGATCCTGGGCCAGTTCGCAGCCTCGAACGACAAGGTGGCCGAGGCGGTCAGGGTGGTGAAGGAAGAATGGGGCAGGGTGGCCCGCGAAGGCGTCAAGCCGGAAGAGCTGGAGGCGACCAAGACCTATCTCACGGGATCCTATCCGCTGCGTTTCGACGGCAACGGGCCGATCGCCAGCATCCTGGTGGGGATGCAGATGGACGGGATGCCGATCGACTATGTGACCACTCGCAATGCCAAGGTCGAGGCGGTGACGATGGAGGACATCCGGCGGATCGCGCAGCGGCTTTTCGACGCAGAGGCCCTGCAGTTCGTCGTCGTGGGCCAGCCCACAGGCCTTTAGGCCGGGTCGGCGGGGGGTGCACGGGCGACGCATTCATGGCGGAAACGGGCGTATAATCCCCTTTCCCCTGTCAGACCCTTGGTCTACCAATCCGTCATGACCTGGACGATCCCGAACACGCTGACCGTGCTTCGTCTGCTGGCCGCGCCCGGCGTGGCGGTCATGTTCCTGTATTTCCACCGTCCCTGGGCCGACTGGCTGGCGCTGACCCTGTTCGTCGGCGCGGCGATCACCGACTGGTTCGACGGCTACCTTGCCCGGCTCTGGAAGCAGGAATCGAAGTTCGGCGCCATGCTGGACCCGATTGCCGACAAGGCGATGGTGGTGATCGCGATCATGGTCATCACCGGCTATAACGGGATGAACCCCTGGCTGATCCTGCCCGCGACGGTGATCCTGTTCCGCGAGGTCTTCGTCGGCGGCCTGCGAGAGTATCTGGGTACGAAAAGCGGCCAGCTGAAGGTGACGAAGCTGGCGAAGTGGAAGACCACGGCGCAGATGATCGCGATTGCCGTTCTGTTCCTCGGCACCGGGTTCGAGTACCTGAACGGCGTGGCGATGCAGGGGATGACCACCGAGGAATATGTGCAGGCGGTCATCGCCGGCGAGGCCGATCCGATCCGTGCCTGCGGCAAGCGGGACTGTGCCTCTTATGCAAACCTCGTCGGCATCTGGCTTCTGTGGGTCGCGGCCTTGCTGACGGTGGTCACGGGTTGGGAATACTTCGTCAAGTCGCTGCCATTCCTGCGGGAGGACAAGTGATGGATGTCTTATATTTCGCCTGGGTCCGGGAGCGGATCGGACTGCCTCGCGAAAGGGTCGAGAGCCAGGCGGCCACGGTCGCCGAACTGGTCGAGGAGCTGCGCGGGCGGGAAGAGCGCTATGCCGCGGCCTTTGCCGACCTGACCGCACTGCGGGTGGCGCTGGATCAGGAACTGGCGAACTTCGATGCCCCGCTGGCGGGGGTGCGCGAAGTGGCCTTCTTCCCGCCGATGACCGGCGGCTGAGATGCGGATCGCGGTTCAGTCCGAAGCCTTCGATCTGGGCGCCGAGCTGTCTGCCTTTGCCACGGGCGTTCGCGGGGCGGGTGCCGTAGTCAGCTTCACGGGCCTTGTGCGCGACGAGGGCGGCCAGCTTTCGTCGATGGAGATCGAGCATTACCCCGGAATGACCGAGAAGGCGATCGCCGGCATCATGGAAGAGGCTGTGCGGCGCTGGTCGCTGGCTGATGCGCTGGTGATCCACCGCCACGGGCGGCTGGGGCCGGGCGAGGCGATCATGATGGTCGCCACCGCCGCACCGCACCGGGCGGATGCCTTCGCGGCGGCGGAGTTCCTGATGGACTACCTGAAATCCCGCGCCCCGTTCTGGAAGAAGGAATTCGGGGTGGATGGAGCGGAGTGGGTGGCCGCGAAGGACGCGGACGAGGACGCGCTGAACCGCTGGTAGCGTCCGCGCGGGGCGGCGGGTGGTTGTCCTGACCGGTCAGCGGATCCCGCCGAAGCGCGCAGACCAGGTCGGTTGCAGATCTTGCGGCCCGGGCCGGGCAAGATAGACCGCGCGTGCAATGGCCCGGGCAAGGCAGGTCGCGGCGGCGTGGCCGAGCTGGAAGGTCTCGGTCACAGGGTCGGCGAGCGGCCGGTCCCCGGTGGCGACGGAAAATACGAGGTCGCCGTCAAGCGGTGTATGCGAGGGCACGAGCGCCCGGGCCATGCCGTCATGGGCGGCGGTGGCCATGCGCTGCGCCTGTGCCTTGGTCAGGACCGCGTCGGTGGCAACGATGGCGATGGTGGTGGCCTCGCCCAGCCGCTTGCGTGGCAAGGGGGCATCGTGGGGGACCAAGGGCGCAGGGCCGAGGCCGCCGAACTCGGCGTCCTCCTCCCACGGCGCGGCCCAGAAATGCGAGGTCTCGCCCACCGTCACCTGACCCAGCGCGTTGACCACGACCAGCGCCCCCACCGTGAGACCCGAGGGCAGGACGCAGGACGCCGAACCGAGGCCGCCCTTCAGGTTGCCTGTCATCGCCCCGCAACCCGCGCCGGCGGTGCCGAGGGCGAAGTCGCGCGCGGCTGCTTCAAAGGCGCGACGGCCGAGGTCGGGATAGGGGCTGGTCGTCCAGTCCTTGTCGCCACCGTTCAACAGGTCGAAGACGATGGCTCCGGGCACGATGGGCACGCGGACGGGGCCGACGGCGAAACCACGGCCTGCCCCGCGCAGGGCCTGCATGATGCCCTGGCCGGCGTCGAGCCCAAAGGCAGAGCCGCCCGAAAGGAAGATGGCGTCCACCGCTTCTACCATGCGGTCGGGGGCAAGAAGGTCGGTCTCGCGCGTGCCGGGGGCGCCCCCCATGACATGGACGGCGGCCACGAAGGGGCGGTCGGCGGTCAGGACGGTGACGCCGGACGCAAGCCGCGCGTCATCGGAATTGCCGACGCGCAGGCCGGGGACATCGGTGATGAGGTTCAGGGGACCGGGGCGCATGGCCCAAGGCTAACCTGCTGCGGGCCGGGCGCAAGGGGCTGCTCCTCGTGCGCCGTCGGCGCCTCGTCGCGGGGCTGCGACGAGCGGCGCAGCCGACGAGGAGCCTTTGGTCAGAAGTCGAACAGGTCGCTCAGGAAGCTGTCCTTGCGCTTCTTGCGGTAGCCATACTTGTAGTCGTCGTCGTCCTTGTAGCGGCGGCGGTCGTCGTGGCCGCGCGGCTCGGGTTGATAGACAGGTGCGGCGTGGTGCTGGGAGGCGGCCTGCGGGGCCGGGGCCGGCGCGGCACGGGCACCGCCAAGCGAACGGTCGATGACCTTGTCCAGTTCTCCCCGATCCAGCCAGACACCGCGACATTTCGGGCAATAGTCGATCTCGACCCCCGAACGGTCGGTCATCACCAGGGTCTCGCCATCCACCGGGCAGCGCATTCACGTCTCCATCCTTGTGTCGAAGGTTACATGGGGTCGCAAACCGGCTGTGCAAGTGTCGGAAACGGTCTTGCGCAAAAGGCCGCGCGGGCGCAGGAAGGGGGCAAGCCGCGGCGATGGCGTCGCCGCAGGGGTGAAGGCCCCGACGCTTGCGGAAAATCCGCTTCCGTCCTGTACGCCGGGACCTTCCGGGGTCCCGTGGCACATGGCCGGACCCCTGCATTCGAGGTCTGGACATGTCGCTGAACCGTCCCGAGATGTACCGCTTTCACAATGGCGGCAAGAAGGACAGGCTGCCCTTCGCCGATCAGGAATATCATGATCGCCTGGCGGGCCTGCGCGAGATCATGGAACTGCACGAACTGGACGCGGTCGTCCTGACCTCGATGCACAATGTGGCCTATTACTCGGGCTTCCTCTATTGCAGCTTCGGGCGGCCCTATGCCTGCGTGGTCACGAAAACCCAGTGCGTGACGATCAGCGCCGGGATCGACGCGGGCCAGCCCTGGCGCCGCTCGATCGAGGACAACATCACCTATACCGACTGGACGCGCGACAACTTCTGGCGCGCGGTGGTCTCGGTCGTGGGGACGGGCAAGGCGGTGGGCTGCGAAGCTGACCACCTGACGCTGGAGCGGGCCGAGAAGTTCAACAGCTTCCTCAAGCCGAAGCGCGGGGTGGACGTGGCCCCGGCGACGATGCACCAACGGATGCGGAAGTCGCCGGCTGAGATCGCGCTGATCAAGCACGGGGCCAATGTGGCCGATGTGGGCGGCCATGCGATCCGCGACGCGATCAGGGTCGGCGCGACGGAGCTGGAGATAAGCATCGCGGGCCGCGACGCGATGGAGCGCGAGATCGCGAAACGCTTCCCCGACGCCGAATACCGCGACACCTGGGTCTGGTTCCAGTCGGGGATCAACACCGACGGCGCGCACAACCCGGTGACGAACCGCAAGCTGCGCCATGGCGATATTCTCAGCCTGAACTGCTTTCCGATGATTTCCGGCTATTACACTGCGCTGGAGCGGACGCTGTTCCTGGGCGAGGTGGACGATGCGTCGATGAAGGTCTGGCAGACCAACATCGACAGCCACGAATTCGGGATGAAGCTGTTGAAGCCCGGTGCGTCCTGCGCCGAGATCACCATGAAAATCAATGAATTCCTGGCCGATCGGCAGATGCTGCAATACCGGACCTTCGGTTATGGGCACAGCTTCGGGGTCCTGTCGCACTACTATGGCCGCGAGGCCGCGCTGGAACTGCGCGAGGACATCGACACGGTGCTGGAGCCGGGAATGGTCATCAGCATGGAGCCGATGCTCACGATCCCGGAGGGGATGCCGGGGGCGGGCGGGTATCGTGAGCACGACATCTTCGTCGTCACGGAGGACGAGCCGGAGGACATCACGCACTACCCCTATGGCCCGGCGTTCAACGTGGTCGGGTGACGGATCGGGCCGGGGGATGCCCCGGCCCCTTCGCTTCAGGCACGCTTGATGACGCGGATCAGGAGCAGCAGGATCACCGCGCCCAGCGTGGCGGCGATGACGGCACCAACCGTTCCGCCACCGAGACCGACACCCGCAGAGGGCAGCAACAGGCTCGCGATGAAGGCACCGACGATGCCGACGACGATGTTGCCAATCAGCCCGAATCCATAACCCTTGACGATCTGCCAGGCCAGCCAGCCGGCGATGGCGCCGATGATGAGTGTGACGATGAGTGCCTGGATGGCCATGCGAGTTCCCCCTTTTCGGACGCTTGTGAACGGAGCGATGCAGATGCAACGCGCCAACCTCCGACGGGTTCCCGCCTGCGATCGCCAGACATGGACGATTTTTCGCGGTTTGCGCCGGAAATGCCAGAAAACGGGCCGGCTCTGACAGCACAGAATCGAACAGGATCCGGCCCGGAGGCCAGCTTTGCCCGCGAAGATTCGGAAAAGCTTGCATTTTTGGGCTTGACGCATCGGCTTGGCCGTGGCGCAAGTGGCAAGAGTTGCCCTTGAAACCGAGTCTGCCAAGTGACCCTTCTTCCCGCCCGGATCCTTGCGATCCTTGCCCTTTCCGTGCTTGCCGCCTGCGCAAGTGCCCCGAAACCGCAGGCCTCGCAGTCGGTGCCCGGGTATGAGGGCATCCAGGACGGAGAGTTCTTCGTCGAACCGGTTCCCGCGCAGTATTTGTACGACGGTAACCGGCGCACCGAAGTCGCCTATGCCGGAGGGGAGGCTCCGGGCACGGTGGTCGTCGATATCTACACGCGCAAGCTTTATCTGGTGGGCGAGGGTGGAACGGCGCTGCGCTATCCGATCGCGGTCGGCCGTGAGGGTCTGGCGTTCCGCGGCATCGGCGTCATCGGACGCAAGGCCGAATGGCCGGCCTGGCAGCCGACGGCGAACATGATCCGCACCCGGCCCGATCTTTATGCGGCCTATGCCGGCGGCATGCCGGGGGGGCTGCAAAACCCGCTGGGCGCGCGGGCGCTGTATCTTTATCGCGGCAATCGGGACACGATGTTCCGCATCCACGGTACGGCCGATGCGGCCTCGATCGGTCATGCGACCAGTGCGGGCTGCATCCGGCTGTTCAATCAGGATGCCATCGACCTCTACAACAGGGTGCCGACCGGAACCGTGGTCAAGGTGCGCAGCGAGGCAGAAAGCCTGGCGATCGAGGGCCCGCAGATGACAGATGCCTATGGCCGGATTGTGCCGCAGACACCCGAGAACATCGCGAAGAAGGAACGCGACCTGGCCGCAATCGTCAGGCAGGATGCCCGCAACTCGGAAGCTGCAGCAAAGGCCGAGCGCAAGCGTCTGGCCGCCTGCGAGCGCCGCGGCATCGCGGCAGAGGAATGCCCGCGCCCGGTGGTGTCGGGCACCTCGGTCACCGTCGGGACGGCGGGCTAGAGCCGGATTACATAGTCCTTGAGGGTGGTCTGCACGACCTCCCAAGTGCCGGCATAGCCCGGGCGGATTATGAGGCTGTCGCCAGGGTGCAGCTGTGTGACACTGCCATCGGCCCCGGTCAGGATCGAATAGCCCGACAGGATGCGGAAATATTCCCATTCCGAATAGTTGACGCGCCACTTGCCGGGGGTGGACTGCCAGAGGCCGGCGTAGAGGCCGTCGCGCTCTTCCAGAGACCAGGTGGTGTGGACGGGATCGCCCGAGACCAGCTTCGCGGGGTCGGGGCGGGTGACTTCGGGGGCGGTTCCGTCGCGGCTGACGCGCTGGATCAGGGTCATGGTGATCTCCTTTTGGGGTATTCACGACAGGCAGGGCCCGGCGGTCAACCCCGGCGCCGGCTGTTCGGCGGTGCTGCGCTGCGGCGCAAAATTGTTGCGGCGGCCTTTCGCTTGTGTCCATATGTCCGGCAGAATGCGAATAGCGCGGAGCCACCTATGAGCGCCACGTCCCCCGTCCGGCCCGTGCTGCCCCCCGATATCCGTGCCCGCAAGGGCGGCGAACCTCTGGTGGTGCTGACAGCCTATTCCACCCCCGTTGCCCGGCTGGTCGATGCGCATTGCGACATCGTCCTGGTGGGTGACAGCGTCGGGATGGTGATCCATGGCTTGCCCTCGACCCTGGGCGTCACGCTGGAAATGATGATCCTGCATGGCCGTGCCGTGGTGCGGGGTGCGCAGCGCGCGATGCCCGTGATCGACATGCCGTTCGGTTCCTACGAAGAGGGGCCGCAGCAGGCCTTCCGCAATGCCAGCCGCCTGATGGCGGAATCCGGCGCCCCGGCGGTCAAACTGGAGGGTGGGCTGCACATGGCGGAGACCATCGCCTTTCTGACCGCTCGTGGCGTGCCGGTGATGGCGCATGTCGGACTGACCCCGCAGTCCGTCAACACTCTGGGCGGCTACAAGGTGGTGGGCCGCGATGCCGAGGCGGCGAAGGTGATGGCCGACGCCAAGGCGGTAGAGGCGGCCGGGGCCTTCTCGGTCGTGCTGGAGAAGGTGCCCGCCGGGCTGGCCGGCAAGGTGACGCGGGCGCTGGCGATTCCGACCATCGGCATCGGTGCGGGTGTGGATTGCGACGGTCAGGTGCTGGTGGTCGATGACATGCTGGGTCTGTTCACCGACTTCCGGCCGAAGTTCGTGAAACGCTATGCCGAGCTGGGCCGCGTCGCGGACGAGGCGATCGCGTCCTATGCGGCAGAGGTTCGCTCGCGTTCCTTTCCGGCGGCCGAGCACAGCTTTCCGGACGTGCTGCCCGCGAAGGAGAAGAAATGATCCCGATCCTTCGGACGGTGGCCGAGCTGCGCGCGCTGGCGGGTGGCTGGAAGGCGAGGAACGAGGTGGTGGGCGTGGTGCCGACGATGGGCGCGCTGCACGACGGGCATCTGTCGCTGGCTCGCCGGGCGCGGGCGGAATGCGATCGGGTCGTCACCACGATCTTCGTGAACCCCAAGCAGTTCAACAACCCCGAGGATCTGAAGAAATATCCCCGTAGCGAGGCGGCGGATGCGGCCCTGCTGGCCTCGGTGCCGGTCGATGCGATCTTTGCCCCGCAGGTCGAGGAAGTCTATCCCGACGGCTTCATCACCACGGTCAGCATGGCCGGCGTGGCGCAGCCGTTGGAGGGCCACATGCGCCCCGGTCATTTCGACGGGGTTGCGACGGTGGTCACCAAGCTGTTCGGGATGAGCCTGGCCGACAAGGGCTATTTCGGCCAGAAGGACTGGCA
>JBKBJC010000106.1:0-828 GCA_046294075.1 Tabrizicola sp. | reverse complement strand
GCGCGCCATGATCCGCGCCAGCCGCGACGCCGGCGCGCGCGTGCTGCTGCTCGGCATGGACATGCCGCCCAACTACGGCGAGCGCTACCGCGCCGACTTCCGCGCCGTCTACGCCGACCTGGCCCGGGAGGAAAAGGCGGCGCTGGTGCCGTTCTTCCTGGCTGGCGTGGCCGACGGCCCGCAGGCCATCGCCCTGTTCCAGCCCGACCGCATCCACCCGAACGAGAAGGCGCAGCCGATCATGCTGGACAACGTCTGGCCGCAGCTGCGTCGGCTGTTGCCGAAGGGGTGAGGCCCCTGCGGCCGGCGCTACGATAGCGGCACCGGCACGCCAAGCCCGCTTCCCTGGGGAAGCGGCGCGCCGTGCGTGGCCCGTCGTCACGGATCAATAAAAACCAAGGAGGAGCCCCCATGCCCCGCCGGCGCACCACCCCCGCCCCAGCAGCAGCCAGTTCCACGCCCGGCGCGCGCCTGGGCTTCGAGGCCGAGCTCTTCAAGGCCGCCGACAAGCTGCGCGGCAACCTCGAGCCCAGCGACTACAAGCACGTCGTGCTGGGGCTCATCTTCCTCAAGTACATCTCGGACGCCTTCGAGGCCAAGCACGCCGCCTTGCTGGCCGAGGATCCGCGGGCCGCCGAAGACCGCGACGAATACCTCGCCTACAAACTCTTCTGGGTACCCACGCTGGCGCGCTGGGCCCACCTGCGCGCCAACGCCCGCCATCCGGCCATCGGCGTGCTCATCGACGAGGCCATGCGCGCCATCGAGCAGGAAAACGACACCCTCAAGGGCGTACTGCCCAAGGACTACGCCCGCCCCGCGCTCAAC
>JBKBJC010000105.1:0-840 GCA_046294075.1 Tabrizicola sp. | reverse complement strand
CAAACCTGTCATCACGGTGGAAATTGCCCCGATGCGCATCTCGCCTGAAATCTGGCGCTCGTCAAGATCGTCGCGCAAAAGGGAGGCCTCACGGATCAGGTGACGGATCCGCGGCAGCAGCAGGAGGCAAGCCTCGGTTGGAGCCACCGAGCGGGCGTGCCGCACAAGAAGGGTAGTACCCAGGCTACGTTCGAGCGCCTGGACACGCTGGCTTATCGCAGCGGACGTGAGCTTCTCACGCCTTGCCGCAGAGATGATCGATCCGGTCTCCACGACGCTGACCAGGCTTTGCAAAAATCGAATATCCAAAAGAAAACCTATCGCTGAGAGAAGCAAATATATGGTTTTTCTTTCCCTCGCCAAGACATATCCTCACGTTGTCACAACTGAGGATCTTTCGATGCGCTCAATTTTTCACCTCGCCTATCATGTCACTGACCTCGACGAGGCACGCCGATTTTATGGCGGAGTACTTGGTTGTGAGGAGGGCCGCAGTTCCAACACCTGGGTCGATTTCGATTTCTTCGGCCACCAGATTTCGCTTCACTTGGGCAAGCCATTCGAGACAACCCGCACTGGCCATGTCGGCGAGCACATGGTGATGATGCCGCATCTGGGTGTCGTGCTGCCACTCGAGGGCTGGGTGGAACTGGCCGCTCGGCTTACGACCGCTGGTACTGCCTTTGACATTCCGCCCGTCATCCGCTTTGAAGGGCAGCCGGGCGAACAGCGGACAATGTTTTTCTTCGACCCGAGCGGCAACCCGATCGAGGTCAAAGGTTTCAAGGATTTCGACTCAGTTTTTGCCCGTTGAGGATAGTGAGAGCCATGACAAGCCCC
>JBKBJC010000104.1:637-870 GCA_046294075.1 Tabrizicola sp. | reverse complement strand
GGTCTTGGGCTTGAAACCATTGGCGTAATCGCGCCGTGTTTCGGTACGCTCGTAGGGACGGGCGCCGAGAAACGCGCTTCGCTCGATCTTGGCGGCTTCATTGACGAGGATACGCAGGGCTTCGCCGGCGCCGTCCAGGCCATTTTCAAGCAGGGCGGCATAGGCGGCTTCCAAAGGATTCGTTTCGACACGCATCGCCATGAGGGATACACTCCTTTCTCGAAATCATGGCG
>JBKBJC010000104.1:0-627 GCA_046294075.1 Tabrizicola sp. | reverse complement strand
CGGATAGGCTGCCGATGCGAACCAGGTTGTACGCAGCAAAGCACAGCAGCGCCTGGCCCGCCAACTTCGCCTGGCCGATCAGACGCGTCTTGCGCAAGCCCGCTACCGTCTTCAACCAGCCGAAGGCCTCCTCGATCCGTTTGCGCACCTTGAGGGAGGTTTGATAGCCCGCATGCCGCGTCGTCCGGCCATCAATTGCCGAGCCAGTCTTCTTTCGCGCGACGTGCGGCGTGACGCCCAGTCGGCGACAGCCCGCGACGAAGTCGGCGGTGTCATAGCCTTTGTCTGCCCCAACCGTGGCGCCGCGCCGGGCGTGACGCGCCAGAAGCTTCAAGGCCGCCTGCCGCTCAGCCTTGCCTGTGGCAAGCGTGGTGGCCACATCCACCACCAGGCCGTTGCGGTTCTCCATCAGCACATGGCTCATGTGACACAGCCGGGAGGCCGTGCCTTCGGCCTTCTTGAACAGGCGGGCCTCCGGGTCCGTGGTCGAGACGTGCGTGTCATTGGCGCGGGAGCGGCCCTTGAAATCCACTTCGGGATTGCGCCCCGGCGGCCTCGGGCCATCACCGTCCTTGGGCCGGAAGCTCTTGTGCGATGCCCAGGCATCAATCAACGTGCCGTCGACGC
>JBKBJC010000103.1:603-918 GCA_046294075.1 Tabrizicola sp. | reverse complement strand
CGCTTGCCGCCTGCAACCAGTGTTGCGCCTTCGCTGTGTGCGATGTCGACATACTGCTCGGTGCGGGTCCGGGCGACTTCACGGATTAGCGGGCCGTAGTTCACCGCTGGGTCAATCGGGTTCCCGATCTTGATGTGGCCTAGCATCGCCTGAAGCGTGGCCACATAGGCATCACGGATCGAATTGTGGACGATGTGCCGGGTCAGCAACGCGCAGCCCTGCCCGCAATGGGTTACAAAGCCGCCCATGCCGGTCATGGCGGCCTGCTGAATATCGGCATCGGCGCGCACGATCAGCGCAGATTTGCCACCCAGT
>JBKBJC010000103.1:0-593 GCA_046294075.1 Tabrizicola sp. | reverse complement strand
GCGCAGCCTGCGCCTGGATCATCGCGCCCACTTTGTCCGACCCTGTAAAGCTGATCAGATCTACCCGCTTGTCGGTCGTCAACAGCGTGCCAGCCTCGACATCGCCGGTTACGATGTTGAGCACGCCCTTGGGCAGCCCAACTTCCTCGGCGATCTCACCAAGGATCAGCGCTTCGATGGGCGTATAGGGCGAAGGCTTGAGCACCACGGTGCAGCCCACTGCCATCGCAGGAATGATTTTTCCGATATTGAGGAAGAACGGAAAGTTATAGGGCGTGATCGCGGCAACGACACCCATCGGTTCGCGCGCCAGCACGCCACCGCCCAGCGTCAAGGTGCCCTGCATATTGGGCGTGACTTCGACAGGCAACGGTGTCACCGAATCGCGCCCCGACAGCTCGACCATGTGGCGGGCGTGCTGCATCGGGATGCCGTATTGCAGATAATCGGCCAGCATCTGGGTCGCTCCGGCCTCGGCGACGATCAGTGCTACGATCTCCGCCTTGCGGCGGTCGATGGCATCGAGAAACTCTGTGAGTTTTGCCTGACGGGCACTTTGCGGCAGGCGTGGCCAGGGGCCGGTGTCGAACGCC
>JBKBJC010000102.1:0-943 GCA_046294075.1 Tabrizicola sp. | reverse complement strand
GGCAACCCTTCCCTCGGTGAGCAGCCGCTGCCAGTGGTGCGCCAGCCCAAGCGCTCGCAGGAGAGCGGTGTCCGGGATCTCGGTGCGCACGGGAGCGGCCCAGGTCGAGTGCGCCTCGACGGCCGTCCGGACCCCAGGTGGTGGGATCACCGCGCGCCGGGTGCCACGCTGGACGAGCCGCCAGGGCACGAAGGTTTCCAGTTTCACGCCGCCCGCCGGCGTCGGCAGTTTCTGGGTGACCGGCGCTCCCTCGATGCGTCCCCGGTGCTTCGTGCTCACGCTTTCTCCTCGAAGCGCCGCACGATCTCGCGCTGGGCCGCCCAGTCCACCGGCAGCGGGTGGCGCTGGAACCAGATCAGGCTCATCCGGCGTGGCTGCCGCCCGGCCATCAGCATCTCGACGATGTCGGGCGCGAGCAGCGTCAGGCGCAGCAGCTCGTTGACCACCGAGTGGTGCAGCCCTTCGGCACGCGCGATGGCCGAGCCGCTGGGCATCGCGCCGCTGTCCAGCAGCCGTTGCCAGTGGAAGGCCCGCGCCATCCCTTCGATGAGCGTGCTGTCGTGCGCGTCCCGGTCCTCGGCCTGGTGCTGAACCAGCCGGCGCACGCCGCGCCGCCGCAGGGTCAGCGGCACGAAGGTCTCGAGCGTCCCGTCCTTCATGCCTCGACCTCCAGCAGCTCGGCGCCGATGCTCCTGGGCGCGAACTCGCCGATCAAGGCGTCCCAGCCCAGTTCGCGCCACTTCACCCGGATGCCCTGCATCTCGTCGGTGTGGACGAGATCGATGCGCTCGATCATCAGGTTGGCGATGCGGTGCTGCTCAACCGGGAAGAGCTGATCCCACACGTCGTTGAGGCGGCCCATCGCCATCACGACCGTGGCCTCGTCGATCGGTGCGCCCTGGCGTTGGATGTGGCGCACGACGGCGGCGATGGATTCGGGGCT
>JBKBJC010000101.1:0-982 GCA_046294075.1 Tabrizicola sp. | reverse complement strand
CGGCTCGCAGATGGCGTCGAAGCGCTGACGGTTCCGGCGGTGTTCTGGATCAACATCGTCGGAGTCTGGGCGGTGATCGCGGCCGCCCTGTGGCTCAGCCTGCGCGTTCATCCGGGCTGGGGCCTCGTCGCAGCCTACCTTCTTCTTGTCAACGCGCTTGCCCATGGCGGCCAGGCCCTGGTGTTGCGCAGCCCCAATCCCGGCCTGTGGACGGGTCTTGCGCTCTTCCTGCCGCTCGGCGCCGTCCTGTGGTGGCACCTGTGGCCGCAGGCAAGTCCGTTGCAGCATCTCCTTTCCATCGCCCTTGTTGCGCTCATCCACGCCGCGATATTTGCCGGTGTCGCCCGCGCGCGGAAAGCAGGGCACAGATGACGCTTAAAAATCCTGTCATGGCCCCTGCCGAACTGGCGCCTCCCTCCCCCCTCGTGGTTGAGGGCTGGGGAGGGGGGGCCGCCGCTCGCCACCTGCCGCAGGCCCCCCACCCCCATCCCCTCCCCACGAGGGGGAGGGGAGCCGCCCCCCTTGATCGGACGCGCCCATGACCCCCGAACTGACCGCCCTCGCCCTCGCCGGCCTCCTGCAATCGGTGCAGTTCGTCCTGTTCGCCATCCCCGCCAACCGCGAGCTCGGCCCCGCCTATACCTCGGGCCCCCGCGACACCCCGCCCTCGCGGCCCCTCTCCACCGTGACGGGCCGGCTGCAACGCGCGATGAACAACCATTTCGAGGGATTGATCCTCTTCACCCTTGCCGTCGTCGTCGTGACGCTCGGCAACCAGTCCACCCAGGTCACCCAAACCGCAGCCTGGGTCTATCTCGGCGCGCGCATCCTCTACATTCCCGCCTACGCCCTCGGCTGGCGCCCTTGGCGCTCGGTCATCTGGAGCGTAGGCTTCTTCGCAACCCTGACGATGATCGCGGCATCCCTCCTCTAGCCCATTCTTCGTCCACAAATATCCCACGGGGGTGCGGGGGTGTGAAAC
>JBKBJC010000100.1:0-1013 GCA_046294075.1 Tabrizicola sp. | reverse complement strand
GCGCTTCCACGCGATCGCCATCACCACCGCCGAGGTGCTGCAGGAGCTGATCCATTTGGCCACGGACATCCGTGCGGGACGCCAGCGTGGTGTAGAGTCCGGGCTGTCAGTCGAAGAGATCGCCTTCTACGACGCCCTGGCCGAGAACGAGAGCGCCGTCCAGATGATGGGCGACGACAAGCTCAGGCTGATCGCCCACGAATTGCTGATGAGACTGCGCGAAAACGTGTCGGTTGACTGGGCCCACCGGGACTCTGCCCGCGCACGGATGCGGGTGCTGGTGAAGCGCATCCTGCGGAAGTACGGCTACCCGCCCGATCTCCAAGACACCGCTGTGCAGACGGTGCTGCAGCAGGCCGAGGCGTTGTCATCAGGGTGGTTGTGCCCTTGACGTTTCGCCGACGGGGCGTCCAACGCGTGGCTGCCGACGACCGGCACGTCCACGACGTGACCCTGCTGGACGGTGTGGCATGCGCCTTCTACTGGCAGCACCTGCTGGACAGCGGCGCGATGCCGAGCGGCTCGGCCATCGCGCGCGCCGAAGGGCTGCACCACTCGGTGGTCAACGAGTTGCTGCGCCTGACGCTGCTCGCGCCCGACATCGTCGAGATGTTGCTGGCCGGGCGCCAGCCGCGGCGCATGAGCCTGATCTGGTTCCAGCGCCACCCGCTGCCGGTGGACTGGGTGGCCCAGCGCGAGATCGTGCGACGCTTCGAGGAGGCCGCGTGAGCACCAAGCACCGCGGACGCATCGAGGGAGCGCCGGTCACCCAGAGACTGCCCACGCCTGCGGGCGGCGTGAAACTGGAAACCTTCGTGCCTTGGCGGCTGGTGCGGCGCGGCATCCGCCGCGCGGTGATCGCGCCGCCCGGCGCGCCGAGGGCGGTGGAGGCGCATTCGTCGGGGGCCAGCCCGCCGCGCCCCGAGACCAAGGACACGGCGCTGATGCGTGCGCTCGGGCTGGCGCACCACTGGCAACGGCTGCTCCATGAGGGGCGGGTGGCGTCGGCGGCC
>JBKBJC010000099.1:0-1100 GCA_046294075.1 Tabrizicola sp. | reverse complement strand
ATCGCTGCCCCTTGGGTCGCCTCCAGCCCGAGACCACCGACCTCGAGGCGATGAAGCAACGTGGCTGGCGCGACCAGCACATCCTCGTCGTCAACGCCGCCGACGAACGCTTGGACTTCATCGAGCGCGAGTTCGTCCGGCGCATCGGCGAACGTCTCTACGGACAGGGAGGCGCACGCCATGGGTGATCCTCGCACTTGGACGATCGACGACGTGGCCGCGCGCTTCGAGGAGGCGGCCAGCACCGGACGACGCCTGCCGCCCGTGCGTGTGCAGGGCTACTTCAACACCTGGCCGATCATCGTGCGCAAGGAGTGGGAAGCCTTCGCGGCCGACGAGACGGTCTATCGACCGTTTCCTCCGACGCCGGACGCCATCGAGCGGAT
Organism: Tabrizicola sp.; assembly: GCA_046294075.1. Lineage (GTDB taxonomy): Bacteria > Pseudomonadota > Alphaproteobacteria > Rhodobacterales > Rhodobacteraceae > Tabrizicola. Next base: position 714 of record JBKBJC010000099.1, on the reverse strand, counting down.
GCTGGAGACGATGAAGTGGGTGCAGTGGTTGGAGGTCGAGCAGCGCCACCTCGTGTGGATGCGCGCCAAGCGCTACGGCTGGCGCGACATCACCATCCGCTTCGCCTGCGACCGCACGACGGCATGGCGGCGCTGGCAGCGCGCCTTGCAGACGGTCACCGACCAACTCAATGGCGTCGTCACGGCGTAGTGATTTGGCATGATTTGGCGCGCGCGGTCGGCAATGCGCGGGCATCAGCGGCAGTGAGCGGTTTTTGACCCTGCAACAGATTCGCCGATCCGGGGGTAGTATTTCAGCTATCTTCTGGACAGCGGTGACGGCGCGGCGAGCGGCCCGAGGCAAAAGGGGTCCTTCCTTCCCAAACCGCCATGCGGGGGGCGCGAGCGCGGCGCTTTTCTAGCGTCAGAGTGCGAACCGAGGTTCGCACGGTTCGCAGGTTCGCACCCCGTCCAGTTCGCACTTCACACTCCAACCCGCCCACGGCACGGTCCGTCGGCGGGTTTCGTTTTTGCGGAACCCACACCCTTGAATCCTTTGAACGTCGAGTACCGCAAGGTCGAGACGCTGATCCCCTACGCCCGCAACCCGCGCACGCACACCGAAGCGCAGATCGCCAAGATCGCGGCCAGCATCGTCGAGTACGGTTGGACGAACCCGATCTTGGTCGATGGCGGCAACGGCATCATCGCGGGCCACGGGCGTCTGGCCGCCGC
>JBKBJC010000098.1:0-1248 GCA_046294075.1 Tabrizicola sp. | reverse complement strand
AGTTGGCCTTCAACATATCGGCCGACAGGTTGGCGTAGGGCAGCCCGAGGGCAGCGGCCACCTGTAGCAAGGTGCGGTACTGGAAGGACTCGTAGTTGCCACCCACATCGGCCGGGGTCGAGAAGGTGATGTCCTCGCCGTCATCCAGAATCTGCAACTGGCCAGGCTCGAGCGGCAGCAGCGGCTCGCCCCGGTCGTCGGTCTCACCACCGTTGTCGAAGTCGCGCTCGGGCCGGCGCACGAAGCCGACGAACATCGCCGCGACCTTCTTGCGATCCAGCTCGGCGTCGTCGTACTGGTCGAGCAGAAAGAGCTTCACCAGCGCTGGCGAGAAGCGCGACACGCCCCGGAGTTGCCCGGCGTCCACCGGATCGACGATGTGCAGCACCATTTCTGCCGGCACCCGCACGGTTTCCCCGGCCAGCCCCGGATCGGTGATGTCGCCCGGGTGGCGGCGCAGGAAGTGGTAGGCCATGCGTCGGCCGATCTTGTCGAACTCGATGCCTTGCCGGATGCGGTGGCCGTTGTCGAGTGCCTGGTTGTGGTTCAAGGGCAGCATCTCGGCTGGCAGCATCTGCAACTGCAGCGGCACGCTCAAACCATCCTCTGGGCGGCGCGGGCGAATACGGAAGAACACCTCTCCGGCGATGAACAGTTCCCGAGCGGCGCGGCGCTGCTGGCCATAGAAATCGGTGAGTCCTTCGGCGTCGGACTCGTCGGTCCAGCGCAGCCACAAGCGTTGCACCCGATCCTTGAGCACCGCATCGGCAATGCCCGACGAGGGCTTGATGCCGGTGCCCACGGCATTGCCTGCCCAGGACTCGACCGCGTTGGCGGCATAGCCGTTGTTGCGGATGAGATAGCGGGCACGCGCGGTCATATCGGCGCCGGCGGCTTGGATCAGCGTGTTGACGTGGGCACGGCTGGCGTGGAAGGTCTTGAGGCGCCGGGCGGACAGGCCACCCTCGAAGCCGCCGATCATCGCGCCCACCTTGCGGCGCAGGTTCTGGAGTGCCTTCATCACAATCCCTTCCCTGCGTAAGTGCGGATGCGCCGGGCGCGCGGGCGGCCTTCCTGCTGGGCAATCTCACGGTCAAGGTCATGCAAGGCCGACTGCAGTTCGGCATCCGACTTGTAGGTCACCCACTTGTCGCCGGCCTTCACAGTGAGCACGCCATTGAAGCGGGCGGCCTGCAGCGCCGCGAACCTCGCCGCTGCCCGGCGCGAGCTGGGCGAGACCCCGGCCAC
>JBKBJC010000097.1:0-1483 GCA_046294075.1 Tabrizicola sp. | reverse complement strand
GGCCACGATCTCCTCCGTCTCCAGCCGGTAGCCGGAAGAGGTGGTGACGGTCACGCTGCCCGACAGGACGATCTGTTGCGAGGCACTGTCCATCCGAGCCCGGGCCGCGGCAAGCTCGGTCTGCGCGCCGTCCGGCGTGGCCAGCTCCAGCCGCAGTTCTGTCGCGGCCGCCTCGGACGCTTCGGAGGCAGGACGGGCCTCATGCGCACGCAGGGTAAGGGCTGCCCCGTCCGAAGTGGTGCCGGCATAGGTCGGCGCCGTCATCCGCGGCTCGCGCGCCAGGTCCCGAACATCGACCTCCGCATAGGGCAGCGCGGCTTCGGGGTCGATCTGGCGGGCGACCAGGAACAGGGTGGACAGGATCGCCAGCGCCGCCAGCGGCAGCGCGACCTTCAGCCAGCCCACCACCCGCGTATGCGTGTCGGCCCGCGCCACGGTCAGGCGACCCCGGCGCGCAGGCAGTCGTGGACATGCAGGATGCCGATCGCCCGTCGACTGCCGGGTTCGGTCACCAGCAGGCAGGTGATCTTGCGGTCGTTCATCAGGGCAAGCGCCTCGCCAGCGAGGGCATCCGGGCCGATGGTCCGCGGATCGCTGGTCATCACCTCGCCCGCGCTGTGCGACATCAGCCCGTCCAGATGCCGTCGCAGGTCGCCGTCGGTGATGATGCCGGCCAGATCGCCCGCCGCGTCCGTCACCCCCACGACCCCGAAGCCGCGGCGCGTGATCTCGACCAGCACCTCGCCCATGGCAAGCGTCTCGGGCACCATGGGCGGGTCGGCATGCATCAGGTCGCCGACCTTCAGCAGCCGCGCGCCCAGCTTGCCGCCGGGATGGAACATGCGGAAATGCTCGGGCGTGAAGGCGCGATGCTCCATCAGCGCGATGGCCAGCGCATCGCCCAGGGCCAGGGTCATCGTGGTCGAGGTGGTCGGCACGATCCCCTTTTCGCAGGCCTCCGGCACATCCGGCAACAGAAGGCCCACCGTGGCCTGCCGCATCACCGTCGATCCCGCGCGCGAGGAGATCGCGATCATCGGGATGGAAAACCGCTTGGCATGGGCGAGAAGATCCGCCAGTTCCGGCGTCTCGCCCGAATTGGACAGGACCAGCAGCACATCGCCCCGCGCCACCATGCCCAGATCGCCATGACTCGCCTCGGCCGAAGGTCGCAGCGATCTTGCGCGCGACATGGCCCGACTTGCCCATGCCCGAGACGATGACCCGCCCTTCAGCCTGCATCAAGAGCGCGACGGCGCGGGCGAAACTGTCGTCCAGCGATCCGGCCAGCCTTTCCAGGGCCTCCGCCTCGCGACGGACGACCCGACGGCCGGTGGCGAGGGGGTCAGTGGAGGAAGATGTCATTGGCATTGTCCCAGCCCAGAAGGTCCAGTTCGGCCCGGGTCGGCAGAAAGGCGAACAGCCGCTCGGCCAGGTCCAGCCGGCCCTCACGGATCAGCCGGGCCTCAAGCTCGGCCTTCAG